>JBBIVX010000061.1:0-2113 GCA_037439465.1 Hydrogenophilales bacterium | reverse complement strand
AGTATCAGGCTGATGCCCAGGGCCCCGGCGAACCAGAAGGAATACCCGTGACCGAAGGCCGAGGCATAGCCTGCCAACAACAGCTGGTCATCCGGCCTGAGTGTGACGCCTAGACGGCCGAGCAGCCAGGGCAGCGCGAGCAGCAGGGCGAACCCCAGGGGCGCCATGCCGAGCACCAGCCAGCGCCGCAAGGGCTGGCCAGCCAGCACGGCCAGGATGATGAACAGGCCGCCATAGCCGTAATAGACATAATGCGGCAGCTTGGTGCCTGACAGCGAGAACAGCACGAATACCAGCAGGAACCAGATCAGGCCGAAGCGCAGCAGGTCGTCGCCCCAGATTTCCCGCAAGCGGGTCGAGGCAGCCAATAACAGGCCGGTATGGGGCAGCAGTGAAATCAGCACGACCGGCAGGTAATAAAGGGGATTGCCGCCATGGCCTTCCATGGGGGTATCGAAGCGCGCCAGGTTGTGTTTGAGGAAAAAACCCTGCAGAAAGCCGGGACCCTCTTGCCAGGTCTGAAGCACGAACCAGGGGGCGGCGACGGCGATGAACAGGAAGAGTGGACCCGGCGCCATGGCCCAATGGCGCAACCGCCGCCAATCGTGTTGACTGACGCACCATAGCGCCACCGCAGCGGCGGGGACAAGCACGGCCACCGGTCCCTTGGTGAGAAAGCCCAGGGCCATGGCCAGGAACCCGGCATAGTGCCAGCGCCGCTCACCCTCCCGCAGCCACAGCCAGGCGGCATAGCCGGCGCCGGCCAGGCACAGGTTGAGCAGGGCATCGGCGGTGGCGGCGCGGGTGATGACGGTGAGACCGGCGGCGGTGGCGACCAGCAGGGCGGCGGTGAGTCCGCTGGCACGCTCGGTCACCCGGCTGACGAAGGCATAGGTGATGACTACCCAGAGCGCGGAAGCGAGGGCGGAGGGCAGGCGCCAGGCGAATTCGCCGCTGCCCAGCAGGCTGACTGAAGCGGCCTGCAGCCAGTAGATCAGGATGGGCTTGTCGTGGCGCGGCTCACCCAGGAGATAGCTCGACATGAAGTCGCCGCGCAGGAACATCTCGGTGGTGGAGGCGGTGAAGGCTCCCTCGTCCAGATCGAACAGCGGCGGCGTGCCCAGGGCCAGAAAAGGCAGCAGGACGACCGCCGCCAGCAGCAGTTGATCACGCCGTCGCGCCGGCCAGAAGGCGGTCATTCCCTTGTGCTGGGCGGTTCGCGCAACAGGTACTGGGCTTTGCCGCCCGGTTCGTGCCAGATGCGGGTGAGCAGCTCGCCCAGGATGCCCATGCCGATGAAGTTGGTACCCATCAGGGTGAGCATGACACCCATCAGCAACAGCGGCCGCCCACCGATGTCGGCACCGGCGAACAGCTTGACGGCGGCCAGGTAGAGCAGGATGAAAAGGCCCGGCAGGAACATCGCCGCGCCGATGCCGCCGAAGGCATGCAACGGCCGATGCAGAAAGCGCAGCATGAACTTTACCCAGATCAGATCGAGCAGGACGCGGATGGTGCGGTCGATACCGTACTTGGACACACCCTTGGTCCGTGGGAAGTGGTTGACCTCGGCCTCCATCACCTTGGCGCCATACTCATGCGCCAGGGCCGGGATGAAACGGTGCAGCTCGCCGTAGATCTTAACGTAGCGCACGGCCTCGCGCCGGTACAGCTTGAGCGAGCAGCCATAGTCGTGCAGTCGCACGCCGGTGACCTTGGAGATCAGCCGGTTGGCGAGCATGGATGGCAGCCTGCGCGAGAAGGCCTTGTCCTGGCGGTGCTTGCGCCAGCCGGAGATGATGTCGATCTCGGGGTGGGCGTCGAGCATCTTGAGCAGACGCGGTATGTCGGCGGGATCGTTCTGCATGTCGCCATCGAGGGTCACCAGTACCTCACCGCGGGCGGCGTCGAAGCCCGCCTGCATGGCGGTGGATTGACCATAGTTACGGCGCAGAAAGAATGGCCGCAACCAGGGCCGGCTCTGCGCCAGTTCGGTCAGCAGCCGGTCGGAGCCGTCGCGCGAACCGTCATCGACGCAGACGAATTCCCAAGAATCGGGCTGCTTCGACAGGACCGCGCCGACCTTGTCCACGAGGTCGGGAAGATTCTCGTA
>JBBIVX010000060.1:0-2258 GCA_037439465.1 Hydrogenophilales bacterium | reverse complement strand
GTCAACAGTTCGCGCAGGTCACCAATCCGCCCATCGACCCGATCCGCGAGGCCATCGTCATGAGCCTCAATACCGTCTTCGGGCGGGAGCGGAACCTGTTCGAGGAGACGCCCCAACATGCCCACCGCCTGGAGGTTAATTCGCCGGTACTATCGAATGAAACCTACAAGGCGGTCACCGCCGGCACCGATCCCGCCTATGCGGTGGTGCTTTTCGATCTGCAATACGACCCGAGCCGCAGCCATCTAGAGGCCGCCCTCGATCGGCTCGCCGCCGAGGCGGTGGCGGCGGTGCGGGCGGGCAAGGTGGTGGTGGTGCTGTCCGACCGCGCCATCGACAAATCCACCCTGACCATACCCGCGCTGTTCGCCGTCGGCGCCGTGCATCATGCACTCATCGCCGCCGGTCTGAGATGCGACGCCAATATCGTGGTGAAGACCGGCGCCGCCCGCGACCCGCATCAGATCGCCTGTCTCATCGGCTATGGCGCCACCGCCGTCTATCCGTACCTCGCTTATCAGTCCATCCTGCAACTGGTGCGTAACGGTGATATCCAGGTGAAGGCGGAAAAGGCCCTGATGAACTATCGCAAGGGGATCGACAAAGGGCTGCTCAAGGTCATGTCCAAGATGGGCATCTCGGCCATCGCCTCGTATCGTGGCGCCCAGCTGTTCGAGGTGGTGGGCATGCACGAGGAGGTGGTGGGGAAATGCCTGAAGGGGACGGTGTCGCGCGTATCCGGCGCGAATTTTGCCGATTTCGAGGCCGACCAGGTGAAGCTCAACCGTGCTGCCTTCAACCCGCTCAAGCCGGTCGCCGCCGGCGGCCTGCTCAAGTTCATGTACGGCGCCGAATACCACGCTTACAACCCGGACGTGGTGCAGCAACTGCAGAAAGCGGTACAGACCGGCGATTACGCGGCCTACAAAGGCTACGCCGAGTTTGTCAACAACCGGCCAGTGGCGATGTTACGCGACCTGATGCGGTTGAAGGAGGCGACGCCGATCGCCCTCGCCGAAGTCGAGCCCATCGAGGCCATCCTCAAACGCTTCGACTCCGCCGGCATGTCGCTCGGCGCCTTGTCGCCAGAGGCGCACGAGGCGCTGGCAGAAGGCATGAACCGCATCGGCGGCCGCTCCAATTCCGGCGAGGGCGGCGAGGATCCGAAGCGTTATGGCACGGTCAAGATGTCCAAGATCAAGCAGGTCGCCTCCGGTCGCTTCGGCGTCACCCCGCACTACCTGGTCAACGCCGAGGTCTTGCAGATCAAGATCGCGCAGGGCGCCAAGCCCGGCGAGGGCGGCCAACTGCCCGGCGGCAAGGTCTCCGAGATCATCGCGCGGCTGCGCTGCACCAAGCCCGGCATCACCCTGATCTCGCCGCCGCCGCACCACGACATCTATTCCATCGAGGACCTCGCCCAGCTCATATTCGACCTCAAACAGATCAACCCGACCGCCCTGGTGTCGGTGAAGCTGGTGGCCGAACCCGGCGTCGGCACTATCGCCGCTGGCGTCGCCAAGGCCTACGCCGACCTGATTACCATCTCCGGTTATGACGGTGGCACCGGCGCCAGCCCGCTGACCTCGGTCAAGTACGCCGGCACACCGTGGGAACTCGGCCTGACCGAGGCCCAGCAGGTGTTGCGCGCCAACGGCCTCAGGGGCCGGGTGCGGGTGCAGACTGACGGTGGTCTCAAGACCGGACTCGATGTCATCAAGGCAGGCATACTCGGCGCCGAGAGCTTCGGCTTCGGCACCGCGCCGATGATTGCCCTGGGCTGCAAGTACCTGCGCATCTGTCATCTCAACAATTGCGCCACCGGTATCGCCACCCAGGACGCCAAGCTGCGCCGCGAACACTTCATCGGCCTGCCCGACATGGTGGTCAACTTCTTCACCTTCGTCGCCATGGAAACGCGCGAGTGGCTGGCCAGGCTCGGTATCAAACGGTTCGAGGACCTTATCGGCCGCACCGACCTGCTGGAGTTGCTGCCCGGCGAGACTGACAGGCAGCACCGGCTCAAGCTCGGCCAGTTGCTTAGCCAGGGTGGCATCGCCGCGACCGAACCGCGCTTCTGCATCGAGGCCTCCAACCCATCTTTCGACAAGGGCGAGCTGGCCGAGCAGATGGTCAAGGACGCCATCGCCGGCCTCAAGAGCAAGACTCCACAACGGCTGCAATACAGCATACGCAACGTCCATCGCTCGCTCGGCGCCCGCCTGCTCGCCGACGAAGGATACCGAACCTACCGGACG
>JBBIVX010000059.1:1876-2297 GCA_037439465.1 Hydrogenophilales bacterium | reverse complement strand
GACGTGCCGTTCCAGCTCTGGCAGTACCACCGCAACCTGCGCATGACCAAGGAAGAGGTGCGGCAGGAAAATAAGGAAACCGAGGGCGACCCGCAGATCAAGGCGCGCATCCGTTCGCTGCAGCGCGAGCAGGCCCGTCGCCGGATGATGCAGGCGGTGCCGCAGGCCGATGTGGTGGTGACCAACCCGCTTCACTTCGCGGTGGCTCTTAAGTACGAGGAAAATGTCATGGCGGCGCCGCAGGTGGTAGCCAAGGGCTCGCAAAAGGTGGCCGAGCGGATCAAGGAGATCGCGCGCGAGCATCACGTCCCCATCGTCGAGGCGCCCCCCCTGGCCCGCGCCCTGCACCGGCACGTGGAGGTGGGCGACGTCATCCCCGCCGCCCTGTTCACCGCCGTGGCCCAGGTGCTGGCCTACGTCT
>JBBIVX010000059.1:0-1858 GCA_037439465.1 Hydrogenophilales bacterium | reverse complement strand
CAAATGCAGCCGCAACTGCCCGCCGCCTGGCAGGTTCCGGCGGAAATGGACCCGCTCGATCGGTCTGAGGCGAACTGATGGCGGCGGCGACCCTGAGCGGCATGCAGTGGCAGAAGATGGCGGCGCCCATACTGGTGATCGCCATCCTGGCGATGATGATCCTGCCGTTGCCGCCGTTCCTGCTCGACATGCTGTTCACCTTCAATATCGCCCTGGCGATGATCGTCCTGCTGATCAGCCTCTATACCTTGAAGCCTCTGGAGTTCTCGGTCTTCCCCACGGTGCTGCTGATGACCACGCTGATGCGCCTGTCGCTCAACGTCGCCTCCACCCGCATCGTGTTGATGGAGGGGCACACCGGCCCGGATGCCGCAGGCAAGGTGATCGAATCCTTCGGCCATTTCCTGGTGGGCGGTAACTATGCGGTCGGCCTGATCGTGTTCATCATCCTGGTGCTGATCAACTTCGTGGTCATCACCAAGGGTGCCGGCCGCATCGCCGAAGTCTCCGCCCGCTTCACCCTGGACGCCATGCCGGGCAAGCAGATGGCCATCGACGCCGACCTCAACGCCGGCCTGATCGGCGAGGACGAAGCACGCCGGCGGCGGGCGGAAATCGCCCAGGAGGCCGACTTCTACGGCTCGATGGATGGCGCCTCCAAGTTCGTGCGCGGCGATGCCGTGGCCGGCATCATCATCATGCTCATCAACGTCGTCGGCGGGCTTATCGTCGGCGTCGCCCAGCACGGCATGTCGTTCGCCGACGCCGCCTCGCGCTATACCTTGCTGACTATCGGCGATGGCCTGGTGGCGCAGGTGCCGGCCCTTGTCATCTCCACCGCCGCGGGCATCGTCGTCGCCCGCGTCTCCAGCGAGCAGGACCTCAACCAGCAACTGCTTGGCCAGATGTTCGGCAAGCCACAGGCCATTTTCCTCGCGGCCGGCATCCTGGCACTGCTCGGCATCCTCCCCGGCATGCCGCATGTCGCCTTCCTGCTCATGGGCAGCCTGCTCGGTGGCGCTGGTTATTGGCTGACGCAACAGCAGCGGATGGCGGCGGCGCAGGCCCTGGAGGCAGCGCCGGCGGCGAAGCCGGCGGAAGCGGAAGAGGTCGGTTGGCACGACGTGGCGGCGGTTGACCGCCTCGGTCTGGAAGTGGGCTACCGGCTGGTACCGCTGCTCGACAAGGGTCAGGATGGCGAGTTGTTGCGGCGCATTCGCGGCATCCGCAAGAAGATTGCCCAGGACACCGGCTTTTTGGTGCCGGCAGTGCACATCCGCGACAATCTGCAACTCAAGCCCAATGCCTATCGCCTCACCCTCAAGGGGGTCACCCTGGCCGAACATGAGGTACAGCCGGGAAAATATCTGGCCATCAATCCCGGCCGGGTGTTTGGCGGCATCCAGGGCCAGGCCACCACCGACCCGGCTTATGGCTTGCCGGCGGTGTGGGTGGATGCGGGTCTGCGCGAACAGGCACAGACCTATGGCTATACCGTGGTGGATGCCGGCACGGTGATCGCCACCCATCTGTCCAAGATCATCAATGAACACGCCGCCGAGCTGCTGGGCCGCGAGGAAACCCAGCAGCTGCTCGATCACGTTGCCAAGGAGAGCCCCAAGCTGGTGGAAGAACTGGTGCCAAAACTGTTGCCCTTGGCCACCGTGCAGAAGGTGCTGCAGGCCCTGCTGGAGGAAAAGGTACACATCCGCGATATGCGCAGCATACTTGAGGCCCTGGCCGAGCAGGCCGGCCGCAGCCAGGACCCGGACGAGCTGACCGCCGCCGTGAGGGTGGCGCTGGCGCGTGCTATCATTTATGAAATATTTGGAGGAGCCCAAGAATTGCAGGTTATGGC
>JBBIVX010000058.1:0-2438 GCA_037439465.1 Hydrogenophilales bacterium | reverse complement strand
AAGAAGCTCACCGGCATGGCTTTCCGGGTACCGACTTCCGACGTTTCCGTGGTCGACCTGACCGTCGAGTTGAACAAGGCCGCCAACTATGAAGACATCTGCAAGGCCATGAAGGCCGCCGCGGAGGGCGCCCTCAAGGGCGTGCTCGGCTATACCGATGAGAAAGTGGTCTCCACCGACTTCCGCGGTAACAGCGCGCCCTCGACCTTCGACGCCGAAGCCGGTATCGCCCTCGACCCGACCTTCGTCAAGGTCGTCGCCTGGTACGACAACGAGTACGGCTACACCTGCAACATGCTGCGCCTGGTGCAGCACGTGGCCAAGTAATTCAGCTTCAAGGTACAAGGAACAAGGGTCGAGATTTTCCTTGCTGCTTGTACCTTGTTCCTCACCAGTGAGCCGTAAGGCATAAGCCCCCTTATCCCTTACCGCTTAACAATCCAAGGAGTAACGCAATGGCCAAATTCCTGCGCATGACCGACCTTGACCTTAGGGCTAAGCGCGTCTTCATCCGCGCCGATCTCAACGTGCCTGTCAAGGAAGGCAAAGTCACCTCAGACGCCCGTATCACTGCCTCCATGCCCACCATAGAACACGCCCTCAAAGCCGGGGCGCGCGTGATGGTCACCTCCCACCTGGGCCGGCCGACCGAGGGCGAATGGAGCGAGGAAGTCTCCCTGGCCCCGGTCGCCGCCCTCATGTCGCAAAAACTTGGCAAGCCCGTGCGTCTGATCAGGGACTGGGTGAACGGCGGCTTCGACGTGGCCGAGGGCGAGGTCGTTCTGCTGGAAAACTGTCGCGTCAACAAGGGCGAGAAGAAGAACGCCGAAGAAACGGCCAGGAAGTATGCCGCTCTGTGCGACGTCTTCGTCATGGATGCCTTCGGCACCGCCCATCGGGCCGAGGCCTCCACTTACGGCATCGCCCAGTTCGCCCCCGTCGCCTGCGCCGGCAAACTGGTGACGGAGGAACTGGAAGCGCTCGACAAGGCCCTGGCCAACCCGGCCCGGCCGATGGTCGCCATCGTCGGCGGCTCCAAGGTTTCCACCAAGCTGACCGTTCTGGAGGCGTTGTCTGAAAAGTGCGAGCAACTGGTGGTCGGCGGCGGCATCGCCAACACCTTCCTCAAGGCCACCGGCAAGAACGTCGGCAAGTCGCTGTGCGAGGATGATCTCGTGCCGACCGCCAAGGCATTGATGGAAAAGATGTCCAAACGTGGCGCCACCATTCCCATCGCCGTGGATGTGGTCTGCGGCAAGAAATTCGACGCCAACGAGCCCGCCGTCCTCAAGGATGCTGGCGCCGTGGCCGACGACGACATGATCTTCGACATCGGCCCGAAGTCAGCTCAGCAATTGGCCGACATCATCATGCAGGCCGGCACCGTGGTCTGGAACGGCCCGGTCGGCGTATTCGAATTCGACCAGTTCGGCGCCGGCACCAGGACCGTGGCCATGGCCATCGCCAACACCAAGGCCTTCACCCTGGCCGGTGGTGGCGACACCATTGCCGCCATCCAGAAGTACGGCATCTACGATAAGGTGTCCTACATCTCCACCGCCGGCGGTGCCTTCCTGGAATACCTCGAAGGCAAGGTGCTGCCCGCCGTCGATATACTCGAAAAAAGGGCGCGAGGCTGATTTGTAGGAGCGGCGGCGGCCGCGATTGATCCGATACACATGCGTGCTCGCGCCTGTCGGCGCTCCTACACAGGAAATACACATATGCAGCGCAGAACCAAAATCGTCGCCACCCTCGGGCCCGCCAGTTCGGACCCCAAGGTATTGAACAAAATGATCGAGGCCGGCGTCGATGTCGTCCGTCTCAACTTGTCCCACGGCACGCCGCAGGAACATATCCAGAACGCCGAGCTGGTGCGCTCACTGGCCAAGACACGCGGCCGCGCCGTCGGCGTGCTGGTGGATCTGCAAGGTCCGAAAATTCGTATTGGCTGTTTCAAGGATAAAAAAATCACCCTCAAGACAGGCGACAAATTCCTGTTCGACGTCAACTGCGAGCTGGGCGATCAGACCAAAGTCGGCCTCGACTACAAAGATCTGGTCTACGATGTCTCCCGCGGCGCCACCTTGCTGCTGGATGACGGCCGCATCGAAATGTGGGTCGAGGATGTCAAGGACGGTGTCGTCACCTGCAAGGTCGTCCAGGGCGGGGTGCTCTCCGACCACAAGGGCATCAACCGCAAGGGCGGCGGCCTTTCTGCGTCGGCCCTGACAGACAAGGACATCGAGGACATCAAGACCGCCGCGCAGTTGAAGGCAGATTATCTGGCGGTGTCTTTTCCCCGTTGTGCCGCCGATATCCAGCAGGCCCGCGAGATACTCCAGGCGGCCGGCGGGAAGGCTCTGATCGTCGCCAAGATCGAGCGTGCCGAGGCCATCGAGGCCTTGGATGGCCTCATCAACGCCGCCGACGCCATC
>JBBIVX010000057.1:0-2474 GCA_037439465.1 Hydrogenophilales bacterium | reverse complement strand
GCTGCCGGCCACGGCGCCGGCGGTGTCGAGCAGACGGGTCAGATAGCCGAGGGTGGGCGCATGCTTGGCGGCGGCCATGGCCAGCACCCTTGAGAGCGGCCCGACCTGGGCCGGCTTGCCATAGAAGGTCGGTGCCTTCACCCAGGAGTATTTGCCGTCGTCCTTGAAATCGGTGTACTCGGCCTCGGTCTCGCCCTTGTAGGGATGGAGCGCGCCCTTGCCGCCCTTGTACCAGGCGTGTTTGACGCTTTCCGTGACGCCGTCCACGAAGTAGGGGTCGCCAAAACGGGTGATGGGTTTGAACTTGCCGAGATCGCCGCCCGGGACGAAGCCACCGGGCAGGGCGAACTGGGTGCCCTTGCCGTCCAGTGGCAGATCGGGGACCGACAGGTAGTCGGTGATGCCCGCGCCGTACCGGGTCCAGTCAGCGTAGAAGGCGCCGATGGCGGCTACGTCCACCAGGTAGACGTTGTGCACAAAGTCTGCAAGCTCGTCGATCCAGCCTTTGACGGCGAGCAGCCGTTCCACATTGAGTACCGACTGGCTGTCCGGGTTGATGGAGTTGGCGACGCCGCCCACCGCCACGTTCTGAATGTGCGGGGTCTTGGCGCCGAGTATGGCGACTATCTTGTTGGCCTTGCGCTGGATGTCGAGGGCCTGGAGATAGTGCGATACCGCCAGCAGGTTGACTTCCGGCGTGAGTTTCATGGCCGGGTGGCCCCAATAACCGTTGGCGAACACACCCAGTTGGCCGCCGCCGACGAAGCCGGCGAGGCGTTCTTTCACGGCGGCGAATTCGTGTTTGCTGTTGCCTTTCCAGGTGGAGAGCGATTCCGCCAGTTGCGCGGTTTTTGCCGGGTCGCCCTTGAGCGCCGAGACCACGTCGACCCAATCCAGGGCGGAGAGGTGGTAGAAGTGGACGATGTGGTCATGGATGGCGTGCGCCAGGATGATCAGGTTGCGAATGTATTGGGCGTTGACCGGTATCTCCATGGCAAGCGCATTTTCCACCGCGCGCACCGAGGCGATGGCATGCACCGTGGTGCAGACGCCGCAGATGCGTTGCGTGATCGACCAGGCGTCGCGCGGGTCCCGGCCGAGCAGTATCTGCTCGACACCCCGCCACATTTGACCCGAGGCCCAGGCCTTTCTGACGCGTCCGCCATCGATCTCGCAGTCGATGCGCAGGTGACCCTCGATACGGGTGATGGGGTCGATGGTGATGCGTTTGCTCATTTTTCTGCTCCAGGTTATTGGGCGGCCTCGTGCTTGGGCAGCACGGGCAGCATCCGGACGAGGACGATGTAGCCGAGGACTTCGATGGCGATGATGCCGATGGTCACCAGGATCTCCGATACGGATGGAAAGTATTGCCAGCCCTCGCCGGTTTCATAGCCCACCAGGAAGGAGTTGATGCGCAGCAGGAAGGTGGCCGTCATCATGAAGACGGCGGACAGGAAGAGCTTGTCGGGCCGGCGCCGGTTGCTGGGCTTGGCCAGTATCCAGGCGGGCAGGGCGAAGAAGAGCATCTCCACCCAGAACATCAGCGCCATGACGTTGGGCTTGAAGGCCTCGCCCAAGGCGCCGCGCACCACGATGTCGCCCAGGCGCAGGACCAGGTAGACGAGCAGCAACGCCCACATGACCTTGGACAGCCTCGCCAGGATGGTAAGCTCGAATGGCCGCCTGAAACCGATGGCCGAGAACGTCGATTCGAAGATGACGATGGCGTAGCCGACGGTGATGGCGGTCATCAGGTAGAGGGCCGGCAGCAGCAGGGTTTGCCACAAAGGATTGACCTGCGTGCCGAACACGATCAGCAGCGAGCCCAGTGAGGACTGGTGCATGGAGGGCAGCAAGGCGGCCAGGCCGATGAACACGAACATCCACTTGCCCAGCCTTTTTTTGATGTCTTGGCGGCCGAGCTTTTCCAGGAACACCGGCGAGAACTCGATCCACATCACGAAGATATAAAGCGTGATGCACACCGCCACCTCGAACATCACCGAATTGATCTGCGCCCAGCCCGGCGTGAAGATGTGCCAGGTGTTCCAGTAGCGGCCCAGATCGATGATGACCGAGGCGCCGGCCAGGGTGTAGCCGAATAGGCTGCCAAGCAGCGCCGGACGAACCAGCGGGTGGTATTCGCCGCGGTTGAAGATGTACACCAGGAGTGCCACGGCGTAGCCACCGCAGGCGAAGGCGGAACCGACCATGACGTCATAGACCACCCAGATGCCCCAGGAATAGCCGTCGTTGATGTTGGTGACGGCGCCCAGGCCAAGGATGAAGCGGAGCAGCAGGATGAGGCCGGCAATGCCGATCAGCAGGGCGAGGTTGACGGTCAGCGGGGTGATGAGTTTGCCGCCGAGCGGCGCCGGTGCGGGATGCGCGCTGTGTGCCATGGTGCTACTCCTGTGTCTCGTTGGCGTCGTCGTCGCGCAGGTTGCGCTTGGCGGCGACCACCAAGCCGC
>JBBIVX010000056.1:0-2569 GCA_037439465.1 Hydrogenophilales bacterium | reverse complement strand
CACCGGCCGCCAGCAAGGCGTCGGCCATCGCCTCGGCGGCTTCGCCGTCCACGGCCAGTTTGAGGGACAGCCAGGCCATCGCGGCCACTATCTCTTCTTGTCGAGGCCGAGCTTTTGTTCCAGGTAATGGATGCTCATGCCGCCCTGCAATACCGCCGCGTCGCGCAGCATGTCCTGATGCAGCGGTATATTGGTCTTGATGCCCTCGATGATCATTTCCGACAGGGCGATACGCATCCTGGCGATGGCCTGCTCGCGGCTGGCGCCATAGGCGATCAACTTGCCGATCATGGAATCGTAATGCGGCGGCACGTAGTAGTTCTGGAAGACATGCGAATCGATGCGGATGCCGGGGCCGCCGGCGGCATGGTAGAGGGTGATGCGGCCGGGCGACGGCACGAAGGTGTAGGGGTCTTCGGCGTTGATCCGGCATTCAATGGCGTGGCCGCGGAACTGGACATCTTTCTGCTTGGCCGAGAGTTTTTCCCCGGCGGCGATGCGGATGGTCTCCTGGACGATGTCGAAGCCGGTGATCAGTTCGGTGACCGGGTGCTCGACCTGCACCCGCGTGTTCATTTCGATGAAGTAGAACTCGCCATCCTCGTACAGGAACTCGAAGGTGCCGGCGCCGCGATAGCCGATCTTGCGGCAGGCCTCGGCACAGCGCTCGCCTATCTTGTTTCTGAGCTTCACATCCAGGCCCGGCGCCGGCGCCTCTTCCAGTATCTTTTGGTGGCGGCGCTGCATGGAGCAGTCACGCTCGCCCAGGTGTATGGCATTGCCGTGTTCGTCAGCCAGTACCTGGAACTCGATGTGGCGGGGATTCTGCAGATATTTCTCCATGTACACGGTGGGGTTGTCAAAGGCCGCGCCGGCCTCGTTCTGGGTCATCTGCACCGACTGGATCAAGGCCGCGTCGGTGTGCACCACCCGCATGCCGCGGCCGCCGCCGCCGCCAGCCGCCTTGATGATGATCGGATAACCGATGTCGTTGGCCAGTCTGAGCCACTCGTCGGTATCCTCGCCCAGAGCGCCCTCGGAACCGGGCACGCAAGGCACGCCCGCCGCCTTCATGGCGTCTTTGGCCGAGACCTTGTCGCCCATCAGGCGGATGGTGTCAGGACGCGGGCCGATGAACACAAAGCCGGACTGCTCGACCCGCTCGGCGAAATCGGCGTTCTCGGACAAAAAGCCATAGCCGGGGTGGATGGCCTCGGCATCGGTCACCTCGGCCGCGGCGATAATGGCGGGCACGTTGAGGTAGCTCCTGG
Source organism: Hydrogenophilales bacterium (assembly GCA_037439465.1). Classification (GTDB taxonomy): domain Bacteria; phylum Pseudomonadota; class Gammaproteobacteria; order Burkholderiales; family Thiobacillaceae; genus Parasulfuritortus. Next base: position 1,298 of record JBBIVX010000056.1, on the reverse strand, counting down.
CCGAGGGCGCTGGCCCGATGCAGACCGATTCATCCGCCAGGCGGACGTATTTGGCCTCGGCGTCGGCCTCGGAATGCACCGCCACGGTCTTGATGCCCATCTCGCGGCAGGCGCGCTGGATGCGCAGGGCGATTTCGCCGCGGTTGGCGATCAGGATTTTTTCAAACATGGGTGGTCTCCGCGGCAAAATCGCCCGGGCGGCCTGCGGCCGCTGCGCGCTTTGGCTCCGCCGCTGCGCCGCCTTCCGGCGGCTGGTCGCCGCGGTTGGCGATCAGGATTTTTTCAAACATGTCTTTTCCAGTGAGCGGCCGGGAGTGAAGGGTGAGTAGTAAAAAACCGCGGAGCCAAGCCCCCCGCTCCGCACTCCTATCTCCTCCCTCCTCGCCAAATATCAGCCAATGATGAACAACGGTTCGCCGTATTCAACCGGCTGGCCGTTCTCCACCAGCACCGCCTTGATCACGCCGCCGACGTCGGCCTCGATCTCGTTCATCAGCTTCATGGCCTCGATGATGCACAGGGTATCGCCGGCGCCGACCGGCTGGCCGATCTCGACGAAGGCCTTGGCGCCCGGCGAGGGCGACCGGTAGAAGGTGCCGACCATGGGTGATTTGACGACATGGCCCTCGGGCTGCGCCGGTTCCTCGGCGGCTACCGGCCCGGCGGCGGCCGGCTGCGCAGCCCCGGCCGGCAGCATGGCCTGCATCATGGGGGCCGGCGCAGCATAGATGGCATTGTTGGCAACGGTGCGGGTGATACGCACCTTTTCCTCGCCCTCGGTGATCTCCAGCTCGGCGATGCCGGAATCCTGCACCAGATCGATGAGTTTCTTCAGCTTGCGCAGATCCATTCAGTCTTCCTCCAGGGCGTGGAGGGCATAGCCCAGGGCAAACAGGTAACCGTTGGCCCCCAGCCCGCTGATGACGCCCACCGCCAGATCGGAAAAATACGACTGCTGGCGGAAGGCCTCGCGGGCATGGACATTGGACAGATGCACCTCGATAAAGGGAATCGCCACCGCCGCCAGCGCGTCGCGCAGGGCGACGCTGGTATGGGTGTAGGCGGCGGGGTTGATGATGATGAAGCCGACATCTTCGGCAGGTGCGGCATGGACACGATCGACAAGCTCGCCCTCGGCGTTGCTCTGGTAACAAACCACCTCCACGCCGGCCGCCTGGCCCTGTTCGCGCAGGGCCGCGTCGATGTCGGCGAGGGTCTGGTGACCGTAGTGATGCGGTTCGCGGCTACCCAGCAGATTCAGATTGGGGCCGTGCAGGACCAGTATTTTCCGGCGCACG
>JBBIVX010000055.1:0-2679 GCA_037439465.1 Hydrogenophilales bacterium | reverse complement strand
AACTGCGGCACGTCCGGGCCTTGCCGGTAATCGAGGTTCAGTACCGACTGCGACATCATCTGGATGACCTGTTCCTTGGCCGCCGCGTCACCACCCTCGGCGGCGCGGTTGGCTTCATTGAGCTGATCGAGATCGGGGCCGGTGGTCGGCACCATACCAGTGGCCAGCACCACCAGGTCGGCATCGGCACTGGTCTCCTCGTTCAATATCAGGTCTTTGAACGTGACCTTGCAGCCATCGCCGCTGGTGCTGACGTTGGCCACCGCGCCCTTGGTGAAGATCACGCCCTTGTTCTGGGCGGCGCGGTAAAAGTCCTCATTGTTGCCGGGCATCCTGAGGTCGGTGTAGAGCACCACCGTATCGACGTCCGGGTTGGCGTCCTTGAAGTACATGGCCTGCTTGACGCTGGTGGCGCAGCAGTGGCCGGAACAGTATTCGAGATGCGTCTTGGTCGCGTCACGCTGACCGGCGCACTGGACAAACACCACCGACTTGACTTCCTTGCCGTCGGCACGCTTGATCGGGCCGCCATTGGCTGCGCGGGCCAGGGCCTCCAGACCGAGCTGGTCAACCACGTTGGCCTGACCGGCGCCCAGATTGGGCAACTTGGCCATGTCATAGGTCGTGAAACCGGTGGCCTGGATGATGGCACCGATGTCCTCGGTCACCGTCATGCCGGACTCGACCGCGATGTCGACCTTGAAGCGGCCGGGCGCGCCGGCGGTCTTGGCGATGACGGCGTTGAGATAGACCTTGATGTTGGCGTCCGCCTCGATCTGCGCAACCAGGTCGGCGACGCCGCTGTCCATCGGCGCCTTGAACGGTTCGCGGTTGGGGATGCGTTTCCACAACTTGGCCGCCATGCCGCCCAGCCCCCCGGTCTTCTCGATCAGCACCACCTTGTAGCCGGCCTTGGCGGCCTCCAGCGCGGCGGTCATGCCGGACATGCCGCCACCGACCACCAAGAGGGTCTTGCTGGTGCCGGTGTTGGGGTTGCCCTCGGGCACCTTCATCGCCTTCACCTCGGCACAGGCCATGCGGACGTAGTCCTCGGCCATTTCCTGGGTGGTCTCGCGCGCCTCGTCGGTGTCGGGACGAATCCAGATCACGCCTTCGCGCAGGTTGCCACGGCTGATCGCGACGGTCGGGAAGTTGAAGGCCTCGGTCTTGGCGCGGCGCGAGCAGGCGCAGATCGCGACGTGGGTAACGCCTTCGTTGGCGATGTCGTTCTTGATCGTGGCCACGCCGTCGGCCGAGCAGAGGAAGTCGTGCTCGCGCACGAGGGCCATCTTGCCTTCCTTGGTGGCGGTCTTGACCAGGGCGGCGGCATCCAGGCGGGCGCCCAGCTCGCAGCCCTTGCAGATATATGCAGCGGTTTTCATTTCAGCCATTTCTTTATGCCTCCGCGCGGGCGACTTGGTTGACCACCTGGACGGCGCGCAAGGCAGCGGCAGTCGCGCTTTGCACGGCGCGGTTCACGTCCAGGGCGTTGGTGGCGCAACCGGCGCCGAAGATACCGGCATTGCTCGGATCGGCCATGACAAAACCGGAGGAATCGCCCATCACCTCGGCCGGGATGGCAACGGTCTTCACCGAAGGTTCCATGCCCACGGCCAGCACGACCAGGTCATGCGGCTCGGAATAGCGGATGTAGCCTTCCGTATTGACGCCCCACAGGCGCGGGTCGCCGTTCTTGTCCTCGGAGATGCGGGCCACCTTGGACTTGACGAAGGCGACATTGGGACTGGCCTTGACCTCCTGGTAGAAGTCCTCGAAGCGGTCGATGGCGCGGATGTCGATGTAGTAGATGGTCGACTTGCCCTCGTCGCCGAAGGCTTCCTGCACGTAGCGGGTCTGCTTCAGCGAGGCCATGCAGCAGAAGCGCGAGCAGTGGCGCAAATGGTTCTCGTCGCGCGAGCCGGCGCACTGGATGAAGGCGACGTTCTTCGCCTCCTTGCCGTCGCTTGGCCGCAGCAGCTTGCCGCCGGTGGGACCGTGCGGGTCGGCCAGACGTTCGAACTCGACGTTGGTGATGACGTTCTTGAACTCGCCGTAGCGGTAGGGCGTAATCTTCTCGGCATCGTAGGGCTGCCAGCCGGTGGCCCAGACGATGGCGCCAGCGTTGAGGGTGACGACCTCTTCCTTCATGTCGAGGTCGACCGCGCCATACTTGCAGGCCGCCTTGATGGCCTGGCCCTCGGCGCTGCCGACCACGGACGGGTCGATCACATAGCGCTGCGGATAGGCCATGTCGTTCGGCAGATAGGCAGCCTTGACCTTGCCCAGGTTGTAGTTGAAGGCGTCAAGAATCTCGGTGGTGGCGACCTTGTTGCACTCGCCGCAGGCCGTGCAATTCTCGTTCACGAACCGGGGAGCCAGCTTGACGGTGACGCTGTAATTGCCCTTGTCGCCACTGATACCGGTAACCTCGGCCAGGGTCAACACCTGGATACGCGGATTGCCTTGAGCCGGCGCAAGTTGATCTCCAGGCCGCAGGTGGGATGGCACATCTTGGGAAAATAGCGGTAAAGCTGCACGGTGCGTCCCCCGAGGTAGGGGTTCTTTTCCACCAGCACAACCTCTTTGCCGGTTTCCGCAGCCTCAAGCGCCGCGGTCATGCCGGCGATGCCGCCGCCCACGACCAGAATGGTCTGGTTGGTCGCCACTACAGACGTCATT
>JBBIVX010000054.1:334-2687 GCA_037439465.1 Hydrogenophilales bacterium | reverse complement strand
GCGATCCCATTCGTTTTTTATTATTATGTTACCCACGCCAAGAAAAAACTTGTTCAGGGGAGAATACACATGCTGTCTCGTCAGGTCATCGCCCTCGCCTTGCTCTTTTTTTCGGGCTCCGCCCAAGTGCTGGCCATGCCCCCGACAGCGAAGGACAACCGTGTTGCCATCCCGATCAGCGCCAGCGAACGCAATCAGGTGCTCTACGAAATGCGTGAATTCCTGCATAATCTGTTCAACTTGTTCAATGCCCTGGCCAAGAAGGACATGCTGACGGCCGCCTCGGCCGTCACACCCATGGCGGGTCTGCTGGATAGGCTGCCCGGCAACGTCAAGGACAAACTCCCCGAGGAATTCATGCAGTTGACCCTCGCCATGAACGAAGCGGTCAGGACCATGCAACGCGACGCCCGGACTCGGGGCGACATGAGCCTGACGCAAAGCCAAATGGCGGAGTTGATGGGCTATTGTTCAGGCTGCCACGACACCTACCGTTTCGAGGCAGCCCAGGCGCAGCGTTGACGGCTTGCGGACGCGCGCCAGCCATGGCGAACCCCCAGCCCCCGTGATACCCGGGCCTGTGGGGCCGGGCATCTTCCCGCTGGATGAATTCGGCAACGGTCATGGCCGGGGGATCAGGCCCCCAGCAAGGCGTTCATCCGCTTCACGAAGCCGGCCGGGTCGGCTAACTGGCCGCCATCGAGCAGCACGGCCTGATCGAGCACCAGCCGTGCCAGGTCGCCGAAACGCTCACCCTCTTCGCTTTCCAGCCGCTTGATGAGGGCATGGCTGACGTTGATCTCCAGCGTGGGCTTGATCTCCGGCGCGGGCTGGCCCATGGCCTTCATCATGCGGGCCAGGTGGCCGCTCATGTCGTGCTCGCCGGTTACCAGACAGGCGGGCGAATCGACCAGACGGTGACTGACCCGGACCTCCTTGACGGCGTCTTTCAGCGCCTCCTGGATGCGTTCGACCAGCGCCTTCGCTGCTTCCGTCTTTGGCGTTTCTTCCTCAGTCGTGTCGCTTACTTCCGACTTGACGCTGGAGAGGTCGAGATCGCCCTTGGCGACGCTGGCCAGCGGCTTGCCGTCGAACTCGAACAGGTGCGACACCAGCCACTCGTCGACCCGGTCGGCGAGCAGCAGCACCTCGATGCCCTTCTTGCGGAAGATTTCCAGATGCGGGCTGGCCTTGGCGGCCGGCAGGCTGTCGGCGGTGACGTAGTAGATTTTGTCCTGGCCTTCCTTCATGCGGCCGATGTAGTCGGCCAGGGACACGTTCGCGTCGTCGCTGACCGTGGTCCGGAAGCGCAGCAGACCGGCGATGCGTTCCTTGTTGGCGAAGTCCTCGCCGACACCCTCCTTGAGCACCTCGCCGAAGTTCGCCCAGACCTTGGCGTAGTCGTCCTTGCGGTTCCCGGCCAGGTCGTCCAAGAGGTCCAGCGCCTTCTTCACGCAGCCGGCGCGAATCATCTCCATGTCCTTGGTCTGTTGCAGGATTTCGCGCGAGACGTTGAGCGGCAGGTCGGCGGCGTCGATCACCCCGCGCATGAAGCGCAGGTAGGCCGGCATCAGCTTGCGCGCGTCTTCCATGATGAACACGCGCTTGACGTACAGCTTCACGCCGGTCTTGGCCTCGCGGTCCCACAGATCGAACGGCGCGTGCGCCGGCACATAGAGCAGCACGGTGTAGTCCTGGCGGCCTTCGACGCGGGCGTGGGTCCAGGCCAGCGGATCCTCGTAGTCGTGGGCGACGTGCTGGTAGAAGGCCTTGTACTCGTCCTCGCCGATGTCGTTCTTGGAGCGCGCCCAGAGGGCGTTGGCCTTGTTGGCCGTCTCTTCCTCACCCTTGTCGTCAACGAACACGATGGGGATGGCGATGTGGTCGGAGTATTGCCGGATGATGGTCTTGAGGCTCCAATCCTCAAGGAATTCAGCCTCGTCCGCCTTCATGTGCAGCACGATCTCGGTGCCGCGCGTTGCTTTTTCGACCGTCTCGATGCTGTAATCGCCGGCGCCCTCCGATTCCCAACGACGCCATGCTCCTTGGTCAGGCCGGCCCGGCGGGTGGTCAGGGTCACCTTGTCGGCAACGATGAAGGCGGAGTAGAAGCCGACGCCGAACTGGCCGATCAACTGGGCGTCCTTCTGCTGGTCGCCGGTCAGCTTGCCGAAGAACTCCTTGGTGCCGGACTTGGCGATGGTGCCGATGTGCTCGATCACCTCCTGGCGGCTCATGCCGATGCCGTTGTCGCGGATGGTCAGGGTCTTCGCGTCCTTGTCGGCCTTGATCCATATCTTCAGCTCGGGCTTGTTTTCATACAGCGCGCCGTCGTTGAGGGCCTCGAAGCGCAG
>JBBIVX010000054.1:0-319 GCA_037439465.1 Hydrogenophilales bacterium | reverse complement strand
GGCGTTGGAACAAAGCTCGCGGACGAAGATTTCCTTGTGCGAGTACAAGGAATGGATCATCAGTTGTAAAAGTTGCTTGACCTCGGCCTGGAAACCCAGGGTTTCTTTGATGTTTTCGCTCATCGTTGCCAATCCCGATCCAGAAAATAAAACCGGCCCCGTATCTGGGGCCGGCAGGGCAATACTTCAAGAGGGAAAGCCCAGCATAAGATTGCAATACACGCCGCGCCTTGCACCAGACTGGCTATGTTCGGCCATCCGGCGCTGCCCGTTGGTTCTTGCCCTCTACCTCAGCCCCAACACGTCCTGCATGTCATAC
>JBBIVX010000053.1:0-2757 GCA_037439465.1 Hydrogenophilales bacterium | reverse complement strand
TCCAAGCCTATGCATTACGCCGAAGGGAGGACGTGGCTTCCATGCAGTTCACCAGCGGCGGTCTGAAAAAGTTGTTCACCCACCCGGATCCGCTGCTGCGCTGGCTGCGCAATGGCGGGCTCGATTTGACCGACGGCCAGGATTGGCTGAAACAGGCGTTGCTGCGGCACGCCGTGCACTGATGATTGGAGAATTCATGCGTATCGTTTACCCGCTGTTGTTGACCGCCCTGTTGGCCACGGCCTGTAATGCCGGCGAAGGCGACATCAAAAAAAACATCGAGAGCCGCTTCCCGGGAGCCAAAGTGAACAGCGTCAGCAAGAGCCCGATCGCCGGCCTCTACGAAGTCGTGGTGGACGGCAGCCAGGTCATCTACGCCGACGACAAAGCCAAGTATGTGCTGGTCGGCGAAATGCTGGAGACCCAGAACAAGCGTAACCTGACCCGCGAGCGCCTCGACAAGCTGTCGGAGGTGAAGTTCGACAGCCTGCCGCTCGAACAGTCGATCAAAATTGTCAAGGGCGATGGCAAGCGCCGGATGGCAGTGTTTTCCGACCCGGACTGTCCTTATTGCAAAAAACTCGAGGCGGAGCTTGCCAAGCTCGACAATGTGACCATCCACATCTTCCCCTATCCCCTGCCGATGCACAGCGATGCGCCGCGCAAGAGCCGTCTCGTCTGGTGCAGTGCCGATCGGGCTAAAGCCTGGATGGAGTTGATGCTTGACGGCACGGTACCGGTAGGCAAGGACGATTGCCCCAACCCGGTCGAGGCCAACCTGGCGCTGGGCCAGAAGCTCAACATCCAGGGTACGCCAGCCATCATCTTCGCCAACGGCAAGCGGGTGCCTGGCCTGGCACCGGCCGATCGCCTGGAAAAACTGCTGGCCGAGGCCTCAAAGTAAGTACCGCTGCCGGCTGACAGCGGCGCCAGCATTTTTTCAGACTGAGGGGCATCCTGCCGGCGGGGGTGTTGCCATTTATACTCCGCCCATGTCGGAATCATTGGGTGCCCCCTTGGCGTCTTGGTCCATCCACCTGCTGCAGCGGCCCCTGCCGCGTATGCTGTTGCTGTCGGCGTGCCTGCACCTTGCGGTCATTATGCTGGTGCAGCCACGACCATTCCCGGCACGCGATGAAACCGTGGTGATCAGCGCCCGCCTGATCGAGCCGGCTGGCGCGCCGCCGCCAGAACCCCGTGACATTACGCCGCCAGCAACGCCGGTTCCCGCGGAGCCTGCTCGGCCGGCAACGGTTTCTCTCCCCGGGCCGGTTACAGAACCGTCCCCATTGACTAAACCTCCAGCCGTGGCCGCCCACCAGGCCGAGGCGGTAGTCGCCCCACAACCAGTGGCGCCAGCCAGGGCGCCAACGTCGCCAGCGCACGCCAGCGATCCGCCGGCACCCAGCCTGCCCAGCATCCCGGTGATGCTCGATACCACCTGGTACGAGGCGAGGCAGTTGGATATCTCGCCCAGGGCGGCCCAGCCCATCAATCCGGTTTACCCGCTGGAGGCGGCCCGGCGCGGCATCGAGGGCACGGTCAAGCTGCTATTGCGGGTGGACGAGTACGGGGTGGTGCAGGACGTGCAGGTCATGGAGGGCGAACCACCAGGGATCTTCGACCAGTCGGCGGTGGAGGCCTTCAGAACCGGCAAGTTTCTGCCGGCACGCAAGGATGGGCGGCCGGTGCGGGCGCAGATATACATACGCGTGCGCTATGAGCTGGATGATTGACCGGCGACCGTGTCGCCAAAGCCTCCCTTAGTGGCGGGGCCGGTGCTCGCAAAACGTCACCCTCTCATTCCGTGTCCCAATGAACACTCTGGATTGAATCCGCGCCTTAATTATTTATCGCCCGCGGTGAGTGGATAGTCGTTGGGCAGGAATAACCACATACGGCCTTTTTGCTTCATGGCCCCGGCCTGTTTTCCGGCTTGATCGCCGAAACCCCAGAAGAAATCGGCGCGGACGTTGCCGCGAATGGCGCCGCCAGTGTCCTGTGCCAGTACCAGCTGGTTTAGCGGGGTGGTCGAGTTGGGTTGCGTGGCGGCCAGCCAGACCGGAGCGCCGAGCGGCACGGCGCGCGGGTCGATGGCGATGCTGCGCGCCGGCGTCAGCGGCACGCCCAGTGCCCCCAAAGGGCCGCCGTCGTGATTGGCCAGCTCGCGGAAGAAGACATAGCTCTGGTTCGCCGCCAGCAGTTCGGGCAGGCGTCCTGGGTTGTTTCTGGCCCAGTCCTTGATGCCTTCCATGGAGGCCTTGTCCAGGGGCATTTCGCCTTGGTCGACCAGCCATCTGCCGATGGATTTGTAGGGGTGGCCGTTTTGATCGGCGTAGCCGACCCGGATCACGCTGCCGTCTTCGAGTTGAATGCGGCCCGAGCCTTGGACCTGAAGGAAGAAGAGTTCGAGCGGGTCATCCACCCAGGCGATTTCCTTGCCCTGTAGCTGGGCCTTCCCGGCCTCGATCTCGCCGCGGGTGAAATAAGGCACTACTTTCTTGCCGTCCAGGCGGCCGCGCAGGCGGAGGCTGCGCAGTTCAGGGTAGAGATTGGCAAGATCGACGATCAACAGGTCATCCGGAGGCGCATACAGGGGATGACGGTACTGGGCGGTCGGGGCGCGGCTGCCGCGCAGCAGCGGTTCGTAATAACCGGTGATGAGCCCCTCCGTGCCGCCGTCCGCCTGCCGTATCTGATAGACCGCGAAGCGGCGTTGGAAAAAGGCACGGATCAACTCTAGGTGCGGCGCCCGCA
>JBBIVX010000052.1:0-3077 GCA_037439465.1 Hydrogenophilales bacterium | reverse complement strand
TAAAACAATGTACTGGTAGCTATTGTTGCTGTTGTGCAACGTGCAACATGCATGGAGGAGGTCATGTCGGACGGCAGGATTCTGCGTGACATCGGTATTCTGGAAAGCATCCTCGCCAGTGTCGACGAGGGCATCCTGATCGCCGAACCGAATGGCGTTGTGGTGTTCTGCAATGCCGCCGCGCGGCAGTTGCTGGAGATACCCGGCGCCAAACCCGTCGTGCAATTGAGTGACGTCGGCGGGGTGAATCTGAAACTGGCGATCACCCGCGGCCTGATTGACCTCGGCTACGGCGACGCGGTCAGCCGGCGGCAGAAGGAAAACGTCGAGATGGAGCGCTGGCTCGACTTGCCGTCCGGCAGCCGCTGCTTCCGGCTGCGCACCGGATTGATCGAGCGTGAGCGGGCGACGCCCTACCGGCTCGTCACCCTGCGCGACATCACCGATCTCAAGCGCCTGCGCGAGGAGGCCGATGGCCTGCCGTCGCAGGATTTCATCACCCGCGATGCGCGCATGCAGGAGGTGCTGCGCAGCCTCAGGCAGGTGGCGCCGACCGAAGCCTATGTGCTGATGCAGGGCGAATCGGGCACCGGCAAGAATGTGCTGGTACGCCAGTTGCACCGGCTCAGCCCGCGCGCCGCGCGTCCTCTCATCGAGGCCAATTGCGCCGCCATCCCGGGCGATCTGCTCGAATCGGAGTTCTTCGGTCATGTGCGCGGCGCCTTCACCGGCGCCAGCGCCGACCGCGCCGGGCGTTTCGCTGCCGCGGACCACGGCACGCTGTTTCTCGACGAGGTCGGCGAGGTGCCGCTGCATTTGCAGGCCAAATTCCTCAAGGCCGTGCAGGAGCGGCGTTTCGAGCCTGTGGGAGCGAGCAGGAGCCAGACGGTGGACGTGCGCATCGTTTCCGCCTCCAACCGCAATCTCAAAAACGCCGTCGACGCGCGCCAGTTCCGCGCCGATCTCTATTACCGGCTGTCGGTCATCACCTTGCACATCCCGCCCTTGCGCGAGCGCAAGGCAGACATCTCCCTGCTCATCGACCATTTCCTGGCGCGGCTTGCCCGGCGCGGCTACAGCAAGGCGGCGCTGGCGCACGAGGCGCTGCGCATGTTGATCGAGTATCCCTGGCCGGGCAACGTGCGCGAGCTGGAAAACGCCATGGAGCATGCGGTGATCTGCGCCATCGACGGTGCCATCCGTCCCGAGAGCCTGCCCCAGGACATTCGCGCTTATCACGGGCAGGGCGTGATGCCGCGTGCCCCCGCCGCCGGCCAGGAGTCCGGCGATGGCCAGATGCGCGGGCAGATACTTTTTGCCCTCAAGCGCTGCGCGGGCAACAAGACGGCAGCGGCCAAGATGCTGGGTGTCGAGCGCACCACGCTCTGGCGGCGGATGCGCAGGCTCGGACTGGCCTGATTCCCGGCGGCTTGGCGGACTCGGCTCTTTGGCGGCGAGGCCGGGCCAGATGCTTAGGTATACTGGCCAGTATATGCTTAAGTCGATCCTCTCCCTCCCACGCACCGTCTGGCTGATCGGTCTCATCAGCCTCCTCAACGACTCGGCCTCGGAGATGATCTATCCGCTGGTGCCACTCTATCTGGCCTCGGTGCTGATGGCGGGGCCGCGCGCGCTGGGCATCATCGAGGGCATCGCCGAGGCCACGGCGAGCCTGTTGAAGCTGTTCTCCGGCGTGCTCGTCGACCGTACCCGCCGCGCCAAGCCCTGGGTGGTGGCCGGTTATGCCATGGCCGGCTTCGCCCGGCCGCTGATCGCCTTTGCCGTGAGCTGGCCGGGCGTGCTGTTGCTGCGTTTCGCCGATCGCGTGGGCAAGGGGCTGCGCACCTCGCCGCGTGATGCCCTGCTGGCGGGCAGCGTGAACCCCGATGTGCGCGGTCTCGCCTTTGGGCTGCATAGGGCCATGGACAATGCCGGCGCGGTGGTGGGACCGCTCACCGCCGCCTTGTTGCTGGGGCTGGGTTGGCCGCTGCGCGACGTCATACTGTTCGCCTTCCTGCCCGCTGTGCTCTGCCTCTTCATGGCGCTGATGCTCAAGGAGCCGGCCCAGGATGGCATGCCTTCGCTTAAACCGCCGTTCAGCTGGCGGATGCATGGGCTGCCAACGGCCTTCAAGCGTTATCTGCTGGTGCTCGCCCTGTTCACACTGGGCAACTCGTCCAACATGTTCCTGCTCTTGCGGGCGCGCGAATTGGGCCTGGCCGAGGCGCAGGTGGCGCTGGCCTGGGCGGCGGTGTCGGCCATAGCCATGCTCTTTTCGACACCGCTTTCGGCGTTGTCTGACCGGCTGGGGCGAACCCGCCTGCTGGTCACAGGCTGGCTGGCGTATGGCCTCTTCTACCTCGGCCTCGGGCTCATGCCGCCGGGCACGGCATGGCTGTTGTACACCTTGTTCGCTTTTTACGGCATCTTCATGGCGGCCACCGAGGGCGTGGAAAAGGCCCTGGTCGCCGACCTTGCCCCGAAAGAGCTGATCGGTACCGCCTACGGCTGGTTCAACCTGACGGCAGGCTTGCTGTTGCTGCCCGCGTCGCTGATTTTCGGCGAACTCTATCAGCAGGTCGGGGCGTTCCCCGCCTTCGTCTTCTCGGCCGCCTGCGCCCTGACGGCGGCGGCATTGTTGCCTTGGTGGGCATTGACCGCCGGCCGTGAAGCATGACTCTTTGGCACCAATTTTCCGCCTCCGGTGTGGAAACCTGGCTCTGGCTGCCGCCCCTGGCCGCCATGGTCATTGCCTTCTTCACCAGCATGGTCGGCGTCTCCGGGGCCTTCCTGCTGGTGCCGTTCCAGCTCTCCGTGCTCGGCTTCGCCAGCCCGGCGGCCTCGGCCACCAACCTGGTGTTCAATCTGGTCGCCATCCCCGGCGGCATGTACCGCTACTGGCGTGAGAGCCGCCTGTTCTGGCCGCTCGCCCTGGCGGTCACCCTGGGCGGCGCGCCAGGCACCTTCGCCGGGGCCTGGCTGCGCACCCACTGGCTGGCCGAGCGGGCCAGGTTCGAATATTTCGTCGCCGTCATCTTGATCTACCTGGCCTGGCGCCTGCTGGCCGACCTCCGCCG
>JBBIVX010000051.1:0-3177 GCA_037439465.1 Hydrogenophilales bacterium | reverse complement strand
GGTACGGCCAGAAGGCTACAGCAGAGCGCCCACCATCCCCTCATCGCCTCCCCTCCGACGCGGCGATGGCGGTAAATTTCATATCCGGATCGGAAACCACGGCATAGGTGTAATCCTGGTGCGCGGCCAAAAGCGGCATGACGTCGTTGGCCGCCACCGGGGATGGCTCTGCCGGAGTTGCCAAGACCGCCACGGGGATCGCCGGGCCAGTCTCGGGTGTGCTGTGGAGCACGCCCCAGGTGATGGCGGCCACGGCCGCCGCCGCGGCCACCCAATAAAGCGGCCGCCGCTCGATTGTAGGTGACGGCAGCGGTGCCACTATCGTCGGCTCCTCGGCCAGCGCCGCCTGAAGGCGCGCACCGAGCCCGGCGGAGTCCTGCGGACAAGCACGCAAGACATCGCCGATCAGGCAGTATTCCGCCCAGCGCCGGCTGGCCGAGGCATCCTTGCCCAGGCGGGAGATGGCCTGGAGGCAATCATCAGTCTCCAATTCGCCGTCGAGCATGGCCGAGACCCATTCTTCCGACCGGGTGTCGGGAGCGGTAACCAAATTGAGCTTGTTCATGTCTACCACCTCTTGTCTTCGGATGTGCCGAGGATCGGCCGCAATTTGGCGGCGATGGCCTCGCGCGCCCGGAAAATACGCGACCGCACCGTACCGATGGGACAACCCATTAGCGTTGCGATCTCTTCATAACTCAGTCCCTCCATCTCGCGCAGGGTGATGGCGGTGCGCAACTCCTCCGGCAGGGCCTCGACGGCCTCGTTCACCGCCAGCGCCACCTGCTTGGAGAGCAGCATCGACTCCGGCGTATTGACGTCCTGGGCCACCAGCCGCTCGTCCGGCTCGTCCTCGTCGCTCATGGCCTGGTCGCTGACCGTGGGCATGTTCCGGCCACGATTGGCGAGGAAGTTCTTGGCCGTGTTCACGCCGATGCGATAAAGCCACGTATAAAAGGCCGCATCGCCACGGAAATTGGGCAGCGCCCGGTAAGCCTTGATGAAGGTCTCCTGGGCAATGTCCTCGACCTCCTCGGCATTACGCACCATGCGCGACAGCAATCGCAACAGCCGGCGTCGATACTTCTCCACCAGCAGTTCGAAGGCACGCTTGTCACCCCGGCGCGCCCGCTCCACCAACTGGCGGTCAATCTCCCGCTCGCTCATCTCGAATCCCTGAGGCCAGGCCTTCGCACAAAGGCGATCGCCGCCTCGCCGCCAATCCATCTTCCGGTCCATGCCGGGTCAATATTCAACCCGGACTTTCCATTTCCGGGGCGGACTAGTATAACCGTCGCAGAGCAGCAGTTCGCCTCAACTGACCCGGAGTTTTACCCTTAAGTTCCCCTTGGAGCCTCATGGCCATCCACCATTGCGACGTCCTTATCATCGGTTCCGGCCTTGCCGCCTGCACCCTCGCCCTGTCCCTGCCGGACCATGTAAAGATAGCCATGCTCACCAAGAAAGCCTTCCTGGACAGCTCCAGCGCCAAGGCCCAGGGCGGCATCGCCGCCGTCTTCACAAACAAGGATGACTTCGCCGCGCACATACGCGACACCCTGGTGGCGGGGGCCGGACTGTGCGACGAAGCTGTCGTCCGCCATGTCGTGGAAAACGGCCCCGCCGCGATCGAATGGCTGATCGGCCAGGGCGTGCCGTTCGACCGGGACGCCAATGGCTACCACCTCACCCGCGAGGGCGGCCACAGCCAGCGCCGCATCTTCCACGTCGCCGACGCCACCGGCGCCAGCGTCCAGGATACCCTGATGGCCAAGGTGCGTGCGGCACCGAACATAGAACTCAGGGAACAGCACATCGCCATTGATCTCATCACCGGGAAAAAACTGGGGCTCGCCGAACGGCGCGTCTATGGCGCCTATGTGCTCGACAGCGAGGCTGGCCGGGTCGAGACCTTCGCCGCCGGCCACACCGCGTTGGCGACCGGCGGCGCCGGCAAGGTGTTCCTGTATACCTCCAACCCCGACACCGCCACCGGTGACGGCATCGCCATGGCCTGGCGGGCCGGCTGCCGCATCGCCAACCTGGAGTTCGTGCAGTTCCACCCCACCTGCCTGTATCACCCCAAGGCCAAATCCTTCCTGATCACCGAAGCCATGCGCGGCGAAGGGGCCGTACTGCGCCTGCCCGACGGCACCCGCTTCATGCCGGAGCACGATAAACGCGCCGAACTGGCGCCGCGCGACATCGTCGCCCGCGCCATCGACTTCGAGATGAAGAAACGCGGCCTCGACTGCGTCTATCTCGACATCACCCATCAGCCTGCCAAGTTCATCGTCGCCCATTTTCCCAACATCTACGCCCGTTGCAAGGAACTGGGCATGGACATCACCCGCGAGTGGCTGCCGGTGGCCCCGGCCGCGCATTACACCTGCGGCGGCGTGATGGTCGACGAAGACAGCCGCACCGATCTGGACAACCTCTATGCCATCGGCGAAACCACCTGTACCGGCCTGCATGGCGCCAACCGCCTGGCCAGCAATTCACTGCTGGAATGTCTGGTCTACGGCCGAGCCGCCGCCGCTGACATTGGCCGTCGCCAACCAGCGGCCACGCTGGCCCTGCCGCACTGGGACGAAAGCCGGGTCACCGATGCCGACGAGGAGATCGTCATCACCCACAACTGGCACGAGTTGCGCAGCTTCATGTGGGATTACGTCGGCATCGTGCGCACCAACAAACGCCTGGAGCGCGCCGCCCATCGCATCCGCCTGCTGCGGGAAGAGATCGATGAGTACTACAGCAACTTCCGGGTCAGCAACGACCTGATCGAACTGCGCAACCTGGTCGAGACCGCCGATCTCATGGTCCGATGCGCCCAGCAAAGGCACGAGAGCCGCGGCCTGCATGCCTCCAGGGACTATCCCCGGCTGCTGCCAGAGGCACAGCCCACGGTGCTCACTGCGGAGTAGGCGCCACCTTCCGGGCAACCGCAAACCGCTTTACTTCTTCGCCCGGCCAGCCAGGAAATGCACCAGCAAGGGCACAGGCCGGCCGGTACCACCCTTTTCCTTGCCCGACCGCCAGGCCGTGCCGGCGATGTCCAGGTGCGCCCACTTGTACTTACCGGCGAAGCGCGACAGAAAGGCGGCAGCAGTGATGGTGCCGGCCGGGCGGCCGCCGATGTTGGCCATGTCGGCAAAGTTGCTCTTGAGCTGT
>JBBIVX010000050.1:0-3251 GCA_037439465.1 Hydrogenophilales bacterium | reverse complement strand
TCGTCGCCGTCATCTTGATCTACCTGGCCTGGCGCCTGCTGGCCGACCTCCGCCGCCGCGGCGCCGCCGCGCCGGCGCACGAGCCGGTGCGCCTGCTGACTTGGGACTGGCATGAGATCCGCTTCGCGCAGGGCGAACACGAGTACACCTTCGCGGTGCCCTCGATGCTGGGCTTTTCCTTCCTGGTCGGGGTGATCGGCACCGCCTACGGCATCGGCGGCGGCTCCTTCATGGTGCCGCTTTGCCTGGCCTTCTACGGCCTGCCGGTGCATGCCATCGCCGGGGCGACGCTCACCGCGACCTTCCTGACCTCCGGCATTGCCCTCGCCGCCTATGTCTGGCTGCCGGCGCCGGCCGGTGTGGCGGCCCGGCCGGACTGGTGGTTGGGCCTCGCCTTCGGCGTCGGCGGTCTGGTCGGCGCCTACCTCGGCGCGCGTTGCCAGCGCCGGGTGCCGCAACACCTGCTCAAGGGTTTCCTGGCCCTGCTGCTATCCGGCCTGGCGTTGCGCTATGTCTGGCCGGGAACCTGAGCCAGGCTATTCCGGTCACTGTGTTCCAACATGCCAGGACGAGTTGACCAACTCTGCGCATTGGGGATATGGCCGCTTCGGCTGAGGAGCCTTGACGATCTACTTCCGCATCTCGGCCATTGCCGACCGTGAGCATGCGCTCAGTATCGGTCAGCAAAGCGCCACTCACCTGCCGTTCACTCGAAGACGCCCTCGCGTAGCAATCCACGGGGACGTTTTCACGACCCCCGGCCCCCTCGAATCAACCCGACCACGAGCCCTTCGATCGCCATCGGGCCATTCACCACGATAGGCGCGTAATCGGGGTTCTCCGCCATCAGCTCGACGCGGCCACCCCGGCGCTGGAGCCGCTTCACCGTCACCTCGTCCTCCAGCCGGGCGACGACGATCTGGCCGCTGCGCGCCTCCGCGGTGCGGTGGACGGCCAACAGGTCGCCATCGAGGATGCCCACGCCACTCATGCTGTTGCCCCGTACCTGCAACAGATAGTCCGCCCGCGGCGAGAACAGCTCGGGCGCAATGGGCAGCGTGCCGCGCTGATTCTCCACCGCCAGCAATGGGCTGCCCGCCGCCACCGCGCCGATAACGGGCAGCCCCGGCGGCGCTGGCAGACGAATCCCCCGCGCCGCCCCCGCCGTCATGTGGATTGCCCCCTTTTTAGCCAGTGCCCGCAAATGATCCTCGGCGGCATTCGGTGAAGCGAAGCCAAAGGCAGCGCAAATCTCCAGCCGGGTCGGCGGCGCGCCGCTCTCCGTCAGGCAATTGCGGATGAAGTCGAGGATCTCCCGCTGACGCGGCGTCAGGTCATCCTGGGGATCGACAAAACGAGGGGATGGCATGGGCGGTCTCCGTGGGGGACTGTATTTTCTTCCAGCTCCCAATGGGAAGCAATGCGATACTGTACTCATTAACAGTACTTCACCCCGGAAACCCGCCCTGGCCATGCCCCATGGCTGCCGCCGCACCCTGCGCCGCAGCGCGCCCCCAGCGTTATCAACGCCGCCGTCCCGAACAGACGCTGTGGTATCGCACCGTCCAGGCGCATTTCGCCACCTGGCTGGAACTCGCTAGCGGCCCTTACGGCGAGTCGCCGCCGGCGTATGTCGAGCGCAGCTTCCGCCGCTATCTCGAATGCGGCATCCTCGCCCACGGCTTTGCCCGCGCCTGGTGTGACACCTGCCAGCACGAATTCCTGATCGCCTATTCCTGCAAGGGCCGGGGCGTGTGCCCCGCCTGCAACACGCGACGCATGGTCGAGACGGCGGCACATCTCGTCGATCATGTGTTTCCGCGCCTACCGGTGCGCCAATGGGTGCTCGCGGTGCCCAAGCGACTGCGCTATTTCTTGCAAGAGGATGCCGACCTGCAAGGTGCGGTGCTGCGTATCTTTCTGGACGCGGTGGAACGTTGCCTGCGCAACCATAGTACCGGCAGT
Organism: Hydrogenophilales bacterium; assembly: GCA_037439465.1. Classification (GTDB taxonomy): domain Bacteria; phylum Pseudomonadota; class Gammaproteobacteria; order Burkholderiales; family Thiobacillaceae; genus Parasulfuritortus. The sequence continues at coordinate 1,286 of JBBIVX010000050.1, read as the reverse complement.
GGCGACACGGCCCGCAGCGGTGCGGTGGCTTTCATCCATCGTTTCGGCTCGTCGCTGAACGAGCATGTGCATTTCCATTGCTGCGTCATCGACGGTGTGTTCGAACCGGCCCCGGCGGGCGACACCGACGCCACGCCCGGCGTGGTGTTTCATGCGGTGGCCGGGCTGGATGGGGCGGCCATCGCCACAGTGCAGGCGCAGGTGCGGCGGCGCGTCCTGCGCACCTTCGCCCGGCGCGGGTTGATCGAGAAGTGCGACGCGGAAGAGATGGCCGGCTGGGATCACGGTGGCGGCTTCTCGGTGGATGCCGCGGTGCGCATCGAAGGCAACGACCGGGCTGGGCTGGAGCGACTGTTGCGCTACTGTGCCCGGCCGCCCTTCGCCCTCGAACAGCTACACCAAAGCGATGCTGAACATCTGGTCTATCACTGCCCCAAGCCACGCCCCGACGGTCCCCGTGATCTGGTGCTGACGCCGCTGGAGCTGATCGACCGGATCGCCGCCCTGGTGCCGCCACCCCGGACGCATCGCCACCGTTACTACGGCGTGCTGGCACCCAATGCGCCGCTGCGCTCGGCGGTGACGGCGCTGGCTCCGGCCGCCGCGCCGCCGGTGCCGACTTCTGCGGCGAACAGCGATGAGCCCCGCCACCGCACGGCGGCACACTATCTATGGGCGATGCTGCTGGCGCGGATCTACGAGGCGTTCCCGCTGCTCTGCCCGATCTGCCACGGTGAGATGCGCATCATCGCCTTCATCAACGAGGCGGCCACCGTGAAGAAGATTCTCGAGCACATCGGTGAATCCAGCCAGCCGCCGAGAATCGCTCCGGCGCGCGGGCCGCCGCTGTGGGAGGCGGCAGCGGCGGAGCAGGCGGAGAACGATCCTCAGTGGGATCAAGCCGCCCAACCCGCACCCGCTTTCGAGTTCGATCAGCGCATCGCCTGGTAGGTGCAGGACGGTGAAAAACTAGTCAAGCCACGGCTTGTCATGGGGTGACTTGCGCCTGTTACCCGGAAAGCCAACCAATGTGGCGCCTGCCCGGGCGAACAGGCGCTGAAGGAGACGCGAGGCGGGACCTTCTCGAGGCTTTCCCGCGCGAAATCGGCGATTGACAGGAGCAGCCAGAGGCGAAGATAGTCCCACTCGTCGCGTCACTCGTCGCGTTGGATTTCCTATCCTTCAGCTACGTGTTCAACTTCGTGAAATACGTCGAATGGCCTCCCTCCGCGCTGGGCGTTACGGATATACGGGTTTGCAGCCTGGGTCAGCAGCCCCTGTCCGGC
>JBBIVX010000049.1:0-3375 GCA_037439465.1 Hydrogenophilales bacterium | reverse complement strand
GGCCGTGAACCAGGACAATGCATTGCCCTGACGATCGGTGATGGTCACGATGGTGTTGTTGAAAGAAGCATGTACATGCGCGATTGCATCGGCGACACTCTTCTTGACTTTTTTCCGCACGCGGGCGGTGGTTGCCTTGGCCATTTGTTTTACCTAACTCTTACTTTTTGACTTGCATTTGCTTGCGCGGGCCCTTGCGGGTGCGGGCATTGGTACGGGTACGCTGGCCGTGAACGGGCAAACCACGGCGATGCCGTACCCCGCGATAGCAGCCCAGATCCATGAGCCGCTTGATGTTCATGGTTATTTCCCGACGCAGATCGCCTTCCACCACGAACTTGGAAACGCCCTCGCGCAACTTGTCGATGGCCTCCTCACCGAGATCCTTGATCTTGGCGGAAGGGTTGACCCCCGCTTGCTCGCAAATGAGCCGCGCGCGCGACCGGCCTACGCCGTAAACCGCTGTCAACGCGATCTCGGCATGTTTATGGTTGGGGATGTTAACCCCTGCAATCCGGGCCATGAAAATACTCCGTCCAGACTAAACTATAAATTATATCGATGAATGGCCTGTCTAGGCAAGCCGTTCATCAACCCTGGCGCTGCTTGTGCCGCGCTTCACTACAAATAACGCGCACTACACCCTTGCGCTTGACGATCTTGCACTTGCGGCAAATCTTTTTCACTGAGGTTTGAACACGCATGTTCGGCTCCTTTCAATCACTCATTTGGCGCGGTAAACGATGCGCGCACGACTCAAATCGTAAGGGGTCAGCTCGACGGTGACCTTGTCGCCCGGCAGTATACGAATGTAATGCATACGCATCTTGCCGGAGATGTGCCCCAGCACCACATGGCCATTTTCCAGCTTGATCTGGAAGGTGGCATTCGGGAGAGTCTCTATGACCTCTCCCTGCATCTGGATGACGTCTTCCTTGCCCATCTCGCTTTATCTGGCCAGGAAGTTACCACCCTTAAAGTTTGCCTTCTTGAGCAGGCTTTCATATTGGTGGGTCATCACATAGGCCTGCACCTGTGCCATGAAGTCCATGGTGACGACCACGAGGATCAGTAGGGATGTGCCGCCAAAATAGAAGGGCACGTTCCAGTTGACAATCAAGAATTCCGGCAACAGGCAGACCAGCGTGACGTAGATCGCGCCCGCCAGGGTCAGCCGCATCAGGATGGCGCCGATCAGTGTCAAACGGGTCATGATCTTGTCGATGTATTTCGAAGTATGCTCACCAGGCCGGATACCTGGGACAAAGGCGCCGCTCTTCTTCAGGTTGTCGGCGGTTTCCTTGGGATTGAACACCAACGCCGTATAGAAAAAGCAGAAGAAAATGATCGCCAGGGCATAGAGAAGCACATAGATAGGCTGGCCGGGCGACAGGGCCGCACCCAGATCCCGCAGCCAGGTCATGCTCTCACTGGCCCCGAACCAGCCCGCCAGAGTGGCCGGGAAGAGGATGATGGACGAGGCGAAAATGGGCGGAATGACACCCGCCATATTGAGCTTCAACGGCAGGTGCGAGCTTTGGCCGCCATACAGTTTATTGCCGACCTGGCGCTTGGCATAGTTAACCAATATCTTGCGCTGACCGCGTTCGACAAAAACCACCAAAGCGGTCACCAACAAGGCGCCGACGAACAACAGCAGCACCAGGGGAATGGAGAAGGTGCCAGTGCGCGTCAGCTCGAGAGTGCCGCCGATGGCCTGGGGCAGGCCCGCGGCGATACCGGCGAAGATGATCATGGAGATGCCGTTACCGATGCCGCGCTCGGTAATCTGCTCGCCCAGCCACATCAGGAACATGGTGCCGGCCACCAAGGTCACCAAGGTGGTGATGCGGAACATGAATCCCGGTTCCAGTACCAAGCCCGCCTGCCCTTCCAAAGCGATGGCGATGCCCATGGCCTGGAAGGCAGCAAGGAATACTGTGCCATAGCGGGTGTACTGGGTGATCTTGCGACGACCGGCCTCGCCTTCCTTCTTCAGTGCCTCCATCTGCGGCGAGACCACCGTCAGCAACTGCACGATAATCGACGCTGAAATATAGGGCATGATACCCAAGGCAAACACGGTGAAGCGCTTGAGGGCACCGCCCGAGAACATGTTGAACATGCCCAGGATGCCGTTCTGCTGGCTTTTGAACAAATCCGCCAATACCGCCGGGTCGATACCAGGCACCGGGATGTGGGCGCCAACGCGATAGACGATGAGCGCACCAATGAGAAACCACAGACGACGCTTGAGATCGCCCATCTTCCCCGACATCTGGAGAAAATTCGCGGCAGGATTAGCCAATATCGGTCTCCGATCAGCCTTCGACGCTGCCGCCGGCCGCCTCGATGGCCGCCTTGGCGCCCTTGGTGGCGACGATGCCCACCAGCTTGACCGCCTTGTCGAGTTTGCCGGCCAGGATCACCCTGACATTCTTGGCAAGCAACGGCACCATGCCAGCCTGCTTCAACACCAGCAGGTCAACGGTATCGACCGGCAGGGCATTGAGCGCGTCGAGGCGAACCTCGGCCTTGAACGCCCGCCCAAGAGAAATGAATCCGCGTTTGGGCAGACGCCGGTGCAAAGGCATTTGCCCGCCCTCAAAGCCGACCCGGTGGAAGCCGCCGGCGCGGGATTTCTGGCCCTTGTGGCCGCGGCCGGCCGTCTTGCCGAGACCAGAGCCGATACCTCGGCCAACACGCTTGGCCGCATGCTTGCTGCCAGCACCGGGTTGCAGAGTATTGAGTTGCATTTTTATACCGCCTCGCTTTTGACCAGAAAGCTCACACGATTGATCATGCCGCGCACCGCCGGGGTATCCTCCAGCACAACGGACTGATGCATGCGCTTGAGCCCCAGGCCGCGTACCGATTCACGGTGAAAAGACTGCGTCCCGATGGGACTCTTCACCAACGTCACCTTGATTTTCGCATTCGAGCGGGTCATGGCTTACTCCAGAATCTCAGCAACGCTCTTGCCGCGCTTGGCCGCCACATCGCTGGGCGTATTCATTTGCTCGAGGCCATTCAGAGTGGCCCGCACGACGTTATAGGGATTGGTGGAACCCAGGCACTTGGCCAGCACGTTGGTCACACCCATCACCTCGAAAACAGCACGCATGGCACCACCGGCAATGATGCCGGTACCCTCGGAGGCAGGCTGGATCAGCACCACGGAGGAGCCATGTTTGCCAGTGACGGCATGATGGAAGGTTCCGTTCTTGAGGGAGACCTTGACCATCTTGCGGCGGGCCTCTTCCATGGCCTTCTGCACGGCGACCGGCACTTCGCGGGACTTGCCCTTGCCCATGCCGATACCGCCATCGCCATCGCCAACCACGGTCAGCGCGGCAAAGCCGAGAATCCGGCCGC
>JBBIVX010000048.1:0-3710 GCA_037439465.1 Hydrogenophilales bacterium | reverse complement strand
TGACATCTATGTGCCGGGCTGCCCGCCCACGGCCGAGGCGCTGCTGTTCGGGCTGGGCCAGTTGATGAACAAGATCAGGCGCACCAACACCATCGCCCGCTAAGGACTGAAGCAAAAGATGCCCATAACCCCCGAAGTGCTGCTCTCGCGTTTGCAAGATGCCCTGGGTGACAAATTGGTCAGTGGCAAAGTGGCTCTGGGCGAGGCCACCATCGAGGTGCGCGCCGCGGACTGGCACGATGTCGCCGTCCAGTTGCGCGATACGCCCGGTCTGCGTTTCGACGAGATGATCGACCTGTGCGGCGTGGATTACTCCACCTACGCCGGGGTCGGCCGTGAAGAAGGGCGATACGCGGCTGTCATGCATCTGTTGTCGGTGGCGCGCAATCATCGCCTCCGGGTGCGCGCTTTCTGCCCCGATGATGACCTGCCGGTGATCGCCTCGGTGGTGGATATCTGGCCGGTGGCCAACTGGTTCGAGCGCGAGGCCTTCGACCTGGTCGGCATTGTCTTCGACGGCCACCCCGACCTGCGCCGCATCCTTACCGACTACGGCTTTATCGGCCATCCGTTCCGCAAGGATTTCCCGGTTCACGGCCAGGTCGAGATGCGCTACGACCCGGAGCAGAAACGGGTGATCTACCAGCCGGTCAGTATCGACCTGCGCGTGGTGACGCCGCATATCGTGCGCGAAGAAAACTTCGGCGACGTCGGTCATGGCTGAGACCAGGTTTGATATGAATTTTGGCTTCGGCCGCGCTGCGCGCTTAACTTGCCTGCGGCAAGTTGGCCTGCGCCGGAATTCAACGTGCCAGTGGCCGGGCCAGGTCCTGGCTACCGATTGCATGGGTCATCGGCATGGCTGAGATCAAAAATTACACGTTGAATTTTGGTCCGCAGCATCCGGCGACACACGGTGTGTTGCGTCTGGTGCTGGAGCTGGATGGTGAGGTGGTCGAGCGCGCCGATCCGCACATCGGCCTTTTGCACCGCGCCACCGAGAAGCTGGCCGAGAACCGCACCTTCCTGCAGACCGTGCCCTACATGGACCGCCTGGACTACATGTCCATGATGCAGAACGAGCACGCTTATGTGCTGGCCGTCGAGAAGCTCCTGGGCTGTGAGGTGCCGGTGCGCGCCCAGTACATCCGGGTGATGTTCGACGAGATTACCCGCATCCTGAATCACCTGCTCTGGCTAGGCACCCATGGCCTCGACATCGGCGCCATGACCATGTTTCTCTACACCTTCCGCGAGCGGGAAGACCTGATGGACATCTATGAGGCGGTGACCGGCGCCCGGGTCCATGCCGCCTATTACCGGCCGGGCGGCGTTTACCGCGATCTGCCCGACAGCATGCCCAAGTACCAGGTCAACAAGTACAAGACCGCCGCCGAGGTTGAACGGCTCAACGCCAACCGCGAGGGCACGGTGCTCGACTTTATCGAGGACTTCACCAATCGCTTCCCCAAGTACGTAGACGACTACGAGACTTTGCTGACCGACAACCGCATCTGGAAGCAGCGTACCGTCGGCATCGGCGTGGTCGATGCCGACCGGGCCAAGGCATTGGGCTTCACCGGGCCCATGCTGCGCGGTTCCGGTGTCGCCTGGGACTTGCGCAAGATGCAGCCCTACGAGATTTATGACCGCCTCGATTTTGAGATTCCAGTCGGCAAGAACGGTGATTGCTATGACCGTTATTTGGTGCGTGTGGAGGAATTCCGCCAGAGCAACCGCATCATCCGGCAGTGCGTGGACTGGCTGAAGGCCAACCCCGGCCCGGTCATCACCGACGACCTCAAGGTGGCGCCGCCGGCGCGTGCGGTGATGAAAGGCGACATGGAAGGTCTCATCCATCACTTCAAACTGTTTACCGAGGGCATGCACGTGCCGGCCGGCGAGGCCTATGCCGCCATCGAGCACTCGAAGGGCGAGTTCGGCGTCTATCTGGTCTCGGACGGCGCCAACAAGCCCTACCGGATGAAGCTGCGGGCGCCCGGCTTCGTCCACCTCTCCGCCATGGACGAGATGGCGCGCGGCCTCATGATCGCCGACGTGGTTGCCATCATCGGCACCATGGACATCGTTTTCGGGGACATCGATCGATGACGCTATCCGCTCAATCCCTCGCCCAGATCGACAAGGAAGTCGCCAAGTATCCGGCCGACCAGAAGCAATCGGCGGTGATGGCCGCGCTGCGCATCGCCCAGGTGGAGAAGGGCTGGCTCTCGCCCGAGACCGTCGAATTCGTCGCCCGCTACCTCGGCATGCCGGCCATCGCCGCCTACGAGATCGCCACCTTCTACAACATGTACGAGCTGGAACCCACCGGCCGCCACAAGATCACCGTCTGCACCAACCTGCCTTGCCAGTTGCAGGGCGCCGGCACGGTGGCCGATTACCTCAAGCAGAAGCTCGGCATCGGTTTCGGCGAGACCACGGCCGACGGCCGCTTCACCCTCAAGGAGGGCGAGTGCATGGGTAGCTGCGGCGCCGGGCCGCTGTGTCTGCACAACAATCACACGATGCATACCCACCTGTCTCCTGAAACGGTGGACAAGCTGCTGGATGAGTTGAAATGAGCGTCCCTTATACCGGCCCCAAGGTCTGTCTCTGGACCCTCGACCATCCCAATCCGGCCAGCCTGGACACGTATATCGCCAACGGCGGCTACTCGGCGCTGAGAAAGATATTGGCCGAGAAGACACCGGCGGCCGAGATCATCGAGCAGGTCAAGCTTTCCGCCTTGCGCGGCCGCGGCGGCGCCGGTTTCCCGACCGGGCTCAAATGGTCGTTCATGCCGCGCAACTACGAAGGCGACAAGTACATCGTCTGCAACAGCGACGAGGGCGAGCCGGGCACCTTCAAGGACCGCGACATCATCGAGTTCAACCCCCACCAGCTCATCGAAGGCATGGCCATTGCCGGCTACACCCTGGGGGCCAAGGCCGGTTACAACTACATCCACGGCGAGATCTTCGCACTCTACGAATCCTGGGAGAAGGCGCTGGACGAAGCGCGCGCCGCCGGCTACCTGGGCAAAAATATCTGCGGTTCCGGCTGGGATTTCGACCTGCATGCGCATCATGGTTACGGCGCCTATATCTGTGGCGAGGAGACCGCGCTGCTGGAATCGATCGAGGGCAAGAAGGGGCAGCCACGCTTCAAGCCACCGTTCCCGGCCAGCTTCGGTCTCTTCGGCAAGCCGACCACCATCAACAACACCGAGACCCTGGCCTCGATCCCCTGGATCATGCGTCACGGCGGCCAGGCCTTTCTTGATCTGGGCAAGCCCAACAATGGTGGCACCAAGATCTTCTCTGTCTCCGGTCACGTCAACCGGCCGGGCAATTTTGAGATTCCGCTCGGCACACCGTTCGCCGACCTCTTGGCCATGGCCGGCGGGGTGCGCGACGGGCACACCTTGAAGGCGGTCATCCCTGGGGGTTCCTCCGCTCCGGTGCTGCCGGCCGACATCATGCTGGGCTGCACCCTGGATTTTGACTCGGTTGCCAAGGCCGGTTCCATGCTCGGCTCGGGCGCGGTCATCGTCATGGACGAGACGGTGTGCATGGTCAAGGCGCTGGAGCGTCTCTCCTATTTCTATTACGAAGAATCCTGCGGCCAGTGCACGCCCTGCCGCGAGGGCACCGGCTGGATGTACCGCGTGGTGCACCGTATCGAGCGCGGCGAAGGCCGGCCGGAAG
>JBBIVX010000047.1:0-3764 GCA_037439465.1 Hydrogenophilales bacterium | reverse complement strand
CGCGTTGATGGCGATATTGCCCTGCTCGTGGCCGAACACCACGGCGCCCAGCATGACGTCCTCGGGCAGCACGTCGGCCTCGGATTCGACCATCAGCACGGCATCCGCGGTGCCCGCCACCACCAGGTTCAGATCGGAGGTTTTGAGCTCGGAGAGGGTGGGGTTGAGCACGTACTGGCCGTCGATGTAGCCGACGCGGGCGGCGCCGATGGGGCCGTTGAAGGGCACGCCGGACAGCATCAGGGCGGCAGAGGCGCCGATCATCGCGGGGATGTCGGAATCCACTTCCGGGTTCTGTGACATCACCGTGGCGATGATCTGTATCTCATTGAAGAAACCGTCCGGAAACAGCGGCCGGATCGGCCGGTCGATCAGGCGGCAGGTGAGGATTTCCTTTTCGGAAGGGCGCCCCTCGCGTTTAAAGAACCCGCCGGGAATGCGACCCGCGGCATAGGTTTTTTCCATGTAGTCGACGGTCAGCGGGAAGAAATCCTGTCCGGGCTTCACTTCGCTCTTCGCCACCACGGTGACTAGCACCACGGTGTCGTCCATGTTGACCACTACGGCGCCACCGGCCTGGCGGGCAATTTCCCCGGTCTCCAGGGTCACCTGATGGTGGCCATATTGAAATGTCTTTTTGACGGGATTCACGCTAACCTCGCAGAGTCGTTACGGTATTACTTACGCAGACCAAGCCGGTCGATGAGTTGACGATAGGCATCGACATTGCGCGACTTCAGATAATCCAGCAGCCGACGACGACGGCTTACCATCTTCAGCAGGCCGCGGCGGGAGTGGTGATCCTTGCTGTTGACCTTGAAATGTCCGTTGAGGTCATTGATGCGGGCGGTCAGCAGGGCGACCTGGACCTCGGGCGAGCCGGTGTCGCTGGCGGCGCGCTGGAAGTCCTTGAGGATTTGCGCCTTTTGCGCGGTATCGATAGCCATCTCAAACTACTCCGATCTAAAACGAGAATGGAAACAGCGAATTGTACTCGTGCCAGCGGGTTTTTCTCAAGCGATTCATGGTTGTTGCCGGGCTCAGGCGACCAGTAGCCGACGCGGCGCGGCCTTGCCCTCGGCATCCACCTCGGCAACACCAAGCAGGCGGCCATCCGGCCCGTAGACACGCATCACTTCGCCCACGCGCAGGCCCGTCCGCCAGATCGCCTGGCCATGACACAACTGCCAGGCCGACTCCAGGTCGAGATCGAGCCTGGATAGATGCGGCAGCAGGCAATCCGGCGGCCGCAAGAGCCCGTCCCGCTGTTCGGTGCTGAAGCCTTCCAGCTCAGGCAGCGAGATACTGTCGCGCACGTCGAAGGGGCCGACGCCTTCCCGCCGCAAGGCGGCAAGGTGGGCGCCGCAGTGCAGCACCCGGCCGATATCCTCGGCCAGGGTGCGCACATAAAGCCCCTTGCCGCAACGTACCCGCAGTGTCAGCCTGGGGCCATCGAGGCTAATAAAGTCGAGGGCATGCACGACTACGGGGCGCGGCTCGCGCGCTACCTCGATGCCTTTGCGGGCATATTCGTAGAGTGGTCGCCCCTGTCTTTTGAGAGCGGAATGCATGGGTGGCGTTTGCAGTATTTCCCCGATGAATCGCGGCAGCGCTGCCATGACGTGATCGCGGGTTACCGCTACCGGCCGGGTTTCCAGCACCTCGCCCTCGGGATCGGCGGTGGTTGTGCGCACCCCCAGCCGCAACTGCGCCAAATAAACCTTGTCGGCCGCGAGCAGGAACTGGGAAAACTTGGTGGCCTCGCCCAGGCAGATTGGTAGCAGGCCGGTGGCAAACGGGTCGAGGGTCCCGGTATGGCCGGCCTTGGCCGCGTCATACAGGCGTTTTGCCTTCTGCAACGCCAGGTTCGAGGTGACGTCTGCCGCTTTGTCCAGCAGCAGGACACCATCGACTTTACGTTTTGCCATGCGCCTCAGGTTCGTCCTGACCATGACGCTTGTCTTCCTCGATCGCCGCGTCGATCAGGTGGGAAAGGCGCGCGCCCCGCTCCACCGATTCGTCGTAATGAAAACCGAGGCTGGGAGCCAGGCGCAGCCGCAGGCGATGGGCCAGTTCCCGGCGCAGGAAACCGGCGGCATGTTGCAGTGCCCGGGCGGCGCCACCGGCGTCACCCGTCAGCACGGTGAACCACACCTTGGCATGTTCCAGGTCGGTGCTCACCTCTACGGCGGTCAGGGTCACACCCTTGACGCGGGGGTCGCGCACCTCGCGCCACAGGATGTCTGCCAGCTCCTGGCGGATTTGCTCGGCGACACGGCGGGAACGGGGGAAATCAGTGGGCATATGGTTTCAGTGAGGGGCGAGAAGCGAGGAGAGGGGGCTTTCCCCTTAACTCCGCACCGCAATCACAGCGTCCGTGCGACTTCCACTACCTCGAAGCACTCGATTTGGTCACCTTCCCGGAGGTCGCTGAAGTTCTTCAGACTGAGGCCGCATTCGAAGCCGGCCTTGACTTCCTTGGCGTCGTCTTTGAAGCGCTTGAGCGAATCGAGTTCGCCGCTATGGATGACCACGTTGTCGCGCAGCACCCGCACGCTGGCGGAACGTTTGATTGCGCCGTCCAGTACCATGCAACCGGCCACTGCACCCACCTTGGAGATGCGGAATACCTGGCGTACCTCGGCGAGGCCGACGACGGTTTCCTTCTTTTCAGGAGAGAGCAGACCACCGAGGGCGGCCTTCACGTCATCCACGGCCTCGTAGATGATTGTGTAGTAGCGGATGTCAATGCCGGCACTCTCCGCCAGCTTGCGCGCCTGGGCGTCGGCGCGCACGTTGAAGGCTATCAGCACGGCGCCGGAAGCGATGGCCAGATTGATGTCCGATTCCGAGACCGCGCCGACCGCGGCGTGGATGATATTGACCTTGACCTCGGTGGTGGAGAGCTTTTGCAGGGCATGGGACAGGCCCTCGTAAGAGCCCTGCACGTCGGCCTTGAGGATCAGCGGCAGGGTCTTCACCTCGCCCTCGGCCATCTGTTCAAAGATGGTTTCCAGTTTGGCGGCCTGCTGCCGGGCGAGTTTGACATCGCGGAACTTGCCCTGGCGGAACAGGGCGATCTCGCGCGCCTTGCGTTCGTCCGGCAGCACCATGACATCCTCGCCGGCACCGGGCACTTCGGACAAACCCTGAATTTCGACCGGAATCGCCGGGCCGGCTTCCTGGACCGGTTTGCCGTCCTCATTCAGCATGGCGCGTACCTTGCCGTAGGCGCTGCCGGCCAAGAGCATGTCGCCACGGCGCAGGGTGCCGGATTGCACCAGCACCGTGGCGACCGGACCGCGCCCCTTGTCCAGGCTGGATTCGATTACCACGCCCTTGGCCAGGGTGGCGACCGGGGCTTTGAGTTCGAGCACTTCGGCCTGCAGCAGAATGGCCTCCAGCAACTGATCGATGCCGACGCCGGTCTTGGCCGAGACATCGACGAACATGGTGTCGCCGCCCCATTCTTCCGGCACCACCTCCTCGCCGGCCAGTTCCTGACGAATCTTTTCCGGGTTGGCGCCGGGTTTGTCGATCTTGTTCACCGCCACCACGATCGGCACCTTGCCGGCCTTGGCGTGATGGATGGCCTCACGGGTCTGCGGCATGACACCGTCGTCGGCCGCCACTACCAGTATGACCAGGTCGGTGGCCTTGGCGCCGCGCGCCCGCATGGCGGTAAAGGCCTCATGGCCGGGCGTGTCGAGGAAGGTGATCATGCCGCGCGGGGTATCAACGTGGTAGGCGCCGATGTGCTGGGT
>JBBIVX010000046.1:3224-3786 GCA_037439465.1 Hydrogenophilales bacterium | reverse complement strand
GAAGAAACGCCGTTCCCATAGGGCGCGAGTCTTTGGTTCCTCGATCGCCGCCAGTGCGCGGGCGACCCTTAGACGCACGTCGGTGACATTTTTTTCATCTCCTTTGGCATATTTTTCGAGGAGGACCTCGGTGGAAATATCCTGCTCTGCCAGTTCTGGAAACAGCGCTTCTTGCATGGTTTGAATCTCCCTTGTGACGGTGGTAACTCTGTCGGCAACGATACACTAAATATAGTGTCATGCGCTAGCACAAAGCACCATATACGGGGTAAGTTCCGTGAGGCTCTGGAACACCGCGCAGGGCGCGTCAGAGCTCGATTTCGGCCGCCACCGGGGCATGGTCGGAAGGGCGTTCCCAGGTGCGCGGTGCGCGCTCGATACGGCAATTACGGCAGCGGTCAGCCAGTTCTGGCGAGAGCAGGATATGGTCGATGCGCAGGCCCAGGTTGCGGCGAAAACCGCCCTGCCGGTAGTCCCACCATGAATAGGCCTTTTCTTCTTGGTCGAACAGGCGGAACGCGTCCTTGAGCGACTTCTTCTCGGAGCTGCTCAGCGCCCGCGG
>JBBIVX010000046.1:0-3214 GCA_037439465.1 Hydrogenophilales bacterium | reverse complement strand
CGAGCAGGGCGCGGAAGTGGGCGCGTTCCGGCTCGGAACACAGTACCTGCCCGGCCCAGGCGGCCGGATCATGGACGTCGCGGTCTTCCGGCGCAATGTTGAAATCACCGAGCACGGCGAGGCGCGGGTGCCGCGTCAGCTCGCTTTTCAGCCAGTTTTGCAGGGCTTCTAGCCAGGCAAGCTTGTAGCGGTATTTCTCGGAATCGACGCTTTGCCCGTTGGGCACATACAGGCAAATTACCCGTGTGGCGGCCACCGTCACTGTTAGCACCCGTTTCTGTTCATCGGCGAAACCGGGAATGCCAACGGTCACCTCGGTAGCCTCCTTTTGGCTCAGTATGGCGACGCCGTTGTAGGTCTTCTGACCCGAATACGCCGCCTTGTAGCCAGCCGCTGCCAGCTCGGCAATCGGAAATGCGTCGTCAGTCAGCTTGGTCTCCTGCAGGCAGACGATGTCGGGCGACGCGGTGGCCAGCCAGTCAAGCAGATGTGGCAGGCGGACCTTGAGTGAATTGACGTTCCAGGTGGCAATCTTCATATGACTGGTAGTGTGTTGTGGGTTGCAGGTGCCGCAGCGTTTCAGCGCAGTATAAAGTCCATCCAGGCTGGCGTGGCAAGGCCCTCTCCTCCCCATCGACCTGGGTAATCATCTTGCATTGCCGGTTAAGTCCAGATAGTTTGTTTGAAAGCCTCGGGTAGGGTGCGGAATACCACCCCTTCCGCCCGTCGCCGTGGAACGGCTTAACGCTAGTAGCGGGGCTTCGGAACTGCCCGACAGGGCGCTCAAGACTATGAACGGGACTTACCGCATCCGCCAGTTCTCAAGCTTCGCCGATCTCCCCGCGCCGTACCGTACACTGTTGAGCGGTGAGATCGAGCGGCGGGGATTGTTCCGCGAGCCGGCATGGTTCGAACACCTGATGCGCAATTTTTTCGACGAAGGCCATGAGTTGCGCCTTTATGCCATGGAGGACTCCTCCTCGGGCCAGCCACTGCTGCTGGCGCCGCTGCGCTATACCACACGCGATAACGCGATCAGGCGAGGTCATGTCATCGGCGCCATCAGCAACCCCGAGAATTACACAACGACGGCGCTGATGTTCGCGCCGCGCGTCGAACAGCCGGTGCGTATTCTGACGGCGTTGTTCAAACATTTCCGGCTGGGTGCCCTGGAAGGGCGCGGATACGATGGCGTCCGGCTCTGGCCGGTCGAGTTGGATTCGCCCCTGGGCGTTACCATCGATCGGGCCTTGCGTGATGCCGGCTTCGTCATACAGACTTATGCCAATTCCTACAATCGCTTTGAGGACACCGCCGGCTTGTCTTATGGCGCCTATTTTGCGCAGCGCAGCGCGAACATGCGCTACAACGTCAGACGCCGGCAGCGTGCCTTGGAAAGACGGGGCGACATGGAATTCGTGTTGGTGACCGGTCCGGCCGGTTTGGAGGCGGCCATTGCCGACTATATCCAAGTCTCGCGTCATAGCTGGAAGGAGCTCCCCTCCATGTTCGCGCCGGAAACGCTGCAACTCATGAGCCTGAGCGCCAGCAAGGGTTGTCTGCGGCTGGGTATCCTGCGCCTGGGGGACGAGCCGGTCGCCGCGCAGTTCTGGATCGTCAGCGGCGGCACCGCGCACTGCGCCCGGCTGGCCTATCACGAGGCCTACAAAAAGCTGGGTGTTGGCGTCGTGCTCACCAGTCGCATGATTGCCCACGTGCTCGACCACGACCATGTGCGAAGGCTCGACTACGGGTTTGGGCATGACGAATACAAACGCGGCTGGATGAAAAACGCGCGCGACTACCATGGCTTCATGGCGTTCAACCCCGCCACCCCGCTAGGAAGTGTCTATGCCTTCAAGCATATCCAGGGGCGGCGGGCGAAGCGCTTGCTCAAGCGGGGCCTGGGCTGGCTGGGGTGGTCCCGTTTCAAGGAAACGCCGACGGCGGACAATGGCTGACCCGTTGCCGGCGATTGCCAGCGGGTGACTGTGGACGCCGCTTATAATTGTCCAGAGACCTCTCATAGAGATTCATCATGCAGACCCTCACCGTCAACTTGGGCGAGCGCAGTTACCCCATCCATATCGGCGCCGGCCTCCTGGACCGGGCCGACCTGATCCTGCCGCGGCTGGCGCAACCGCGCGTCGCCATCGTCACCAACACCACGGTCGGACCGCTCTACCTCGGCCGCCTGACCGCGACGCTCAAGAATGCCGGCGTTGAGGTACTCCCCATCGTCCTGCCGGACGGCGAGGTCTACAAGAACTGGGAAACCCTGAATCTCATCTTTGACGCCCTGCTGAGCCACCGGGCCGAGCGCAAGACCACGCTCATCGCCCTCGGCGGCGGCGTCATCGGCGACCTGACCGGCTTCGCCGCGGCGTCCTACCAGCGCGGCGTGCCGTTCATCCAGGCACCCACCACGTTGCTCGCCCAGGTCGATTCCTCGGTCGGTGGCAAGACCGGCATCAACCATCCGCTGGGCAAGAACATGATCGGCGCGTTTTATCAGCCGCGGCTCGTGCTGGCCGATACCGCCACGCTTAACACCCTGCCCGCGCGCGAACTGTCGGCGGGGCTGGCCGAGGTCATCAAATACGGCCTGATCCGCGATCGGTCCTTTCTTGAATGGTTGGAAGCGAACATGGACAAGCTGGTGGCGCGCGACCCCGCGGCGCTGGCCTATGCCATCCATCGCTCCTGCGAAAACAAGGCCGAGGTGGTCGCCGCCGACGAACGCGAGGCCGGCAGCCGCGCCCTGCTCAACCTGGGCCACACTTTCGGTCACGCCATCGAGGCCGGCATGGGTTACGGCGTCTGGCTGCACGGCGAAGGCGTCGCCGCCGGCACCATGCTGGCCGCCGACCTGTCGCGGCGCATGGGCAATATCACGCAGACCGAGGTCGAACGCATCGCTCGCCTGTTCAAACGCGCCGGACTGCCCACCGTGGCGCCGAGTCTGGGCGTCGAGGCCTATCTGAATTACATGGCCGTGGACAAGAAGGTCGAGGCCGGCCGGATGCGCTTCGTGCTGTTCCGCACGCTGGGCGAGTGCTACGTCGCCGCCGACGCCCCGGACGATTTGCTGCGGCAGACGTTGACCGGCGCTACAGGATCGATCCAGGGGTGACGGCCTGCCGGGCGCGAAGGCCAAGACAGCGCGCGGCGAAAATCGTGATGCGCCACAATGCTGCCAAGATAAGATACCAAC
>JBBIVX010000045.1:0-4275 GCA_037439465.1 Hydrogenophilales bacterium | reverse complement strand
CTGCTGATCTCCCCCATGAGGTCGGTCACGCGCTGGATGGACTGCAGCACCTGCGCCATGGTGGCGCCAGCCTGGTCGGCCAGCTCGGTGCCCTGCTTGACCCGTGTGGTGCTGGTGGCGACGCAGGGCAGCGGCGTCAAGTCGTTTGACAAGGCCAAAGGCAAGAGCCTCGTTCTGCCGCATCCGGAGTCGTTGGTCAGCGTCATCGTCAAGGGCGAGTTCAATGCGGCCGGACTTTCGCCGCGCAGTTATTTCCGCCAGGTGACCCATGTCGGTCGCTACGGCGCAGTGCTCTATACCCTGGACATCGGTCAGGCCGAGATCGCGGCCATGAAGGAAGCCGCGGCCAAGACCTGGTTGGGGCAACACCCCGGCGCCTTGCTGGTGCGGGCATACGATCCCGTGCCGCTGGCCGGTGTGGTGGTCAGCGGCCGGTTGGGCGGGGCGCTGGCCGAGCGTGTGCAGCGCGCCTTCGTCGGTCTCGATGCGGGTCTCGCGGCCAGGCTGAAAGGTGCCGGCATGGGCGCCTTCGACCCGGCTGACACACCCGACTTCGAGCGGGTCTCGGTGCGCGGCTTCTATACCCCAGAGGTGCTGCCCGGCGCCACCATTCTTACCGCCGAGCAGGTGAAAAAACTGATGGCCGAAAAGGTGCCGCTCTACGACGTGCGGCCGCCCAGCCATTACCGTGAGGGCCACATCGTCGGCGCCCGGCACGTGCCCTATGTCCTCAACAGCCCGAAGGAAACGGAATATGACGACGCCGTCGACAAGTTCGACCTGACGAAGCTGCCCCAGGACAAGAACGCACCCATGATCTTCCAGTGCAATGGCGCCGAGTGCTGGTACAGCTACAAGGCCGCCCGTTACATGGTGAAGCGTGGTTTCAAGCGGGTGTACTGGTTCCGTACCGGCCTGCCGGCCTGGAAGGCCGCCGGCTATCCGATCGAGCGGGGGGGCTGATGAGCGAAACGACGGCCGGCGCGGCGACGACCGAGGCAGGCAAGACGGACCTGAAAGGCGCCAAGGTCATGGTTATCGACGACAGCAACACCATCCGGCGCAGCGCCGAGATATTTCTGCTGCAGGCCGGCTGCGAGGTGATCCTGGCGGAAGACGGCTTCGATGCCCTGGCCAAGATCACCGACCATCGCCCCGACATCATCTTCGTTGACATCATGATGCCCCGCCTGGACGGCTACCAGACCTGCGCCCTGATCAAGAAAAACAGCCGGCTGCGCGACACTCCGGTGATCATGCTGTCCTCCAAGGATGGCTTGTTCGACCGGGCGCGCGGTCGTCTGGTGGGGTCCGACGAATATCTGACCAAACCCTTTTCCAAGGAGGCCCTGGTGGCGGCGGTACGCCGTCATCGCGGCGGTAAGGCGGGGGTGCGTTGATGCCAATTCGCAAGGTGCTGGTTGTGGACGATTCGCCGACCGAGCGGTTTTATCTCGTCGACATTCTGCGGCGCAATGGCTTCGAGGCCGACACCGCCGACAATGGCGACGAGGGTATCGCCAAGGCCAGGACGACGGCCCCCGACCTTATCCTCATGGACGTGGTGATGCCGGGGCTCAATGGCTACCAGGCGACCCGCATGTTGTCCAGGGATGCCGCCACCAAGCATATCCCGGTGATCATGTGCACCACCAAGGGCCAGGAGACGGACCGCGTCTGGGGTCTGCGTCAGGGGGCGGCCGCCTATCTGGTCAAGCCCATACAGGCGGAGCCCTTGCTGGAAAAGATCAAGGCATTGGGCTGAGGACGCATGCAAGAGCGAGTGAACCTTAGCGACTTTCAGACACGCCTGGCGGAACGGCTCAAGGGTGGAGCCAGGCCAGACGCCGAGTCGGCGCGGCTGGGCTTCATCGCCGCGGGCCGGCACTGGCTGACCGGCCTCGATCAGGTCAGCGAGGTGGTGTCGGTCGACCGCTTCAGCCGGGCGCCGTGGACCCAGCCCTGGTTTCTCGGCGCCGCCGGCGTACGTGGCACGATTTTCGGCTGCACCGATCTCGGCTCCTTCCTTGGTCTGGCCGAGCCCGCGGCGCAGACAGAAAACCGTCTGCTGCTGGCCCATGCCCGCTTTGGCGCCCATGCCGCCGTGCGCATCGACCAGGCACTGGGTCTGCGCAATACGGCCAGCATGAAACGGCAGCCGCTCGACTCCAGCGCCGCTCCCTGGGTGCTGGCGACCTACCAGGATCCAGCCGGTCTCGTCTGGACGGAGATCAGCATCGAGCGATTGTTGGCGGACCCGCGCTTTTTGCAGGTGGCGGCTTAGCGTAACCGGATTTTTGCTTCAGGAGGCGGTGAATATGGGGAACAGCGGTGTCAATCTGGCACAACGGCTCGAAGGTTGGCGGGCATGGCTCGGGCCTGGCTGGCTGGACAAGGCGGCCAATCTGGATTTGGCGACACTCCCCGGCTTCAGGGGGTTGTCTCCGGCGCAGCGCAATCAGACGCTGTTCCTGGGGCTGCTGGTGGCGGTCATCCTGACCGTGGCGTCCATCGTCTTTTATGTCGTCAGGGTGGGCAATCAAGCCGAATACGTGGAAATTTCCACCAAGCTGCAGATGCTCTCCCAGCGCAATGCCAAGACCGCGCAGCAGGCGGCTGTCGGTAACAAGGCCGCCTTCGCGCAGCTCAAGGAAGGCCAGCAAGGCTTTGCCAGCGGCCTGAAGACGTTGATCGAGGGCGGCGTCACCGTGCCGAGTTCACCACTCGTCCTGCAAGGCGACCTCGCCGCCCTGAAAAAACGCTGGTTGACTTCGAACAAGGATATCGAGGCGTTGTTGACGCACGAGAATGCCCTGATTGGCTTGGGTCAAGGCATAGCCCAGATCAACGTCCGCAACGCCGAGCTGTTGGACCTCACCGAACAGGTAGCCGCCCTGCTGCCGGCGGGCAGCGGCCGGCTCCTGGCGTATGCCAACCAACAGGCGCTGTGGACCCAGCGCATGGCGAAGAATGCCAACACCTTGATTTCGGGAGACGTCATTAACCTCGAGGCGGCCTATCAGTTGGCGCAGGACGCCAAGACTTTCGGCGAGGTGTTGAACGGCATGCTCGAAGGCAATGCGGAATTGGGTATCGCCGCCGTCGGCGATGCCTCCGCCCGGGAAAAGCTGCTGGAATTGAAAGAGGCTTTCGCCGCCTTCGCCGGCCAGATCAATCAGATACTCGAGAAGATGCCGCAGTTGGTTGAGGCCAAGCGGTCGGCGCGCGAGCTGTTCGACGAGAGTGAGCAGTTGTTGACGATGACTGGCAAGCTGACCGCCGCGTATGAAACAGCGGGCGCCTGGTTGCCGCTTACCCTCGCCGTCCTGTTTGGCCTGATCGCCTTCGCCGGTATGGTCATGCTGGCGTTGGCCAACGTCGCCGAATCGCGCCGCCGCGCCGAGGCCGCGGCCCAGGAAAACCGCCGCAACCAGGAGGCTATCCTGCGCCTGCTCAATGAGATGGGCGATCTTGCCGAAGGCAACCTTACCGTGCGTGCCACGGTGACCGAAGACATCACCGGCGCCATTGCCGACTCGGTGAACTTCGCTATCGAGGAATTGCGCACGCTGGTGGAAAACGTCAACCGCGCGGTGGATCAGGTCACCACGGCCACCGCCGAGACCCGGCAGTTGTCGGAGACGATGCTGGCCTCGGCCGAGCAGCAATCCGAAGAGATCGGCGTCGCCACGGAGTCGGTGAACTTCATGTCGGAATCGGTCAATCAGGTCTCCCGCAATGCCGCCGAGTCGGCCCAGGTGTCCGAGAAATCGCTGCAACTGGCCCGCGAAGGCGGCGCTTCGGTGCGCAATTCCATAGCCGGCATGAATGCCATCCGCGACCAGATCCAGGAGACGTCCAAGCGGATCAAACGACTGGGCGAATCCTCGCAGGAGATCGGCGAGATCGTCGAGCTGATCTCCGATATTACCGAACAGACCAATGTCCTGGCCCTCAACGCCGCCATTCAGGCCGCCGCCGCCGGCGAGGCGGGGCGGGGCTTCTCGGTGGTGGCGGAGGAGGTGCAGCGCCTGGCGGAACGCTCCAGTCAGGCCACCCGCCGTATCGGCGCCATCGTCAAGACCATCCAGAGCGATACCCAGGATGCCATCAACGCCATGGAGGTCAGCACCCGCGGCGTCGTCGATGGGGCCACGCTGTCCGACGTCGCCGGCCACTCCCTGCATGACATCGAGTCGGTGTCGGCCGAGCTGGCGCAACTGATCCAAAGCATCTCCGATGCCACCCGCAACCAGGCTGAAACGGCCTCCCGCA
>JBBIVX010000044.1:991-4441 GCA_037439465.1 Hydrogenophilales bacterium | reverse complement strand
ATCGACCCGGCGGACCCACTTGGCTTGACGGCCAGGGAGCATGGCCGCTAGCCGAATTCTGCATTGCAGCATTATGCTTTATCATTGCCGGCGGCACGGTTTCGACCCTGCAACTCGCTGCCATAGGGGCATGAATTCACGAAGGGGAAAGGTTGAACATGGAATCCTCCCACAGCATTGAGCTCGCCAAGCATATCTTGGTGGTATTCGGGCTGATCCTCGCGGTAGGTTCATTCACTGGGCTGATGGCCCGCTACGCCAAGGTCCCCGATGTGGTCCTATTCCTGCTGGTGGGCATGTTGTTGGGACCGGCGGCGCTCGGCTGGGTGGACATTCGTGCCGATTCGGCAGTCAACCAGTTGATCCTGATATTCGGCTCCTGCTACATCCTGTTCGACGGCGGCGCCTCGCTCCGGCTCAAGGTGCTGAAGGAGGTCTGGATCACCATCGTCATCATCGCCACCCTCGGCGTCGCCATCACTACCGCCATCACCGGCCTGGTGGCGCAGTACGTGCTCGGCATCCCTCTCATCGTCGCGCTGTTGTTGGCGGCCACCATCGCCTCCACCGACCCGGCCACCCTGGTGCCGGTGTTCCGCCAGGTCAAGATCAAGGACCGGGTGGCGCAGACAGTGATGAGCGAATCCGCCTTCAATGACGCCATGGGCGCCATCATCACCTTCACCCTGTTGGGGATTGCCATGGGTAAGGGCGAGTTCTCACTCGTCACCACGCTCGGCGATTTGTTCTGGCAAGCCGGTCTCGGCATCCTGGCCGGTGCGGGTTTGGGGTATCTGGCGGCCATGCTAATCGCCCATGAGAAATTCGATTTCCTGCTCGAATACGCCCCACTGGTCACCCTGATGACCGTCATCGGTGCCTACATGGGGGCAGACGGCCTGCACGCCTCAGGGTTCATGGCCGTGTTCGTGTTCGGTATCGTGTTAGGCAACAAGGAGATATTCGGCTTCGAGATGGAGCACAACGAAGAAGAGAAGCTCGAGGAATATGTCGTCACCACGGCGCTCATCATGCGCATGTTCATTTTCATATTGCTTGGCTCGCAGGTAAATTTCGATCTGATGAACCACTACCTGGTGGGCGGGGTGATCGTGGTCACCGTTTTCATGTTGCTGGCCCGCCCGGCCACGGTGTTCCTGTGCGCCTTGCCTGACCGCCGCGCACAGTGGTCGTTCAGAGAGATGCTGTTCATGTGCTGGACGCGCGAGACCGGCGTCATTCCCGGCGCCCTGGCGGGCCTGCTACTGGGCATGAAGGCGCCTGGCGCGGAGATCATCGCCTCCATCACCTTCATCGCCATTCTAATGACCATCGTCATCCAGGCCACCACCACCAAGTGGCTGGCCGGCAAGCTGGGTTTGCTGGAAAAATAGTCACTGCGCTATGTCTTGGAAATGCCTGACAAGCGTGGAGGGCAAACGATGTGTTGCGGGCGTTGCCGCCGCGATATTCTGGTGGCGGCCGATCCGGTACGGGTCAGCCGCTCGTTTAATCTTCAGCAGCTATCCGCGTGGGCGGAATATTTGGAGAGCAGCACGGCTTGTGTAGTGCCGCTGACGGGTTCGCGGTACTTGCCGATGCCGAATTCCTGATTCAGCTGGGACTTGAATTTCCTGAAGAAATCATCCATCAGCTCGGCGCCGTAGACGCCGGTGGCATAGATCTCATCGCTAGCGGCGTCATGCTCAAGGCGGATCGCGGCGAGCGGCTGTTTCGCCTTGGTGCCGGTGAGCACGCGGCCGCCATCGGCGGGATCGAAAGCACTGTTGTGGGCGCAGCAGGTGATGACGGCGGCCCGGTCGGCGGTCTTGCTCATCGCCGCGGTGTAACTCAACACGCTGCCTTTCTTTTCGGGGTGAGCATACTGGTGGGTACAGATGGCCTGATAGGCGACAATGTTCTTCTGTGCCCCGACGCCTCCCTCGAATTTGTACTCCTCACCGCCCTCGGTCTTGAGCGAGCCTCCGGCCTTGGCCTCAGTCGGCAGGCTGATGAGAAAGCAGGGGGTGCCGACATAGGGGTAGCCGAACACGTAGGCCTCAGCCTGATTCAGACTGGTGGCCTTGAGCGGCTTGCCTTCGGCGTCCACAAGCTTGACGCGGGCGAAATCCTTGGCTGAACCGGAGTAAACATGCGGCGCCTGCAGACCTGCCGCGATGGCGGCAGCGCTGGCGCTGCATACCTTGATGAAATTGCGTCTATCCATGACATGTCTCCTCATAATTTTTTGGTGAAAAAGGGGCACAAAGGCCCCTTGTAAGGAAGTTCGTTGGACGATGATCAGCCGAACATGTCGCGATACATGCCCTGCGCCCATTCCAGATAGGCGCGGCCCATGGCCTCGTCCCGGGTTTCCCAGGTCTTGGTGTCGGGCGAGAAGCCGGTGATGGCGTCCTTGCCGGCATCGTAGACGTACTTGGCGTCCACCTTGATGGCCTCGGGCGGGAAGGCGTTGGTCATGGAGAAGCACACGGTTTCAGGCGATTCCCAGGCGATTTCCTTGCCTTGGGCGCGGGCCGCCAATACGCGGGCAACATACTGGCCCTCGGAGTTGGAGGTATTGGCGCTCTTGGAATACGGGTGCGGACGAGAGTCGCCGGTCACATAGACACGCGGGTCGCCGATGAAGTTGTAGAAACGGGTATCGACGTTGGCTTCCTTCTGACCGCTCTTGGTGGAGGGGGCCATCAGGCCGAGCTGCTCGATCAGGATATTGCCGCGCACGTTCGGGTAAATAGAGGCGTCGTCGAAGGTGATCGTGTCGAACTCGGTCTTGATGGTCTTCTTCTCCGCATCCACCCCGGTGATGGCCATGCCCGGCTTGTACTCGATAATGCCTTTGTAAAGCTCGTCGAAGGCGGCGTGGAACCCCTGCTTCTTGATGGTCACTTCGGGGTTGGCGTCAAGCACCAGTACCTTGCCCTTGATGCCGTTCTTCTTGATCCAGGCGGCGATCAGGCAGGCGCGCTCATAGGGGCCGGGCAGGCAGCGGTAGTTGCCGCCGGGGACGGTCTGAACGAAGACGCCGCCTTCGAACTCCTGCACCTTGCGCTTCAGGCTGACGTGCTCCATCGGCGAGATGAAGCCGCCCGGATAGCGCTGACGCAGGGCGGTCATGGTCTCCACGTCCTTGACGCCGATCTTTTCGTAGTCATAAGAGATGCCGGGGGCCAGAACCAGGAAGTCGTATTTGACATCGCCGGCGGTGGTGGCGAGCGTGCGGGAAGCACGATCGAGCCCGGTGACATTGGCGTTGAGGAAGGTGTACTCGTGGTTGACCGCGGCGTCCAGGAAGCTGTGGCCGGCCAGGAATTCCAGGTTGATGATGCCGACATACCACAGGTTGCTGTTGAAGCAGGAGGAATACATATCCCGCTTGTCGATCAGCACCACGTCGAAGTTGGGATACTCCTTTTTGGCGTGCGCGGC
>JBBIVX010000044.1:0-959 GCA_037439465.1 Hydrogenophilales bacterium | reverse complement strand
GCACCCACCACCACCAGGCGCGGGCCCTTGGCCTTGGGCAGGCTGGCCATGGCGCCTGTCGAAATCGCCGCCGATTTGCTGCCAGCGTCGGCCACGGCCGATCCGGTCACCCCGGTGGCGCAACCGGCCGTGCCGGCCGCCAGCATGGCGCCGCTCATTTTCAGGAAATTGCGTCGATCCAGATGCTCATTCATGAGTGTTATCTCCTCGGTTTTGTGAAAAAACCACCGGGGCGGCAGACCGTCCCGGTGACAGTACCTGGTAGCAAGGTCTTCAGCCTTCAGCTCGAGACCTGCCGCAGACTGCATAACCCTAACCGGTAATGGGTTAATAAATGGTTGTTGCCATGTAAAGAAACGGTTAAATAAGGGCAGAAATTCAGGCAAACAACAACCTGGCGGTGGTGCCTTGCCCTGGTTGACTGTCGATTTCGATGCGCCAGCCGCTGAGGTCGCAGATGCGCTTGACCAGCGACAGGCCGATGCCGGCGCCGTTGGATGCGCTGCCACGGTAATGGCGAAGAAAGACCCGGTCGAGTTCGGCTTGGGCGATGCCCTTGCCGCAGTCGCTGACCGCCAGGAAACGGTCTGCCAGACGGACATCTATCCGGCCGGAATGGGAGTGACGGATGGCATTGTCGATCAGGTTGTCGACCACCACGCTGGCGAGGGTCTTATCCACCGGCAGTTGTATATCCTCGTCGAGGGCCAGGGTGATGTCGATGGGTGCGTCACGGTAGAGTGTCTGGTGTTTCTCGACCGATTCTCTTGCCACCTCGGCGATCGAGCAAGGTGGCGGCTCAGCACTGCTTTGATTTTCGCCGCGTGCCAGATGCAGCAGGGCGTTGGTCAGATCGGCCATGTCGTGGCTGGCGCGTTCGATGCGAGCCAGGCGCTGGCGCTGGCCACTGTTGAGATTGGCGTCGCGAGCACATGCGCAATTTCTTCTAGCGGCAATTC
>JBBIVX010000043.1:0-5259 GCA_037439465.1 Hydrogenophilales bacterium | reverse complement strand
GGCCTTGCCGCCATTGCCGGTGGAGCAGGATGGCCAACACGAGCGCCAGCGCGCCCAGGAGGAGGCTCAACACTCCGCCGTTCATGCCTTCGCCGCCACCAGCTTGTAGCCGAGGCCGCGCACCGTCTCGATCAGCGTCTCGCCGTATGGCCCAAGCCCAAGTCGCAGGCGGCGGACATAGACATCGATCGTGCGCTCGCCGATAAAGCTGTGGTCGCCGCGCAAGGCATCGAGCAGCTGGTCGCGGCTGAATACGCGATTGGGGTGGTGCATCAGAAACTGCAACAGCGTAAATTCGGTCGGCCCCAGATTCCTTGGCTGGCCTCCGCAGGTCACGCTATGGGCGCCGGGGTCAAGGCGGACGGCGCCGATCTCGACGACTTCGCCCGAGTGGTGCGGCGCCCGCCGCCGCAGCACGGCGCGGAGACGGGCCACCAGCTCCTTGGGCGAGAACGGTTTGACGACATAGTCGTCGGCGCCTATCTCCAGGCCCTGCACCCGGTCCTGTTCCTCGGCGCGGGCCGTGACCATGATGATCGGCAGCGTGCGCGTGCGCTCATCGGCGCGCAGACGTTTGGCCAGGGCCAGACCGGATGTGCCGGGCAGCATCAGATCAAGCAACAGCACGGCCGGCAGCTCGCGCCTGATCTCGTTGACGGCCTCTTCGGCGCTGGCGGCCAAGGCGGGTTCGAAGCCGCCCTGGCGCAGCGTGAGAACCAGAAGCTCCCTGATGGCCGCTTCATCCTCGACCACCAGCACGCGCGGAGCGGTGTGGCTCACTCTCCCTTGACCTCGCGTTCGAGGGCGTTGAGGCCGATATGACGGACGTCGCGGCCCTCGGCGACATAGATGATGTCCTCGGCGATGTTCTTGCAGTGGTCGCCGATACGTTCGATCGACTTGGCGATGAAGATGATGTCGAGCGCGGTGGAGATGGTGCGCGCATCCTCCATCATGTAGGTGACCAACTGGCGCACGATGGCACGGAAATGGCGGTCGATCTCCTTGTCCTGGCGGACGACGGCGGCCGCCGCCGTGACGTCGAGGCGGGCAAAGGCATCGATGCACGAGCAGGGCAACCTGCCCATCCCGGGCATCGAGCACATCATGCAGCATGCCGGCCGTTGCGCCGCCCATGCCGACGATGTCGATCAGCCGGGTCAATTCCTGCCCGAGACCGCGGTCGAGTATCTTGCGCGTCGCCTTGGCGATCTTTTTCGCTTCATCGCCGATGCGTTCGAGGTCGGTGACGGTTTTGCCCACCGCCATAACCATGCGCAGGTCGATGGCGGCCGGCTGCCGCCGGGCGATGAGGTGGGCACAGGCATCATCGATGGCGATTTCCATCTCGTCGATGCTGCGGTCGCGGGCGACGATCCGCTCGGCCTCATCGCGTTCGCTTTCGGTGAACGCCTGTATGGCGCCCTTGACCTGTTCCTCGACCAGACCGCCCATGCGGGCGAGGTGGGCACGGATGGCGTCGAGTTCAGAATCGAATTGCTTGAAAAGATGTGTGTTCATGGCTTATCCAAAACGGCCGGTGATGTAATCCTCGGTGCGCTTGTCGCGTGGCTTGATGAAGATTTCGTCGGTGTAGCCGAACTCGATCAATTCGCCAAGGTACATGTAGGCGGTGAAGTCTGATACCCGCGCCGCCTGCTGCATGTTGTGGGTGACGATGAGTATGGTGACTTGCTCCTTCAGCTCCTGGATGAGCTCCTCGATGCTGGCGGTGGCGATGGGATCGAGGGCCGAGGTCGGCTCGTCGAAGAGCAAGATCTCGGGCTCGGTGGCGAGCGCGCGGGCGATGCACAGGCGCTGCTGTTGACCGCCCGAAAGGGTGAAGGCCATGTCGTGCAGGCGGTGCTTGACCTCGTTCCACAGCGCTGCCTGGGTGAGCGCCTGCTCGACCTTGTCGTCGAGCAGGGAGCGCTTGTTGACGCCGCGCACGCGCTGCCCGTAGATCACGTTCTCATAGATGGATTTTGGGAACGGATTCGGCTTCTGGAACACCATGGACAGGCGCATACGCACCTCGATGGGATCGACGCGCGGATCGAGCAGATTGGTCCGGTCGGGATGGAGCACGATCTCGCCCTCATAGCGATTGCCGCTGTATAGGTCGTGCATGCGGTTGAACGAGCGCAATAGCGTACTCTTGCCGCAGCCCGAGGGGCCGATCAATGCCGTCACCTTCTTGTCGCAGAGCGGCATGTTGACATTTTTGATCGCCTGAAAACTACCGTAGTAGAAGTTGAAATCCTTGACTTCGGCCTTTATCGGCAGCGAGGCGATCCCGCAGGGCGTATCGTTCATAAGATTACCATTTGATGTTTTTGCGCAGACGGTAGCGCAGCCAGATCGCCAGGCCGTTCATGGCCAGGGTCATGGCGATGAGGACGACGCCGGCGGCGGCGGCATTGGCCTGGAAGGCGGCCTCCGGGCGCGAAGTCCAGTTGAATATCTGGATCGGCATCACCGTGAAGGGTGCCTGCAACCACTCGAAGCTGATGAACGGGGCCGCGGCGGTGACTGGCGCCGGCGGCAGGAAAGCGATGAAGGTCAACGCCCCGATGGTGATGATCGGCGCGGTCTCGCCGATGGCGCGTGCCATGCCGATGATGACGCCGGTAAGTATCCCCGGCAGCGAGTAGGGCAGTATGTGGTGCTTCACCGTCTGCCAGCGGGTGGCGCCGAGCGCGTAGGCGCCCTCGCGTATCACCTGTGGAATGGCGCGTATCGCTTCGCGCGTGGCGACGATCACGATAGGCAGGATCAGCAGTCCCAGCGTCAGCCCTGCTGTGCGTATGCTCTGGCCGAGATCGAAGGCATACACGAACAGACCGAGCGCCAGCAGGCCGTAGATGATCGATGGCACGCCAGCGAGATTGTTTATGTTGATCTCGATGACATCGGTAAGCCAATGGTGCGGCGCGTATTCCTCCAGCCAGATGCCGGCGGCCACGCCCAAGGGCACCGCCACGGCGGCGGTCACCAGCATCACCAGCACGCTGCCGACCCAGGCCGAGAGGATGCCGGCCTGTGCCGCGCGTCGCGACGGAAAGTGGGTGAAGAACTCAGGATGCAGGCGTTCCCAGCCATTGATCAGCATGTCTGCGAACAGCACCGCGATGGTCAATATGCCAATGGCCAGGGCGAGGATGCCGAGGAGAGCGAACAGCAGGTCCCAGAGCTTGCGTCGGGCTATGTTGGTGCGAAGGCGCGCCACCTGGACGGATGTGGTCCCGGTCATCTCAATATCTCTCGCGGTATTTGCGTTGTAGCCAGAAGCCGAGGATGTTGAACACCAGGGTGAACAGCATCAGCGTCAGGCCGGCGGCAAAGATGGTCTGATAGCCGACCGAGCCATGCGGCAGGTCGCCCAGCGCCACCTGGACGATGAAAGCCGTGATGGTGGCGGCCGGCTCGCGCGGGTCCCAGGTCAGGTTGGGCTGCATGCCGGCGGCAATGGCCAGTATCATGGTCTCGCCGACGGCGCGGGCGACACCGAGTATGTAGGCCGCGGCCATGCCGGAAATCGCCGCCGGCACCACGACGCGCAACGCTGTCTGCAGCCGCGTCGCCCCCATCGCGTAGGAGCCCTCGCGCAACGCCATCGGCACCGCGCGCATGGCATCCTCGGAAATGGAGCTGATGATGGGCACGATCATGATGCCCATGACGAGGCCGGCGGAAAGCAGGTTGAATCCTGGCAGTTCCGGCATGAGCCGTTGTAGCAGCGGTGTCACGAACAACAAGGCGAAATAGCCGAACACCACCGTCGGCATGCCGGCGAGCAGCTCGAGTATGGGCTTGGTGAATTCGCGCGTGCGCGGCGTGGCGAACTCGGACAGATAGATGGCGATGGTGGTGCCGAGGGGTATGGCCACGCCGAGTGCGACCAGCGAGCTGACGGCCGTGCCGGACAATAGCACCATGATGCCGAAGTGGGCGTCATCGAACAGCGGTGTCCATTGCGTGTCGGTGAGAAAGTCGATGAGCGACACCTGCCGGAAGAACACCAGCGATTCGCTCACCAGGATGTAGACGATGCCGAGGGTAATGAAGATCGAGGCGGCGGCGGCCAGGAACAGCATGCCTTCCGCCAGCCGCTCGCCTGCGTGGCGGCTGGCCTTGCGGGCCAGCCGAGCGCTGACGTGACCGCTCGGAACGTGCCCGGTCACAGCTTGCCTTCGCGCGCCAGCAGATCATCGATCCTGACGCCGACTTCGGCATCGCCGCCGAATACGGTGCCGAGCCTGCCTTTCCTGAGATGTTCGGCGGCCTGCCGGTAGGCCTTGGCGGGCAGCGGCACGTACTTCACCTCCTTGGCGAGCGTGGCGACGTTGTCGAGGTAATACTCGACGAAGGCCCGCACCTCCGGTTTGCGGTAGCCGGCCTCGCTGACGTAGATGAAGATGGGGCGCGACAGGGGTTGGTAGCTACCGTCGATGACGGTCTTTTCCGAGGGCAGGACCGCCTTGCCGGTCTTGGGATCGACGATGGCCACCGCCTTCAGTCTGGCCTTGTTCTCGGCGTAATAGGCATAACCGAAGTAGCCCAGCGCGCCGACATCGCGCTCTACGCCCTGGACCAGCACGTTGTCGTCCTCCGAGGCGGTGTAGTCGCCGCGCGAGGACTTGGCCTTGCCGATGACGGCCTCGGTGAAATAGTCGAAGGTGCCGGAATCGGCGCCTGGGCCGAACAGCTTCAACGGCATATCGCGGAAGGCCGGCTTGACCTGGTTCCAGCGCATCACCTTGCCCTGTGCCTGCGGCGACCACATCGCTTTCAATTCGGCCACGCCGAGCTGATTGATGGCGTTTTTCGGATTGACGACGACGGTCAGGGCATCGAAGGCCACGGGCAGCTCGTAATAGCGGACGCCGGCTTTGGCGCAGGCCTCCATTTCTTTCTTCAGGATGGGGCGCGAGGCATCGGAGATGTCGGTCTCGCCGCGACAGAACTTCTTGAAGCCTCCGCCCGTGCCGGAAATGCCGACGGTTACCCGTA
Organism: Hydrogenophilales bacterium; assembly: GCA_037439465.1. GTDB lineage: Bacteria > Pseudomonadota > Gammaproteobacteria > Burkholderiales > Thiobacillaceae > Parasulfuritortus. The sequence continues at coordinate 246 of JBBIVX010000043.1, read as the reverse complement.
TGGCGTTCTTCCTGGCTTGTTGGAAGTCCTCGGCCACGGCTTCGGTGATCGGATAGACGGTGGAGGAGCCATCGATCTTGACTAACTGTGCCTGTGCGGCGCCCGTAAGTAACAGGCTGGAGAGGGTGATGACGATAGCTGTGCGTGTGCGATTCATGGAGCAGAGCCCTTTGACGTTGACGACGACACGCATACTGCCCGCGGATTGTTACAGGGCTGTGACAGGCCGGCGGTCAACGTATGAAA
>JBBIVX010000042.1:0-1665 GCA_037439465.1 Hydrogenophilales bacterium | reverse complement strand
TTCCTTCGCCGAACTCAACGCCTGGCTGGGAGACCGTTGCCGGGCGCTCTGGGCGGAGATCCGACACCCCGACCACGATCAGTTCAGCGTGGCCGAGATGCTCGAACACGAACAGGCGCATCTGATGCCGATGCCGGCGCCGTTTGACGGCTATGTCGAGAAGCCCGCCAGGGTATCGAGCACCTGCCTGGTGTCGATCGCCCGCAACCGCTATTCGGTGCCGTGCGAATGGGTCGGCCAGATGGTCAGCACACGGTTGTATCCGAGTCGAATCGTGGTGGTTGCAGGCGATACCGTCGTGGCCGGTCATGAACGCCTCAGCGAGCGCGGTCAGGTCCGTTATGACTGGCAGCACTACATCCCGCTTCTGCAGCGGAAGCCCGGTGCCCTGCGCAACGGCGCGCCGTTTGCCGATCTGCCTGAACCCTTGCAGCAACTTCGGCGTGCCCTGCTGCGCGAACCGGGAGGTGACCGGGTCATGGCGCAGGTGCTGGCCATCGTCCCCAAGGCCGGACTCGATGCCGTGCTGGTGGCCGTCGAACTGGCCCTGGAGAACTCGCCCCCGTCTGGCCGAGTAAGCATCGAACATGTGATCAACGTCCTGGGACGGCTGAATGCACCCCCAGTACCCGAGAATGTGGCGACCCCCTTGAAGGTCGTCACGTCCCCGCTGGCCGACACGACACGTTACGACAGGCTGCGCAGGATGGACATCGCCGAGGAGGTCGACCATGCGTGACCTCGGTGCCGAACTCAAGCAACTGCGACTGCACGGCATGGCCAGCACCTGGACCGACCTGCTTGATCAGGATCAGGCGGGCTTGGACAGCGCACGTTGGCTGATCGAACGGCTGCTGCAAGCCGAAACCACGGACCGTGCCATGCGCTCGGTCAGCCATCAGATGCACGCCGCGAAGTTCCCGATACATCGCGACCTGGCCGGCTTCGACTTCACAATCTCACCGGTCGATCACAAACTGGTCCTGCAGTTGGCCGACACCCACTTCACCGAGGACGCGCACAACGTGGTTCTGGTCGGCGGCACGGGTACTGGCAAGAGCCATCTGGCCACGGCCATCGGCGTGTCTGGAATTACCCAGCACGGCAAACGGGTGCGCTTCTACTCAACGGTCGACCTGGTCAACGCCCTGGAGCAGGAGAAGGCGCAAGGCAGGGCCGGCCGGATCGCCCTCAGCCTGCTACGCATGGACCTGGTGATCCTCGACGAGTTGGGCTATTTGCCGTTCAGTCAGACCGGCGGAGCGTTGCTGTTCCATTTGCTGTCCGGACTCTATGAGCACACCAGCGTGATGATCACGACCAACCTGGACTTCGCCGAGTGGTCGAGTGTGTTCGTGGACGCGAAGATGACCACGGCCCTGCTGGACCGACTCACGCATCACTGCCATATCGTCGAGACCGGCAACGAGAGCATTCGCTTCCGACATAGCAGTGCCACGGCGAAGAAGCGTATCAAGGCGCGGGAACTGGACCGCCGCAGCCTGCCTGAACCCTCCGACTGAGCGTCACCTCGATCAACTTTAAAGAGGAGAACAAACAGGAAAAACCGTACACTTATCCACAGCCGACCTCCCTCAGGTCGGCTTCCATCCCCGGCTCAATTCTCGGTCGGCAGGGTGGCTCAATTCTCGGTCGGCGCCAACA
>JBBIVX010000041.1:0-2397 GCA_037439465.1 Hydrogenophilales bacterium | reverse complement strand
CAAGGTGATTTACACCACCAATGCCATCGAGTCGGTGAACATGAGCCTGCGCAAGATCACCAAGAACCGAGGCTCGTTCCCAAGCGACGAGGCCCTACTGAAACTGTTCTATCTGGCGCTGCAAAACTGAGCTGGACCCCGACGTCAAGACAGATTTCATCCGAGTTTAAGCTGCGTCCATTGCTTCGATTGCAGCGGGACAGCGCTGCCCTGTTGTTGCGCGGGGAGTATCCCCTGCGCAGCGTAGCGGAGCAGGGGATACTCCCCGCGCGCCGCCGAAACGATCCGGGATGCTGGCGCCGCCGCCGGTGCCGTCGGCATACACCGCGTTCGGCGTCCGGTTGCCCAGCGACTGATGCGGGCGCTCGCCGTTGTAGAACGCCATATATTCCGCCAGCCCGAGCGTCAGCTCGGCCACTGTGCCGTATCCCTTCAAATACACGTCCTCATGCTTGACGCTGCGCCACAGCCGTTCGACGAAGATGTTGTCCAGCGCCCGCCCGCGTCCGTCCATGCTGATGGCAATGCCGGCGCCTTTGAGCACGTCCGTGAACGCCGCGCTCGTGAACTGCGAGCCCTGGTCGGTGTTGAAGATCTCCGGCTTACCGTGCAGGCTCAGCGCATCCTCCAGGCAATCGACGCAGAAGGACGTGTCCAGACTGTTGCTGATTCGCCAGGCCAGCACCCGCCGCGAGTACCAGTCGAGGATCGCCACCAGGTAGACAAACCCCCGCGCCAGCCGGATGTAGGTGATATCCGTGCTCCACACCTGATTGGGCCGGCTGACCTCGATGCCGCGCAGCAGGTAGGGGTAAACCCGGTGTTCGGGATGCTTGACGCTCGTCGCAGGCCCCGGTGCCATCCCCGCCAACCCCATCACGCGCATCAGACGCTGCGCCCGCTTACGGTTCACCGCGTACCCCTGCCGCGCCAGATACACGACCATCCGCCGGCTGCCGTAAAACGGACGACGCGTGTATTCCTCGTCGATCAGCCGGCACAAGCGCAAGTCCTCCTCCGACTCCTCGCCCGGTGCCCGCTGACCATAGAAGGTCGCCCGAGCCACCCCCGCCAGTTCGCATTGCCGCGCCACCGCCAACTCCGCCTGCCGCTCTATCCAGCCCATTCGCGTCTCGCCACTCATAGTCCGGACTTTTTTTTGAGCCAGTCCAGTTCCATCTTCAGCCGCCCGATCTCCCCGTACAGTCGGTCTTCGTCGGCATGCGCCGCCGGCTTCGGCCCACGCTTGCCCTCGAATAGCGTGGCTGCCCGTTCCAGGATTTCCTTCTTCCATTGCCCCACCACCACCGGATGCACTCCGTGCTGCTGCCCGAGCTCGTTGAGCGTCTTCACCCCCTTGATCGCTTCCATCCCAACCTTCGCCTTGAACTCCGCGCTGTGCACCTTGCGCTTCTTGCCTTCACTCATGCCTTCGTCCTCCGAAGACGACAGCTTAAATCGGTGTCTCAAAATCGGGGTCCACTTTATGAGTGATAATCAACAACCACTATCCAGTAGTTTATGGCTTCATCTGGGCTTGCAGGGGCTTTGCAATTAACTGTTATAATTTTGTCATAGCCACCCAATTCCTCAGGTTCTATAAATTTATGCTTAAGTTTATTGAACAAAACCTCGTCAATAATCTGAGCGTCGTCCTCATATCCAAGTTTTAAATACATATCTCTATCAAACAGCGATAGGCCATGGTAATTAGGATAATGGCGACCAAGTATTTTAACTGCGCCTTTAAGTGTCCTAGCGTCTTTAAGTTTATTTTGGCATTGCTCGAATATTTTTTCATTTTGGTATTCAAGTCTATGCCACGTCAAATATCCAGAAAATCTTCCACCAATACACCAAAAATCCGGGACTACGCCTAAAATATCATAGCGACCACGCTTCAGCCAGTTGTATACCCTTCTACGTGCATGAAAACTGGTTGGGAATCGCTTTATGGGTAGACAGAAATAAGCCAAGTGGTGCATGGTGTCATCCTCTACGTTTTCGTTAAATATACGACCATCTGGCATTCGGCCAGATTTTATGGTTCGTGATTTCAATTAGCTCAGCTTGAACTTACTGCACCCGAACACCTCCACCGAGTTATAGTCGAAACTGGTGTACGGGCGATTTTAGTATAATGGGTTGAGGTGGTGGAGATTTCTGTAGAAAATCTGATTGTCGAAGTCGGATAACTATACGAGGAAACCATCCACCATGAAGAAGGATAAGCAAAAACAGGCAGACAGTCCAGTGCAGGAAATCGGGCTTGTTGGCGCCGACCGAGAATTGAGCCACCCTGCCGACCGAGAATTGAGCCGGGGATGGAAGCCGACCTGAGGGAGGTCGGCTGTGGATAAGTGTACGGTTTTTCCTGTTTGTTCTCCTCTTTAAAGT
>JBBIVX010000040.1:0-3653 GCA_037439465.1 Hydrogenophilales bacterium | reverse complement strand
GTGGAAATGTTCGAGGAAGCTTTCGCGCGCCTGGGTCTCCCCTTCGGCACAGACATGCGGACACGCTGCGCCAACCTGCGGCCCACCAGCATCGTCAAGGGCGCGCCGAAGAAACAGAAATGGAAGGACAGCAACCCCGAGGCCATCGCGCGCATCCTGCCGATGATCGTTCCAATGTTGCGCGAATTGGGCTATGACGCCGAAAACTGATGCACCGGTCGTCAGTGTCGTCATTCCGGCATTCAATGCAGCCTGGTGCGTGCGCAAGGCCATCGATAGCGTGTTGGCGCAGAACTATCGGAATTTCGAGTTGATCGTCGTCGATGACGGCAGCACAGACGAAACTGCCGCCGTTCTGGCCGCCTATGGCAAGACGATCCATGTCATCCACCAGGCAAACGGCGGTCTGTCCAACGCCCGAAATACCGGAATCCGTGAATCCCAGGGTGAGTTCGTCGCGTTCCTCGACGCCGATGACTGGTGGCTTCCGAGAAAGCTGGAACGGCAGATCGAGTTGATGCAGGCCCAGCCAGCCCTGGGCTTTTGTTCCACCGCTGCACGTGTTGAAAACCCTCAGGGGCATCTGGTGAACATTTGGGAATGTCCCCATTGGCAAGGGGCGCTCCTTGTTCACCTGTTCAACGAGAACGCCGCTGTGGCGGGAAGCGGATCCGGTGTCTTGGTCAAACGTCACTTGCTGCTGCAGGTGGGCGATTTCGATGAATCACTGCAATGTCTCGAAGACATCGACATGTGGATGCGGCTGGCGGCCGTCGCCGAATATGCCTGTATCCCAGAACCACTGACCGTGTTGCTTAAACGCCCTGATAGCATGAGCCGCAATTTGGAAGTCATGCGCAACGCGGCCATCCAGGTCATGCGCAAGAACCGCTCCCTGCTGCCAAACCCACTTCAAGGAAGCTTCTGGCGTGCTGGAATGGCTGGCATCTACGGGGATTACGCCAAGTGGCAGTATCGCGCAGGCAGACGCGGCGTAGCTCTGCTGGAGGTCGTCCGGCTCTTAAGCCTCGCACCAATCAAACGCGGCCGTTTGGGCTTGGGTTTGTTAAGGGACATGCTGCTGGGCCGCCCGCTGTAGCTGGCTGCCAGAATTCACCGGTTTTATGCCGCTGGTAACAGACCCACTGGCTACCTTACAAACAAGGGATACGCTTTTCAGGTCAAGGTCATTGCGCGTATTGCCGGCGATGCTGTTGGAGGACGGCTGTAACCGGCGGCGGGGCACGCTATAGACTCGCGAGCACGTGCCGGATCACCTCAACCTGTTGCTCCTCAAGGCCGAGCCACAAAGGCAGCCGCACCAGGCGCTCGGCGATGTTATCGGTGACGGTCAGTTCGCCATCGGCGCGACCGAAGCGCAGGCCGGCGGGCGAACTGTGCAGGGGGACATAGTGGAATACGGGGTGGATGCCGAGTCCCTTGAGCCGGGCGATGAAGGCGGTGCGCCGCTCCAGGTCCTGCAGCAGCAGGTAGTACATGTGGGCGTTGTGGGCGCAGTGGGCAGGAATGACGGGACGGCGGACACGGCCTGATTTTTCCGGCTCTTCCATCCACTGATGGTAGGTGTTCCATAGAGAGAGGCGCTGCCGGGTGATGGAATCCGCTTCCTCCATCTGCGCCCACAGGAAGGCGGCGACGAGTTCCGAAGGCAGAAAGGAAGAGCCCACATCCACCCAGGTGTACTTGTCCACCTGGCCGCGAAAGAACAGGCTGCGGTTGGTGCCTTTCTCGCGGATGATCTCGGCGCGCTCGCCCAAGGCGGGGTCGTTGACCAGAAGCGCACCGCCTTCGCCGCTGATGATGTTCTTGGTTTCGTGGAAGGACAGCGCCCCCAGATGGCCGATGGAGCCCAGGGGCCGGCCCTTGTAGGTGGACATGATGCCCTGGGCCGCGTCCTCGATGACCAGCAGCCCGTGCTTGCGGGCAATCGCCATGATGGTATCCATCTCGCAGCCCACGCCGGCGTAGTGCACCGGAACGATGGCCTTGGTCTTTTCGGTGATGGCTGCCTCGATCTGGGCCTCGTCGATGTTCAGCGTATCGGGGCGGATATCCACGAAGACCGGCACCGCGCCGCGCAGCACGAAGGCGTTGGCGGTGGAGACAAACGTGTACGACGGCATGATCACCTCATCCCCCGGCTGGATATCCGCCAGGATGGCCGCCATTTCCAGAGCCGCCGTGCAGGAATGGGTTAGCAAGGCCTTGTGGGTGCCGGTGCGCTGCTCCAGCCAGCCGTTGCACTTCTTCGTGAAGCTGCCATCACCGGCCAGGTGGCCGTTGGCATGGGCCTGGGCGATGTACCAGAGCTCCTTGCCGGTCATGTGGGGTTTGTTGAAGGGGATATTCATGTCTGTTCCTCACTGATGTCCGGGTTCGCTCAGCAGCATCAAACTTCGGGTCGTGAACATGGGTCTTTCCTTCGGCAGGTGGGCGGCGGTCCCGTTGCGCTGCCGCAAATACACTATCCGCACCCCGGCCGTCACCAGTTTGGCCAACGTGTCTTGCGCCGGCGGGGCATTGCAATACATTACACGTCCAGAGGCCAGCTCAATATTCCTCGATCCACACAGGCCCACAGACGTGCCTGCCGGCGCGGCAAATTTCTCAATGGTGGAACGCACGGGCGGCGGGCCAAAATAAGAAATGATGTTGATGTCCTCTTCCGGCACCTTGTCGTCCCTGATCAGAAGGGTTGGCGATTCACCGGCATGGACATGCCGGCTGATCGCGACCAGATCATTCAGCGGGTAATCCATTCGCTCATAAGGGGGCGGACTGAGAAATACCTTGAGGTACTGCAGGCGCCACCCGCCCGGAAGGTCTCGGAGTCGCTGGTAGGTCTCCGCGTGGGATAGGGCCATGAGGGCGAGCGCAACGGCAAGGAGGAGGGGCAGGGTCAGTCTGCCGGCCTGATTCCCGACCCGCCTCGCCAGAAGGGCCGCAAATCCCGTCGTCGAAGCCAACAACAGCGGCGGCATGATCAGGGTGAACATTCTCACCTGCGCAGGGCGGCCATTGAGGATGGCATCCGCATAGGGCAGGGAGACCATCCCCAACCAGCCCAGGGCGAGCCAGAGAGCAGGGCTGCGGGCGCAGTGGCGGAATGCGGGCAACAGACCCAACCAAAGCAGCCCGCCGGCGACGACCCACAGCTTTATGGGTGCGACGGAGTTCATGGCCTCGTTCCTGAACGCTTCAGCAAAGATGAGTAAAAGGCGCGGATCGGTCAGTGGCCAAAACCACCATGAGTAGAGTCCGAAGAGCACGACGGCGCAGAGCGCAGAGATCAGGAAGGCGGGCCACCACGGCTTTCCCCTTTTCTGGAGAAAAAGCACGGTCGCGTAAAGCAGGGAAAAGCTGACAAAGGTCCATACCGCCTCCATCTTCACCACGTAGAGGGCGAAAGCCGATGCCCCAGCCAGGATGGCAATGGAGGCACGGCGCATCTCGTTTGCCTGCACGAGGGAGTATGCGCTGACCGTCAGGAGAAGCATGGCGGGCACCTCCGCCACGAAGGTCCCGCTCAGGTAGCGGTACACGTCGGAGGCCAAGTACAGGGCTGCGGAAAGGATTGCGCCCCCGGTGACGGCCTGCACGGGGAGTGAGGGCGCGAGGATGCGGACAATCTT
>JBBIVX010000039.1:0-3725 GCA_037439465.1 Hydrogenophilales bacterium | reverse complement strand
TCTATCGCTCGCAGGAGATGCTGCGGGAGTTGCACCGACGCATCATTGCTGCGGTCGAGCCGATCGACCCTGCGTTTGAATTGATACTTGTGGAGGATTGCGGAGGAGACGAGTCCTGGAGCGTCATACAGTCCCTGGCCCGCGACGACCCAAGGGTTCGCGGCATCCAGCTCGCCCGCAACTATGGCCAGCACAATGCCTTGCTGTGCGGTATCCGCGAGGCTAACGGCGAGATCATCGTCACTCTCGACGACGACCTGCAGAACCCACCCGAGGAGATTCCCAAGCTACTCGCCAAGCTGGAAGAGGGGTTCGACATGGTCTATGGCACCCCCGCCGCCGAAACCCATGGCTTTCTGCGTAACCAGGCCTCGCGCATCACCAAGCTGGCCTTGCAAGGCGCCATGGGCGCGGAGACGGCGAGCAAGGTGAGCGCCTTTCGTGCCTTTCGCGCACGGCTGCGGCGAGCCTTTGCCGGCTATCGCAGCCCGACGGTCAACATCGATGTTCTGTTAACCTGGGGAACGACCCGGTTCGCCTCCATCACGGTGCGACAGGACGAGCGCAGCATCGGCGCTTCCGGCTATACCCTGCGCAAGCTCATCACCCATGCCCTCAACATGATGACCGGTTTTTCCACGTTGCCGCTGCAAATGGCCAGTGTGCTCGGTTTCCTGTTCGCGCTGCTGGGATTGCTGGTGTTGGCTTATGTGATGATCCGTTATCTCGCCGGTGGCAGCAGTGTGCCGGGATTCCCTTTCCTGGCTTCGATCATCGCGATCTTCTCCGGCGTGCAACTCTTCGCCTTGGGTATCTTTGGCGAATATCTGGCGCGCATGCATTTTCGCTCGATGGAGCGGCCACCCTACACAGTGAATGAAGGCACAGACAACCCACTCCCCCCCATGCAGACGGCGGCGCGCAGCCATGTCCGGCGACACGAAATTTGAAACCGTCGCCACCCTGGTGGACACGCCGGACCTGCTGCTGGCGTGGACGGAAGCGCCTTGGGACAGTGCCGTATTCGGATATCCGGTGCTTCAGATCAGCCGGATTGAGGTGCGAGGGCCATCCGCCGGCCGTGACTTCGCCCGATTCGAAGCTGCGCGGGAGGACATGGGGGCCGGTCTGGTGAGTTGCCGCATGCCCCATGCGAACCTCAGGGAATCCATGCTGCTGGAGGAACATGGCTTTCGTTTCATCGAAATGCTTTACCAGCCCGAGATGGACGACCTGGCTGGCTATGACGCCTCGGCCGGGCCGGCGGCCCTCGGCGTGCGCGTGGCGACAGACGCAGATTTGCCTTTACTGATGGAGATTGCCGGCAGCGCCTTTCGCAACGAACGGTTCCATGTCGATCCGCGTCTCGATTCCTCCTTGGCCGACCAGCGTTACCGCAACTGGGTGAAGAGCAGCCACAGCCATCCCAGCCAGCGGTTGTATGCGATATGCGACGGACCGAGGCGGGTGTCATTCTTTGTGACCGAAATGCTGGGGGATGGCACCTGTTACTGGCATCTCAACGCCGTCGCGCCCGACGCGCAGGGACAGGGTTACGGCCGCCGCGCCTGGCGGGCGATGTTGCATCAAGCGCAAGCGGCTGGCGCGCGACGGGTGCGGACCTGCATCGTGGCGCGCAATCATCGGGTGCTCAATCTCTATGCAAAGCTGGGTTTCCGGTTTCCCCCGCCGCTGATGACCTTCCATTGGGTAAGGGAATCGCTGCAGTGATCGCTGCCGCCACCCGTCGCCAATTCCTGCGCTACGCATCCGTGGGGCTGGTCTCGAACCTGCTCCTCTATCTGGCCTACCTTGGCCTGACCATTCTGGGCCTGGGTCATAAAACCTCCATGACGCTCGTTTATGTTCTGGGCGTGCTATCGACCTTCATCGTCAACCGTAGCTGGACCTTCAACCATGGCGGCATGGCTCAAGCGGCCTTTGTCCGTTACGTCATCGCCTATTTGCTGGGCTATCTGTTCAATTTAGGTTTGTTATGGTTTGCCGTCGATCGTCTGCACCTGCCCCACCAGGGCGTGCAGGCGGTGGTCATCGTGGTGGTCGCGGTCGGCCTGTTCCTGATGCACCGCTACTGGGTGTTTGCCCCGCCGGTGCACGGCGGTGCGGCATGAAGCGCTGCCCCGAGTGTCTCACCGCGCACGACACGGCGGATTGGCGCTGTCCTGGCTGCGGCTACGTTCCGGAACAACAGGAGGGGTTCCCCATGCTGGCGCGCCTGAACTGGCCCGAGGCGGCGCGGGGTATCAGCCGGAGGCGTATGCCGGGCTGGCGGCCCTGGAGGCCGGCAATTTCTGGTTCCGGGCCCGCAACCGCTCGATCGTCTGGGCGCTGCGCCGCCATTTTCCGCAGATGCAACGGTATCTGGAGATCGGCTGCGGCACCGGCTTTGTCCTCGCCGGCGTGGCCGATGCCTTTCCCCGGGCCAGGCTCACCGGCAGCGAAGTATTCAGTGCCGGCCTGCCCTACGCCGCAGTGCGGGTCGAGACGGCCGAGTTGCTGCAGATGGATGCGCGCCATATTCCCTATGTGGATGAGTTCGATGTCATCGGCGCCTTCGATGTGCTGGAGCACATCGAGGAAGACGAGGCCGTGCTCGGCGAGATGCTGCGTGCCCTCCGCCCCGGCGGGGGGATCGTCCTCACGGTGCCACAGCATCCCTGGCTGTGGAGCAGGCAGGACGAATACGCCTGCCACGTGCGCCGCTACCGTATCGGCGAGCTGCGTGAAAAGGTGCGGCGTGCCGGATTCCGGGTGGAACTCGAAACGTCCTTCGTCAGCCTGCTGCTGCCCGCCATGTTCGCCTCCCGCGTGATCTATCGGCATGCGCCGCAGGAGAGCGATCCCATGGCGGAGTTGCACCTGCCTGCGCTGGTCAACCGCGCCTTCGAGGTGGCCATGACCCTGGAGCGCCTGCTCATCGAGTCGGGGCTGCGCCTGCCAGTCGGGGGGTCGCTCTTGCTGGTTGCACGGAAACAAAAGGGGAAGGCATGAGCATTTCGATCAGGTTCACGAGCCCATTGCTCGCACTCTTTGCCGTGCTTGCCATCGCTGTCGTCTTTCTGGGCAAGGGGCCGTTGCAGGACACCCATTGGGATGCAGCGATCTACCTTGAAAAGGGCAAGGAAATGGCGCAGACCCGCTACCTCCACGACTATGCCCGGCATGCGGCAGAGATCGCCGCCCGCCTTCCAGAATTCAAGGTGGGCTCCGATGCTTATACCCCCTACTGGGGCTTCATGCGCCTCGGCGATACCATGCTGCTCGGGGCGGTCACCTCCGTAGCAGGCAGCGGCCTGGTCTCCATCCAGGCCGCGTTCTGGTTGTACAGCCTCATGCTGGCCGCCGCACTCGTATTGGCGGGGCGGCTCAGCTTCAAGATTGTCCGCATCCTCGCGCCCTCACTCCCCGGGCAGGCCGTTACCGGGGGCGCAATCGTTTCCGCAGCCCTGTACCTGGCCTCCGACGTGTACCGCTACCTGAGCGGGACCTTCGTGGCGGAGGTGCCCGCCATGCTTCTCCTGACGGTCAGCGCATACTCCCTCGTGCAGGCAAACGAGAGGCGCCGTGCCTCCATTGCCATCCTGGCTGGGGCATCGGCTTTCGCCCTCTACGTGGTGAAGATGGAGGCGGTATGGACCTTTGTCAGCTTTTCCCTGCTTTACGCGACCGTGCTTTTTCTCCAGAGAAGAGGAAAGCTGTGGTGG
>JBBIVX010000038.1:0-5484 GCA_037439465.1 Hydrogenophilales bacterium | reverse complement strand
GGGGCATGGCCAGGGCGGGTTTCCGGGGTGAAGTACTGTTAATGAGTACAGTATCGCATTGCTTCCCATTGGGAGCTGGAAGAAAATACAGTCCCCCACGGAGACCGCCCATGCCATCCCCTCGTTTCGTCGATCCCCAGGATGACCTGACGCCGCGTCAGCGGGAGATGCGCTTCTGGCAACGCGAGGGCTTCGGCGAGCTCTACCGCAAAGCCACCCCGCAGTTCACCGGCGATGCCATCGTGATGCAGCGGTCATTCTGATCCCGTTGCGGCGGCCGCACGAGCCGTGCCGCCACGGCTGACTTTGCGTGCTCCGCTTGCGCGTCCACCCAAGACGATGACATCATCGCCGCCCATGCACGGCACCGCTTCTCCATCAGCTCTCCAGGAACCACCACTTACCGATTGGGATGCTTCCTCTGGTTTCGGGGAGAGGGGCCATTGACTTCCACGTTTCTGCACTCGGTTCTGCGCATTGTCGTGGGCGGAATGCTGCTGCTCGTGTTAGGCCTTACTGCATCGGGCATTCTCTCGCAGTCTGCGCCCGCTTTTGGCCCGATTGCCGGATTTGGTCGGATTTCCACGTTCATCTTGGCATGTACGTTCGTCATATCCGTTGGGTGCTGGGCTACAAAAAGACGACCGATGGCAGTTGCAGCGATACTGGGAGTAGTCATTGCTGCATGCGCGCAAGGCGTATGGCCACTGCTGGTGGTTGCCGCAATGGGGGCGTCCTCGATCGCTTGCGGAACCTTGGTGCTGCGTGCCTTGCGGATCGAAGTTGGACAGTTTGATGTCCTCTCGAGGATGTTGGTGGGCGGGGGGATTCTTGGCAGTGTGGTGAGCCTGTCTGCCCATTTTCCCGTGAATTACTTCAGTACCTATCTCTTGGGGCTGCTGATTCCGGTGGCAATCGTGAGGCGACATCTGTGGGGCGAATTGCGCGATTGTGCGAATGCGCTCTGGTCGTCCAATGGCCGAACCGGTCAAGAGCCCGTGGATGTACTGCTTCACGCGGTGGCGTTGGCGCACTTCGCCTTTGCATTCTTGCCGGAAGTCATGTTCGATGCATTGACTTTGCACCTGTTGGTTCCCGGGCATGTGGCTAGCATGCATCAGTGGAACTTCGATACCTCGCGTTATGTCCTTGCGCTCATTCCAATGCTGGGCGACTGGCTGTTCGCGATTGGCTACATGCTGGGCGGAGAATCTGCGGCTCGATTGGTCAACGTCGCCTGCATCTTTATCGTGACCAGTCTGGTCCGGGAATTGGTGCTGTGGCTAGGAGGCGACGAGAAGGGCGCCAAATGGGCAATGTTGCTGCTGCTGACAACGCCTTTGACATTTACGGAAAGCAGTTCCCTCTTCGTGGAATCAGTGTGGACTGCATATCTGATAGGCGGATTATTCTGGCTGCTTCGGTCCTCGACAACTGGGGAGCAACAGCCGTCCGGGCTTGTGATCGGAGCGCTGATGTTGGGGTTCGCGGCAGCGGCAAAGGCCCAGACCCTGACCTACCTGCCGGCGTTCTCGCTGCCACTGCTCTTGGGTTGGAGGGCGCTTGCGACGAAGGACGGACTCAAGCATGTCCTTCGCGCCGCAGCGTGCTTTCTTGCCGTGGGGGCAATACCGTATTGGGTCGCGTACTTGATCTCCGGAAATCCCGTATTCCCGTTCTTCAACGCCGCGTTCAAGTCGCCGCTTTTCCCCCCGGTGAACTTCGACAACCCGCTATTCAAGGCCGGGGTTACGTGGGACCTGCCCTTCAGGATGGTATTTTCGTCGGACAAGTACCTCGAGGCAACGATGGGCGCGCCGGGATTCCAGTGGCTGCTGCTGTTGCCCCTGACTATCGTCTTGCCGGGATTGTTGAAGGCGAAGCGCGCTGGACTCCTATTGGCGGTGGGGGCGGCTTCGTTGGTAGTCGTCTTCCATTTTCAGAGCTACCTGCGTTACATATTTCCGCTGACAGTTCTATTTGCCGCCATTGCGGGCTTCGCATTGGCGAAAGCGGGGGTGCTTGGGCCGTTGATTCAACGCGGCATGCTGTTGACCGTCGGCGTCACGATTCTCCTCAATCTGATGTTCTTCGGCGCTGGCGTTTGGGCATATCGCGATTTGCCTGTATTCGAAGTCTTCAGGCCGACGCAGCGGGAAACACTGCTACGCGAGCGCATGCCTATCCGACGCGCGGTCGAATTGGTTAACGCAATGAACGACGAGCGAGCGCCCGTGGCCTTCTTTGCTCAGCCATTCGCCGCTGGGCTCAAGTCGGATGCGCTCTACGTCAATTGGCACAATCAGGAATTCAATAGTCGCGTTATGGCGGCAGCCGATCCCGCCTCGTTGGGAAAGGTATTGTCGGATGCGCGCTCACGCTTGGTGATTCTGGAAGCCAATTGGAGTACGCCTGAACGGCGGGATCAAGTCATGGCAATTACGGATCCAATCGCTGAATTTGGTGGGGCGAGTGTTCGCATTCTCAAGGACGAGTTCAGATCTTCCAGGGAGCTCGTGCAGAACCCCGGCTTCCTTCTCAGCGCACGCGGCTGGACGTTGACCAAAGGGGCAGTGGCCCTGGGCAATTCGGTAGTTGTTACTGTGGACTCGCCAGCGTTTCAGATCATCCCCGTGACCGGCGGACGCCGCTATTTCAATGCTGTTCGTGCTCGCTGCGTTGATCAACCTGCCCGGGCCAGGATGCAGGTGAATTGGTTGGATGCAGACTCCCAGTTCATTTCCTCGAGCCTTCAGCCATTTGCGTGCAGTGAGCAGTCGAGTGAGCATAGGCAGAGAATTGTCGCGCCCGAGCGGGCGACTATGGCGGTGGTGTTCGCAGCCTCTGACACCCGCAGTCAGGCCGAAGTAGGTTTCGTATCCTTTCGACTCGAATGGGACTAGGTATGCATATGGCAACAGAGCGACTGTCAGTGATGGGTGACGACCGCCACGCGGAAACAGGTAGCGCGGACGCGGCAGATGTTGCGGTCATTCTGCCGGCGTTCAACGAGGAGCTGACCATTGCCGCGACCATTGAGGGATTCCATCAGGCGCTGCCGCAGGCTGCGATTTGGGTTATCAACAATCGCTCAACCGACAAGACCGAGCAGGTGGCGAGCGAAGTCATAGCCCGCATCGCATGCAGGGGCGGCGTGCTGAACGAATCTTGCCAAGGAAAGGGCAACGCGCTGAGACGAGCGTTCCTCGATATCAGTGCGCGCGTCTATGTGCTGGCCGATGCCGATCTGACTTATCCACCACAGCGGGCCTGTGACTTGATTGCCCCCATAGTTTCAGGAGCTGCCGACATGGTCGTCGGGGACCGCCTTAGTGGCGGGCACTATGCCGCGGAAAACAAGCGCGCATTTCATGGACTTGGCAATCGATTGGTGCGCTATTTGGTCAACAAGCTCTTCCGCGCCAACCTGGCCGATATTATGAGCGGCTATCGCGTGCTAAGTCGGCGCTTCGTCAAGAGCTACCCGATTTTGGTTGAGGGCTTCGAGATCGAGACCGACATGACCCTCCACGCGCTGGACAAGAAATTCAGAATTGTCGAGATTCCTGTCGAGTACAAGGACAGGCCAGCGGGAAGTTACTCAAAGCTGAGCACATTTTCGGATGGCTCTCGTGTTGTCTTCACCATTGCCCGTATCCTTCGTCACTACAGGCCACTCGCCTTTTTTGGGGGGGCGGGGCTTTTGCTTGCACTCGCAGGTTTGCTGATAGCTGTTCCGGTTTTCGACGACTGGATACAGTACAGATATATTCATCATGTACCGCTGGCCATCCTGGCAACTGGAGTTGAAATCGTGGCGCTGCTCACAATCTCAATTGGATTGGTTCTCGATTCAATCGCGGATCATGGACGACGCACCTTTGAACGCGAACTGCTTCGCCAGCCATAGCCCGAGACGAGTGTTGTCGAGTAGGTGTATTGCACTTTCGCTCCAAGTGGAATGTGTCGTTCGATTGGGGAACCTCGAATTGTGAATCCAACGATTTCCACCAGGGCGCTGTCGTTCGGACTCGTCGGCGCAATTGGCTTTCTTGTGGATGGTGGCGTACTCACGTTTCTGAGTCAGAGCCTGGGAGTTAACATCTACTTGGCGAGGCTGGTGTCGTTCGGACTTGCCACCATAGTCACCTGGTACCTGAATAGGCGCTATTCGTTTCGATCCGCCAATCAGGGATTGCATAGACGGGTTGAATATCTACGCTATCTGACAGTACAAATCGGTGGTGCGCTTCTCAACTTGTGCGTTTTCAGCGTTGCCGTTTACCTCTACCGCTGGATGGAAGCGTATCCCATCGTACCGCTTGCCCTAGGTGCGGTTGTTGGATTGATTTTCAATTTCACGCTCTCCAGCATGTGGGTGTTCTTGAAAGGATCGAAGGTGTGAATCCGTACAGCGGGACCGACAATCTGGAAGTTATGGCTGAAGCCATCAACTACAACGACTTTCTTCTAGATCTGATCAAGCGCCAGACTAGCCCCGGACAACGAGTACTGGACATCGGCGCCGGGATAGGCACCTTCGCGCAAGCCTTGGTCCGCGACGCCTACGATGTGACTTGCTTCGAGCCTGACGAGCAACAGTCTGCCGGAATGCGGCGAAGCGGAATCGCTGTCACTGACTCGCTCCTCAATCTGAGAGACGAGTCGTTCGACTTCATCTATTCGCTGAACGTTCTTGAGCACATTGAAGACGACCATCAGGCAATTTGCGATTGGTATCGGCTCCTCAAATGCGGCGGAACGATGTTGGTCTACGTGCCCGCGTTTTCCGTGCTCTATTCCGCCATGGACAGGAAGGTGGGCCACTATCGTCGGTATTCCAAGAAGGCGTTGACTGCCATGGCGGCCGCAGTGGGCGCTCATGTGTTGGTCAGCCGATATGTGGATAGCCTGGGGTTCTTGGCGTCGCTCCTGTACAGATTCGCGAATGATGGAAGTGGCGATCTGAATGTTGCCACATTGAAGGTCTACGACCGGCTTGTTTTTCCTGTCAGCAGAATCCTGGATGTGGCGCTGGCCGGGTTCGTCGGAAAGAACGTTTACATGGTTGTGACCAAGCCGGGGTAGGCGTCACGGGACGAAGATCGTCCCAATTGCGAATTTCTCCGATGCTGTCCTTCGCTGCCTGATTCCTGGCCGCTGCTCCGCGGTATCCGCCATGCCCGGAACATGCCTTTCCGTCTAAAATGCGCCATCCCCACGTAGGCGCCGTCGTGACTCCCCTGCTGCTTTCCCATTTCACCGCCACCACTTGCCTCGGCCATGGGCTGGCGCCGACGCGCGCCGCGCTCGAGGGGGTGGGCAGCGGGCTCAAGCCGTGCGACTTCGAGACGGCGCGGCTCGATACCTGGATCGGCGAGGTGCCGGGTGTCGATGCGGTGTGCAGGAAGTAGGGGACAGACCACGTTTTTCTCGGAAAAACGTGGTCTGTCCCCTAATTGCTAATTGATGCTACGCAACCAC
>JBBIVX010000037.1:0-6419 GCA_037439465.1 Hydrogenophilales bacterium | reverse complement strand
TGTTACCCGGAAAGCCAACCAATGTGGCGCCTGCCCGGGCGAACAGGCGCTGAAGGAGACGCGAGGCGGGACCTTCTCGAGGCTTTCCCGCGCGAAATCGGCGATTGACAGGAGCAGCCAGAGGCGAGGATAGTCCCACTCGTCGCGTCACTCGTCGCGTTGGATTTCCTATCCTTCGTTGCGAGGGTGATTCGGTTTTTTCGAGGTCGCTGTCTTCTTCGGCCATGACTTTCAGTCCCGGGTGATGCGCCGATTATGCTCAGCCCGCGCCAACGCCAAAAGCCGAATTGAAGTGATTTCCCCCGCCTTTTGCGCCAATACCCGGGCATTAAACCGGCGCACCATCCGCCACGTGAAAACTTCGGCTCAAGTTCCGCCAACGATTGCCGATAGTCACGACACAAGCCCAGCCGCAACAGGAGCCCGCACATGAAAAGACTAATCACCCCCACCGGCGTCGAGCGCGTGATGCGCGAGGACGACTTCATCGTGTCGATGACCGACCCCAAAGGCCGCATCACTTATGGCAACCGCATCTTCATCGAATTCTCCGGCTACAGCGAGAAAGAGTTGCTCGGCTCGCAGCACAACATCGTGCTCCTTAACCATGAGCAATATTCGTTGAATATTAATAAATTCAACATATTCGATGTTGCGATCCGCAAGGAAACATGATGAACAGAGCGCCTCTCTGGCTCGCCATCCTGGCAGCCTTATCACCGTGCAGCCAAGCCGCCACCGACAACCTCGACGAGCTGAACCTGGAAGATCTGGTCAAGACCGACATCACCTCCGTTTCACGCAAGAGCCAGAGCCTCGCTGACGTACCCGCCGCCGCCTTCGTCATTTCCGCTGAAGATATCCGCCGCTCAGGCGCCCAATCGCTGCCTGACGTCCTGCGCATGGCGCCCGGCATCGAAGTCGCCCAGATCGACAATGGCCGCTACGCGGTGACAGCCCGCGGCTTCAATGGCCGCTTCGCTAACAAATTGCAGGTGCTGATCGACGGCCGCAGTATCTATCACCCGCTATTTGCCGGGGTCATGTGGGAACTGGACCCGATCCCCCTCGACGACATCGAGCGCATCGAAATCATTCGCGGCGCCGGCGGCGTGATGTGGGGCGCCAACGCCGTCAATGGCCTGATCAACATCATCAGCAAGCATTCGCGCACCCAGGGCGGTGCCGCCGTCAATGTGACCGCGGGAAGCAAGGGCACGGGCGATGTCTACGCACGCATCGGCCAGTCGAGCAGCGACAGCACCACCTGGAAGCTCTCGGTTCAGGGCAGACACATCGAACCCTCCAAGCTGGATGACCAGTCGGGCAAGAGCACGGATCGCCTCAACAACGCGGTGCTCGATCTGCGCCTTGACCACGACATCGGCGGTGGTCGCGACCTGAGCATCTGGGCCAATGCCACACGCTCCAGAATCAACGACAACTGGAACGCCAACCCGACCTTCTCGCCCAGCGGTGCGCTCTCGCTTTCTGCAATTTCCCCATTGCAAGAACTGCACAACGAAAGCCTGGTCGGGCGCTATCGGTGGCTCAGCGACTCGGGTATCGAATCATCGCTTCAAGCCTCGTTTACGCGCTCCGGCATCGAAATCAGCAACTTCATCACCGAAAGCCGGAACACGACCGACGTCGACTATCAGGGCCGCTACGCCATCGGTCGCCACGACATCCTGTGGGGACTGAACTACCGCAGTTCAAGCGATGAAATCGAAACGAACGAACCCTACATTGCGATGGCAGGGCGCTCCTACACGCAAAGCAACACCGGCATTTTCATCCACGACGACTGGACTCTGATCCCCGAACACCTCAAGTTCGGCGCTGGCGTCCGGGCCGACCAGACCAGTGCCAATGGCACCAATTATTCGACCAACGCCACCCTGCTCTGGACGCCTTCCCGCACGGATAGCGCCTGGCTGAAGTATTCTCAGGCCCCTCGTACATCCGCCCGGGCCGAGCGCGACGTATCGATCATTGCCGGCGTTGCCGTGGTTCCCTCCGGTTTCGGTTTCAACATGCCGGTCTTCACCTACGCCAACGGCAATCCGCATTTCGGCCCCGAAAAAGCACAAGGCGTCGAAATCGGCTATCGCAAGCAGTTTTCCAGCTATGTCAGCGCCGATCTCAGCGCCTACCGTTATCGCTACACCCACTTGCGAACCGGCAACATGGTCGGCCAGTTCGCCTGCAACGCCGCCTTCGGGCCGCTCTACGACCCCGCTCGCTGCAGCTATTTCGGACTCGCCGGCCTGCCGGTCATGTTCATCGACACGCTGACAAGCAATGGCCTGGCCGGCTGGAGCGACGGCGTTGAATTGTCGGCCGAATGGATGGTCGCCCCGAACTGGCGCCTGCAGTTGTCGTACGCCTGGAACCGACTGAGCATGGATGGCAGCAGCAATCCGGGCATCGACGCGGACGCGGAAATTACCGAGCGCGCCACGCCCCGCCATTATGGCTCGCTGCGCTCGCAATGGAACATCACGACCAGCCAGCAGTTCGACCTCTGGCTGCGAAGTACCAGCGGCTTTGATCGTCAGAAACTGGTCGACCTCGTCCCCAACGCAAGCCGATCGATCACCTATGACCATGTACCCGGCTATGTCACGCTGGACCTGCGCTACGCCTATCGGGTCAACAAGGATCTCGAGTTTGCGTTGATCGGACGCAACCTGCTCAACAGCCAGCATATCGAGTACATATCCGATTTCATACCGACTGCGGCAACCAGCATCTCCCCCACGTGGATGCTCAACACCCGCTGGACGTTCTAAAACACATCATGTCCCTCGGGAAATCTTCGCTGCTCACTCGTCGGCTTGCCATCGCACTGGCATTTGCTTGTGCGATGCCGAGCAGTTTTGGCGAAGTAACGACCGAAGTTCAGCTGAAAGCGGCCTATCTGGTCAATTTCCTGAAATACGTCGAGTTCCCGGGTAACCGGACCAGCGTCACGCTCTGTCTCTTCGGGCGCGACAGCGTAGGCCCTTACCTGGCCAGATACGAAGGCAGACAAATCGCCGGACGGGAACTGCATATCCGCAAGGTAAGCAGCCCGGAACAACTTGCGGACTGCCAGGAACTGTTCATCCCCGACACCGAAGAATCGCGTGTCCCCGCCGTGCTGCGCTGGGTGGGCAAGCAGGC
This sequence comes from Hydrogenophilales bacterium, assembly GCA_037439465.1. Taxonomy (GTDB): domain Bacteria; phylum Pseudomonadota; class Gammaproteobacteria; order Burkholderiales; family Thiobacillaceae; genus Parasulfuritortus. The sequence continues at coordinate 3,251 of JBBIVX010000037.1, read as the reverse complement.
AATCCTCACGGTCAGCGACTCGGAAACCTTCATTCGCGACGGGGGCGTCATTTCCCTCGTACGCGCCGAAGGTCGTCTCCAGTTTGAAGTCAGCCCTGAGGCGCTGGGCCGGGCCAATCTGAAAGCCAGCTCGCAGATGCTGCGCTTGGCCCGCCAGTCGAGCGGAGGCGCACGATGACCAAGGACCTTCCGATCCGTCGCCAGCTGGCCCTGATCCTCGCCATTTCGCTCGGGATCAGCCTCTTGCTGACCTCGCTGTTCTTCGCCGTCCGCCAAACAGAACACCGGCGTGATGCAAAAGTCACCGAACTGCGCTCGATGGCAGAGGTAATCGCGTTCAATGCTACAGCCGTAGTTGAATTCAAGGATCTTGTCGCCGCCGAACGGCTCTTCAGCTCGCTGGCCCAGCACCCGGACATCGTGAAGGCACGCATGCGGGCTGTTGATAGCGACTTCGATTACAGCTACAAGCGTCCGGACGCCGCTACGTCCGACAACCCCCACCTGATCCCGGCACAGGTTAACGAAGCCACCGCGATTACCGATTGGCGGCATGTCACCACCATCGTTCCCATCAAAACTGGCAATGACGTACTCGGGTCAGTCAACATTACTGCGAGCCTCAACAAAGTCTGGCTGGATGCCCTTACTGACTTCTTGACCTTCGTCGCGGCATCGCTGGTGGCATTTTTCCTGGCGGTACTCATCGCCCGCCGCATGCAGCAATCGCTGCTCAAGGCGCTCTTCTCGCTGACCGATACGGCCAATCGGGTCGCCCACACCAAGGATTTCAAGGAGCGGGCGGAGAAGTTCTCGAACAACGAAATCGGCCAGCTCGCCGACGCCTTCAACACCATGCTGGTCGAAATCGCCGACCGCGATCACGAACTGACCACGCACCGCGACCATCTTGAGGAAGTCGTCGAGACGCGCACCCAGGAGTTGCGCCTGGCCAAGGAAAAGGCCGAAGAAGCCAACCGTGCCAAGAGCTCCTTCCTGGCCAACATGAGCCACGAAATTCGCACGCCGATGAACGGCATCATCGGCGTTGCCGATCTGCTGGCCGCCGGTTCGCTGAACAAACTGCAACTCAACCAGTTGGCGACCCTGCGCAGTTCGGCCGATTCGCTGCTCTACCTGCTCAACGACATTCTCGACTTCTCGCGCATGGAAGCCGGCGGCCTCCAGCTCGAAAACCTGCCGTTCAGCATCCGCGAAACCATCGAACAGGTCGTTTCCATTTTTGCGCCTGCCGCAAGGAAGAAACAGATCAACCTGTGGTTCGATATCGATCCCACGCTGCCGGACTATATTGTTGGCGACAAATACCGCCTGGGTCAGGTAATCACGAACCTGATGAACAACGCAATCAAGTTCACCGAAAGTGGAACCGTACGCATCTCCTGCCGAACCTTGAACGAGGTTGACGGTATCGGGCGACTGCAAATCGACGTCCAGGACAGCGGAATCGGTATTGATGCCGAAGCGCTGGGCGACATCTTTTCGCCCTTCCGCCAGGCCGACAACAGCATGAGCCGTCGGTTCGGCGGCACCGGCCTGGGTCTGGCCATCGTGCACGACCTGATTGCCTTGATGCAGGGAACCATCACCGCCACCAGTACCCCCGGACGCGGATCGATTTTCTCCATTGTTTTGCCGCTCACCAGCGCCCACCGCTTTGGACGCAAGCTTCCGGAGTGGATGCCCGAACTGCGCGGACGCAAGGTATTGACCATCTGCAGCAACGACGCGCGTTGTAACCACTGGATGGCGATGATGCGCTGGGCTGGCATCGAGACTGCCGCTGCTTCCGACTTCGGCCAAGCCTCGGCCATGCTTGAACAGTTCAAGCCCGACGCAGTCATCATCGAAGACAGTTCAAATTTCCGTCAGTTGCTGGAACAGGGCCAGCTCGTTGCGCGTGAAGTGCCCTATCTCTACATCTACAGCTTTGAAGCGGCGGACCAGAAACTCCCGCAACTGCCGGAATGGATCAAGGGGCAATTGCATACCCCGTTCGGTGACCTGCGCCTCTGGACTGAACTGGCCAAGTTGTGGGGCCTTGCCGCCGAGGAGACGAAAGCGCCCGAGACTGCCGGCAATGTCGCCTTCAACGCGCACGTACTGATGGTCGAGGACAATGACACCAATCGACTGATTCTGGAGCAAATCCTGACTTCACTCGGTTGCACGGTCCAGCACGCCACCAACGGTGAAGCTGCGCTGGAGGCCGTATCCCGGGAAGAGTTCGATCTGGTCCTGATGGACGTCCAGATGCCGGTCATGGATGGCCTTACGGCGACTCGGCACATCCGCCAGAAGGAAGGCGAATTGGGCCAGGCGCGCCAACTGGTCATCGCGCTGACAGCCAACGCACTGGCTGGCGACCGCGAGATGTGCCTCAAAGCCGGAATGGATGATTACATCTCCAAACCCGTGACGATCGGCAGTGTTCGTAACGCCATGCAACGCTGGCTACCCAGCGAAAAGAAACTCCAATCTGCCCCTTCGGCGAGCGCGCCCATGCCTGAAGCAAACAACACCCCGATTGTCTTTGACCTGCAGGATCTGCGCGCCAGCCTGGGCCCTGAGGCCGGCCGGATCATTCCGGCCATTCTCCAGTCCTATCTGCAAGAGGGACAAAAACACATCGCCGTACTGAATACCAGCCACGATGTGATTGATCTCGAACTGATCACGCGCACGGTGCACAGCCTGAAGAGTTCGAGTGCCGCACTGGGACTCAAGCAATTCTCGGCTCTGTGCAAGGAGGCTGAAAATACGGCCCGTGCTGCCGACATCGAGCGTACAAAAGCCTTGCTGCCGCACATCGTCGAACAGTTCCAACATGTCGCAGCGGCTGGAACCATGCTTCAAACAGAAATGGCGACGCAATCATGACGCTGACCGCCAAGCCGAAAATCCTGATCGTCGATGACGAACCGGTCATGCGCACGATCACGCAGTCTGTTCTGTCACAACACGACTTTGACGTCACCACCTATTCTTGCGCCGAAGATGCGCTGACCTCGATCAATTACGGCGATACCCCGGATCTGCTGCTGCTCGACGTCCTGATGCCCGGGATGAACGGCTTTGAAGCCTGTCGCACCATCCGCGCCATGCCCTCGCGTAGCAATCCACGGGGACGTTTTCACGACCCCCGGCCCCCTCGAATCAACCCGACCACGAGCCCTTCGATCGCCATCGGGCCATTCACCACGATAGGCGCGTAATCGGGGTTCTCCGCC
>JBBIVX010000036.1:0-6986 GCA_037439465.1 Hydrogenophilales bacterium | reverse complement strand
GGCGGCTATGCCGGTGAGTCCGGTCACGGCCACCGGGCTATGCCGCTCGGTGGTCGTGCTGTCGCCCAGTTCGCCATTGGCGTTATAGCCCCAGGCCCAGACCGTGCCGTCGTTCTTCAGGGCCAGGCCGTGTGCGTTCCCCGCCGCCACGGCGATGACGCCGGTGAGCCCGGTCACGGCCACCGGGCTATGCCGCTCGGTGGTCGTGCCGTCGCCCAGTTGGCCATAGGCGTTATCGCCCCAGGCCCAGACCGTGCCGTCGCTCTTCAGCGCCAGGCTGTAGTTGCCGCCCGCCGCCACGGCGATGACGCCGGTGAGCCCGGTCACGGCCACTGGGCTATGCCGCTCGGTGGTCGTGCCGTCGCCGAGTTCGCCGAAAATGTTGCTCCCCCAGGCGCGGACCGTACCGTCCATTTTTAGCGCCAGGCTATGGTTGGCCCCCGCCGCCATATCACGAATGCCGGCGATGCCAGGGACGCGGCGAAAGACGTCACGACGCAGGGTCGTGCCGTCGCCCAATTGACCATAAACGTTCCCCCCCGCTGCCCAGACCGTACCCTCGGGCATGAGCACCAGGCCGTGGTTCATCCCGCCCTCCAGTTTCGGCGCCACCGCCCAGGCCGACGCCAGCGGTAACAGCGCCAACGCCAGAACCTGGAGAACGCGCACCCACCAATAGCACTCAATTTTCGGCTTGCTCATCATTATTCCCTCCGCATCCGGCTGACCTCGGGTAGAGATCTATCGTTGCCTGCAATGACCTGAGGAGTCGCTGACCAACCTGGGTTCGCCGCTTCAGCGTAGGCGGAAAGCACTATTAAATCAGTGCACTGGACCTTTTCATTGGCGGGAACAACAAATTAATCAACGTGACTTCGATACATGGCTGACAACAAAGGACATCAAGACCCCATGGCCCTTTTATAGCAGATATGGGACTCGATGCCCTGCACGGGTGTGTGCGGCGAGTGGCGGTTGAAACGGTATGAACGATCGTTAAGGAGTGCTCACAGCAGGATGATGTCGTACTGTTCCTGGGTGAACAGCCCCTCCACTTGCAGCGAGACCGGTTTGCCGATGAAATCGGACAGTTGCGCCAGGCTTTGCGATTCCTCATCGAGGAACAGGTCGATCACCGGTTGGGCGGCCAGGATGCGGTATTCGCGCGCGTTGAACTGGCGGGCCTCGCGCATCAGTCCGCGCAGTATTTCATAGCAGACGCTCTGCGCGGTCTTGATCTGGCCGCGTCCCTGGCAAGTGGGACAGGGTTCGCACAGTAGCCGGGCCAGGCTCTCACGGGTGCGCTTGCGGGTCATCTCCACCAGGCCGAGTGAGGTGAAGCCGTTTATGGTCATACGCGTGCGGTCGCGGGCGGTGGCCTTGCGCAACTCGGCGAGGACGGCCTCCTGGTGCTCGGTGACGTCCATGTCGATGAAGTCGACGATGATGATGCCGCCGAGGTTTCTCAGGCGCAGTTGCCGGGCGATGACCTGGGCAGCCTCCAGATTGGTCTTGAAGATGGTCTCGTCGAAGGTGCGGCCGCTGGTGTAGGCGCCGGTGTTGACGTCGATGGTGGTCAGCGCCTCGGTCTGGTCGATGATGAGATAGCCGCCGGACTTCAGGTCAACGCGTCGCCCCAGGGCGCGCTCGATCTCGTCTTCCACACCGTATAGGTCGAACAGCGGCCGCTCGGCAGTGTAGTTGTTGATTTTGCCCGCCAGGTTGTGGGTGAAATCCTCGGCGAAGGCGAGTAGCCGCTGGAAGGTATCGCGCGAGTCCACCAGGATGCGGTCGGTCTCGTCGTCGGCGAAGTCGCGTAACACCCGATGGGCGAGGTCCAGCTCCTGGTAGATCAGGGAAGGGCCTTCGCTGGTGTTGGCGCGGTTCTTGATGGCGTCCCAGAGGGTAAGGAGATACTCCACGTCAGCCGCCAGCTCGGTATCCTCGGCAATGCTGGCCATGGTGCGGATGATGAAGCCGCCCTCGCCGTTTTCCGGCAGCAGCTTTTGCAGGCGGTCACGCAAGAGCTCGCGTTCGGCCTCGTCCTCGATCTTTTGCGAAATGCCGATACGGGTCTCCTGCGGCAGATAGACGAGAAAACGGCCGGCCATGCTGATCTGGGTGGAGAGCCTCGCCCCCTTGGCACTGATGGGGTCCTTGATGACCTGCGCCAGCACGCTCTGGCCTTCATGCAGCAGCCGCTCGATAGGCCTGTTGCCCTCGCCCTCACGCGCTTCCCAGATGTCGCCGACATGCAGGAAGGCGGCGCGTTCCAGACCGATGTCTATGAAAGCCGATTGCATGCCCGGCAACACCCGGCTGACCTTGCCCAAGTAGATGTTGCCGACCAGGCCGCGTTGCCCGGCGCGTTCGATATGCAGCTCCTGCACCGCCCCCAGGTAGGTCACCGCGACCCGCGTCTCCTGGGGGGTGACGTTGATCAGTATCTCCTCGCTCATGACTCGGACTCCGCTTGAAACTGTCTTATAACACCCTGAAGCCCAGCTCCCTGAGTAATTCGGCGGTTTCGTGGAGCGGCAGCCCCATGACACCGGAATAGCTGCCCGACAGGCGCTCGACGAAAATGGCGGCGCGGCCCTGGATGCCGTAGCCCCCGGCCTTGTCGAGGTGTTCCCGACTGGCGACGTAGGCGGCAATCTCGGCCTCGGTCAATGACCCGAAACGGACCTCGCTGTCCGCCACCGCAACCAGCACCCGCTCGCGATAGGCCACGCCCACCGCCGTCAGTACCCTATGCGCGCGGCCGGCATAGCGCCGCAGCATGGCCGCCGCTTCGGCATCGCTGGCGGGTTTGCCGAGAATGTCGCCATCCAGGCTCACCGTGGTGTCGGCGGCGACGATGGGCCGTACCGGCAGGCGCCGTCCCGTCAGTGCCACCAGCCCCGCCTCGGCCTTCAGCCGGGCGAGGCGTCGCACGTAATCGCGCGCCGTCTCGCCCGGCTGCGGTATTTCATCGACATCAGCGCGCGGCGGCGTCTGGCGCAGCGGCAACACCACCGGCGCGAGGCCGATCTGGCGCAACAGCTCCAAGCGGCGCGGACTTCTTGAGGCGAGGTAGACGGATTTGGCCATGCCGCATTCTAGGGCCTCGGCGCCGGCAGACAAAGTGGAGTCAGTCACGGTGATAGGGGTGGCCGGCGAGCAGGCTCCAGGCACGATAGATCTGCTCGGTCAGGAGCACCCTGGCCAGGGCGTGCGGCAGAGTGAGACGGGAGAGCGCCAGCGTCAGTCCGGCCCGTTGCCGCAGCGCCGGGTCGAGACCGTCGGCGCCGCCGAGCAGCAGCACGGTATCGCGTCCGGATTGCCGCCAGTCCTGCAGGTGCTGCGCCAGCTCGCGCGTGCTGCATTCGCGGCCATGTTCGTCGAGCGCCACCAGGATCGCTCCGGCCGGACATTTTGCCAGCAGGCGGGCGGCCTCCAGCGCCTTGATGCGCGCCGGCGGCAGGCCGGAGCGTTTTTCCGGGCGGATCGCCACTACCGTCAGGCCCAGCTCGCGCGGCAAGCGCCTCGCATAGTCGGTCACGGCCGTCTCTGCCCAGGCCGGAAGCTTGTCGCCGACCGCCAGTATGGTCAGCTTCATTGCCGCAGCATGGCCTGCACCGCGGCTGCCTCGCGGGCCGGTGCGAACAGCGGCGAGCGGGCCGCGCACTGCGCGGCCAGGCGGGCGAGCCAGGCGGGATCAGTCTCGGCCCGATGCAGCCGCTCGGCCAGCGCCCGGCTGTCGCCAACCGGGAAATAACCGGCATAGTCCGCCCCCAACATGCCGCGGTTGCCGGCGATGTCAGAGGCCAGTACCGGCGTGCCGGAACGGACAGCCTCGACGATGACGTTGGCGCCGCCTTCCAGCCGTGAGCTGATGACCAGCAGGTGGGCACACGCGATCCTCTCCCGCGTCCGTCCATGCGGCAGCGCGCCCAGCCAGCGCCAGCGTGGGTGAGTGGCTTCCAGGCGGCGTGCGACCGTGGCCAGTCCAGGCTGCAACTCGCCGCCCACGTGCCAAACCCGCAGACGGCTGCTGGCGGGCAGCAAGGCCGTGGCGTGGGCGGCGCAAAAGGGGTCCTTCTCATCGCGCAGGTGGGCGGCGACGCAGACGTCGAAATGGCGGAGTGGCCGCCGCGCGCACAGACGGGCCGGTGCCGATTGATAGATGACCCTGGCCTTGCCGCGTTGCTCGGCGGGGAGTGCATAGAGCCCGTCCGCCTGCAGTACCACCAGGGTGTCAGCCAGGGTCAGGGAGCGGCGGGCGTCGGCGTCCACGGCGAGGTCGCGGTAGAGGTCGGTGCCGGTCAGCACCAGCACCAGCCGGCGTTCAGGGTGGGTGGCGGCGTAGTGGGCGATGGAGGGGTATGAACGGCGCGCGTGCAGGGCGATCATGGCGTCGGCCGCCTGGCCGTCCCAGTCCACCGCCAGCGAGACATGATGCCCGCGCGCGCGCAGGAAACGGGCGTAACGCGCCGCGGTGTGGGCGTTGCCGTTGCGTGTGGCGGGCGGGTAGGGAGTGATCAGGGCGATGCGCATCGCCAGACTATAGCTACCCGCAAGGTATAAAAAAAGGCGCCTTGCGGCGCCTTTGCAAAGCCACCCGAGGGGAGGTGGCGCAGGAGCGATCATTGCCCGGTCAGAGGGTGTAGGCCCGCTCGCCATGGCTGGCGACGTCGAGGCCTTCACGTTCCTGTTCTTCCGGGACGCGCAGACCGAGGGTGAGGTCGATCAGCTTGAAGACGATGAAGGCGACGGCACCCGACCAGATGAGCGCGGTGAGCACGGCCTGTGCCTGGATCCATACCTGCGCGCCGATCTCGGTGTCGATGACCTTGTTGTTGACGTAGTCGACGATTCCGGTGCCGCCCAGGGACCAGGTGTTGAACACACCGGTCAGCAAGGCGCCAAGGATGCCGCCGATGCCGTGGATGCCGAACACGTCGAGGGCATCGTCGGCGCCCAAGAGCTTCTTCAGCCCGGATACGCCCCACAGACAGACGATGCCGGCCAGTGCGCCGATGGCGAGCGCCCCGCCCACGCCCACCCAGCCGCATGCCGGGGTGATGGCCACCAGCCCCGCCACCGCGCCGGACGCAGCGCCGAGCATGGAGGGCTTGCCCTTCATCAGCCACTCGGCGAAGGTCCAGGACAGCGCCGCCGCGGCCGTGGCGTTGAGCGTGTTGACGAAGGCCAGTGTCGCCGTGCCGCCCGCTTCCAGCGCCGAGCCGGCGTTGAAGCCGAACCAGCCCACCCACAAGAGCGAGGCGCCGATCATGGTCATGGTCAGGCTGTGCGGGGTGTAGGCCTCGCGGCCGTGGCCGATGCGCTTGCCCACCAGGTAGGCGCCCACCAGGCCGGCGATGCCGGCGTTGATGTGCACCACGGTGCCGCCGGCGAAGTCGAGCGCGCCTTTCTGGAACAGCCAGCCGGAGGCCGCCACCGCCGTTTCGGCGGCCTTGGTGTCGGTAAAGGCATCGGGGCCGGGCCAGAACCACACCATGTGCGCCATGGGCAGGTAGGCGAATGTGAACCACAGCGCCGCGAACAGGAGCACCGCGGAGAACTTCATGCGCTCAGCGAAGGCACCCACGGTCAGCGCCACTGTGATGGCGGCGAAGGTGGCCTGGAAGGCGACGAAGGCGAACTCGGGCAGCACCACGCCCTTGCTGAAGGTGGCGGCGTTGGCGACGCTGCCGTCGCTGGGGTTGAAGATGCCTTTGAGGAACAGCCTGTCGAAGCCGCCGATGAAGGCATTGCCCTCGGTGAACGCCAGCGAGTAGCCGTAGATGGCCCACAGCACTGTAATCAACGCGAAGATCGAGAATACCTGCATGAGGATGGACAGCATGTTCTTGCTGCGCACCAAGCCGCCGTAGAACAGCGCCAGGCCGGGTATCGACATCATGATGACCAAAAGGGTGGCGACCAAAAGCCAGGCGGTGTCACCCTTGTCTGGACTGGGCGCGGCGGCCGGGGCGGTAACCGCTGGAGCCGGCGCGGCGGCTGCCGGCGCCATGTCGGTCGTTGCGGTCGCCGGTGTCGCGGCGACGGCTGCCGTTTCCTCGGCCAAGGTCATGCCGGTAAGGCCCAGCGTGCCTACCAGCAGCAAACTTGCCAACAAGCGTTTCATGTTCATGTCCTCCTTAAATGGCCGCTTCGCCGGACTCGCCGGTGCGGATACGGATGACTTGCTCCAGGTCCCAGACGAAAATCTTGCCGTCGCCGATCTTGCCGGTTTGGGCGGCCTTCTGGATGGTCTCTATGGCCACGTCGCTAAGCTCGGCCTTGATGGCAACCTCGACCTTCACCTTGGGTAGAAAATCGACGACGTACTCGGCGCCGCGATACAGCTCGGTGTGGCCTTTCTGGCGGCCGAAGCCCTTGACCTCGGTGACGGTGATGCCGGATACACCGAGGGTGCCAAGGGCTTCGCGTACCTCGTCGAGTTTGAAGGGTTTGATGATGGCGGTTATGAATTTCACGGTCCGTCTCCTCTGGAATGAAGCGGCGGGCTGGCCGCCGCCGCGAAGTTAGAAGGTGGTGCCCAGCGACAGGATGAGGCGTCCGTCGCCCAATTTGCCGAAGGACTCTTCATCGGTGTCGGCGTAGGCCAGACCGACGCTGAATTTACCTACCGGCACGGTCAGGCCGACCTTCCAATCCGAGTAGTCGACCTGATCGCCGGCGCCTGCGGTGTAGCCATAATGCAGGCCAAGGGCGAGGTTGTTGGCGAAGGTATGGTTGTAACTGAGGTCCCAGTAGGTGGTGCCGTCGCTGCGGGCCAGGCCGAAGTAGTCAGACAGACTGTAGGACGCCTTGATGCCAAGACCCTGGTAGGTGAGGCCAGCGTAGATCTGGGTGGTGTTGATGGCATCGAAATCGGGGTAGAGGTATTGCAACAGACCGACGTTGTAGCCGAGATCGCCGGCGCTGCCGCTGTAGCCGCCGTAAACGTCCAGTTCCATGTTGGCGGGCGGCAACTC
>JBBIVX010000035.1:0-7587 GCA_037439465.1 Hydrogenophilales bacterium | reverse complement strand
AACAACTTGGCCCGAACCATGGACAAGGTAAACGACGACCATGCACCGATCATCATCACCCGGCAGAATGGTCAGCCCGTAGTGATGATGTCGCTCGCCGATTTCGAAGCCTGGCAGGAAACGGACTACCTGTTGCGGAGTCCGGCCAACGCCCGACGGCTGCTGGAATCGGTTGAGCAGGATCGCCGGGGACGCGCCGAGACGCAATTGCTCGTCGATGCCGAATGAGCCGGCCGCGCATCTGCTTTACGCCAAATGCCTGGGAGGAATACACGGCCTGGCTGGCAGAAGACCGCGCCATCCTGAAACGCATCAATCAACTCATCGCCGCCATTGGCCACGACCCGTTCACGGGAATTGGCAAGCCTGAGCCGCTGAAACACCAGCTTTCGGGCTACTGGTCGCGGCGGATCAATGAGGAACACCGGCTGGTTTACAGGGTGGACGGGGACACCCTGATCATCGTGCAGTGCCGGTATCACTACTGAACTGAATCAAAACCGAAGGCGGCCCCGCATCTTGCCGACCTTGATCTTCGTAGCCAGTACCGCCGCGCTCAGTGCAAGCGGACTCAGGCCGTACCCACTGCGACTCTCCGTCGACAAGCAAACCAACTGCCCAAGGCCAAAATCTGAACTGGACCCCGACGTCAAGACGGTTTTCGTCCGAATTTAAGCTGCGTTCACCGCCTCAATTGCAGCGGAACAGCGCTGCCCTGTGGTTGCGCGGGGGATTCTCCCCGCGCACCGCCGAAACGATCCGGGATGCTGGCGTCGCCGCCAGTGCCGTCGGCATACACCGTGTTCGGCGTCCGGTTGCCCAGTGACTGGTGCGGACGTTCGCCGTTGTAGAAGGCGAAATACTCCATCAGCCCGAAGGTCAGCTCGGCCACCGTGCCATACCCCTTCAGATACACGTCCTCGTGCTTGACGCTACGCCACAGCCGTTCGACGAAGATGTTGTCCAGCGCGCGGCCGCGTCCGTCCATGCTGATGGCAATGCCGGCGCCCTTGAGCACGTCCGTGAACGCCGCGCTCGTGAACAGCGACCCCTGGTCGGTGTTGAAGATATCCGGCTTGCCGTGCAGACTCAACGCATCCTCCAGACAATCGAGCTGCCCTATAATGTGTCTTTCGAGGAAGGAGAATGTGATGATTCGCTTTCTGATGGCAATCCTGCTCCTCCTGCCGTTCTCCCAGGGGATGGCGTCGGAAGGGGATATCCGCCTCGTATTCGGGGGCGACGTGACACTGGCTGCCTGGTATCCGGAAATCGTTCCGGATGTCCGCGATCATGAATGGCCGTTCGCACGGCTGCAGGGACTATTCCATTCCGCCGATGTCGTGATGGTCAACTGCGAGACGGCGATAACCCGTGCGGAGAAACGGGAGCCGAAACAGTTCAATTTCAAGATGGATCCGGATCTCGTTCCGGTGTTTCCAAAAAGCGGGATCTCGCTCGTGACGCTCGCGAACAACCATGTTTACGACTATGGGGCCGAAGGGCTGCGCGATACTCTCGCGTATCTCGATCGTGCCGGCGTGGAGCATGTCGGCGCGGGGATGACCCTCGCCGAGGCAAGACTGCCGGTCGTCCGGGATATCAAGGGCAAGCGGTTCGCCTTCCTCGGGTACGGGAACTATGCCGCCGCGACGGAGACGGTCCCTGGGACGGCCTATCGGTATCCCGAGCATGTCGCCGAGGACATCCGCCTCGTGAAGAGTAACGGCGCCGATATCGTCATCGTCAATTTCCACTGGGGTCTCGAGCGGGCGCCCGAACCGACCGAACGCGACCGCGCGCTCGCCCATCTCGCGATTGACAGCGGCGCCGATATCATCGTCGGTCATCATCCGCATGTCCTCCAGCCGACCGAGACCTATCGCGGCAAGGTGATCGCCTACTCGTTGGGCAACTTCGTCTTCGGCGGCAATCGTCGCGCCGGAAAGGACAGTGCGCTCCTGGAAATCCTCGTCGCGCCGTCGGGCGGCCTCTCACACCGGCTCTTGCCGATACGGATCGATACGGCGGAGACGCGGTATCAGCCATATCTCCTCGAACCGACCACCAAAGTCGCCGAAAAACCTTGAATCCACCATACAAAAAACCGCTCCGACAATTGTTGTTGTACCGCCCGCAGTTGATTGGACACTGATTTGCAGCTCATGCGGTCTTCCGGCTGGCATAAGACTGCCGGACTTCAAGGGGTGACATGAAGCCCGGTTTTTGGCTACGCCGAAACTGCGTTTTCGAGACGCCAGTGACGATTGTAGCGATCCCTGAACTCGGTGACAGCGGCCCTAACCTCCTCCAGGTTGCGGAAGAGGCGGTCGTGGATGGCCTGTTCCTTCAGCGTCCGATTGAAACGCTCGGCGACCCCGTTGGTTTGTAGTTCGGCAACGAAGGCAAAGCTGGTGTCGATGCCCCAGAACTCGATCTGCTTCAGGAAGGCGTCGGCGGTGTACTGCGTGCCGTGATCCATGCGCAGCTTCAAGCCTGAAGACCTTGGGCAATCGGCTGTATGGCAGCGAAGCGATTGCCGATCTTCACGGCATGGATGCCGACGCAGCAGGCATCGGAATGATCGACCGCCGAGAACACCCACATCCATCCCGCCTCGACGGTTTCGATGCGGATGCCGTCGGCACCCCACATCAGATTCGGCGCTTCGGTCTGAATCTATCCCTCGTGCAACGAAGGCATACCCTGCGGCAGCCGATGCAGCGACAGCAGGAAATGCTCACGCAGCAGGCGGCAGATGCGATCCTTCGACACGCGGATGTCACGCAGGATGCGCAGGCGCGCCCACACCTTGCGATGGCCCTCGCCGACGAAGGGCGAGGCTTCCAGGTCAGCACGAATGGCCGCCGGCAGATCGGCATTGGATATCTTCGGCTTGGGCCGGCGCCGCATCGGATGCAAGGACACCACCTTGGCGATCTCCCTCACCTGCTGGGCATAAATCGTCGAAGGGGGAAATGCACCCGGCAAACACGTTCCAGGTCGTAGTGCGTATTCTGCTGAATTCAGCCACCAATAATGTTGGCAAACTGGCCAGCGATAATGCTTCAATATGACCTCTGTAGAAAATACTTCGGGCTGAAGTGGGACGGAATGTTTTCTGCCTTTCGGTTTTGGCAAGTTTTTCTTAACTGGGTTTACAAAAAGGACGAAGCCTGGGCTCGGATCGGCGAAGCCGAACGAGCCAGGGGGCAAGCAGAGCGCGCCAGGTTCGGAGATACAGCGGCTGATTCATCACCGGGGTGCGCGCGATTCTGGTCATTGGCAATCTTTTGGTATTGCTCAGCGCGTTCGAGCCAATTTTCAGTGACCGCTTCCAAAGTTGGCGAATGTGTGTTTCGTGTCCTAAGTCGCCATAGGATATATGCATATCATTTGACTGCTTACTGCTCTTCAAGCGGACTAGCACGTCTTGTTGAGTCAGCCCCAACCTTCCTCTGAGAAAGAATCTCTTTCGCAGCCGTTCGCATCTCTACCGTGAATTCCCCAGTATTCTTCACGATGTTCTCCAACATCCAATCCGGCTTGGCGGCCAGTTCTGAGCGCCAATCGCCAGTAGTCTTTCTGGCCTTTGATCGGGCGCCCAATATCCACGAGAACAGATTCATTCTTATGTGATCCCTGATGTATTGGCGACATTGTGGCCTAAGTGCTCGCGCAAGAACTCGATGAAACGTTGCGTCTTGGCCGGTAGCAGGCGCGTCTCGGTCATCGCATAAACAGGCGTTGCCGGCCCCTCCCAATCAGGAAGGATGCGACATAGCCGCCCATGCGCCACATCCTCTGCAACGATTTCCTCTGGCAGGAGGGTAATGCCGAGATCCAGAGTGGCCAAGCGCCGGATCAGTCCCACGCTATTGAGTTGAAACCGGCCACCCACCGTCACATCCACCGATTCCTTCCTGCTAAGTAGCGTCCAGACATTCGCCTTGCCAGAACGGAACCCCAAGCATTCGTGATGTGCCAAATCCGTCGGATGGCTCGGTTCTCCGGATTGCTCAAGATAACGGGGCGATGCATAGAGATAGCAACGCAGACTGGCTAGTTGCCGCGCAATCAGATTCGAGTCCGATGGCATGCCCATGCGGATGGCGACATCGAAGGGTTCAGATACCAGATCGACCACGCGTGGCGATAAATCAAAGTCGAATGTAATCCCAGGATAGCGACGGGCAAATTCCGCGATGAGGGGCGCCAGGTAGATATTGGCGAAATCCACCGGCAACGCTGCGCGCAAGACGCCACTGGGCTGCGCCAGCATTTCCCCCAACTGTTCATGAGCCAGTCTGGCCTCATCGACGATGCGCTTGCAGCGCTCGAAATAGATCAGGCCGGCTTCCGTTAGCTCAATCCTGCGTGTCGTGCGGTGGAGCAGACGCAGCCCGATGGCCTTTTCCAGTCCGCTGATCCGGCGCGATACCGTGGAGTTCGGCATCCCGACCGCTTCCGCCGCATGACGGAAGCCTTTCGCTTTCACGACCTCTACGAAGAGGGCCATGTCGTTCAGGAGTTCCATTTTGATTGCTCCGTGAATGGATCAATGTTTCCTAGTTTAGCTACTTTATCCCGAATATGCTTTAGTTGATCATGTCTTCACCCTGAACAACCCACACTGAGGACACCACCATGAGCCAACTATTTACCCCCGTTCAAGTCGGTCGCCACACCTTGACCAACCGCATGATCATGGCACCGATGACCCGCTCACGCGCCAACGATGCAGGCGTTCCTGACGATCTGGTCGCCACGTATTACGCGCAACGCGCCAGCGCCGGCCTCATCATCTCCGAAGGCGTATTCCCTGCCGCCATGGGCAAAGGCTATGTGCGCACACCGGGCATCGAAACGCCAGCGCAGGTTGCTGCCTGGAAGAAAGTGACCGAGGCTGTCCATGCCAAGGGAGGCCGGATCTTTATGCAGGTGATGCACTGCGGCCGCATCTCGCATCCTTCACTGCTGCCGAATAACGCGCAGCCCGTCGCCCCCTCCGCGATCAAGCCCGCCGGCCAGACCTGGACAGGTGCCGGTATGGAGGAATTTGTGATGCCCCGCGAACTGACGCTGGACGAGATTACTGGCGTGATCAATGACTATCGTCAGGCTGCCCGCCGCGCCATTGAGGCCGGCTTTGATGGGATTGAGCTTCATACCGCTTCCGGCTACCTGCCGGAACAGTTCCTGTCGTCTGGCAGCAATCAGCGCACGGACCAATACGGCGGTTCCGTGGCGAATCGCGCCCGCTTCGTGCTTGAGGTGCTGGCCGCGATGGCGGCCGAGGTCGGTAGCGACCGCGTCGGCATCAAGATTTCACCGGAGATGAACTTCAACGACATCACCGATGCCAACCCGCAGGAAACCTATACCTACCTGGTCGAGCAGATTCGTGCCCTGAATCTGGCTTACCTGCACGTGGCGCTGTTTGGTGCCAAGACCGATTACCACGGCTTGCTGCGCCCCCGGTTCAACGGTGCCTACCTGATGGGTGGCGGGCTGGATCAGAAGAATGCGGAAGCCGCACTGGCCGAGGGACGTGCCGATGCGACGGTGTTCGGCGGCGCTTTTCTGGCGAATCCTGATCTGCCCGAGCGTTTCCGCCAAGGCGCGACACTCAACACGCCGGACAAGAACACCTTCTACTCGCCCGGTGCACAGGGTTATACCGACTATCCGCTCCTGAACGGAACGAGCGCCGCCTAAGGAATGATGTCATGAGCCAGATCGCCACATTGCAACGCATGAACATCGGCAGCGGCTTTCGAGCCTTCGCGCTACGCGGTGGCGAAATGGCCGCCCCGATTGACCCTTTCCTCGGTGTCGATCATGCGTGGATGAGTGAGTCCACCTTCCAGCCGCATCCCCATGCCGGCTTCTCGGCGGTTTCCTACCTGTTCCTTGATTCGGAAACCGGTATCAACAACCGCGATTCACTGGGTAACCAGAACCGCATTCAGCCTGGAGGCCTCCACTGGACGGCGGCCGGTCGCGGGGTCGTGCATGACGAAGTGCCGGCGGTGTCTGGCCAGACCGTTCATATGCTGCAAATCTTCGTCAATCTGGCTGAGGATAGGCAAAGTGCAAAACCGTTTGCGTTGAGTCTGGAGCCGCAGGATGTGCCGGTGGTTCATTTGCCGGGGGCAAAGGTTCGGGTGCCATTGGGGAGTTTCGCCGACGCACGTTCTCCGTTATCTCCTCCAACAGATGTCACCTTGCTAGACATTTCTCTGGATGACGGAGCCGCATTGTCGGTGCCTGTCGCAGCGGACACCGCCAGCTTCGTAATGCCGATCTTCGGCACGCTGGAGATTGATGGGCAATCGTTTGATGCCAGCGAACCGAGGTTGCCTGTCTTTACGGCAAATGCTGCGAGTCATGAGATCACGTTGAAAGCAAAGCAAGGCACTGCCAAGGCTGTGGTGTTCTCCGGCAGGCCACTCGATCAGCCGGTGTTTTGGCAAGGACCGATGGCCTTGGCATCCGCCGAGGCACTTGCCGACAGGATTGCGGCGTATCGACGCGGCGAGTTCGGATCACTTTGACACCGGGGTATTCAACCCCGACTATTTTGAAAGGAGAAGTTCATGAAATACGAAAGATTCAGTGCTGAAAATGCTGCCATGCTGTTGATCGACCATCAGGTCGGCACCATGAGTTGGGTCCATTCGATTTCCTTCGAGGAAATGAAGATGAATGCGCTGATGCTGGCGCAAACGGCCCGCATACTGAAACTACCGACTGTGCTGACTTCCAGCATGGAGGAATATGCGCAAGGGCCGTTGTTGAGCGAACTGGAATCGATCCTGCCTACAGAATTCGCTGGCCGGGTTAAACGCTTTGGCATCGTGAATGCGATGGGCGACGAGAATTTTGCGGCAGCAGTCAAAGCGACCGGGCGCAAGAAACTGATCATCGCGGGTGTGACCAACGACGTTTGCACGGTCTATCCGGCATTGAGCCTCGTGCGTGCTGGCTTTGAAGTTCAGGTCGTAGCCGATGCCGGCGGATCGCCTACTCAGCGGGCCGATGACATCGCCCTGCGCCGCATGGAGCGCGGCGGCGTTACTCTGACCAGCACCAATCAGTTGATTGCAGAACTTGCCGGTAGCTGGGCGTCGCCAGAGGGTGGCGAGTTGATTCAGGTATTGATGCCTTCCCTGCACGCTTGAGATTGGCTGCCCCTCTTTGATCTGCCTGTCAGGAGGGGCTTCGATGCTTCTGTTGCTTGACATTGCCAGAGTAACGTTCTGCATTGAGCGGCAGCAAAGTGATCTGAGTCTGGTCGTTCGATTCACTCGATATTTGATGACCTGTTACGGCAGCAACTGGCCGGTAGCACGCGCCAATCTCTGCGCCACAATGGATTGAGTCCGTAAACTGCTGTAAATAGGCTTGCCGACTCCCAGCGAGATCGTCCGACTCATCGTGACGACCCCCTGCCGACAAAAGGGCGTTTCGCCTGCCTTTCTTTGCGCAGAATCTCAATTCCATGACCAGCTCACCGATGCGGCGCTTGACCTCGGCCGCCGCGCTGGGCGCGCTCTGCTCAATTGGGAAAACTTACAAGTTTCG
>JBBIVX010000034.1:0-8653 GCA_037439465.1 Hydrogenophilales bacterium | reverse complement strand
GACGATGATCGGCCTCTGCTCGATGGCGCGCGCTGCCCGGTGCAGATCGACATCGGCTTCGGCGACGCCGTGACGCCCGGCCCGGACAACGTGCAGTACCCGGTCATCCTCGACGACATGCCGCAGCCGCAACTGCGGGTCTATCCCCGTTACACCGTGGTCGCCGAAAAGCTGGAAGCGATGGTCAAGCTCGGCATGCTCAACAGCCGGATGAAGGACTACTTCGACCTCTGGGTTCTCGCCGGACATTCCGACTTCCACGGCGCGATGCTGGCCACGGCCATTCGCGCCACGTTCGAGCGCAGGGGTACGGCCATCCTGCCCGGCGCGCCGCTGGGCCTCACCGATGAGTTCGGCGAGGACGAGCAGAAGACAAAGCAGTGGCAGGCGTTCCTGCGCAAGAACACCTTGGAGCCAATGCCGCTGACGACGGTGATCGAGGCGCTGCGCGAATTCGTGCTACCGGTGCTGGCCACGCTGGCGGCAGGCGAAGGGTTCGACCGGCAGTGGCACGCGGGCGCAGGATGGGATGCGCCCTGACGTCAAGCCTACCTGCCAGTTCGATCCCGCCCTCGGGAATCGAACCGCAGACCATCGCGGCCCAACGCCGGTGCCAAACCTATGCCGGCAACTTGGCGGTGGTCCGAACCTGCGCCCCGCTTCCGGTCTGGAAGTTCTGCGCTGCTTCGAGCCCTTGATCAGCCACTTCACTGGCGCAGCGGCGCGCCCACGCCATCACCTCGTCGAGGTAGAAACGTACCAACTTCCCGACATAGACGAAGGGCACTCCCATAGACTGACGAACCTTGGGATGCGTGAGCAAGTACATCGGCACGTTGATGGCTGCGGCCGCCTCTCTTGCCGACACCAGTTTCGCATCGATTGAATCGCGCGGCGTGCACCGTTCCGAGGTCGACTCGTACAGCGCCCCGTTCTCGAAGGCCAGGATCTGGTCGAGGGGGTAGCAGACCCGCTTGGAGAGTTTGAAGTACCTGGGGCCTCGACCTTCGGTTCGCCACCGCTGGAGAGTCTTGGGGCTAATCCCCCAGCGTTCGGCGAGTTCGATTTCGTTGATGGCGATCTTCTGCATGACAGTGCTCCTGGTTGTGAAGGGAGCCTGCATTCAGGTCGAATTTCCGCCGACAGCCAAGTCCGCGGGCGTCGTCGGAATGCTGTCGGGAAATGCGAGGAATAGAGCAAACTTGCACAAGGGGTGATTAGATACGACCGGGCCCGTCCAGGTGCGCGGGTCCGGTCGTTTCCGTGGGATGAGCGTGTGGCAGCGTGTTACACTCCACCACCACCATTCAACGCCCAACCTCTAGCGGTTGGGCGTTTTTATTTCCGGGTTGCGCGACGTCACGCAGTTGCTTGAACTGGGCGTGTTGTAGAAGTCGCCTGGCGGCGGGCGCAGCACGGGGTACGAACGGATGACGGGTCAGTGATCCGATTGCCTGGTTCAAGGTTCCGAAAAATCCAATTCCAGCATTCAAACCCCAACCACCTTCGGTTGGTGTTTTTTTCTTATGTGCTCCTGCCGGTCCCCGCGGACACGGGCGGTATGGTGCATAGGCGCCGACTTCGCCAATCCGGCCTGCTGCCTGCCTTTAGCCACATGGCGCTCTTTCCGGGCCATTCCTCTCTCCTTCCTCAACCGCCGACAAAACGCCCGGAATCTCTGGCACGGCGGTCAGGCAGCGGCCGGTCAGCGCGCCGGGCGGGGGACCGAGCCGCCCCTCCACGCCTACCCTCCACTCCGTGCCTTTCCTCTGCTCAACATATGATTGACAAACGCCCGCAGCGCGGCTGGTTTGAGCGGTTTGTGCAAAACCGGCAGGCCGGAGGCGGTTATGGCCTGAATGGTGGCGGCCGCCGTATCGCCGGTGATCAACGCCGCCGGGATGTCGCGGCCAAAGGCGCCGCGCAGCGCCGCGATGGCCTCGATGCCGGTGCGCCCTTCAGGCAGCCGGTAATCGGAAAGGATGGCATCCGGCCGCCGCCCCAACTCCATGAGCTCGTCGCGCACCTGGCTGGCACGTGTACCCACCGCCAGGTCGATACCCCATTGTCCGAATATGGCTGTCATGGCCTCGAGTATGGTTTCATCGTCGTCGATGAAGGCCACCATGGGCACGGTGACGGTGCCGGCTTTGGGTGTCATGGCGGCGAACGGTTCGCTGGCGGCTGTGGCCGGGACCGGTTCACAGCGCATGACCCGCAGGCTGAAACAAGAGCCCTTGCCGACGGTAGACCGCACTTCCACAGGACTGCCGATCAGTTGGCCGAGGCGGCGGACGATGGCCAGACCGAGGCCGAGGCCCTTGTCGCGACCACGCTCCGGGTTTTCCAGCTGAAAATATTCCTCGAAGATGCGCTCACGGTAGGCCTCCGGGATGCCGCGTCCGCTGTCCCAGACCTCGAAGCGCAACCACTCCTGCTGCACCCGGCGCAGGCCGACAACGATGCGGCCGTGCTCGGTATAGCGGATGGCATTGGCGATAAGGTTGCCGAGTATGCGTTCGAGCAGTACGGGGTCGTTGTAAGCCGCCAGGCGGCTGTCGTGAATCTTGAGACGCAAGCCTTTCTCCTGCGCCAGCGGTCCGTACTGGTTGGCCAGGCGGAGCAAGACCGCCGACACCGGAAAGCAGAGTGGCCGCGCCACGACCACGCCGGCGTCGAGGCGTGACAGATCGAGCAGAGCATTGAGCAACGAGGCCATGGCGTGGGCGGAAGCCTCGATGTTTTCGACCAGCCGCAGGACTTCGCTGGCCTCGCCCGTCGCCCGCGGCAGTTTTTCCTTGAGTGCGCTCAACAGCAGTGTCAAGGCATGCATGGGCTGGCGCAGGTCGTGGCTGGCCGCCGCAAGAAAACGGGAGCGGGCGAGCACGGCGGCCTCAGCGGTCTGTTTCTGAGCGCGCAGCTCGGCTGTGGCCTCGTCGATACGCCGTTCCAGCTCGCCCGCATGGCGCTCCAGGATGCCAGCCATGTGGTTGATGCCGCGCTCCAGTTCGCCCAACTCGCCCGGCGACACAGCCGCCACGCGCCGGCCCAGATTGCCCTGGGCGATCCCCCGCACCGCCGCGATCACCGCGCGCAAGGGCTGGCTCAGGCGCTGACTCAGGCGCCAGGCCAGCCAGCCGGTTAACACCAGCATGGACAACGCCAGGCTCAGGCTCACCAGCAGGATATGGTGGCGTGTCGCCGTCACCGACTCGGCGTTCAGCAGCACGGTGACCTGCCCGATTACGCTCCCCGGTCGCGCCACGCCGGCGGCGAGATAAGGATCCTGCTCGGCCGATCCGCCCAGGCGGATCGGCCGAGTGAAGTAAATCAAGTCGCCGCTTTTCCAGGCGCGTTCCGCCCCGACGGCGGCGGACGCCGGCAACAACGTGGCGCGCCCGTTCACCAGCCACCATCTGCCCGTCTGGTCGGCAATGCCAATAGACAGACAGTCGCCGTTGGACAGCTCATAATCGAGCAGTCGCTTCACGTACAGACGATTGCCGGCGACGAGGTCGAAGGCGGCGGCCTCAGCCAGCCGCCGGGTCATGGCCTGGCCCTGGTCGGACAGCGCTGTCCAGCCCACCTCGATCTGCCGCTGAGTGAAATAACCGGCCAACAGGCTGACGGCGATCAGCAGCGGAATCAAGGCCACAGCCAATATGCGCAGCCGCAGGTCGCGCCGCCAGGCGGCCTTTTCTAGCCTTGGCGCTGGGCCGTCCTCAACCAAAGCGGTGCCCGCTCACTTGGGTGGGCCGAAACCCATTTTCTGGGCGACGAGCACGGCCTCGGTGCGGTTGGTAACGTTGAGGATGCGAAATATCGTCTGCATGTGCACCTTGATCGTCCCCTCTGTGATATTGAGCGTGTGCGCGATCTGCCGGTTGCTCTGCCCCTTGATAACCTCCCGCAGCACATCGATCTGCCGCGGGGTGAGGCTGAGTGGATTGCCAGCGTCCTCGCCGAAGACCGCGAATCCATCCTTGTCCCCCTCGGCCAGCAGCGCCGGCGGGACATAGATGCCGCCGGCCAGGACCAACCTTAGTGCGTTCACGATGACGTCACTCGGGGCGGATTTACAGAGATAGCCGGCAGCGCCATTGGCAAGTATCCGGCGGATGTCTTCGCGCTCTTCGGCGGCAGAAAGCACCACCATCGGAATGTGCGGAAAGGCGGCACGAAAGCGGCTGGCACCATCGACACCCGCCATGCCGGGCATGAACAGGTCGAGCAAGGCCAGATCGATGCCGTCATAGCGGCCAGCGGCGTCAAAGGCGGCGGGGTAGTCCTCTGCTTCGACGATATGCACCCTGTCCGCCAGCTTGCGCAGCAACGGCTTCACGCCCTCCCGGAAGAGGGGATGGTCGTCCGCGAAGAGGATGCGCATGCCCTTTCAACCTACAGGCCAAGACGCTGCCATAGGGTCGAGGTGAGCCCAGCCTGGTTCAGCGTGTAAAAATGCAGCCCCGGTGCCCCGCCGGTCAACAACCGGTCACACAGGCCCGTCATGAAATCCAACCCGAAGGACTTGATCGAGGCCGTGTCGTCGGAATAGCTCTCCAGCCGCTTGGCCAGCCAGCGCGGTATCTCGGCGCCGCACAGGCTGGAAAAGCGCGCCAGTTGCGCATAGTTGGAGATGGGCATGATGCCCGGCACGATGGGAATCGTCAGGCCCATGGCTTCACACTCGTCGCGTAAATTGAAATAGGCATCGACATTGAAGAAGTACTGGGTGATCGCGGCATTGGCGCCTGCCTCCACCTTGCGCTTGAAATTGCGCAGATCTTCACGATAGCCGCGGGCCTCAGGATGGACCTCGGGATAGGCGGCCACCTCGATGTTGAACCAGTTGCCGGTTTCCTGCCGGATGAAGGCCACCAGCTCGTTGGCATAGTGAAACTCGCCAGGGTCGGCCACGCCCGAGGGCTGGTCGCCACGCAGGGCGACGATATGGTGAATGCCGTGCGCCTGGTAGGTGGCCAGGATTTCCCGGATGTTTTGCCGGGTGGAACCGATGCAGGAAAGATGTGGCGCCGCGTCCAGCCCCTCGCCCTGGATCTCCAGCACGGTCTCCAGCGTACGCTCGCGGGTGGAACCGCCGGCACCGAAGGTCACCGAGAAAAACCTGGGGTGCAACTGCGCCAGCTGGCGCCGCGTCTCACGCAGCCTGGCCGCGCCCTCTGCGGTCTTGGGGGGGAAGAACTCCATGCTGAAAGTGCGTTCGGTCATGATCATCGGCTCGCTTCGGATGAGTGCGATTCTAGCCGAGCGCCACGCCCAGCGCGCCCCCGATGAACCAGGTGGCCATCCCGGCCAGGCCGCCTATTCCCAGCATGCGCAATCCCCCACGCCAGGCCGGCTTGCCGGTGAACAGGCTGATGATGGCGCCGACGGCGAACAAGCCGACACCGCTGGCGACGACCGCCGCCGTGAGCGCGGCCGCGCCGTTCAAAAACAAATACGGCGTAAGCGGGATGACTGCCCCCAGGGCGAAAGCAATGAACGATGACAGCGCCGCCGCCAGCGGCGAGCCCAGCTCGGCCGGATTGAGACCCAGCTCCTCGCGCGCCAACGTTTCCAAGGCCTTGTCCGGATCGGCAATCAGTGTGTCGGCCACCGCGCGCGCCTCGGCGCGCGGCACGCCCTTGGCCTCGTAGATCAATGCCAATTCCGCCGCTTCTTCCCTGGGATATTGCGCCAATTCCTCCTGCTCCAGGCCGATCTGATATTCGAAGAATTCGCGCTGGGCGCGCACCGAGACATACTCGCCGGCGGCCATGGAAAACGCCCCTGCCAACAGCCCCGCGACACCAGTAAGCAGGATCGTGTCGCTGCCGGCGGCGGCACCGGCGACGCCAAGTATCAGGCTGACGTTGGAGATCAAACCGTCGTTGACGCCGAATACCGCTGCCCGCAGGTTGCCGCCGCCACCGGCGTGGCGTTGCCCCACCTGGTCGAGGCGCGTGGGGATGACATGCCCGACCGGCGTATTGTAGAGCGCCATGCCGCGCACCTTCATTGCGGCCAGGATACGGCGCATGAAGGCCACCCCCAGGCGCGGAATCAGCCAGCCCACCAGGCGGGCGCGCAAATCGGGCCGATAGCTGGCGGGCGGCACCGCGCCGAGCTTGCGCATCTCGTCCCGCCACAGTTCGGCCTGCCCTTCGGCGGCGTGGGCGAGTTCTACGAACAGCGCCTGCCGCGGGGTTCCGGCCTCGGTAGCGGCGACGAGGCGGTAAAGCCAGGCTGAACGTTTTTCCTCGCGCCAGGCCGCGAGCGCGTGCGCCGCCGTACTCATGCGGCGATCCCTCGGCGGTATTGCACTGCCTCGGCGACATGTGCCGAGCCCAGGCCGTCGGCCCCGGACAGATCGGCCAGGGTGCGCGCCACCTTGAGCACGCGGTGATAGGCCCGCGCCGACAGGTTGAGGCGGGCGATCGCCAGCTTAAGCAGGGCGGCGCCCGCTTCGTCCACGGCGCAATGCCTCTCCACCTCGCGCGGGGTCAGGGACGCATTCGGCTTGCCCTGACGCATCAGTTGCCGCTCGCGGGCAGCGACCACGCGCCGCCGCACGCGGTCGGACGGCTCTGCCATTGCCGGCTGCATCAGGTCGATCTCGGGCAGGGCGGGCACCTCGACGAAGAGGTCTATGCGGTCGAGGAACGGCCCGGAGAGGCGCGCGCGGTAGCGGGCCACCTCTCCGGGCGTGCAATGGCATTTGCCGGAGGGATGGCCGAGGTAACCGCAGGGGCAGGGATTCATGGCCGCCACCAATTGGAAGCGGGCGGGAAAGTCAGCCTGGCGGGCGGCGCGGGAAATGGTAATGCGGCCAGCCTCCAGCGGTTCACGCAGCACCTCCAGGGCATTGCGGTCATATTCCGGCAATTCATCGAGAAACAACACGCCGTGGTGCGCCAGGCTGATCTCACCGGGGCGCGGATTGCCGCCGCCACCCACCAGGGCGACCGATGAGGCACTGTGATGCGGCGCGCGAAAGGGGCGCCGGCCCCACAGTTCGGGACGGAACTCCGCCACCAGCGACTGCACGGCCGCCGCTTCCATGGCCTCGGCCTCGGACATGGGCGGCAGTATGCCCGGCAGGCGCTGCGCCAGCATGGACTTGCCGCTGCCAGGTGGACCGCTCATCAGCAGCGAATGCGCCCCGGCCGCCGCCACCTCCAGGGCACGCTTGGCCATGGCCTGGCCTTTCACCTCGGCCAGGTCTGGCACCGCCGTCCCCTCCGCCGCGGGCGCTGGCGTGGCCGCAAGCGGCAACGGCGTTTGCCCGGCGAGGTGGGCGCAAACCGCCAACAGACTGTCGGCCGCCAGTACCCGTGCACCCTTGACCAGCGCCGCTTCGGCGGCGCTGGCCTTGGGCAGGATAAAATCGCGGCCGGCCGCCCGCGCCGACAGCAGCATGGCGAGCACCCCGCGAATGGGCCTGAGTTCACCGGACAAGGCCAGCTCGCCGGCGAATTCGTAATCGTTGAGGCGATGGCCCGGCAACTGCCCGGAGGCCGCCAGCACACCCAAGGCGATGGGCAGGTCGAAACGGCCGGATTCCTTGGGCAAGTCGGCCGGGGCGAGATTGGCGGTGATGCGGCGGGTGGGAAACTCAAAACCGGCCTGCAGAATGGCGGCGCGTACCCGGTCGCGCGCCTCCTTCACCTCGGTCTCCGGCAAGCCAACCAGGGTAAAGGCGGGCAGGCCGTTGGCAAGATGCACCTCCACCGTCACCTCCGGTGCGCTCATGCCCGCCAGGGCGCGCGTATGAAGGACCGCCAGGGTCATGTGCGCGACCGCCGCCAGGCCACCGCCTCACTCGCCGTCATCGGCGGCCTGGCTCTCCAGGTGTGCCAGCCGTGTCTCCAACGCCTGAAGTTGTTCGCGGGTGCGCGCCAGCACCTGGGCCTGAACGTCGAACTCCTCGCGGGTCACGAGGTCCAGCCGGGAGAACAGTCCCGCCAGCGTGGCCTTGACGTTCTTCTCTATATCCTTGGCGGGCGAGGCCGCCATCACCTCGGCCAGCCGCGCGGAAACCTCTTCCAGGAATTTCTGTTTGAGCATGTCGTACTCCCTTGCCATGACGCAGTGAGTGTACCAAAGGCGGAAGCCACCCATCTGTGCCGGTATGGTGCACCCCCGCGCGGTGCCGCACCATGCTGGTGCCAATTTCCATCTCATACCCGAGGATAATTTATAACAACTTGATTTTACGGTAAATAATATGCTGGCACGGTTAATGCTGGGTGGCTCTATGTGTAGTCGCACTTTCAATCATCCATGGAGCCAAAGATGAAAAAACGCATTCCCACCCTCGCCCTCTGTGGCCTGGCCATACTGTCCACCAACGCTCTGGCGGAGGATAGCCCACACAGCCTGACCGGCAACCTGTCGTTCGTGAGCGACTATCAATACCGCGGCGTATCGCAAACCGATGAAGGCATGGCCATCCAGGGCGGTTTCGATTACGCCCATAAGAACGGCCTGTACGCCGGGGTCTGGGGGTCCAACGTTGAGTTGCCGCCCGCCAACATGGAACTGGACGTTTACGGCGGCTACAGCGGCAGCGCCGGCGATCTCGGCTACAACGTCGGTCTGTTGCAATACCTCTACCCCGATTTCGATGCCATCAACACCACCGAGATCTACG
>JBBIVX010000033.1:0-9516 GCA_037439465.1 Hydrogenophilales bacterium | reverse complement strand
GGGATTTCGGTGGAGCCGAAGCCCAGCAGGTCGGCGTCGTGCGTCGGGCGATGCGGTACGTCGAACCAGATGTCGAACAGCAACGCACCCTTCAGCAAGAATTGACCGTGCTGCTCCGAAACGCTCAGGCGGTACAGGACACGCTCCAGCGCGTAGCGGGTCAGTAGCAGGTTGAAGTCGAGTCTTTCAGCGCGGGCCTTGTTGAGCAGCCGGGCGAGAACTGACGCGGCGACATTGCGCCTGCTCTTGTCAGGTTCGTTCATGCCAGGCTCTCCAGATAGGGACGCATCACGTTGGCGACGCGGTCGATCTTGGCGTAGTGCCAGATCTCGTCGCTGGTCATACGTTTGGCGTTCCACGCCTCACGCAGCGATTCCAGCGCCACATCGATGCCGATCTTGTTACGGTACTTGAAGCAGTCGGCCACGGTCTTGGCGACGCTGGTCACGTGGACGGTCACACCATCGACGACGTGTTCCTCGACGCCCTCGCTCAGCGCCGCGCCGGAGAAGCGCACGAGGCGTAGCGGCGGGTAGTCCAGCTTCGGGGCTGCGGCCTTGTTGTCGATGGCCAGCCACACTTGGAACGGGGCCTGGGTCGTCAGGTCGTGCACACGCAGCGCCGACAGCAGGCAGACCACGCCCTTGGGCACACGGCGCGCGACTTCGGCCAGCGTTCCGTGGGCCGACACCGGACGCGCCACGAGGCCGTACAGGCCGCGCCCGACGCGCTCTAGTTGCCCGCGCCGCACGGCCCGTGTCAGGGCCACCCGTGGAATGCCCAGTGGGGCCAGATCGTGCGGGCGCAGCAGTCCCTGCGTGCGCACCAGCTCCAGCAGCTTGTCGACGGTCGTGTCCATGATCCGCCATATTGTTCCATAACATCGGTAAATGTCAATAACAACCGATGGATAGGAACCGCACCACTGCCGGATCGAGGTCAAGCGTAACCCTCGTGCGGGCGCGGCAACAGTGCCATCGCGGTTTCCAGCGCCTTTCTGCATGGACTACTGGCGCAGCTACTGCAACAGATACCTGGTCAAGTGCCATGAGAACAGGTGGTCAACTAGATGCGATTCCCCACTGTCCACCCCGGCCGCACCTTTGTTGGCCTTGACCCGCTTCCATGCTGCTTGCAGGTTCTGTCGCGTCAGCGCCGCTTGCAGCAGGCCACCTGTGCCTGCTGTCGGCTTTGCCGACCCTGTGGCCGGGTGTTCATGCAACGTACCTGCGGTTTCGCCGCTGGCAGTGTCTGGCCCGGCTTCACCGTGTCGCCTTCCTGCCCGCCCGGGTTGCCCCGGCATCTGGCGCATGTCCTTGTGGCTTTGCATGTCCTCAGTCACTCACTCTCGTTCGGTCCTTCGCCATCGCCTTCTGGCCTCAGCGGCCCCGGCCACAGCTACTACGACCTGTGCTGACTTCTCGCTCCGGATGAACCGCCGCCCTTTCAGGCGCAAGGCGAGATCTCCCCAGGTAAGAACGCACACCTTCATCGCACAACCGCCGCATCTACGCCACTTCGCCTTGGTCACAAGAGCTTCGTGGTTACATGCCCACTCGCCCTGCTTGGCAGCGCCTTCTATGCAGTTCTTGTTCATCGGCTCACGATTTACGCTCCACGCTTCCTTCCCACGCTCAGTCGCCATCACGCAGTTGCGCTTCACTTTGCTCGCTGTGACCAGCTCGCAGCGGGACTTGCACCCGCAGGTGTGCGCCCATGCTGGGCGCACAAGTGAAAACGCCCAACCGAGAACGGTTGGGCGTCAATTGGTGGTGGCCAGGGGCGGAATCGAACCGTCGACACGCGGATTTTCAGTCCGCTGCTCTACCAACTGAGCTACCTGGCCACGTTCTCATAACCGGTTTGACCGGCCAAAGAGCCGCGAATTAAAGCCGGAAAGCGCGCCGCCGTCAAGGACTAGACTGGGTGACACACTTTGCCGGGCCGCGACAAATTGCCCCGGAAAAGCGAAAATTCACCCATTCGTAACGAACTACGGTAATCCGAAATGCGTACCTTGATCTGCGGCTCCATGGCCTTCGATACCATCATGGTTTTTCACGACCGCTTCAAGAACCACATTTTGCCGGAGCAGATACATATCCTGAATGTGGCGTTTCTGGTGCCGGACATGCGCCGCGAGTTTGGCGGCTGTGCCGGTAACATTGCCTACAACCTGAAGCGGCTGGGCGGCGAGCCGGTGATCATGGCGACGGTGGGCGACGATTGCGGCCCGTATGTCGAGCGGCTGCAGACGTTGGGCCTGGATGCAGGGCATGTACGCCGGGTGGCGGGCAGGTATACGGCCCAGGCCTTCATCACCACCGATCTGGACGACAACCAGATCACCGCCTTTCACCCTGGCGCCATGAATGCCGCGCACGAGAATACCGTCGCGGATGCGCGCGGCATCAAGCTCGGTATCGTCGCCCCCGACGGCCGTCAGGGGATGCTGGATCACGCCCGCCAATTCCGTGAGGCGGGCATCCCCTTCATTTTCGACCCAGGTCAGGGCCTGCCCATGTTTAGTGGCGTCGAGCTGCAGGACTTCATCCGCCTGGCCGATTACGTGGCAGTGAACGATTATGAGGCGAAGCTTCTGCAGGAGCGTACTGGCCGCAAGCTTGAGGTTCTGGCCAAGGAGGTGAAGGCGCTCGTCCTGACCTTGGGGGCGAAAGGCTCGCGTATCTATGCGGACGGGAGCGTGCATGAGATTCCGCCGGCGCGGCCGCATGCCGTTATGGACCCAACCGGTTGTGGCGATGCCTATCGCGCCGGTCTGATGTTCGCCATGCTGCAAGGCTATGATTGGTCGACCGCCGGGCGGTTGGCCGGCTTGTTGGGAGCCATCAAGATCGCCAGTCGCGGCGGCCAGAACCACGAGTTCACCCACGCCGGGGTGGCAGAGCGGTTCAAGGCCGAGTTTGGCTATGCTTTGTGAGCACGCCGGGCGCAGGCAGGCTCGATGAACGGTCTGGCTTCGCCTTGATTGGCTAGTGGCCCGGCCGATGACCTCCTTGCGCGCCGTTTATCGCCTGCTGGCGCTGGCAATGCATTGGCTGGCCGGGACGATGATCGTGGCCCTGTTGTTTCCCTGGCTCGACCGGGGGCGGCGCGAGCGCCTCCTGATGCGCTGGGCCGGACGCCTGCTGGCCATCGTCGGGGTCAGGCTGGCGGTGCGGGGCCAGCCGCCGGGCGGGGGCGGTGCGCTCATCGTCGCCAACCATGTGTCCTGGCTGGACATTCACCTTTTGCACAGCCTGTTTCCGGTCCGCTTCGTGTCCAAGGCGGAGGTGCGCGCTTGGCCGCTGATAGGTTGGCTGGCGGAGCGGGCGGGCGGCACCTTGTTTCTGGACCGGGGCAAAAAGTCTGACGCCAGGAGGATGAAGACGCACATGGCCGAGCATCTGCGTGCCGGCGATCGTCTGGCGCTGTTTCCCGAGGGCACCACCAGCGATGGCCGCGTCCTGCTGCCGTTCTATCCCGGTTTGTTTCAGGCGGCGGTGGAGACTGGGGCACCGGTCTGGCCGGTGTTGATTCGCTACTGTGCGGCGGATGGCAATCATTGCGCGGCCGCCGCTTATCACGGCGAGATGAGTCTGTTGACGTCCTTGCGCGCTGTGCTGTGGCAACCGGCCATCCATGCCGACGTCCGTTTCCTTCCCGCCGTCGCCGCCGCCGGTCTGTCGCGGCGCGAGCTGGCGGCGCGCGTCGAGGCGCTCATGCGTGCGGCTTGGGCGGCCGACGGGCGTGACAACGCACCTGGAACAGGCGGCCGTCCTCCAGCCGCCAGGCGCTGAGGGCGCCGCCCCACAGGCAGCCGGTATCGAGCGCCACCACGTCGTCACGCACCAGTAGACCGAGTGTGGACCAGTGGCCAAATAGCACCCGCACCCCCCGGCTGCGCCGGTTGGGGAAGTCGTACCACGGCGTCAGCCCGGCCGGCGCCTCCGCCGGCGCGCCTTTGTGCTGGTAGTCGAGGCCGCCGTCGGCATGCAGAAAGCGGGCGCGGGTCATGACGTTGGCGATGAGGCGCAGCCGATCCTGGCCGGATAGCCGCGCGTCCCAGCGGCGCGGTTCGTTGCCATACATGCGGGCGAGAAACTCATGGTAATCGTTGCCGCGCAGTACGGTCTCAAGTTCGCCGGCCAGCGCCGCAGCGAGCCCCGGTGTCCATTCCGGCAACAGCCCGGCATGGACCATCAGCCAGCCGTCCTCGTGGTGCAGCATGGGCCGCCGGCGTAGCCAGGCGAGCACCTCGGCCCGGTCGGGGGCGGCGAGTATGTCGTCGAGCGTATCGTGGCGATGGGGCGGCACGAAACCTTCCGCCACCGCCAGCAGATGCAGGTCGTGGTTGCCGAGGATGGCGGTGACGCAGTCGTCGTGCGCCATGCACCAGCGCAGGGTACCGAGTGAGTCTTCGCCGCGATTGACGAGGTCGCCGGTGATCCAGAGCCGGTCATGGGCGCGGTCGAAGTCCAGCCGCGCCAATAATTCCTCGAAGGCCGTTTGGCAGCCCTGCACATCGCCGATCACATAAGTGGCCACGGTGGTCCGTTTTGCGAATGCTAAAATGGGCTTAATTCTACCGGGCCAGGGCCCCATCCTGTGTTGTCCGATCTAAACCCACCACAACGCGAGGCCGTCAAATACCTGGATGGGCCTCTTCTGGTGCTGGCCGGCGCCGGTTCCGGCAAGACCCGCGTCATCACCCGCAAGATCGCTTATCTGGTGGCGGAGTGCGGTTACGACGCCCGCCATGTCGCCGCCATTACCTTCACCAACAAGGCGGCGCGGGAGATGCGCGAGCGGGTTGCCGGCTTGCTCGATGACCGCCAGAGCAAGGGCCTTACCGTCTCCACCTTCCATGCGCTGGGGCTTTCCATTCTCCGCCAGGAAAGCCGGCGCCTGGGCTACAAACCACAGTTTTCTGTGCTCGACGCTGCCGATGCCCAAGCCATCCTGGCCGACATCGTCAAGTCGCCGGACAAGGCCGGGCTGCGCCGCGCGGCGGCAGTGATCGGCAACTGGAAGAATGCCCTGCTCGGCCCGGAGGCGGCGCTCCAGACCGCCACCACGGAGGCGGAGGCGCAGGCCGCGCGCGCGTATTCCACTTATCAGGCAACGCTCAAGGCCTATCAGGCGCTGGACTTCGACGACCTGATCGGCCTGCCGGTGATCCTGTTCCAGACCGAGTCTGAGGTATTGACGCGCTGGCGGGGCCGCCTGCGCTATCTACTGGTGGATGAATACCAGGACACCAACGGCGCTCAGTATGAGTTGCTGAAATTGCTGGCCGGCCCTTCCGGCCATCTCACCGCCGTGGGTGACGACGACCAGGCCATCTACGCCTGGCGTGGCGCCGATATGGAGAACCTGCGCCGCCTGGGCCAGGATTACAGCCGCCTCAGGATCATTCCGCTGACCCAGAACTACCGCTCCAGCCAGCGGATACTGCAGGCCGCCAACCGGGTCATCCGCCATAACCGCCGCCTCACCGACAAGGAGCTGTGGAGCG
The DNA here is from genome assembly GCA_037439465.1 of Hydrogenophilales bacterium. Lineage (GTDB taxonomy): Bacteria > Pseudomonadota > Gammaproteobacteria > Burkholderiales > Thiobacillaceae > Parasulfuritortus. The sequence continues at coordinate 3,998 of JBBIVX010000033.1, read as the reverse complement.
AGCTGGGACCAGGCGATCCCATCCAGGTAGTGGCGTGCAAGGACGGCCATCACGAGGCCGAGACCGTGGCCATGCGCATAGACGCTCATCGCTTCCAGACCCGCAACCGCTACGCCGATTATGCCGTGCTTTATCGCGGCAACCACCAGGCACGGTTGCTGGAAGAGGCACTGCGCACAGCCAGGATTCCCTATCTGCTCTCCGGCGGCCAGTCATTTTTCGAGCGCGCCGAGATCAAGGACATCACCGCCTACCTGCGCCTGATCGCCAATCCGGACGACGACCCCGCCTTCATCCGCGCCGTTACCACGCCGCGCCGCGGCATCGGCCCGACTACGCTGGAAAAACTGGGTCAATACGCAGCGCTTCGCCATGTAAGCCTGTTTGCCGCCACCTTCGAGACCGGCCTGCGGACGCTACTGGCGGCCAAGTTGTGGCAACCGTTGGCCGAATTCGGTGAGTTCATCAACCGCTTTGCCCTGCGTGCCCAAAATGAGCCGGCAGGCACGGTGCTGGAGGCACTGCTCGCCGCCATACGCTATGAACACTGGCTGTATGAGGTGGAAGATGAGCGCGCCGCCCGCGGCAAGTGGGAGAACGTGCGCGAATTCGTCGAATGGCTGACCCGCAAAGGTGAGGCGGATGGCAAGGGGCTGATCGAATTGGCGCAGACGGTAGCCCTGATGAACCTCATCGAAGGGCGCGCTGAGAGTCGCGTCGACGCCATCCGCCTATCCACCCTGCACGCCGCCAAGGGATTGGAGTTTCCCCATGTATTTCTGGTTGGCGTCGAGGAGGATATCCTGCCCCATCGTGAATGTCTGGAAAACGAGCGGCTGGAGGAGGAGCGGCGGCTTTTTTATGTTGGCGTCACCCGCGCCCAGCGCAGCCTCACCCTCACCTGGTGTCGGCGGCGCAAGCGCGGTCAGGGGTGGATGCCCTGTGAGCCCTCGCGTTTTCTGGCCGAAGTGGAGGACGCGGACATCCGCAAGGGACGTGAAACGCCCGACCCCGCCGCCACCAAGGCCGACGGCAAGAGGCGGCTGGCGGACATCAAGGCCATGTTGAGCGGCTGAAAAAGGCCGCGCCGTCCGCGCCGTTTCAGCCGCTGCAGTGTGTCAGGGCTGGGGCGTCGCTGCCGCGGTGCCGGCCGACCTGACCGCATTGAGCATGTAGTCCACTGCCAGTTTGGCGTCGGCATCGGACAGCTTGTCGTTGCCGCCCTTGGCCGGGCCGCCGAAGCTGCCCTTGACCGCTGCCTCATAAAGGGGTTCCTTGCCCTGCTTGAGGAGGTCGGCCCAAGCCTTGGCATCGGTCAGCTTCTGAGCGCCGGTGAGGCCGGTATCGTGGCAGGAAGCGCAGTTCTCGGCATAAACCTGCCTGCCGCGGCTTAGTTCGGCCGCCGTCGGCTCAACTTCTTTTTTGAGGACGGGCTCGAAATGACCGCCGGCGGCATTGGCCATATAGGCGATGCCGCGCGCCACTTCCAGGTCGCTCAGATCGGGCTCGCCGCCGCGTGCCGGCATCTTGTTGAAGCCCTTCAGGGCGTGTGTGAGCAAGGTATCCCAGCCCTGACCGATGCGTTTGCCCCAGGACGCGGCATCCTTGAACTTGGGCGAACCCAGGGCGCCGACGCCGTGACAGCTCGAACAGATGTCGTTGTAGATCTGTTCGCCCTCGCGCTCCACCCTGGGGGCGTTGGGATCGATGGCCAGCGAGACGCCGATGGGCTGGATGCGGGCACGCACCGCCGCGTCGCGTGCCGCCGGCGCTTCGTCGTCCGCCTGTCTTGACTGGATGCCCAATACCAGCCCGACGACGAGGGCGATGGCCAGGCCGGGTGCCAAAAGGCCGCCCAGCAAGGCGCCCACGAACTCCTTGGGTGTCGTTTTGGTCATTTCGAGGTGTTCGCCCATCATCCATTCCTTACCGCGGCAGTGCAAAACCCGGCGATTATAGGGGTAAACCGCTGCCAACCGGAAGGCGGCTGTGTTATCCTCCTTCGCCTTCCAGTCGCGGTGGCGATGCACCCGGATCAACGGGACGCGACCGACGACAATTCAGACCAAGAAACCACGCTATTGATGTGGTAAACCGAAGGCGCCCGTAGCTCAGCTGGATAGAGTACTGCCCTCCGAAGGCAGGGGTCGCACGTTCGAATCGTGTCGGGCGCGCCATCAATTTGTTCCTCAAGCTGCGATGTACTGCCTATGTTTGCTAACTGGGCAGGATGGCGCTATTCCCGGATTTTTATGGGGTGAGTCCGAATCAACAAGTCCGCCCCTCCGCACTCATTGAAAAATCCGTAGAGAGTCGTAAGCCGGCCTCGACCTTGCGTCGAAGCCGGCTTGTTACGCCTCAGTCGGTGTCACCCTGCACTCATGCGGCGACACCGCTATGCCTACCCGATCATTTCTGGGTGATGTTGTAGAAGGTGCGACCCGCCCCCCCCTTCGAGTGGCAAGCCAGGCACTTGGCCCGGTGCACCGCACCGACGTCCTCGTCATTGACTTGCAGCGGGAACTCCGCCTTGCGTAGGAACAGGTAGTCGTCAGGATAGCCGCCGACGTTGTGACAACCATTACAAGGCAGGCCAAGCCCCGTATCGTGAATGTTATGGAAGCGGTTTTTTTCCGGCATGGCGTAGGTCTTGCCGACATAGAGTTTGCCGCTGCGAATCGCCTTGCCGACCTTTTCCAGATTGACGGGTTTGGCCAGCTTGGGTTCCGCCGCCTGAGCGGCGATCGAGAATGCGGCCAGCAAACCGAGACTGATGATAAGTAGGTTTTTCATCTCAATACTCCCCACCTTTAAGCACGTAATAGACTTGCGGCTTGGTGCCGAATTCCTTCTTGATCTGCGTGGCCCTCTTGCGCGTGATGTATTCGGAGACCGTGCTGTTCGGATCGTCTATATCGCCAAATATCCGCGCCCCGGTCGGGCACACCAGGTCGCAGGTCGGTGTGAATTCCGGCACCTTGCCGATCAAGCCGACCTGGCCGCTCTGCACGGCCTTTTCGAGTTTGTGCCAGCAGAAAGTGCATTTCTCGACCACATTGGCCTTCTTGGCGTGCGTGGGATGACGCCTTTCCGCCGTTTCATAGGCGGTCTTCTCCTTGCCAGGATAGAGTTGCGCCACCTTGTCATTGAATTGCGGCACGCCATAGGGGCAGGTGGCGACGCAATACTTGCAGCCTTTGCACTTTTCATAGTCGATCAGCACGACGCCGAACTCGTTCTTGCTGATGGCCTTGAATCCGGCGGCGTCGCAGGCGGCCTTGCAGGCCGGTTCCTCGCAATGCTGGCAATTCATGGTGACGAAGTTGCGGGCGACATGGGGATACTTACCGGTCTCGTATTCCATCATCACGTTCCACGGTGCGTCCGGAGTGAAGTGATTCTCCACCGCGCAGGCCGCGACGCAGGAACGGCAGCCGAAACAACGTTCCGTATCGATAACGCGTACTAATTTTGTCATGGTGATTTCCTTCCTTAGGCCTTGTACAGCCTGCACTTGGTGTCGTTGAACGAGTTCATGCCGGCAATGCGGTCCGGATGCAATTCGAGCGCCTGATTGATCCAGGTACCCTTCTTGGCGGACTCGGGCATGAGCAGTGACCATTGGCCATAGTGGTAGGACACGGCGATCGTGTCTGGCCGGATGCCTTCGGTCAGTTTCACCTTGCCCTTGGCCTTGCCCACCCGTGTCTCGATCACCGCTCTGGAGCCGTCCTTGAGGCCCAGGGCCTTGCCGGTGGCGGTATTGACGGCGATGGTGTTCTCGGCGACATCGGCGCCGAGCGCCTGGTTGAGGATGGCGTTCTCGGCCATGTAACCGGACTGGTTGCGGTAGATGCGCTTGTGGGTGATCAAGTAGAGCGGGTAATCCTTGGCCTCGCGGTGCGGTGTCGGAAAGGCGTGCTCCTGGGATGGCAGCGGCAGATAGGCGATCCGGTACTGTTCCAGGTCGATGTTACTGATGCCATTCGCCTTGACCG
>JBBIVX010000032.1:0-10543 GCA_037439465.1 Hydrogenophilales bacterium | reverse complement strand
GAGAAAGGAAGCCCATCATGAACGTCCTTAACATCCTTCTTCGCGCCGCGCTGGCGGCGTTGCTGCTGGCGGCCGGTGTCGTCCAGGCGCAACAGACTTGCCCGGCCGGCCTGCCGCTCACCACGCCGGACAGCGATTTCGCCGATGCCGGCAACGGCGCGGTCCGCCACATTCCTACCGGGCTGATCTGGAAGCGCTGCGCCGAAGGCCAGACCTGGAACGGCAGTACCTGCACCGGCACCGCCGCCAGCTACATGTGGCAAGAGGCCTTTCAGCGCGCCGATGCCGTCAATGCCGGTGCACCGGGCACGCAGAACGCCGGCCAGGCCGACTGGCGGCTGCCCAACCAGAAGGAATTACGTTCCATCGTCGAGCGGGCTTGTTACAACCCGAGCATCAACGCGGCCCAGTTTCCGGCCACGTCTGCGTCGTATTTCTGGTCGGGTTCGCCCGTTGCCGGCTATTCAGACTACGCGTGGGATGTGGGCTTCCTCAACGGCAATGACAGCTGGAACGTCCGCGACTATTCCTATCAGGTTCGCCTCGTGCGCGCCGGACAGTACTTTTACAATTTTGATGCGGCGGCCACGCCGGCCACGGCTGCGACGATCACCAGCGGCCCGCCGCCGGGCGGCACGGTGGGGGTACCGTACAGCTTCACGGTGACGGCCAGCGGCACGGCGCCGATTGCCTTCGCCGCCACCGGCCTGCCGCCGGGCTTGAGCATCGACCCGGCCAGCGGGGCGATCTCGGGTACGCCCACCACAGGCGGCAGCTACAGCGTGACCATCACGGCGACCAACGCCGGCGGCACGGCGACGCAGAACGCGACGATGGCCATTGCCGGCGCGGCCACGCCGGCTTCGATTCCCACCCTTTCCGAATGGGGCTTGATCGTCCTCTCGCTGCTGCTGGCGGGGATGGCGGCGCTGCGGTGGCGGAGGGGGTAGGGCGGGCTAGGCGATCCCGGCAACGGCTACAGCGGCGGCAAGGAGTTCGGGCGCGCGCGGGAAGGCGCGCTCGAATACCTGACGCCGCCGCTTCGAAACGTTGCCGCAGGCCCCGCGCAGAATCCTGGGCGGCCTGCCATTACGACTGACGGGCCGGCCGGTCAGGTTCATTCGCTAGCCTGCTGTGAGAAATCATGGGACGGCCCTACGCTTGACTTGAGAGGTTGGTATCATACCGGCCTTTGCATTCCGACAGGCGGCCACCGTGCCAGACAAGCGCTTTTCCTATGGCGAGGCCGCCTTGCGCGGCCTGGCCGCCCAGGTCCTCGAACTGGCCCGCGCGGCCGGCGCCAGCGCCGCCGAGACCGAAGTTTCCGAAGGGGTCGGCCAGAGCGTCAACGTCCGGCGCGGCGCGGTCGAGACCATCGAATTCAACAAGGACAAGGGCGTCGGGGTGAGCGTTTACCTCGGCCAGCGCCGCGGCCATGCCTCCACTTCCGACTTTTCCGCCGATGCCCTGCGACGCACGGTGGACAAGGCGCTGGCCATCGCCCGCTTCACGGCCGAAGACGATTGCGCCGGGCTGGCGGATGCCGATCTGCTGGCGCGCGAGTTCCCGGCGCTGGACCTGCATCACCACTGGGACATTGGCATCGACGCCGCCATCGAGCTGGCGCGCCGCTGTGAGGCGGCCGCCCTCGGTGTCGATGCGCGCATCAACAATTCCGAAGGCGCCGGGGTGAGTGTGCAGGAATCGCAATTCGTCTACGCCAACTCGGCCGGTTTCCTGGCCGGCTACCCGGCCTCGCGGCACAGCGTCTCCTGCGCCGTCATCGCCGAGGACACAGCGGGCATGCAGCGGGATTATTGGTACACCACGGCGCGGGCCGCCGCCGATTTGGAACCGGCGGAGGCCGTCGGCCGGCGTGCCGGCGAGCGCACGCTGCGACGGCTGAATGCCCGCCGGCTGGATACCCGCCACTGCCCTGTGCTGTTCGAGGCGCCGGTGGCCAGCGGTCTGATCGCCAGTTTCGTCTCGGCCGTGTCCGGCGGGCACCTTTACCGCAAGTCCAGTTTTCTGCTCGACAGCCTGGGTACCCGCGTCTTCCCGGAGTTCGTGCAGATACAGGAACGGCCCTTCATCCCCAGGGGCCTGGCGAGCGCGCCGTTCGACAGCGAGGGGGTGGCGACCTGCGAGCGCGACGTCGTGAAAGACGGTGTCGTGCAGGGTTACTTCCTGTCCAGTTACAGTGCCCGCAAGCTGGGCATGCGGAGCACCGGCAACGCCGGCGGCAACCATAACCTGATTGTGCCTGGCACTGGCCAGTCGTTCGCCCAGCTGTTGCAGAAGATGGGCACCGGCCTGTTGGTGACGGAGCTTCTGGGCCACGGCCTTAATCTGGTGACAGGCGACTATTCGCGCGGTGCGGCCGGTTTCTGGGTGGAAAACGGCGAGCTTGCCTACCCGGTCGAGGAGATTACCGTGGCGGGCAATCTCAGGGAGATGTTCCTTGGCATCCAGGCCATAGGCACCGATGTCGAGGTACGCGGCTCGCGCCGGGTGGGCTCGATCCTGATCGATGGCATGACGCTGGCCGGGCGCTGAGATGAACCTGCTGCTGACGATCGCCCGGGCCATCGATGCCATCAACGAGCGGATCGGCCGGCTGGCCTTCTGGCTGGTATTGCTGATGGCGCTGATCTCGGCCGGCAATGCGCTGGCGCGTTACGGTCTCAACCTCAGCTCCAATGCCTGGCTGGAGGTACAGTGGTATCTGTTCTCGGCCATCTTCTTGCTTGGCGCCGGTTATACCCTCAAGCATAACGGCCATGTACGCATCGACATACTTTATGGCCGTTTCTCGCCGCGTACCCAGGCACGCATCGACCTCCTCGGCGGAGCGTTCTTTCTGTTGCCTTTCGCTGGGGTCATGGCCTGGTTGAGCTGGGCGGGTTTCGCCGGATCCCTGGCGATCGGCGAGATGTCGCCGGACGCCGGCGGCCTCGCGCGTTGGCCGATCAAGTCGATCATGCCGATGGGTTTTACGCTGCTCGCTCTGCAGGGCGTGGCCGAAATTATCAAGCGTGTGGCCTATCTGGCCGGCAGGGGGCCATTGTCAGTGGAAAAAACGGAGGAGCAGGTCTGATGTCCTTCGAGCTGATGGCGCCGCTGATGTTCGTCGGGCTGGTGGCCTTTCTGCTGCTGGGCTACCCGGTGGCCTTCTCCCTGGCCGCCAATGGTCTGTTGTTCGCCTTCCTCGGCATCGAGGGCGGCTTCTTCGAGTTTTCTCTGCTGCAGGCGCTGCCGGAACGCCTCTACGGCATCATGTCCAACGCCACCCTGCTGGCGATTCCGTTTTTTACCTTCATGGGGCTGGTGCTGGAGCGCAGCGGCATGGCCGAGGAGCTGCTCGATAGCCTGGGCCAGTTGTTCGGTGCGGTGCGCGGCGGCCTCGCCTACTCGGTGATTTTCGTCGGTGGCCTGCTGGCGGCAACCACCGGCGTGGTGGCGGCCTCGGTGATAGCCATGGGACTGATCAGCCTGCCCATCATGCTGCGCTATGGTTACGACAAGCGGCTGGCGACGGGGATCATCGCCGCCTCGGGGACACTGGCGCAGATCGTGCCGCCATCGCTGGTGCTGATCGTGCTCGCCGATCAATTGGGGGTGTCGGTGGGGGCGATGTACCAGGGGGCGTTGCTGCCTGGCCTGATCCTGGTAAGTTTTTATGCGGCTTTCGTTTTTTTCATGACCCTGTGGCGCCCGGCGGCGGCCCCCGCCCTCCCGACGGCGGCGCGTCCGCTGCGCGGCAGGGCGCTGCTCGGCAGGGCCATGGCCAGCATGTTGCCGCCGCTCCTGCTGATATTTCTGGTGTTGGGCACCATCTTCCTCGGTATCGCCACCCCCACCGAGGGTGGCGCCATGGGCGCGGTGGGGGCGTTGCTGCTGGCATGGGCCAGGCGGCGGTTCAGCCTCGACCTGCTGCGCCAGGCGATGGATGCCACCGGCCGGCTGACCACCTTCGTGATTTTCATACTGATCGGTTCCACCGTGTTCTCGCTGGTATTTCGCGGGGTTGATGGCGACCGTTGGGTGGAGGGTCTCCTGACCGCCCTGCCTGGCGGGGAGTGGGGCTTTCTGCTGGTGGTGAATCTGTTGGTCTTTGTGCTGGCGTTTTTCCTCGATTTCTTCGAGATTGCCTTCATCATCGTGCCGTTGTTGGCGCCGGTGGCGCAAAAACTGGGCATCGATCTCATCTGGTTCGGGGTGCTGCTGGGCGTCAACATGCAGACCTCATTCATGCACCCGCCCTTCGGCTTTGCGCTGTTTTATCTGCGCAGTGTCGCGCCCAAGGCGGTTGCCACCGGCGACATTTATTGGGGGGCGATCCCGTTCGTCCTCATCCAGATCGTCATGGTCGCCTTGGTGCTTGCCTTTCCGGGAATGGTGATGCATGCCGGGTGATGGGCGCGGAACCGTTCGCCGGCGGCGCACTCGACCCCGCGATGTGTGGTTCACTCTGCTACAAATAGACGTGAAGGCGGCGCCGGAATGCCGTCTTTGCTTGCTTTGGTGCGGTGAAGCGTAAGACCATCGCCGGGATTAGAGATTTTTAATATGGAGAAGTTGATGAACAGGATTGCGCTGAGTGTCATGGCGGTCGCTTTCGCCATGGGTGGATGTGCCACCAAGGATTACGTGCATGAGTATGTCGGCGGCCAAGTGACGCCGGTAGCCAAGCGGGTGGATGGCGTCGAGGGCCGCAGCGCGGCCAACGAGGCGGGCATTCAGGCGCTCAACAAGCGCGCGGATGGCGCCGACGCGACCCTGAATCGTCATGCCGGTATGTTGAGCGATCACTCCGGCCGTATCGAAACAGCCTCCCGCACCGCCCAGGAGGCGCTCGATCGTGCCACCGCGGCAGGCAGGCTGGCGGAGGGCCGCCTGCTCTACGAGGTCGCCATGACCGACGATACCCTGCGTTTCAATCTGGAAGGCGCCGAGCTGAGCAAGCCGGCGATGCAGGTGTTGAGCGATTTCGCCGATAAACTCAAGGCCGAGAATCGCAATGTTTACATCGAGATACAGGGCCATACCGACAACAAGGGCAGTCCGGCATTCAATCTCAAACTGGGTGAGGCCCGGGCCGAGGCCGTGCGGCGTTTTCTCAATATCAAGGGCGGCATTCCGTTGCATCGCCTGTCCGTCATTTCCTACGGTGAGGCCGCGCCGGCGGCCGATAACAAGACCCTGGCCGGCCGCAAGGCCAACCGCCGGGTGGTGCTGGTCGTTCTGAAGTAACCGCGTCCGTGCTCGCGACCCCTGTCGTGGGATTAGACCCGGCAGGGGTTTGTTTTTGAAACTGAAGGAGTGAAAGATGGCCGCAGACAATGCACTCGTCGTGGAAGAGATCGTGCTGGGCGAGGGCGCCTTGGCTGAGCCGGGGCGCACGGTATCGGTCCATTACACCGGCTGGCTCACGAACGGGGAGAAATTCGATTCCAGCAAGGACCGCAACGAACCGTTCGATTTCCCGCTCGGTCGCGGCTACGTTATTCCCGGCTGGGACCAGGGTGTGGCCGGCATGAAGGTGGGCGGCAGTCGCAAACTGACCATTCCTCCCCACCTCGGCTATGGCGAACGTGGCGCAGGCGGTGTCATACCGCCCAACGCGACCCTGGTCTTCGAGGTGGAGCTCTTGGCTGTGCGCTGAGGTGACTGCGCCACTCGCCCTTTGCTGCCGCGGCGGGGAGCGTGGGAAACGGACGCAGCGCAGTACGGTTTCATGGTTTGGGGCGGCGCTTCGCCCCGGCCGTCATCTCAAGCCAGAGATATACGCGGCAATCGCGTCAATCTCGGCATCCGTGAGGGGACGGGCGAATGGCAGCATGGTGTCGCTCATCTCACCGTATTTGAGGCCGGCGCGGTAGTGCCGCAGCTTGTCCTTGATGTACTCGGCGGGCCGGCCCGCCAGGCGCGGGAAGACGCCCATGCCTTGCGCGTGACGGCCATGGCAGCCGGTGCAGACGGTGGCGAATTTCAATTCGCCGGGACTGACGGCGGGCGGCGCGGCCTCCTTGCCGCAGGCGGCGAGCGCCAGCGCCAGGGCGCCAATCAGGGCGAAATGGCGGCGCATCGGCGCGGAATAAGTCATTTGCCAAACAGGATGAAATTGGAATAACTGGCCTCGGCCACCTTGAACCATTGCAGTTCGGCGTCGCGAAATTGGCGCCACGCAGTATAAATCTTGCGGAAAATTTCGTTCTTGGCCGCTTCTTCCTCATAGATTTCGAAGGCGGTTTTTTGCGCCGCCGTCAGCACGTCCTGGGGGTAGGGATGCAGTTGCACGCCCTCCTTGATCAGCCGTTGCAGGGCCGGTGGGTTTTTGCTGTCATAGGCGGCGAGCATGTAGCCGTTGGCTTCGGCGCAGGCCGTCTCGAAAGCATTCTTGTAGGCCTCCGGCAGCGCGTTCCATTTGTCGATGTTGACGTAAAAAGAGAGCTGCGGGCCGCCTTCCCACCAGCCGGGGTAGTAGTAGTGCTTGGCGATCTTGGCGAAGCCGAGCTTCTCGTCATCGTAGGGGCCGACCCATTCGGCGGCATCGATGGCGCCGCGCTCCAGCGAGGGGTAGATGTCGCCGCCGGCCAGGGTTTGCGGCACCGCGCCCAGTTTGGCCATGATCTGGCCGCCGATGCCGGGGATGCGCATCTTGAGGCCGGTGAGATCGGCCAGCGATTTGATCTCGTTGCGGAACCAGCCACCCATCTGCACGCCGGTGTTGCCGCCGGGAAAATTGAGAACGTTGTATTGCTTGAACAGCTCGCGGGTCAGTTCCAGGCCGCCGCCGTGGTACATCCAGGCGTTCTGCTGGCGGGCGGTGAGACCGAAGGGTATGGCGCAGTCGAAGGCAAAGGCCATGTTCTTGCCGACGTAGTAATAGCTGGCCGAGTGGCCGCATTCGACCGTTCCCTGCTGTACGGCGTCGAGCACCTGCAGGCCCGGGACGATCTCGCCGCCGGCATACACCCGTATCTGAAACTTGCCATTGGTGATCTTTTCGATGCGGCTGGCCATGACTTCGGCGGCGCCGTAAATGGTGTCCAGGCTTTTCGGATAGCTGGAGGCCAGCCGCCAGCGAATGCTCGGCAACTCGCCGGTGGCGGTGGCATCCTTGTTTTTGTTGCAGGCGGTCAGGGCCGTGGCAGCCAGGCTGGCGCCCGCGCCGGTCAGGAAGTCGCGTCGTTGCATGTGTGGTTCTCCCCCAATGGAACGGGGCAGATTATACGCGCGTGAAGATCAGGTCCCAGACGCCATGGCCAAGTTTGAGGCCGCGCTTCTCGAACTTGGTCAGCGGGCGATAGGCGGGGCGCGGCGCGAAGTCCCTGGTGGTGTTGGTCAGGGCGGGCTCATTGGACAGGACCGCCAGCATCTGCCCGGCATAGTCTTCCCAGTCGGTGGCCAGGTGCAGGTAGCCGCCCGGCGTGAGCTTGCGCGCGAGGCGGGTGACGAATCCGGGCTGGATCAGGCGCCGCTTGTGATGGCGCTTCTTGGGCCAGGGGTCGGGGAAGAAGATGTGGATGCCGGTGAGAGAGGCGTCGGCGATCATGTGTTCCAGCACATCGACCGCATCGTGCTGGACGATGCGCAGGTTGGTGAGACGGTTTTCGCCGATCCGCTTCAGCAGCGCGCCGACGCCGGGGGTATGCACTTCTATGCCGATAAAATCCGTGTCCGGCTGGCCGGCGGCGAGGGTCGCGGTACTGTCGCCCATGCCGAAGCCGATCTCCAGTATTTTGGGCGCGGTGCGGTCGAAGACGGCGTCGAGGTCGAGCGGCGCGGCGGAATAGGGAATCAGAAAGTTGGGGCCGTATTCATCGAGGGCGCGGGCCTGGCCGGTACCGAGGCGGCCGGCGCGCAGGACGAAGCTCTTGACGGCGCGGCGGGCCGGTTCGGACGGCGTGGTGTCGGTCATCGTGTCAGGTGCCGATGATGCCAGTGGCGGGCGACGACGGACTGGCCTGGTAAGCCTTCTTGGGCATTCGCCCGGCGAGAAACGCTTCGCGCCCGGCCTCGACCGCCTTCTTCATGGCGCCGGCCATCAGCACCGGGTTCTGCGCCCCGGCGATGGCGGTGTTCATGAGCACGGCGTCGCAGCCCAGTTCCATGGCGATGGCGGCGTCCGAGGCCGTGCCGACGCCGGCGTCGACCACCACCGGCACCCCGATCCGGTCGATGATGATCGAGAGGTTCCAGGGGTTCAGGATGCCCATGCCGGAGCCGATCAGCGAGGCCAGCGGCATCACCGCGACGCAGCCGATGTCCTCCAACCGCTTGGCAATGATCGGATCATCCGAGGTGTAGACCATGACCTTGAAGCCGTCCTTGACCAGCACCTCGGCCGCCTTGAGGGTCTCGACCACGTTGGGGTACAGGCTCTGCGGGTCACCCAGCACCTCCAGCTTGACCAGGTCGTGGCCGTCCAGCAGCTCGCGCGCCAGGCGCAGGGTACGCACGGCGTCGTCGGCGGTGTAGCAGCCGGCGGTGTTGGGCAGGTAGGTGTACTTCGAGGGCGGCACGGCGTCGAGCAGGCTGGGCTGGTTGGGATCCTGGCCGATGTTGGTGCGGCGGATCGCCACGGTGACGATCTCGGCGCCCGAAGCCTCGATGGCCTGCCGGGTCTGCTCGAAGTCCTTGTACTTGCCGGTGCCGACCAGCAAACGGGAGGAATAGGCCTTGCCGGCGATGACGAGTGGGTCCATGGCGTCTAGTGCTCGAAATGGGTGTATGGGTCAACCGCCACCCACCGCCACGACGATCTCCAGCGTGTCGCCGTCGGTCAGGGGGGTGGTGGCGTGTTGGCTCTTGGGGACGATCTCGCCGTTGACCTCGACCGCCAGACGTTTTCCGGTCAGGTCGAGCCGTTCCAGAAGTTGGGCAATGTCGAGCGGGGGAGTGAAGCGGCGGGTTTCGCCGTTGACGGTTATCTCTATCATTTAACCGTCCATATCCAGTAACATTCGGGTCCGCAAGCTTATCATGCGGGTGTAGTTCAATGGTAGAACGGCAGCTTCCCAAGCTGCATACGAGGGTTCGATTCCCTTCACCCGCTCCACCTGCCTTTCCTGGTCCAAAATTGCCATGCCTGCCATCGAAGCCTCCCTGCAAATCATCAAACGCGGCGCCGAGGACGTGCTGGTCGAGTCCGAACTGATTGAGAAACTCAAGCGCGGCCGCCCCTTGCGGGTCAAGGCCGGTTTCGACCCCACCGCGCCCGACCTGCATCTCGGTCATACGGTGTTGATCAACAAGCTGCGCCAGTTCCAGGAACTGGGCCACGAGGTGATGTTCCTGATCGGCGACTTCACCGGCATGATCGGCGACCCCACCGGCAAGAACGTTACCCGCAAGCCGCTCTCCCGCGACGACGTGATCGAGAACGCGCGCACCTACGAGCAGCAGATCTACAAGATACTCGACCCGGAAAAGACCCTGGTAATGTTCAATTCCAGCTGGATGGGCGAGATGAGCGCCGCCGATCTGATTCAGTTGGCCGCCAAACACACGGTGGCGCGCATGCTGGAACGCGATGATTTCTCCAAACGCTACGGCAGCGGCCAGCCGATCGCCATACACGAGTTCCTTTACCCGTTGATACAGGGCTATGACTCGGTAGCCATGCAAGCCGACGTCGAAATTGGCGGTACCGATCAGAAGTTCAATCTTCTGGTCGGCCGCGAGTTGCAGAAGCACTACGGTCAGGAGCCGCAGGTGGTGCTCACCATGCCCATACTGGAAGGGCTGGACGGGGTGCAAAAGATGTCCAAGTCGCTCGGCAACTACATCGGCATCAATGAGCCCCCGAACGAGATGTTCGGCAAGCTGATGTCGGTCTCGGACGAACTGATGTGGCGCTACATCGAGCTGCTCTCCTTCGAGTCGATGCAAGCGGTGCGGCAATGGCGGCGCGACGTCGAGGGCGGCCGTAATCCGCGCGACATCAAGGTGCTGTTCGCGCAGGAGATCATCACCCGTTTCCATGATCGCACCGCCGCCGGCCGTGCCTTGGCCGACTTCGAGGCGCGCTTTCGCCAGGGCGCCATACCGGACGACATCCCCGAGTTCACCCTGGTGGGCGGCGAGGCGGGCCTGCCGGTGCCGCAACTGCTCAAGCAGGCTGGCCTGGTGGCCAGTACCTCCGAGGCCATGCGTCAGATCGATGGCGGCGGTGTGCGTCTCGATGGCGGCAAGATTGCCGACAAGGGGCTGGTGATCGCCAAAGGCCGCACTGTAGTGGCACAAGTGGGCAAGCGTAAATTCGCCCGCATCAGCGTCGTGTGATGGCTGTTGGCATTGGCGGTCAGAACGACTTGCCATGGTGTTTCAAAAAAGCGCTTGACCGGCGATTTTCGCTCCGTATAATGCGCCCCTCTCGCTGCTTGGCGCAGTATGTAAAACATGGCGGGAACTGCTCTTTAACAAATGGGAACAGCCTTTAAGAGGTGTGGGCATTGAGTTGAGGTAGAAGCTAGCGAGAGCTAGTGGAAGCTGAAGAGGTACTTGAAGCTCACGCTGAGAAGTTAATTCTGAGAGT
>JBBIVX010000031.1:0-12601 GCA_037439465.1 Hydrogenophilales bacterium | reverse complement strand
ATGGGCGGCGAGGCCGGTGTGGAGAGCGAGCCGGGCCGGGGCAGCACTTTCTGGTTTACCGCCCGCCTGGGCACGAGTTCGGCCACCGTGCCAGTCGAGACGCGAGCGCCGGCCGGTGAGTCCGAGGCGCGTCTGACCCGCCTTCATGCCAGTAAGCGGGTGTTGCTGGCCGAAGACAACGCCATTAACCAGGAAGTGGCCACCGAGCTCCTGCGGGGGGTCGGTCTGAGCGTGGAGGTGGCGGAGAATGGCGCCATCGCCGTCGACAAGGCGGGCAATTCTGCCTACGACCTCATCCTGATGGATATGCAGATGCCGGTGCTGGATGGGCTCGCGGCCAGCCGCGCCATCCGTCGCCTGCCGGGACGAGAGACAGTGCCCATCGTCGCCATGACCGCCAACGCCTTTGCCGAGGATCGGCAACGCTGCCTCGACGCCGGCATGAACGACTTCGTCGCCAAGCCGGTGGACCCTGAGCACCTCTTCGCCACGTTGCTGCGCTGGCTGCCATTGACACGGCCGGAGCCGCCGCCAGCCGGGGACGAGAGCGCACTGCCGGGTATCGCCGGGCTGGATGCGGCCTTCGGCCTGGCCGCCCTGGGTGGCAATCGCCCAGCCTACCTGCGCCTGCTGCGTCAATACGCAAAGCGCCATGGCGACGAACCGGCGCGGCTGCGCCAGGCCCTGGCGGCGGCGGATGACGAGAAGGTGCGCCAGCTCGCACATGGTCTCAAGGGGGTAGCCGGGACGCTGGGCGCAACCGCCGTGCAACAACAGGCCGCCGCCCTGGAGACGGCACTGCGGGCGGGCGGCACGCCCGCGGAGATCGAAGGCCACCTTCGCGCGATCGAGGCGGCGCAGGCGGAACTGGTGGCCGCCATCCTGGCCATGCCGGAGGCCGCTCCGGTCGAGTCCGCGGTCACGCCGGAGACGCTGAAGCCTGCGCTGGCACGGCTGGAGGAACTGCTCGCCCTCAGCGATGCGTCGGCCAATGGTGTCCTGCATGAGGTCGAGCCCCAGTTGCGCGCCGGCCTGGGCGAAATCGCCGAGCGCCTGATCGCTCTTATCGATGCCTTCGACTATGAGGCGGCGCTCGATCTGTTGCGTGGCCTGCACCTTGGCGAGTCAGACCGGCCGTTGCCCGAAACCGACACAGGGCAGAAGTAAACTCTTTTGTATTCATGGTGTTATTGACTTATGCGGATAATATGAATATTCTTATATTCGCTAATACCGTCCCGCAATAAAGGAGAAACCATGAAAACCCTGACCGTTCTGATCCTGATTTCCGCTGTTGCCCTATCCGCCCCGGCCTTTGCCGAGGGGGATGCCGCCGCCGGCAAGAAGAAGGCCGGCGCCTGTATCGTCTGCCATGGCGACCAGAACTTCCCCGGTATGTTCTACACCCTGCAACTGGGCGGCCGTAACGCCGACAAGATAGCGGTGAAGATCAACAAGTACCGCTCCGGCAAGATCATGCAGCCTGTCATGAACCTGTTCACCATGGGCTTGAGCGAGAAGGATAGCGCCGACATCGCCGCCTATTATCAATCGCTGGGCAAGCCGGCCCTGACCTCGCCGCTGTTCCAGATCAAGGGCGACGACGATAGCGCTGCCGCAGCCATCAGCACCAGCGCCACCCAATAAAACGGTCGCGGAGGCGGCATGGTGCGTTGTGCATGGGCCGTCGGGCTTTGTCTGAGCGTCATCGGCGGCGCCGCCGCCGAGAGCGACGCCGCCTTCCCCGTGCCGGTGGACACGGCCTACGTGGCGGAGTGCGGCGCTTGCCACACGGCCTATGCGCCGGGGCTATTGCCGGCCCGTTCCTGGCGGCGGCTGTTTTCCGAACTCGACCGGCATTTCGGCACCGATGCCAGCCTGGACGGTCCGCAAGGCTCGGCATTGCGCCAGGCGGTAAGCGAACTGGCGGCGGATTCGGCCGACGCCAACGCGCTCATGCGGCGCATCGCCGCGTCCATCCCCGCCGGCGAGACGCCGCAGTCGATCACCGCCACGCCATTCTTCAAATACATGCACGACGAGGTGCCGGGCTATATCTGGCAGCGGCCGCGGGTGGGCCGCGCCGCCAACTGCGGCGCCTGTCATACCCGCGCCGACGCAGGCAGATACTATGAGCGTGAAGTCAGAATTCCGCAGTAGTTCTCAGCAGCGGCCCTAATCACCGAACAAATCGTCCAGGGCCGAGCGGTCAGCTGTTGCCTGTGTTCGGCCAGAAGCGGCGTTGGCGCCCGCCTGGAACCAGTCGCAAAAATTCGCCCGGGTCTTGTCCCGCACCTCCTCGGCCATGGGTTCCCGGCAGTGTTTGGCTTTGGCCGAATCATAGTGTCGGCATAGACGGCAGACATGGAGCTCGGCATGACAGACCAGGCACTCCGCCCGGCGGCCGAAAGGGGTGGGTACGTCTTTCAGGTCGGCGCCGCAGCGCCAGCAGAGCAGCGGGTTCATGAGGACGATTTCTCCGTGTTGGCGGCGCCATCAGGATTGACGGGCGTAGTCGAGGTATCGGTGGGGCCGTGCCGCACCTTGGCTTCTAGGGCCCCTTGCAGGTGTTTGATCAATCCCGGCGAGGGGTAACCGTCGGCGGGCAGCCCAACCGCCGACTGATAGACGCGGATGGCGGCGCATGTGCGCCTGCCGGGGATGCCGTCGGCCTCGCCGGGGCCGTAGCCGAGCCGGGCCAGGGCCTGTTGCAGCGCCACCATTTCGTCACGGCCGAGGCGGCGGTTGTCGGCTAGGCGGCCGGTACGCAGGGTGGGCTGGCCGGCGAGGCGGTCGGCCAGGTGACCAACCGTCAGGGCATAGTGGAGGGAGCGGTTCCAGTCGAGGAGGACCTCAAAGTTGCGTTCCACCAGGAAGGCCGGGCCGTCATGCCCCTGCGGCAGCAGGATGGAGGCGGTTTGCTCGCCTGCCGGCAGAGCATTGCCATCGGCCGCCGTGACACCGAGTCTGGACCACTCCCGCAGGGGTTTCTTGATGGTGAGGTCGGCCAGGCGCCAGTCGAAGCCCTCTGCCAGCCGGACCTCCCGGCCCCAGTCCTCGCCCGCCCGCCAGCCGGCCTGTTTGAGGTAATTGGCGGCGGAAGCCATGGCATCGGGTAGGCTGTGCCGGAGGTCCCTGCGGCCATCGCCGTCGGCGTCCACGGCATGGCGCAGGAAGGTGGATGGGATGAACTGCATCTGCCCCATGGCGCCGGCCCAGGAACCCACCAGGGTGGCGACGGTGGCGTCACCGCCCTCGATGATGGAGAGCGCGGCCAGCAATTCGTCGCGGAAGAAAGCGGCCCGGCGGCCATCGAAGGCTAGGGTGGCGAGGGCGGCAATGACCGGGGTCTCGCCCAGGCGGCGGCCGTAGTGGGTCTCCAGGCCCCATAAGGCGACGAGGTAGCGGGGTGGGATGCCATAGCGTCGTTCCAGATCAGCGAGCAGGGCCTGCTGCTCCGCCAGCCGCGCCTGGCCGGCCGCCACCTGCCGGTCGTTGACGCGGCTGTCGAGGTAGTTGAGGAAGGTGTCGATGAATTCCGGCTGGCGGCGGTCATAGTCCAGCACCTGGGCCAGGGGTTGGAGATCATTCAGGGCGGCGTTCAATGTCGCTGGCGAGAGGCCTTGCGTCGCGGCGAAGACCCTGAACTCTTGCAGCCAGAGCTGAAAGGGGGTGGCTTGCGCGGCGACGGCCGCTGCCGTTCCGTCCGCTGCCGCGAGCGGCGGCGCAGCCAGGCCGATCGCCAGCGCGATGAAGATTGGACGCAACATATACGGTGGGCGGTGAAATATTCGACTCAGGCTAACATGGCCAGCATTCCGCCACAAAGCCTAAGCCGAAGTCAGGCGGCGGCCCGGCCTGGTATGAATGTTTGGTGTAAAGGCCCATCCCAGGCGCAGGTCGGTTGTGCATAATGTCCCCGTTTCCTCGTCAGCGTTGGTCGCTGGCATTGTGTAAAAGGTCTTGAGCCAGCCATGCGTATACCCGATGTTGCCCCGCCCGTGGTGATCCCCGTTGCCGAGGAGCTGCCGGGTGTCGAGCCCGGCGCGGCGATCGCCGCGTCACGCCGGGTCGCTGTGAACCCGGCTGCGACCCTGCTGCTGCCTGCCGTCAGCGAGCGGACGGAGGAAGAGAAGGCGCGGGCGCAAGAGGCGTATGAGCGAACCGGTGAAGACCGGCGCAAGATGTGCCGGCGCATCTACAAGATGGAGCCGCTGCTCGACACGCGCAGCGGCAAGGATCGCCGCAAGGAGACCCGCCGCGAGGAAGACCCGCTCACCCACATCAGCAAAAAAGTCTAGGGAAACGTTGGGTAATTACCTGCGCGGGCTTCAGAAGCGGTAGTTCAGTTCCGTGGTGAGCTGGCTGTTGTTGTCGAGCAAGTCGTTGCCAGAGAAGCGGACCAGCCAGTGCTTGTCGCTGGATTCCCAGAAGATGTCGAGATCGCCGCTCACCCCGGCATCCAGGCCCACGTTGTTGGCTTCATCCTGGAATCGCTCGGAACGCCAGGCCAGCAGGCCGGCCACGTACCAGCCGCGCGGGTTGATCCAGGTGGCGCCGAGGGCAAGGGTGTGGCGGGGCAGCCAGGGAACGGCCAGGTTGGCATCGGTGCGGTTTTCGGAGACGGTGTAGAGGTAGCGGCCCATTACGCCCCATTCGCGGCCGAGCACACGGTTGATGCCCATGCCCAGGCTCTTGATGAGGCCGCCGGCATAGTCGGGGGCATCGACGAATTCATACAGGTCGTCGCGCAGCAACTGGCCGTAATCGCGCGGCCTGAGCTTATTCAGGCTTTCCAGTTCGCCAACGCTGAAGGGGCGAATGTCGAAACGGCGGTTGTCGATGTCCTTGTAATCCAGAAAGCCATGGAGGAAGGTTCGAGAGTCGAGTTCCCATTCACCCTGCACATGGCCCCGGTTCAATTCTCCGCCGCGTCGCACCAGGCGATCGTCGAGCGGAATGCCGGCGGTAGCGACCGGTGCCAGGCTGCTGAAGCCGGCCGGGCGTAGCCAGTTCTGCCAGGCGATGCGAACATGGACGCGGTCGTCAGGCTGCCAGACGAGGCCAAGGCGCGGACTGAATTGGTCGGCGCTCCTGGAAGCGGCCACAGGGGTGACGGCGACGGGCGGGTCGAACAGCGTGATGGAGGGCTGATCCACCGCCTTGCCCTTGTCCTGCTGCCAGAACATGTCCGCCTGCAGGGTCAGGCTGGGGGTGGCGCGCCAGATGTCGGAGAGGTAGAGGTCGAGGGAGCGCTCGCGCAGCCGGTAGTCGTCGCGCAGTAAAAAGGCGGTATCGTCGAGGAAACCGTCGGTGGCACGGCGGCCATAGTCGAGGCCCCAACTGAGTTGATGGCCGCGCTCGGTCTCGAAGCTGTGGCGGAAGCCGAATTCGGGCAGTTTCACATCGGTGGCGGCGCGGATGTCGGTCTGACCGAGCTGCCCGGCAGCCTTTTCCGTCGAGTCGAAGTGGCCGGCCTTGAGCCAGAACTGGGAAACCGGGTTGAGACGGTAGTGCAAGCCGAGATCGAGCCGGCGGGTGTCGAGACCATCGCTGACATCGTAATCGATGCCGCTGATGCGGCCGACCGGGCGGCTGTCCTGGTTGGCGGCATCGGCAAAAGCGAAGAAGCCGAGGTCATGGCGGGGCTTGATGCCGAAGGCGGCGGTGAAGACATCGAGGTCGTAGGGGCGATCGAGCAAGTCCCAGTTCACGTTCTCATAGCCGAGGTACCAAGCGTAGGGGGCGGGTTCCGCCCGATAGCCGCTCCATTGCACCTGCGGGCTGAAGCCATCGACGTTGTCGGATTGGGTGTAACGCAGGCCTAGGTCGAAGTTGCTGGCCGGGCCCGGCAGCAGCGACTTGAAACGATTGCCGGCGCCGAATACGGTGGGCTCGGCGATCAGGCCCTGGAACAGTTCCGAGTTCTTGGTGTAGAGACCATTGTAACGATCGGCGAGAAACAGATGGCTGCCCGCCCAGAAGGGGGTGTAGGAATCCTGGGCATAGGCCCTGGCCCAATCCTCCAGGCCGAGAAAAGCAAAGGACTGGCCAAGGTTGGCGCTGCCCTGCTGATCATTGGCCAACTGGTTGAGTGACTTCAGATAAGGCAACCGGCGGATGGCGTTGCGTGCCGCCTCGATGGCATCGACCGGGCGCAGCCGGTCGCTGCCTATCATGGCCTGCACGAAATAGGGTAGAGGATCCTTGTCGTCCAGCTCATAGGCGCGGGCCAATTCGCTTTCCGCCTGTTTGACGTCGCCCAGGCGGTAATAGGCGGCGGCGGTGTAGAGATGGGCGCGGGCATAGCGCGGTTCCATGACGCCGGCCTTGAGCAGGGCCTCGAGGGCGGCGTTGGTATGACCGAGCTTGAGTTCCAGCACACCCAGCCCCGTCAATGCCACGAAGTCGGCCGGATTGGCGTCGAGGGCTGCACGGTAGGCCGCGGCGGCGGTAGCGAATTCATTGGCGAAACTCTCCAGCGTGCCTTGTTCGCCGCGGTAACCCTGACCTTCGGGATCGAGTTCAAGGGCGCGGGCGAGATCGGCGCGGGCCTCTGCCACGTACTCACGCTCATTCAGCACGGCGCCGCGTCCGAACCAGGGCCGGTCGTCGTCGGGTTTGAGGGCGATGGCGAGGTCGTAGGCCGTCCGCGCCGTGCCGGCGTCGCCCTCGCGGCGGGCGATGTCGGCCAGCGCGAGCCAGCCTTCGAAAGAGGCGAGATCCGCGCCGATGGCCTGCTCGGCGGTGCTGGCCGCAGCCGGTGCCCGGTCGTCCAGCAGCAAGAGACGCGCGGCCTGGGCATACAGCCGGGGGTGATCGGGGAAGCGCACCAGGCCGGCGCGAATGGCATCCAGTGCCGCCTCACTGCGGCCTTCATAGGCATGAAGTTCGGACAGCAAGAGCCAGGGGGCCGGCTGGCTGAGGTCGCCGCGCTGACTGACGGCAGTCAGCGCTACCTGGGCCGCGTCCAGCTCCTGACTCTCGATCAGGCGGGCGATGTCGGCGTAGGCCCAGGCCTCGCCGCCTTTCAGCGCGGCGGCTCCGCCGAGCCAGGCGGCGGTGGCCTTGAGGTCATGCCGGCGCAGCGCCACCCAGGCGAGGCCGAGTTTGGCCTCGGCCTCGCCGCGCCGTTCGGTGAAGGCCTGCTCCGCCTCGGTCCAGCGCCCCAGGTCGGCCAGGAGGCGGCCGCGTGCCACCGGCGGCGGGTTTTCCTGCAACCGCTGCCGCAGGCCGGGCAGGCTGTCGCCGTCGAGGGCCACGTGCTGCCATGGGTTGATCTGATAGGCGGTAACCCATTGCACCCGTTCCCGCAGGTTTTTCACCGCCAGCTTCACCGGCGCCTTGCCCGCTTCGGCCTGTGCCTGTTCATTGGCGGCGACCTGGACGCCGCCCTGGTCGTTGAAGAAAGCGACTTCACCGCTGAATACGGAAAGCAGGGAGCGACCGTCCTCGGCCACCGCCATTTCCCAGTCGGTGCCGCGAATGCCGGCGGTGGCGGTGGGGGTATGCCACTGCAATGCCCTGGGCGGCGTCTTCGACTGCACCCAGGCGCGCCCGGCCAACTGGCGGAAGCGGGTCTGGCCGGCGGTGCGCGGCGCTGGCTCGATGGCCTGGATCTCCAGGGTGGTGTTTTCATTGAGGCGGATCTGCGTCCTGTCGGTGAGCAGCAGGGCCAGGCGACCATGGCGGCCGGTGCGTACGGTCTGACCGGGGGCGAGCTGTTGTCTGGCCGTGAGCGGCCGCCAGTCGGTGGCGCCCGCGGCGCGGAATTCGGCTTTGCCTTGCATGCTCACCAGGGTGGCCGTGCCGCTGCCGTCGGCCGCAAGGACGACGGCGCTCGACAGCCAGCCGGGCAGGAGGAGAAGGAAACAGCGCAACAGGGTGGAATTCATGCTGGACGCCCTGTCAGCGCATGTTTTTCAAGGCGTTCTGGGCGACTTGGTTGTGCTGGGCCAGGGCCGTGCCCAGTACGGTGACCAGGCCGCCCTTGGCGCCGCGCTGCAAGCGGCGCAGCGTGGTCAGATTGCTGGCCAGTTGATCCACCACCGGGGTGATCTTGTTGGCCGGGGTGGGGGGGGACGCCAGCTTGAGCTCCAGGTATCGCTCCAGCGCCTGATTGGTTTTGTCCAGGGCCTCGCCATACTGTTTGAGCAGGGCGGCATGCTCCGGCTTGTTGGCATAGGGCTTGATGGCGGCCTCATAGGCTTTTTTCGCCTCGGCCCATTGGTTGCGTACCTGCGCGGCGGTCTCGGCCGGGGTGGCGGCCCAGGAGGCGATGGGGGCGGTCAGGGACAGCAGCAGACCGAGCAGAAAGGCGGAAAGAAGTCTGGCGTTCATCGTGCGGACTCCATGGTCGGTAAGTGAAATACGCTGCAATGATAGGGGATTTTGCCGGCGGCATCGCGGCTATTCGTACTGCCGGCCGGGGTGAATTACAACCCCACCCAGTCGGCGAAGCAGGCGGCCTGGCCAAGTGGGGCCGCGTCGTCACCGAACAGGTTCCAGAGGGTGGCGGCGCGTATGTAAAAACGCCGTCCGGAACGGGTGATGCGTACTCCGCTGTAATCGTCGATGTAACCGTGTGCGGCGACACGGGCGAGCAGGCGCTGGCGTTCCTCTCTGGCCAGCGGCTCGGCGGAATAGCGCGAGGGCAGGCCGACGAACTCGGCCCAGGGCCGCTCGAACAGGCGTTGGGCGGCAAGGTTGACATAGTTGAACAGCGGGTCGGCGGCAGCATCGTGGGAAAGCAGTATGAAGGGAGCGTGGTAGAGCGCGGCGGCGGCGGCGGTCGGGTCGATCGCCGGGGCGATCAGGTCGCGCCCGGTCCAGTGGCGGTAGCCGCGCCGCAGCAGGTTGGCGTGCTCTACCAGGAAATGGTTCTGTGGCGAGGGCTCGGCGTACATGGTAGGGCTCACAGCCGGGACAGATCGTCGGCTTCCAGCCAGTGCCAGCCGCCCGCGGGCACGGCGTCTGGCAAGCTCAGGCCGCCGATGGCGAGGCGATGGAGTCCTTCCACGCGGTTGCCGACGGCCGCCAGCATACGTTTGACCTGGTGATATTTGCCGCTGGTGAGGGTGAGACGGATGACGTTGGCGCTCACCCGCTGGCAAGCGGCGGCGGCAACGGGCGCTGGTTCGTCACGCAGCGACACCCCGGCCAGGAGAGCGGCGATCTGGGCATCCGTCAGCGCATGCCGGGCGGTGACCTGGTACACCTTGGGCACCCGGTGTTTCGGTGCGGTCAGGCGATGAATGAAGCGGCCGTCGTCGGACAGCAGCAAGAGACCGGTGGTATCGGCGTCCAGGCGGCCGACCGTTTGCACCGCGCGGCGTTGCAGCGGCGCCGGCAGCAGGCTGAGGACGGAGGGATGGTGCCTGGGTGAGCGGGAACACTCATGGCCGGCTGGTTTATTCAGCATCAGATAAACGTGTTGCCGGTAATGCCAGGACGCGCCGTCCACCTGAAAGGCAAGCCCGTCCGTGTCGAATTCGGCGAAGGGGTCGGCGCAAGGCGTTCCCGCCACCGCGACCCGGCCGTGACGGATCAGGGCGCGGCAATCCTTGCGGGTGCCAAAACCCTGGGATTGGAGTATTCGTTCGAGTTGCATGAGTGGGGTCTGCCGTGCGCGCGCCTCAGCGTCAGAGTAGGTCAAGCGGCGGCTCATCGAGCAGGGCGATCTGCTCGCGCAGTTCCAGGATGCGATCCTGCCAGTAGTGCTGGCTGCCGAACCAGGGAAAGGCCGCCGGGAAAGCCGGGTCATCCCAGCGCCGGGCGAGCCAGGCGGAGTAGTGGAGCAAACGCAGGGTGCGCAGGGCCTCGATCAGGTTCAGTTCGCGCCGGTCGAAGGGGTGGAATGACTCATAACCGGCGAGCACCTCGGCAAGTTGCCCGGCCATGCTCCCGCGGTCGCCGGACAGCAGCATCCATAGGTCCTGCATCGCCGGCCCCATGCGGCTGTCGTCGAGATCGACGAAATGCGGACCGGCATCGGTCCACAACATGTTGCCGAGGTGGCAGTCGCCGTGCAGGCGTAATGCGGTGACGGCGCCGGCACGCTCCCAGGCGCGGCCGACGCCCTCCAGGGCCTGGGCCGAGACGCCACGCCAGACCTCCTTCAGGTCGGGAGGGAGCCAATCGCCGGCAAGCAGAAAATCGCGCGATTCGTCGCCGAAACTGCGGATGTCCAGATAGGGTCGGTGCCGGAACGGGGCCAATGCCCCCAGCGCATGGATACGGCCGATGAGGCGGCCCAGCTGCGTCAGGGTGGCGCGGTCGGACAGCTCGGGTACGCGCCCGCCCTGACGCGCATAGACGGCAAAGCGGAAACCGGAGTGTTCGAACAAGGTGGCGCCGTTGAATTGCAGAGGCGCCACCACGGGAAGCTCATTCTCCGATAATTCGCGGCTGTAGGCGTGTTCCTCCAGGATGGCGGCGTCGGACCAGCGCCCCGGCCGGTAGAACTTGGCTATGACTGGCGGCGCGTCTTCCAGCCAGATTTGATAGACCCGGTTCTCGAAGCTGTTGAGGGCCAGTTGGCGGCCATCGGCGCGCAGCCCCAAGCTTTCCATGGCATCGAGGATGGTATCCGGACCGAGACCGGCATAAGGGGTGAGGGAAATCGCGTTCATGCCGTGATTGTAGGTGGATTGACTGTTATGCCGGCGATCAATGCCAGCTTGCGGACACGCGGCAGCCGTTTGATGGCGGCCTCCCGCCGTGCCGCGAGCGATCGGCCTGCGGCCGGCTCGACGTAGACGACTGTCACCGGCCGGCGGCCGCGCGTGTAGCGCGCACCTGGCAGACCTTCGCCGTTATGTTCGGTGACGCGGCGGGCGACATCGGTGGTGATGCCGGTATACAGGGTGCCGTCGGCGCAGCGCAGGATGTAGACGAACCAGCTGCTCATGCCGCTGGTTTACCATAGCGATGAAGACATGACCAAACCTCGCGCCGGTGTTATTGTCAGGCTTGACTGTAGACCGTTGCCGAGAGTTTCTTATGTCCGACTGTTGCGATCATGACTGCACGACTGACTGCACGACGCCACCCTCGCCCGGCAGCCTGGGTATCCCACGCCTGGGCCGCTTCGATGCGGTCGCCTTCGAAAAGGCAGTGACCGATCTGTTGCGTGCCTGCGGCGTGGACCCGGTGGGCGCCCATACCGGCCGTACCGCCCACCGGGTGCGGGAGTTGTGGGAGCGACGCCTGTTGGGCGGCTATGAGATGGACCCCGGCGCGGCGCTGGGCGATGGGTTCGACGACAGTCGGGACGATATGGTGGTGGTGCGCGGCATCGCCATCCATGGCATTTGCCCACATCATCTTGTGCCATTTCGTGGCGTCGCGCATGTCGCCTATATCCCTGGCGGTCGTCTGCACGGCTTTGGCCGCATTGCCCGCATGGTCGATGCCATCGGCCACCGTTTCACCTACCAGGAATGGATGACACATGACATCGCCGAGGCTCTGGTTGTGCATGGGCGCGCCCGCGGCGCCGCCTGTCTCATCGAGGCGGAACAACTTTGCCTCTTGTTGGGCGAGGACCGGCGTGGCGACGAGCGGGTGGTGACCCAAGCCTTCGCCGGCTGTTTTCGTACCGACGTGCAGGCCCGCAACGAATTCCTGCGCGCCGCAGGCGGACAGTTGTCTTAGAATAGCGCATGCCTTAGCTGCGGGAGAGCCTGCCATGAAACAGACCGACAAAGACACGACACTGCCCGGCCTGGACGACAGTCGTATCGTCGAGCGCCCCGACGGGTTCTACTGGACCGATGAGATCAGCGGCGAGACCTTTGGCCCTTTCGCCACGATGGAAGAAGCGGTTGCGGACATGGAATTCAACGCCGACACCGATTTTGAACCGGCGGAGAGCCTGGAAGAGGCGGAAGAGGAATTGGGGATCACCGGTTGGGTAGACCCCGAGACCGGCGAGCTGGCGGAAGACACCCCGACCCATATCGAGGAACACTGACCGCGATCTAACCTAACCTAACGCCTGTCTGCCGGCCCGTTTACTCCTCGGCAGCGAGTGCCGGCAGCCCGGTCGCATGGTGTTTCACATCGCCCCTTTGCTTGCGGCCGTAATCCTCCAGTTGACGCTTGGCGCTATCGAAGGCGTCGCGTAGCACCACGTAAACATCCTCGTCCCGCTCACGGTTGACCACGATCTCGCCCCCCGGCACCGTCATGTCGATGCGGACGGCGAAAGGCTTGCCTTGATGTTTGTGCTTGCCCAGCATCTCGACGGTGACGCGACAGCTCATGATGTGTGCATAGAGATGGCCGAGCTTGTCCACCTTCTCGCGGATATGCTGTTCGACGGCATCGGAATGATGAAGATCGCGTAACGTGATCTGCAGCGGAAGTTTCATGACTGGCCTGCCTTTCTTGTCGTTGCTGTATCGACTTTGGGCCGCTCCTGCAAGACAGCCCACGATTTCATTAAAGACGGCGGCAGCGCGTAGTGCAATCTCTTAGAAGCCTGGCGAGAGAACATATGATCCGCGTGCGCTTGACAGCCACCTGCGGCTTTGAATTTATGACTGTACTTTGGGCGGAGAGCCGGGGGACGGCTTGAGAAATCTGGTCGGGGTGAGAG
>JBBIVX010000030.1:0-17094 GCA_037439465.1 Hydrogenophilales bacterium | reverse complement strand
GGCAGGCTTTTCTTCGAGACTGAGGGCCTTGTTGTCGCTACCCAGTTCCACCACGCCGAAGCGTTCCGGGTCTTTGACCGGATAGGCAAACACCGTGGCGCCATGACTGCGGGCATTCGCCCGGCTGAGTTTCTGGGCCAGGTCGGAACCGTGGAATACGTTGTCGCCGAGGATCAGCGCGCAAGGGTCGGCGCCGATGAAGTCCGCGCCGATCAGAAAGGCCTGGGCCAGGCCGCCTGGCGAGGGTTGCACCGCATAGGAAATAGTCAACCCCCAGTCGCTGCCGTCGCCCAGCAACTGCTCGAAGCGGGGGGTGTCCCGTGGCGTGGAGATCAGCAGGATGTCGCGAATACCCGCCAGCATGAGCGTGCTGAGCGGGTAATAGATCATGGGCTTGTCGTAGACCGGCAACATCTGCTTGGACATCGCCGCGGTGGCCGGATGCAGCCGTGTTCCCGTCCCGCCTGCCAGAACGATGCCCTTGCGATGAATTGGCTTGTCAGCCATGCCTGCTCCCCTATTCGTTTTTTCATAGTACATCAGGTGCCTACACCCCGAGGAGGATGAAATCCCGGCGGCGTCTACCGGCCTGCTCAACAGTTGGGAAAACGGGTAGCATGAAGCCCGCTCGTTGGCAGACGAAAAGCAGAGGGAAGTTCACCACCGCTCGCACATATGCCCCCATCCATCAGCGTCGTCATTCCGGCCTATAACGCCCGGCAACACTTGACCGAGTGTCTGGAGAGCGTTTTCCGGCAAGAGGTGGCCAGTGCGTTTGAGGTCATCGTTGTCGATGATGGTTCAACAGATGGCACGCGCGACTGCCTGTCCGCCTTCCCGAGTGTGGTCTATCTTGCGCAAAGCAACCTTGGCCCGGCCGCGGCGCGCAACGCCGGGATCGCCCGGTCACGCGGGACCTTCATCGCGTTCCTCGATGCCGACGACCTGTGGCCCGCGGGCAAACTCCAGCAGCAGATCGGGATGCTGCAGCAGCATCCCGACGCAGCCATGTGCTTTGGCGATTGCCGTCAGTTTGAAGGAAATAACCCGTGGCCGCAAACCCTGTTCGAAGAAAACAGGCAGGATGTATCCCTGTGGGGCACAGGCCCCTATCTTCCAGAGGCGTATGCGCGTTTGCTTACCGCCAACTTCATCACCACCGGATCGGTAGTCG
This sequence comes from Hydrogenophilales bacterium, assembly GCA_037439465.1. Taxonomy (GTDB): domain Bacteria; phylum Pseudomonadota; class Gammaproteobacteria; order Burkholderiales; family Thiobacillaceae; genus Parasulfuritortus. The sequence continues at coordinate 15,920 of JBBIVX010000030.1, read as the reverse complement.
TGCTCCGTCAGGTGCTGGAGACGCTGGGGGGCTTCGATGCCAGCCTCAGGCGGGTTGAGGATTTGGAACTGTGGCTGCGCCTGGCCCGGCGCCATCCCATCCTTTGGTGCAAGGATGTTTGTTTGCTGCGGCGGCGGCATGCGGACAACGCTTCAGTGGACGCAGAGGCGATGAGCCTGGCCTACCTGGCGGTGCTGAAACGCCAGCAGGATTGCGGCACGGCCGAGCTCGCCCGCCAGGGGATAGCCCTGAGCGCCCTCGCCGCCCGCGAATACAGGGAAATGGCGGAGCGTGCCCTTGCTGGACGCCACTCCGGGCGGGCGATACGCTGGGCTTGGCGCAGTTTCACCACCCAGCCCACTCTGCGGGCGCTGGGGTGCCTGGCGCTCGGAGCGGTGCAAAAACTGCGGTTCGGCCATACACGAACATGACGCCCCGCAACGGTTTCTATGGACTCTTCGCCCCATCTGGACAGGTGCGGCCGCACACGTTTCCAGGCGCACCGTTTCCTCCACTGCAACTCGCCGCCCCTCCGTTATGGGCAGCGGTCTCATCGGCGAGGGGGGGGGAAGAGGCCGTGTGCCGCGCCGAGGGCAGCCGCGGCCTGCTGTTCCTGGGCGAGCTTTACAACAGTCGCGCCCTGCGCCATCAACTGGAGGCGTCCCCTGACCTGCCCCTGTCCGAACTGCTGCTGCGGGCGCACGCACGCTGGTCGATGGATTTCGTGCTGCGGCTGGACGGGCTTTTCGCCCTCGCGCTGCGCGATGGGGACTGCCTGCATCTTTACCGCGACGGCTCCGGCGCGCACAACCTTTACTACACCGCGCGACGGCCAGGGCGGATCGGCTTCTCAACCCAGCTCGCAATGCTGCTGCGTCTGCCTGGCACGGATAAACGCCTGGCGCGCCATTCCCTGCACGAGTATTTGCGTTTTCTGGACATCGCCGCGCCCAATACGCTGTACGAAGGCGTCTTTGCCCTGGAGGCGGGCCACCTGCTGACCTGGACTGCCGATGGGATCAGTCAGCATCGCCCTGAAAAGAGCGATGGCACCCCGCCTCCCGCCTTCGACGAAGCACTGAACACACTGGATGGCTTGCTGCTCGACAGTGTTGCCCGCCGCCTGCGAAACGTTGACAAGCCAGCGGCTTTTCTGAGCGGCGGGGTGGATTCTTCGCTGATCTGCGCGGCCGCGTCGCGGATCGATCCGCGAATCACGGCGGTGACGGTCGGCTTTGACGGACCATCATTCGACGAAGCGCCCATTGCGCATAATGTGGCCGCCCATCTGGGCATCGAGCACCAGGTTTTGCGCTTCGCCCGGCAGGATTACCTGGCCGCCTTCGATACCTTTCAGCGGCACGCCGAGCAGCCCATCGCCGATCCCGCCGCCCCGGCCACGCTGCTGGCCTTCGACCATTGCCGGGAACGCCATGACGTGGTGCTGGATGGCAGCGGTGCCGATGAAAGCTCCGGCATGATGCCGCCACGCCATGTGCGCATCGCCATCGAATATGCCGCCCTGCTGCCTGCCCCGCTGCGGCGCGCCATCGCCGCTTCCCTCCATCATTTGCCAGGGTTTGCCGGTTATGCCCCCATCTTCGATTTCGAGCATCCCGCCGAGTTGATGATCCGCTGGCACGGATTCACGCGCCGGGAAATCGAGGGCCTTTGCGGAGAGCCAGTGAGTCTGGAGCGCACACACTTTTTCCAGACCTTCGCCCTTTTCCCGCGCCGCGCCCATTTCGAGCGCAGCCTCGCCCTGCTGGATGCCATGCCTGGAGATCGGCTGCACCTGGCCGCCGCCATCTCCGGATTGCGCGTGCGTTATCCTTTCTGGGATGTATCCGTGGATGCCTTTATCCGCGGCCTGCCGCCAGACTATCGCTGTCGCCCCGCCCAACCGAAACGCCTACTGCGCGCCCTATTGGCGCGCCATGTGCCCCGTCCGCTGTGGGACGCGCCCAAGCACGGCTTCGACTTTCCCTTGCTGGACTTCCTTCAGGCTCAGGATTTCCGACTGGTGCGCCGTTATCTGCTGCACGACCGTTGGGCCGGTTGGCAGATGCTTGCCCCTGACCGCGTCGCTGCATATGGGCACCGCTTCATCGCCGGCGAAACCGGGTTGAGCTTCAGGGTCTGGGCGCTGGCGGTGCTGGCCGCCTGGCTGGAAGGGCATGTCGATCGATAGTTGGGATGCGAAGCGGGGTGTTTTGCATTACGCTTCGCCAAAGTCCGGCAACCCACTCTGTTCGGGTTGCCGTAAACGGAGACAACGGGGGTATACAGTGGCAAACGGCCGTAATTCCTCGTCGAACCCATAGAGGCTCATGTTGACAACCGTAAGGGAATGAACAGCAACGCCAGCGCAGTCCGGCGCACCGCCCGGATACTGATGTACACCGCCTACTTCGCCCCGGAGTACAGCGGCGCGGCCTTGCAGGCGCTTACCCTGGCACGTGAACTGCGCCGGCGCGGCCATCATGTCGAGTTCGTCACCAACCGCTGGCCGGGCCTGAAGGCCAGGGACGAAGTGGAGGGCTTCCCGGTATGGCGCCTGGCACCGGGAGGCGGGCGCAAACACCGCGAATTCCGGCTATGGTTCAGCCTCACCCGCTTCGTCTGGAAACGCCGCCACGACTTCGACATCCTGCATAGCCACGGCGCCTATTACACCCACGCCTTCATCGGCCCCCTCGGGCGGATCGTGGGGATCAGGACCCTCGCCAAGGCCAGCCTGGCCAATGATGACCTCATGGACATGAACCGGCCGCTCATCGGGTATCTCCACCGCTTCATGCTGCGCCGCATCGATGCCTATGTCGCCATCAGCCAAGACCTTGCCGAAGAATTCCGCGCCGGCGGGCTGGGTCCGGACAAGATCCATCCCATCCCCAACGGCGTCGACAGCCGCCTGTTCCAGCCTTGCTCCGGCGATAAGCGCCTGGCCCTGCGCGCGCAACTGGGGTTGCCCGCCGACCGGCCGATCGTGCTGTATGTGGGCGTGCTGGACCCGCGCAAGAACATCGAATGGCTCGCCGATCAGTGGGTCAGGCACACGGCCTTCGGCAGTGGCGGCCTGTTGCTCGCGGTGGGACCGCAAAGCCGCGAAGACGCGGACGGTGCCCTGCGCCGGCGGCTGGCCGACATGGGCGCGGCGCATCCCGGCCTGTTCATCCTGCGCGATTTTTCCACCGACATCCTCGCCTACTATCAAAGCGTGGACGCACTGATCCTGCCCTCCCTCAAGGAAGGACTGCCCAACGTCGTATTGGAGGCCATGGCCTGCGGTCTGCCCTGCGTGGCGGCGCGGGCGAGCGGCAGCCGGGAACTGATCCGCGAAGGGGAGACCGGCCATACCTACGCACACGGCAATGTGGAAGAAATGGGAGAGGCCCTGCGTCACTGTCTGTCGGCCGAGGGCGCCCGCATGGGCCAGAAGGCACGCGAAGTGGCGCAGACACACTATTCCATCCAGGCCGTGGCTGACGGCTACGAAGCGCTCTACCAGCGGTTGCTGGGTTGAACCATGAACGCCCCCACCCTATTCCTTCCTACCGAGGCCAAGCCATGATCATCCGCGCACGCGCCCCTTTGCGTCTGGGCCTGGCAGGCGGCGGCACCGACGTCTCCCCCTACTGCGACCTGTATGGTGGCCTGGTGCTCAACGCCACCATCGACAAATACGCCTACACCGTGATCGAGCCACGACCGGATGGGGCCGGCGTGCATTTTGCCGCCACCGACAGGCAGGAATACTGGGAAGGCCAGGCCGCCCCGGCGATTGCCCTCGACGGCCGTCTTGACCTGCACAAAGGCGTCTATAACCGCATCGTCGCGGAGTTCAACGGCGGCCGGCCCCTGCCCCTGACCATGACCACCCACAGCGATGCGCCGCCGGGCTCGGGCCTGGGCTCCTCCTCCACCTTGGTGGTGTCGATGGTGAAGGCGTTCGTGGAATGGCTGAACCTGCCTCTCGGGGAATACGACGTGGCAAGGCTCGCCTACGAGATCGAGCGCCAGGATGTGGGGCTGTCCGGCGGCCGTCAGGATCAATACGCGGCCACCTTCGGCGGCTTCAACTTCATGGAGTTCCATCCCCAGGAACGGGTGGTGGTCAACCCGCTCAGGATCAAGAACTGGATCGTCTCCGAGCTGGAGGCCTGCCTGTTGCTCTACTTCGGCGGCGTGTCGCGGGACTCGGCGAAAATCATCGACGAGCAGGCCCGCAACGTGAAACGGCGTGATACCGGTTCCGTCGACGCCATGCACGCCCTCAAGCAGGAGGCCACGGCCATGAAGGAGAACCTGCTCAAGGGCAATTTCGATGGCCTGGTCGACTCCATGAATATCAGTTGGGAAGCCAAGAAACGCATGGCCAAGAGCATCTCCAACCCCCTGATCGAAGAGACCTACGAACTCGCCCGGCGGGCAGGTATGCGCGCCGGCAAGATCTCCGGCGCGGGCGGCGGCGGCTTCATGATGCTGCTGGTCGACCCGGTGCGGCGCATGGACGTGATCCGCGCGTTGTCGTCCACCCAGGGCCAGGTCTACAACTGTCATTTCACCGAAATCGGGACACAAGGATGGAAAATCTATTGAACGAGTCTATCGCCGCGCAACTGCGCGAGACCGCCGAAAATCTGCGGACGATGAGCACGGATGCCGCCCTGCACACCGCCATGGCGCACGTCGCCGGCGCCTGCATCGTGGCTCTGCGCAACGGCAACAAGATACTGTTCGCCGGCAACGGCGGCAGCGCCGCCGACGCCCAGCACCTGGCCGGCGAGCTCGTCTGCCGCTTCAACCATGACCGGCCCGGCCTGCCTGCCTTCTCGCTGTCGACCGACACCTCGGTACTCACGGCGATCAGCAATGACTACGGCTACGAACGCCTGTTCGCGCGCCAGATCGAGGCCGTCGGCAACGCCGGCGACGTATTCATCGGCATCTCCACCTCGGGGCGGTCGCCGAACATACTCAATGCACTGCGGACCGCGCGCGACAAGGGCCTCGTCACCATCGGCCTGACCGGCCGCCGCGGCGGCGACATGCCGGCGTTGTGCGACCACTGCCTGCGGGTGCCCTCGGATTCCACGCCGCGCATCCAGGAAGGCCATATCAGCATGGGCCACACGATCTGCTGCCTGATCGAACAGCAGCTATTCCCCAAGGCCCCTTGATGCAGGCCATCATCCTGGCCGGTGGCCTGGGCACGCGGCTGCGCAGCGTGGTGCCGGACCTGCCCAAGCCCATGGCGCCGGTTGCAGGACGGCCTTTTCTGGCCTGGCTTCTGGACCGCCTGGTCGAGTCGGGTTTCGAGTCTGCCGTGCTGGCCGTGGGCTATCGCCACGAGGTCATCCGAGATCATTTCGGCGACGACTATCGCGGCCTGGCGCTGCGCTATTCCATTGAAACCACCCCGCTTGGAACAGGCGGCGCCATGCGCCTGGCGGCCGATCTGGTCACCGCTTTCCCGGCCTTCGTGCTGAACGGCGACACCTATCTGGAACTCGACTATCGGGCCATGCTGGCTGCTCATCGGCAGGCGCGTGCCGACCTGAGCGTGGCGGTTTGCAGCGTGGCTGATGTCGGCCGCTATGGCGCCCTGGCACTGCAAGCGGATCACATCCATGGTTTCCAGGAAAAAGGCCGTACCGGTCCCGGCCTTATCAATGCGGGGGTCTACCTGCCATCTTTTGAAATTCTGCGGCAGATTCCTTTGGGCACGCCATATTCATTTGAACAGCAACTGCTTGTTCCCCGCCTGCAGGAGATTCGGCCCCTGGCCTTTCGCACCAAAGGCCGCTTCATCGACATCGGCATCCCGGAGGATTTCCAGCGTGCCCAGAAGCTGTTCGCCAACGCATGAACTCACCAGGCAAAGCGCTTTTCCTGGACCGGGATGGCGTGATCAACGTGGAGAAGAACTACGTCTGGCGCACCGAGGATTTCGAATTCATTCCCGGAATTTTTGAACTCTGCGCCCTCGCCCAAAAGCGGGGCTTCAAACTGATCGTCATCACCAACCAGGCCGGCATCGCGCGCGGTTACTACACCGAGACCGATTTCCGGCATCTCACCGACTGGATGCTGGCGGCCTTCCGCGAGCGCGGCATCGGCATCGACCGCGTCTACCACTGCCCCTTTCACCCCACGGCGGGCGTGGGCGAGTACCGGCAGGAATCGTTCGACCGCAAGCCCAACCCCGGCATGATCCTGAAGGCGCGCGCTGACTTCGCTCTCGACCTGTCCAAGAGCGTGCTGATCGGCGACAAGGATTCGGACATCGAGGCTGGGCGGGCTGCGGGGGTTGGTTGCCTGGTCAAGCTTACCCTTGGCGCCCCGGCCGAAGAATATCGAGCCAGGAATGGCGTGCTTGAATTGCGCGGCCTCGACGCCGCAAGACATTGGCTGGCCACATGCGCCGATGACCATGACGCTCGCCCCTAATGCCGCTTTCTCGTTGTTTGCCAGTAACCACCGTGCGCAAGCCTGGCCCTATGCCGTGGTCGGGTTTGCGGTTTTACTGGCCTATGGCGCGGTGTGGACGCGCGGCGTCCAGGGGGATGACCTATGCATGGGCGAGCTCGCCACGGCGCATGGGTATTGGGACGCGGTCCGGATCTGGCTGGAGAGTTGGAACGGCAGAGTATTCCTCGCCCTGACTCAGATTGGCACCTATGCCCTGCCCTGGTTCGCCCATCCGCTGCACGCCCCCTGGTACCTGGTCCACGCGCTGGTCGTGCTCGCGCACATGGCAAGCTGCGGTCTGCTCATTCGCCTGTTGTCGCGGGCGGGTATCGCGGCCGGCGCGGCGCTAGCCGCGACCCTGATATTCGCCATACACCCGATCACCTTCGAGCCGGTATTGTGGCTGGCGGAATCCTATGGTTATGTCTTCGGCAATCTATTGGCCCTGCTCGCCATCTGGACCTATCTGGAATATGAGCGCCACAGCCGGCTTGTCTGGCTGATATTGGCTTTTCTGCTGGCCCTCGCCGCCACATCGGGCATCGAACAGTACCTGTTCGTGCTCGGCGCGCTGTCTAGCGTTCATCTGCTCAGGTCACGATGGCACCCATCCAGGCATGCGGCCTGGCTGGCGCTCCTCATTGCGGCAAGTTGCGCGCTCGTTTTCGCGGCAATCCACTTTGGATTTTTTTCAGGGACAAGTGAGCGACTCGGCCGGGCCGTCGGGGTGTCCGGGCGGGCTACCGGCCTTGGTTTTTTTTGGAAACTCGGATGGTGGCTGAGCCTGCTTCCTGACGCCTCGCCCTATGGCGGACTGCTTCGTTTTGGGCTGGATATCCTGCGGGGAAACATCTGGCTGATCGCCTTGCAAACCCTTGTGATCCTGGTGGCAGGGTGGAGAATCGCCGCGGCGGACTCCTGGCGGAGTGGCGCCAGGGACGCCAAACCTAAGCGCCATGAATGGCTTGCGCTCACTGGATTGGCTGTCTTCGGCGCGGCCCTCTTGCCATTCCTTTTCACCGGTAAGTATGGGGCCGCCAGCCGGAATATCTATGTGGCCCTGCCCGGCTTGGCGATCATCGTTGCCGCCGCGCTCGATCTTCTCGCCAAGACGCTGGCGCGGCGCCAGCCAGCACGCCTTACCCTCGCCGCCATCGTGGCGGTCTGCGTGGCGGTCAGCCTGGCGATCGACATCGGCGCGCAGGGGGTCTTCGCCCAAAGCTGGCGGTTTCACCGGGGACTGATACGGACTATCGAGGCGGATGCCGAAGCCATACGCGCGGCGGGTGCATTAGAGGTGACCGGCATCCCCGCCATGCCTTACAAAGCGATCGCGCAGATCGACACTCCCTGGGCTTTCCCTTGCCTCGTCCATTGGGCCGTCAGCGACAGCAAGGTGCAAGCCCGGAACAATCTCATGGGGCCAGAGCCAGAGCCAAGGTCCTTGGCCTTAGCGAACAGCCACAGTATCGTTTGGCAGGGCGATTAAGGCCGGGTTTCCCCGCGGACGCCCTCAGCGCCGCCCCAGCAATTGCCGGATGATCTGGGCACGCTGATCGGAAGTGAAGCGGCGGGCCGTGCGCTCCCGCCCGGCCTCGCCCATGCGGCGGGCCGCCTCGGGGTTGAGAAGGAGACGGGCCAGGCCCTCTTCCACCGCCTCGACTTTTTCGCCCTCCACCTGCAGACCGTTGAGTCCGTCCTCCACCGCCGAGCCGGTTCCACCCGCCCGCCCGGCAATCACCGGCCTGGCGCAGGCATTGGCCTCCATGAACACCAAACCGAAGCCTTCGGTGTCGCCGTTGATGTCGCGGTTGGGCATGGCAAAAAGATCGCAGGCGTTATACCAGCGCGGCAGGTCCTCCATCTCGACATGGCCCAGCAGGTGCAGCCGCCCACTCACGTCCTGCTCGCGGGCCAGCCCCAGAAGATAGTCGCGGTCATCGCCGATGCCGACGATGGCGTAATGCACATCCAGCCCCCGGCGCAGCAGCCCCGGCAGGGCACGGATCACCTGATCGAAGCCCTTGCGCTGCGTCAGTCTGCCTACGGACAGGATGAGCTGTTGTCCATCCGTCAAGCCCAGGCTGGCGCGCAGGTCGGCAAACGGCAGTCCGGGCCGGTAGCGCTCCACGTCCACGGTGGGGTAGGTCATCACGATCCTCTCCGGCCGCACGCCGATGAGCGCGACGAGAGTGTCGCGGGTGAAATCGCTGTTGGCCAGGATGTGGTCGGCATGGCGCAAGACGAAACACATGGTCTTGAACTTGTTGCCGCGTCCCCAGCCGGTCAACTCCTCGCCATGGGCATAGATCAGCACCTTGCAGCCGAAAAGCCGTCCCACCGCCCAGGCGACGAGGCCCTCGGGCAGAGCGCGGCCGGCGAAAATGGCGGCGAAGCGGTTGCCAAGCGCCAAGCCCAGCGACTTGAAAAACAGTCTGGAATAAATCACCAGCGACTCGGGCCGCAGCCAGGGACTGCGTTTGAGCAAGAGCCTATGCAAGGTGTTGGGATGGGTCCTGTCGAAGGCCGCGGCGCCGGGTACATCGGCGGTGACGATGTGCACCTCCTTACCGCCCAGCCGGCGGAAATCATCGTCGAAGGACACCGCCGTACCGCCCTTGGTGGGCAGGAACAGCTCGGTGATCATCAATAGCGGCTTAGCGGCGGTGACTGTCATACCGGGTACGGCGGATTGCCGCTTGAGCCTGTCTCGTTGCAGTTACCATCACCCGTTCCTCGGGCCGTTCATTTCGGGGTGGCGTCCGGACAGAACCGGCAGTTGCGATTGGCGGGGACGCCGACGGCTGACCTGCTGGGAAGCGTTTCCGCAGTGTCGCCTTGCCCCCCTGGCCGCGCTGCGGATTTGTTGTCATCCTGCGCCGGGGCCGCTGTGGCCGGCTCCTCGTCGAGCCCGGAAAGTTGCCGGAGATGGCCGGTGAGAAAACCGGCATCGTCCATGATGGTCTTGGTGGGATCGGGCCTGACGCCCATGAGGTGAATGGCGATGACGCCGAAGCGCAGTCCATCCGCGCGCTGCAGCCCAAGTTTCATGGCCTCGACCACGTCCTCGAAGCGCCTGCCGGGACCCAGGGTGGCCACCAGGGTGAGCGACCCTCCCGGCGGTAGGGCGTGCGGGTCGTACATCTTGCCTACCTTGGGATCGATGGTGAATTGCGCCAGGAAGTCCGGGGTGAAATTCGGCCAGTAGGCATGTGTGTATGTGCCGCCGGTGGTGCGCAGCGGATAGTATTTACCCAGCAGCGGATCATCGACCTCGATGTTGGCGAAAAGACCGGAGAAACTGCCGGTGTCTATGCCCACTTGACTGATGCGTGCGACGGGCTGGGAAATCCTGGACACCAGGCGGAAGCGCACCTTGTTGTCGGGCGCCGCGGCCTCCTCTTTCACTTCCAGCAGGATGTAGGCCCCCGCATTGACGATGGGCGATTGCCTGCGCGCGGCCCCCACGTTGTGGCCGAGATCAAAGACGGCGAGCCTGGGTGGGCGCGCGCCAGTATCCGGCTGACCCAAATTGGCGGCGGCCGCCTCCTCGTGCCTTTCTTCCAGCGCATAAGGCTCAGGGTAAGGCGGCTTGCCGCCCAAGGTGGCGTACAACGCCTGCATCCCCTTGTTTCCGGGCAGGTGGCGCAAGCCTTCGCTGACCAGCTTCAGGGCCTCGCCGCGCTGGTTGAGACGGCCCAGGTATTCCGCCGCCAGAGAATAGGCCTGCGGCTGTTTGGGGTCGAGCTCGATGGACTTCCGGATGTCGGCGATGGCCTCCCCCGGCTTTTCCATCAAATGGAAGACCCGGCTGCGGTAGAGGTACACATCCGGCATGAGTTTGAAGGTCGGCTGGGCGTGCTGGATCATGTAATTGAGTCCACCCATGGCCTCGTTGAGTATCCCCCTTTTCTCCATCGCGTTTCTTGCCTTGTAATAGCGATTGAGCGAACCGATGCCATCGCAAAGGTGATGCGTATGCAGAAAATCCGGGCCGTACCTGGTCTCCCAGCGCTTGTACTCCGCCGTATTGTCGATGCGCGCATACCGGCCCGCGCAATAGGGCGGCATGAGCTGAATCTCCTGCTTGTTCCAGGCATGAACCGGGCCGGGCAGCACGATCAGCAGGGCGAGGATAGAGAGCAGGTGACGCATTATTGACCTCTTCTTGTTCGCCGGACAGGGGCGACGATGCCTTGATGGCGCCATGATAGGTGAACCCGGGCCGACGACTCAATTGTCACTCAATCCGCTGTCCTGCGGAATCATCCCACCCCGGCTCGCCCAGCGTTGCAGCAGACCGATGCCGACCGCCAGCCCGGTGAGTCGGGCCAGCCGCCAGAAGCCCCACAGGCCGCTGACCCGCTGACACCAGACCGCCAGGCGGTGGCGGATCCCGGTGACAAGCCAGGCAGGATCGCGCTGCATGAAAATCCCATGCAATTCGGCCGTGGAGATGAAACGCAGATCTGGCCAGCGCGCCAGGGCCTGGCGGTAGAGGGTGTCGATTTCGTCGAGGGTTTGCGTAGCCACTTTTTGCGCGCCCAGAAAGTTGCGGCGGTGCAGTTCCAGGAGACAGGGGCGGCCCTGGGCCCATTTGTCCGCCAGGGCGGTCAAGGCCCGCCCGGCCCGGTGGCCGCGCTCGGGTTCGAAATAATCGTCACGCACCAGATAGTGGACCCCCTCCCCGCCCTGTCCATTGCGCAGCGGTCCCGTGTCGCAGTCGGGCAGACCCTTGGTATTGCGGCAGGCGCTGCGCAGCCCCGGCGTCACCACGCCGCCGACCCCCTGCCGCGCCCAGGCCTGTTCCACTTCGCGCGTCCAGACGAAGGTGGGCGGCACGGCCACGCGCGGCTTCTCCCCAAACACCTTTGCGAAGAGGCGCACCTCTTCGGCCACCGCCCCTGCCACCATTCCGGCCGGCAGGGGCATGGAAGGCAACACGGAGGCCTCCACCCAGCGGCTTTGCAGGGGCGGGGGCAACTGCTCGGTGGAGGCGGGCGGGTCGCTCTCCAGCCAGGCCCGCACGGCGGGGTCGGCCGAGGCCATCAAGGCTTCGGGCCAATAGTGCTCCAGGCCGTGCAGTTGCAGGGCGAACACGCCGGCCGTGCGGCCTTGTCCGATGGCGGCGAGCACGGGGGCGAAGATCGGGTCTTCCAGGGTGAGGCGGTGATAGCGGCCGTCGCGGCGGATCGCCGGCCCGTCGGGCACGGCCAGCACCAGGGCCAGGGTCATCACCGGGTGGCGCCCCGTCAGGTCGCGATGCCGGGTCAGCACCTCCACGAGATGACCGAGCGCCTCCGCCTGAGCCTCCACGGGCCCTGCGCCCCAGTCGTCGCTCTCGATGATGAGCACGGGCTGGCGCAACACCGGCTCCCGCCAAATGGCCCGCAGCTCGCGCCGGTAGGCGGCGAAGACAAGACCGATGGCCAAGAGCCAGATGCCGATCACATATACCCACATGCCGCGTCCGTCATCAGGACAACGCCGATTGCAGTGCGCGCTTGCCGGTGGCGGGCACCTTCTCCAGAAGTCCGGCGAACCTTGCCGTGAGCACCAGGATGATCATGAGGTGATAGGGCAGGTCGAAATAGGCCAGCCCCAAAAACGCCCCGCCCGCGGCGTAACCGATGAAGCTCACCTGGATCATGGCCGCCAGGTCGGCCGCCCATTTGCGCGCGGGGTCGCGCTTGCAGCCCTTGATTACCTGCCTGGCGCGCAGCCAGGCGAAGAGGCCCAACAACATGAAAATGCCAAAACCGATGAAACCGTGCTCACCCATGGTCTCGAAATAGATGCTGTGCACATCGTGGATATTGCTTGGATCCGGGGCGTAGCGCTCGAAAATACCCTCCTGGAAGGTCTCGAACCCGCCTCCCGTCACCCGGTCCTTGGCGATATTGAAGGCCGTATGCCAGGCATTGATCCGCCCCTGGGCGGAGCCGTCCTGTTGATAGGTCTTGATGGTGCTCATGCGTTCATACCACTCCTGCGGCATGACCGCGCCTATGATGGCGATGGCGATTGCCATGTAGAGGCTGGTGGTGAGCTTATTGCGGCTCTTGAGCCAGAGGAACAGGCCCATGGCCAGCATCGCGAGCAACGCCCCGCGCGACTGGGTGCCGATGGCGGCGACCCCGCTCAAGACCATGGCGGCAGCGAGGCCCCAGCGCACCCAGACTTGTTTGGCCTGCAGGTGCAGGTAGCGCATGAGCGGAATAACCATGGCCAAGGCCAGTCCTATCTCGTTGTTGCCGCCGATGAAGGTGCCGCTGGGGCCCTGCACCCGAAAACTGCCGCCATGCACGATGGTGAAGATGCCGCCCTTGACGCCGTAATAGCCGAGAGACAGGGCGATGATCCAGACCAGCCAGTGCACATGCCGGCGCTCCTTGAGGATGACCGCGGTGAGAAAGATCATGAGCTGGATCTTCCAGACCTTGTCAAACTGCCACCAGGCCAATTCGGGGTAGAAGGAAAAGATGGTGGTGATGAGCATCCAGCCGACGAAAAACAGCAGCAGTACAAGCTCACGCGTCCAGGGGACTTTCTTTTCCTCCTTCGAGAAGAGGAAGGCCAGCATGGTCACGATGCCGACGATCATGGCGAAGGGGAACTCGGCGGCGAAGCCCCAGGCCTGCCGGTGCGGGTTCATGTAGCCCAGCCAGGACCAGAGCAGGATGCCGACCCAGGGCCGCCTGAAAATGAAGGGCAGAAGGCCGAAGACGATGGCCGTGACGAGTATGTCTCTCATTTTTGCTGTTCCAAAGCCCCCTCGTGCACGAACCATTCGACCCGCCGGGGCATGGCCGCAGCCGCCAGCAGGGAAGGCAGCCGGCCGGCGAGAACGCGTTCATGGCGAAGGCCGCGGTCCTTGACCTGATAGAGCCGGCCCTTGCCGGGCTGGCGCACACCCAGGGGCTCGCCGCGGCCGATACGGGCGACGGCCTCGGCATAGACCTCGGCGCTGTCATGCACCGCACGCCAGAAGAGTAACAGTTCGTTGTCGCCCGCCCGCACCTCCGGACAGACATGGGCAATCAAGCGGCCGGTGTCTATGCCAGCGTCGATGTAATGCAAGGTGCAGCCCACCTTGTCGGGTTCGCCGTTGTAGAGTGCCCAGAAGGTGCAGTCGGCGCCACGGTATTCCGGCGACAGACCGCCGTGCAGGTTGACGATGCCGAACCGGCCCGCGCCGAGCAGGTCGCCGCGTATCAGGGAGGTGCCAAAGACACAGATCAGGTCGGGTTTCAGCTCTCTCGCGAGACGCCGTACCTCGGGATGGTTGATGTGGGGGACCGTGCGCAGCCGTTGCGGCTGGTCGAGATGGGGCGTGCCATCGGGGAAAAAGTACTCGGACTCGGGATTGCCGGCGTAGCGGCGACGGTCCCGCAGCCAACGCCAGGCCTTGCGCGCGAGATTGCCGGGGCGGAGCTTTTTCAGGGTCTTCTTGAGAGCCCACTCCGTGCCGGTTTCCTGCACGATGGCCACCGCCTCGCCGGCGCGACAAAGGGCATTGGCCACATAAAGGTGGCGGGCGCTGCGGCCGCACAGGATCATCAGTCGCAGCCGCTTCATCGGGCGAGCCCCTGGGCGCCGGCAGGCACGGGCGGGATAGCCACGTCCGCCGCCTCCATCATCAATGCGTCGGCGAAAAACTTGGCCGCCCAATTGGGAAACTCGAAACGGGAATAGTCGCCCCAGATCGGCACCGAGCCCGGGATGGCACCGCGCACAATGGAATCCGCCGCCGCCAGGTATTGGCAGCGCTTGACGTAGGCGATAGCGCGGCTGGCGGCGGTGCGAAAGGCGCAATCCTCCCTGATCTGGGCCAGGCGCAGCCAGCACAGGGCCATTTGGGCGATGCCGGTGATGCAGGCATAGCCGGCCGTGGGCGCCCAGCCATCGCCGTAGGTGCCGGCCAGCCAGCCGTCGCCGCGTTGTCTGGCCATCAGGCCGCGCGCCGCCCGCTCGGCGGCCAGTAGATAGCGCTCCTCGCCGAGCAGGACCGCCACCTCGATGAAGCCGCGGATGGCGTAAGCGATGGTATGGGTAAAAGGAGGCTTGTCCGCCGCGAAGGCGTTGGCGGCGAACCAGCCGCTGGCGGTCTGCTGGCCGAGCGCCCAATCGAGATTGCGCCGTGCCGCCGCGATGAAACCGGGCTCATCCGCCTGTACCCCGGCGACCGCCAGTGCCCAGAGGGCACGGGTGTTGTAGACATGGGGGACGCCGTTGTGCTCGTAGCGGCGGTAACCGCCGTCGGCCTCCTGTTGGTCCACCAGCCAGTGGCCAGCGCGCACCGCGGCGGCCAGGCAATCATCGCGCTTGAGAAAGGCATGGCCCGCCACCAGTCCGTGCAGAATCTGTCCCTGGTTGAAGATGACCGGGTGGCTGCCGGGCTCGCCGAAGTGGCCGGGGAAGGAACCGTCGGCCGCCTGCAGCGACAGTTCCCAGTCGAGCATCCTGCCTGCCCGCGCCAGAAGATCCGGCTGCGCCAGGTGTCCGGCGGCGGCGATGAAGGTCTCGATGATGTAGCCGGTGGTCTCCGGGTAGCCGGGCAACCAGCCGTCCTCGAAGCTCCAGCCGGCGGCGACGGCGCCCGCGTCGGGCTTGCCATTGCGCGCATCCTGAGCGCGGCATAGCCAGTCGATGACGGCTTCCAGATGCGCGCGGTTGGGATGCACGGGTTGGCTCGCCGGCGCGGCCAGGTCGGCCACGATCAGGCGCAAGTGGCGCGGCCGCCAGGGGCGGTAGCGGAAGGGCAGGGCGGCAAATTGCCGCCATTTCGATTTCAAGAGCATCCGTTTCTATCGACTGTTGTCGCCGGCCTGGGACGCCTGCGCGGCGCTCAGGCCACCCGTCAATGGCACATGGCTGACCACGTAGCGGTGCTTGCCCGAGGCCTCGGCGGGGATGGCCTCCAGGACGCGCAGCTCCACCCGTACATCAGCACCAAGCCTGGCTTGCAGGCCCTGGGTAATCTGCGCCGGCGCTTGCGCATGCCAGCGTTGTGTCGGTACGACCAGCACCTCGATATTATCGGCCGCGTGCTGCACGATCTTGAATTCCCCCACCCCCTCGACGGCGCGCAGGACGTAGATGACCGCCAGGGCATGCATGATCGTGCCGTCGGCGCGCACGATGAAGTCGGTGTGGCGGCCGACGACCGCTTCAATGACGTGCAGGCCACGGCCATCCCTGTCCGGCTCGGGACTCATGCGCACCATGTCGCCGGTGCGGTAGCGGATGAAGGGCTGGGCCTCGGAACACAGGCCGGTCATCACCGCCTCGCCCATTTCGCCGGGGGCCACGGGGTTGCCCTGGGGGTCCAGCACCTCCATGAGGATGCTCTCGCTCATCAGCAGCATCTGCCCGTGGGGCGTCTCGTGGGCGGTGAAGCCGATGTCCCGGCTGCCGTACTCGTTGGCCACGGGGACGCCGAAGAC
>JBBIVX010000029.1:0-20015 GCA_037439465.1 Hydrogenophilales bacterium | reverse complement strand
TGGTGGAGCCGGCGGGAATCGAACCCGCGTCCGTAAGTCCTCTACAGCAAGATCTACATACTTATTCCGGTCATTTGGTTTTAACCCGGATCACGCCGGCCGAACAGGCTGGATTCAGGCGAGCCACCTTGGTTTAACGTTGTATCAAGCGGCCCGATTCAACGCGAGTCCATGTAAATGACTCCACCGCTGGTTGCCCAGCCCGGCCCATGGACCTGCCGGTGTGGAGTCTAGCCGTCAAGCGGCTAGAGCGTACGTTTCGTCGTTGGCGACTAACTTTTTCCAGATGGATTTACGAGGGAACTGGGCCTCGGTATGCACTCGTCTGCTTTGCTACCCACGTCGAAGCCAAGTCGGCCCCATGTAATACGGTATGAGAGTTTCCTTTCCCGGAAAAGTTCACACCGTGGCCGAGACTACGAGCGGAGGTTGAGATAGTCAAGCAATTCCAGCGGATAGCGGATGAAACCGTTTCCGCCCCAAGCCGTCGTCTGGTCGGCCTCGGCGATGTAACCATAAAGCGCGACAATGGCCGGCATATGAGCCGCGCGAGCGGCTTCGATATCGCGTTCCGCATCGCCAACGTATAGGCAACGTTCCGGCGCGAGGCCGATCATCCGGCAGGCATGCCACATAGGTTCCGGGTCAGGCTTCGACCGGACGCAGGTGTCGCCGCTGACCACGCAGGCGGCGCGCTTCAATAATCCGAGTCGTTCGAGCAAGGGTTCGGTGTAACGAGTCGGCTTGTTGGTGACCACGCCCCAGGCGATGGCGTGATCTTCCAGTATTGCCAACAGCTGGTCCATGCCGGAAAACAGGCTGGAGCGGTCCGCCAGATGCGCAGAGTAGTGTTCCAGAAATTCGCGGCGCAGCTCGGGAAAAACGGAGTCGTCCTCGGCAACGCCGAAGGCAAGCCTGATCAAGGCTTGTGAACCGTGCGACGCCTGGGCGCGAATGGCTGTTTCGGACAGCGCCAGCCGGCCGCGCCGTGCCAGCATCGCGTTGATGGTATCGCCCAGGTCGGGCGCGGTATCGACCAGCGTGCCGTCAAGATCAAACAGGACAGCGCGCACCATTTCAGCCAGGTTTGCGGCAGGCGATCAGGTAGTTGACGTTGGTGTCGCGGCCGAGCGAGTAGATCTTGGTGAAGGGGTTGTAGGTCATGCCCTTGATCTCAACCATGTCCAGACCGGCTTGGCGGGTGTAGCGGGTCAGCTCGGCCGGCTTGAGAAACCTTGCCCAGTCGTGCGTACCCTTCGGTAGTAGGTTGAGAAGGTATTCGGCGCCGATGATGGCGAACAGGTAGCTCTTGGGATTGCGGTTGATCGTGGAAAAAAATAGCCAGCCGCCCGGTTTGCACAGGCGCGCGCAGGCCGCGATGGTGCTGGCTGGGTCGGGCACATGCTCAAGCATTTCCAGGCAGGTGACTATGTCGTAAGTCTCCGGGCGCTCCTCGGCGATCGCCTCGGCGGCGATGGATCGATACTCTACTTCGCAGCCGGATTCGAGCAGGTGCAGTTTGGCGACCTTGAGGGCCTTATCAGAAAGGTCAATACCAGTGACCTTGGCGTTTTTGGCGGCCATAGCCTCGGCCAGTATGCCGCCGCCACAACCGACATCGATGACTCGCTTGCCAGCAAGTGCCACCAGGCTGTCAATCCACTCCAAACGCAATGGGTTGATTTCGTGCAAGGGCCGGAACTCGGATTGAGGATCCCACCAGCGGTGCGCCAGGGCGCTGAATTTATCGAGTTCGGCTTGGTCGGCGTTGGTCATGATGAGGCCCGTGATGATGTTTCTCTTTCCTTGACGGAAGCGAGGTTATCGTAATGCCGCCGGAAGACCTGTTCCAGCTCATCGATGATCTCCACGGCGGGGTGTTTATGCACCACATGCCGGGTCATCAGCGCGGAGGTTTCATGAAGCAGGCTGTCCCGCTCCAGCATAGGGTAAGTGGCAATCAGGCGTTTGATGGCCCTGACCACTGATTCCTGCTCGGGACGGGGGATGGCGAGTGGAGATTGCGGTATGTGGGTTGTTGCGTGCCCATCCTTACGGCTAGCGAGAAACTCTGCGTAATCGAGCAGGCTGGCCCGGCCTTCTTCGGCGAGACCGTGAAATAGGCGCAGCAGCCTCTTTTCTTGCGTAGCCATGCGCTAGAGAACGATCTGGGTGGCATCCCGCAGCAGAGAGCTGGACCCGACAAAATCAAGAAAGGCCTGCAGCAACTTGCTGCGGAACTTTTCCTGGGGATAGACCAGTGACAGTTGCCGCCTCAGAGGCGGGTCTAGGGGGATTGCTGTCAATTCGCCCAAGCGTACCTCCTTGGCCACAGTGGTCACCGAAACGATGGCCGCACCCAGGCCGGCGGACACCGCTCCCTTGATGGCCTCCCGGCTACCCAGTTCCATCACCAAGTTGAGCTCGTCGAGAGAAACGCCATTGTCACGAAAATAGTCGTCTATGCATTCACGGGTACCGGAACCCGGTTCACGGCTGATGTAGGAATTGCCCGCCAGTTGCGCCGGGCTGATGGTCTGGTGCCGGGCCAGTTCGGAATCCGGCGCGCAGATCATCACCAATTCATCCTCGCAACAAACCACCGTCACCAGATTGGGGTTGTGCGAAGGCGATTCGATGAGACCCAGGTCCAGGGTATGGTCCGCGACCTTGTGCTCGATGGTCTCCGAATTGGCCACGGTCAATCTCGCCTGTGTTTCCGGATGCCGTCGCTTGAACTCGCCAAGGAGCTTGGGCAGCATGTATTCGGCGATCGTCGTCGAGGCGCCAATCAATAATGGCCCGCTCACCTGCCCGGTCAATTCGGAGATGCGCGCCTCCATCTCACTGGTCATGTTGAGGATGCGTTCAGCGTAATCGAGGGTCAATTCACCGGCCGGGGTGAGCGTAATCTTGCCATGCGAGCGTTCAAACAGACGGGTGCTGAAATGTTCTTCCAACTGCTTGACCTGGAAGGTCACGGCAGGCTGGGTCATGAAGAGCAACTCCGCCGCTTTGGTAAAGGAAAGCTGTTTGGCTACTGTATAAAAAACTTGAAGCCGACGATCCGCCATAACGCAACACTTAATAAAATCAATAAATTTTATTGAACCATAATTTGCTTATTATGGCCAGCCTGAATCCTGGAAGGGGCCCTGACAACCATTCACCCACTAGATGGCGAGATAGCATGGGAGTAGCTGGCGTGTTATAAACCGCAAGACCTCTATGGCCAAACTATAAGACTTCAATGGATCGCGGTTTTTTCATCATTATGGTGGCGCAGTTTTTCTCGGCGCTGGCCGATAATGCCCTCCTCCTCACCGCGATCGCCATGCTCCGGGAGATACAGGCTCCGGCGGAATACGAGCCCCTTCTCAAGCTGTTCTTCACAGTTTCCTATGTTGTTCTGGCGGCTTTCGTCGGCGCCTTTGCCGATTCGATGCCCAAAGGCCGTGTCATGTTGATCAGCAACATGATCAAGATCATCGGTTGTGTAATGATGATTATCGGCATCAATCCACTCTATGCCTATGGCGTGGTCGGCCTTGGGGCAGCGGCCTATTCGCCGGCGAAATATGGCATCCTCACCGAATACCTGCCTCACTCCAAACTGGTGATAGCCAATAGCTGGATCGAGGGGCTGACGGTGGGCGCCATCATCCTCGGCACCATCGTTGGCGGCTGGCTTATCAGCCCAGCTGTCAGCCAGGCCTTTGGCACGCTCGATCGGCTACTGTTCGAAGGCCTCGCCGACAGTCTGCTTGATTACAGTATGGGCACCATAGCCGCCCTCTATTTCATCGCCGCCTTTTTCAACCTGTGGGTGCCGGATACCGGCGTGGACCATCGGGTGCTGCATCGCAACCCGGTTTTTTTGGTACGTGATTTCGCCCACTGCGTAAAGCTGCTCTGGTTCGACAAGCTCGGACAGATCACCCTGGCTGTGACTACGCTGTTCTGGGGCGCGGGCGCAACATTGCAGTACATCATGCTGCGCTGGGCAGAGCATGCCTTGCATATCCCCTTGTATCAGGCAACCTACCTCCAGGGTGTTTTCGCGGTGGGCGTGGCGATCGGCGCCGTACTGGCAGGGAAACTGGTAGCTATTGACAAATCCGTGCGCGTCATCGGAGTGGGTATCGCCATGGGTTTTGCGGCCCTGCTCATGATCGCCGTACAAAGCCTGCTGCCAGCCATCCTGCTCATGATCGCAGTCGGCGCCATGGCCGGGTTCTTCGTGGTACCCATGAATGCCCTCTTGCAGCACCGTGGTCATATCCTGATGGGCGCGGGACACTCCATCGCCGTGCAGAACTTCAATGAAAATCTAGGCATCCTCGTCATGCTGGCTCTCTATACCCTGATGATTGCCGCCGACCTGCCCATCTGGCTGGTCATTACCCTGTTCGGCGGTTTCATCATCGTCAGCATGTATCTGGTCCAACGTTGGCACATATTCAATATGCGGCAACACAAGGAAGAATTGGAACGCCTTCTGGCCATCGCGTCAGCGGCCCATCACCCCCCCCGCCCCAGCCAGCAAACCACCGCCGGCGCATTGAAGGAAAACCTGGCCGATCCCAACAAGCTGGTCAGGAAGACGGTTCGGGCAATCACCCAAGTGCCGCAAGGACACCGGAAAAAGCACTAAACCCGCAGCGGTCTGTCAGGCAACTCATTGGGATGCTCGGGTGTGCGCGGATATAAGCTCTGCAAGCGCTGGCCAATGGCCAGCACACCATAAAGTAGCGCGTTTTCATGGAGACCTTCTCGGAAGCGCCGCTCCATTTCATGGCAAACATCCTCCCATTCCGCCGTCGCGACATGACTGGCCACTCCGCGGTCGGCAACGATCTCCACGTCCCGGTCAGCCAGCAGCACATAGATCAACACGCCATTATTGGCCTCGGTATCCCAAACGCGCATGGATGAAAAAACCTCGATGGCGCGATCCTGCGCGTTTCGGCCGCACAGCAACGGCCACACATCCAGCGTAGTCTCCAATGCCACTCGAATTTCACCACCATGGCGCGCCTCCGAGTCGGCAATGGCCCGTTCGATATGGCTCATGGCAGGGGCAGGCAGGCGTCGCCGTAACCACCAGTCAGGATAAATGAGATGTTTGAGTAAACGCAGCAGATTCATAATCACCACCGCCCAGACGCGCCGCCGCCGCCAAAGCCGCCGCCACCACCAGAGAAACCACCACCGGATAAACCGCCACCGCCCGCACTCCAGCCGCCACCGCCGCGCCCACCTCCTCCGCCAAAACCTCCCAGGGTGACGATAAACACGAAAATAGCGAAGACGAGGGCGACCCCCAGGGCCTGAGTCAGCCACCAGACGCCCATGAAACCTATAGCCGCCACCAAGATGGCGGCCACTAAGCGGCCCAAGATGGCGCGCAGCACACCACCCGCCACGATGATGAACAGCATCGCCATGGGCAGGAATTCAGCGACTCCGCCTCCGGCAGATGCGACCTTCGGGGACGGTTCCGGCAGTGGCTCGCCGTCCATCAGGGCGATCAGCCGATCCACGCCGGCATCGATCCCGCCATAGAAATCGCCTGACCTAAAGCGCGGCACGATGACCTCCTCGATCACCCGTTTTGCCACAGCATCAGGGATCACCCCCTCCAGGCCATAGCCAACTTCGATGCGCAATGCCTGGTCATCCTTGGCCAACAGCAGCAACGCGCCGTCATCCACACCTTTGCGGCCCAGCCTCCAGGACTCGGCGGCGCGAATAGCGAATTGTTCGATGGTTTCTGGCTGGGTGGTGGCAACGATCAACACGGCCAACTGGCTACCCTTGCGTGCCTCAAAAGCGGCCAGCTTGCTTTCCAGCGCCCCAATCTGGCTGACGGACAAGGTGGCGGTCTGGTCGGTGACTCGCGCCTGCAAAGCGGGGATCGGAAGGCTGTCGGCCAAGGCCAGCGTTACCGTCAATAGCCAAAGCCACACTGCCCAATGGCTTCCTGTCGCCAGATGCCTGCCGCGGGCAGGAATCATGGCCACCCTCTTGATGCCACTAGCTGACGGACCCTTTCGAATAGACAGATCGCCGCTGCCGAAGCGACATTGAGCGACTCCATACCGCCCGGCATGGGTATGGAAAAGGGCATGGTCTGGTGCGTGAGGGAGGCATCTAGACCAGCCCCCTCGTTGCCGAACACGAAACCGACAGGGCCGGTCAGCTTGAGAGTGTATAGCGACTGCGGTGCCCGTGGCATGGCTGCATAGACAGGTCCCGTGAAGGTCCTGGCGACCGCCAGCAAATCCGCTTCCTCGTGAATGGCCAATCGAAACTGAGCCCCCTGCCCTCCCCGCAGGGCCTTGGGCGACCAGGCATCGGTGCATCCTGGCGAGAGGTATGCGGTACCCACCCCGGCGGCGGCGGCAATACGCAACATGGCACCCAGATTGCCTGGATCCTGGATGGCGTCGAGCAGCACGATGCAATCTGAAGGCATCGCCCCTGTGGCCGGTTCCGGGATGTCAATCACGGCTATCAGGCCGGTAGGTGTGGCTAGCGGCGACAATTTGCGCAACAGCGCCGGGGATAAGATCAACTTGGGGATGCCGGCCAGCCGCTCCGCCCAGGAACTATCCACTGCGTCTTCAACAAGGATCAAGCGACTCGGGTGGAGTCCTGCCGCCAGGGCCTCCTGCAACAGGTGTTCGCCATCCAGTAAAGTCTGCTGCTGTTGCCGCCGGGCTTGCCGGTCCTCCGCCAACGCCAGCAGTGTCCGATACAGCGGGTTATCCTTGGAAGTGACGTGCTTTATAGGCATTGTCCCACCGAATACACCGCACAAATCCGGCCGTCAGGCCAGGTGCTTTGCCCCAGACGGGCGCCTTCCAGCCTGACGCCGGCCATGATCGCACCGCTGAGAACGGCAAAAGCAAGATCGGCGCTGCTCAGGTCGGCGCCGGTAAGGTCGGCCCCGGACATGGAGGCACCACGCAGGTTGGCCTGCCTTAAGTTGGCGCCACGCAGATTGGCCCCTTGCAGATTGGCATAGGACAAGTCGGCGCCTGTCAAATCGGCGCGTTCCAACATGATCTTGGATAGGTTCGCATTGCTTAACCTGGCATTTCTGAGGTTGCCGTCCGGTTTTCTGCACCCCGCCCAGTTTATCGCCTCGGCGGCCGGCTGATTGCATTGGCTGATCTTTCGGGCCAACGCGGCGCCGATCCGGCTATCGTCCGATTGCCCATACCAGACCCCCACGCCCAGCACGATGATCGCCAACAAGGCCAATAGCGCCGATACCAGGGTCGGTCGCCCTGTGATACGTGCGGCAAGTAGCGTCCGGGTCTGAGCCTCATGTTGCCTAAGGCGAGCGGAAAGTTCATCGAACGCGGTATCGGCCGCGGCCTCAGCGCGCGTCTCGACGGCGTCGTCCAGCCAACGTAAGCGTGCCTTTTCCCGCTCCTGCTGCCAGGTGTCATCGGACCGGGAATGAGCGACCTGTGGCGGCTCGGCCTTGGTGGTAGTGAGGATGTCCGTGTCCACCAATCTTAGCCAGTTGATGCCATCCAGACTCACCTCAGTCTGTCCCAGGATTTCACCGATGTCGTGGGATTGGCGAATCTGCGCCGCCGGGAACGGGCCCAACACACTCCCATTTTTTCGGATATACCAAAGCGGCTGTGTCATGCGGCATTGGACTGAAGCGACGGCACTATTGTACAGGCAGTCGCATGGCTAAAAAAAAGCCCGGTCTGAGGACCGGGCTTAAAATCCACCAAAGGAGGAGGATGGAGGAGACAACACTGATAACGCTAAGGGAGGAAGCGTGTGCATCAGTGTTATTAGAATTATCTAATATTCAAATACCCTTTTCAACAATTTTTTACAGAAACAAACTTATGAAGTGAAGATGTTGCAGGCGCACAACAGACACTCAGGTCCGGCATTCAGCGGTTGTATTCAATGAATACATGCTGCGGTTGCAGCCAGGCCCGCAACTCCTGGATCAGGCGCTCTTCGAGGCGCACGTTCCAGGCCGCACCAAGGTTAATCTCGCAACTCTGGCCAGCCTGCCGATAACGCACGGCAATTGGGCAGCCCTTGTCATCGGCCGCCAGATAGGGCCGCAGCATCCCGCCAAGCGACTCCGCATTGGCCTGACCGTTTAGCTCGATCACCATTCGTCTGGCGAAATGGTTTCTAGCCTCATCCAGCCCAAACAGTTCGTCTGCGATGACTCGCAGCCCGCCGGAGTAATCATCGTGGCTCACCCGGCCAAGGACCAGCAGCAGATTGTCTTCCTTGAGCAGAACCCGCCGCGACTCGAACAGCTCGTTGTATACCGTCACATCGAGTCGGGCCGTTCCGTCGTCGAGCACGACGAGCGCCATCTTGCCGCGCCGGGCCATCTGGGTGCGCACCGTCATCACCACGCCAGCCATTAGCACCGGCCTCTGCTGCGGTGCCACCTGACTCAGGTTGCGGTCAATGATTCCCTGTAATTCAACGCGGTAGGCGATAAAGGGATGGCCGCTGAAATAAAAGCCGAGCGCCAGTTTTTCCTGGGCCAGTTGATCCTTGGCCGGCCAGGGCGGCGTTTGCGCAAGGTCGGGCGGGGTTTCGGCCTCTTCGTTGCCAAACAGATTGTTTTGCACAGCGTTGCTTTGTGCGGTTTCGGCCCATTCCATGGCAAGACCGACGCTGTTAAGAGTGCCCGCCCGATTGCTGTGCAGGCGGTCGAAGGCGCCTGCCCGCACCAAGGCCTCGATGGCCCGCCGGTTGACCAGGCGGCGATCGATACGCCGGCAGAAATCGTAAAGATTGGCGAAGGGACCACCCGCCGCCCGCACTGCCACAATATTGTTGACCGCACTTTCCCCCGTGCCCTTGACGGCGCCGAGACCATAACGGATGTGCCGACGGTCGACCGGGAAGAAACGATAACCGGATTCGTTGATGTCGGGCGGCAGGATGGTGAGCCCGTTTTTCACCGCGTCGTCGTGGAATATCTTTACCGCATCGGTATTGTCCATGTCCGAAGACAGGGTCGCGGCCATGAATGCGGCGGCATGGTGCGCCTTCAGCCAGGCGGTCTGATAGGAGATCAGTGCGTAGGCCGCCGTGTGCGATTTATTGAAGCCATACTGAGCGAACTTTTCCATCAGATCGAAGAGGTGCATGGCCAGCTTTTCGTCATAGCCCTTTGCCTTGGCCCCCTCGCGGAAGCTGTCGCGGTGCTTGGCCATTTCCTCCGTTTTTTTCTTGCCCATGGCACGCCGCAGCAGGTCGGCGTCGCCCAGTGTGTAGCCGCCAATCAGCTGGGAAATCTGCATGACCTGTTCCTGGTAGACGATGACGCCGTAGGTCGGCTCCAGACACGCCTTCAGATCGGGGTGAAAATAATCGATGGACTGCCTGCCTTTTTTGCGCTGGTTAAAATCCTCCACCATGCCAGAGCCGAGCGGGCCCGGCCGGAATAAAGCCAGAACGGCGATAATATCCTCGAAACGATCGGGCTCCAGCTTGCCAAGCAGCTTCTTCATTCCCTCTGATTCGAGCTGGAAAATGGCGGTGGTATTGGCCCTTCTGAGTATCTCGTAAGTCGCCGGATCATTCAGCGGCAAGCGGTTGAGGTCTACCTCGAAGGCGGGGTCCAACGTCTTGATATATTTCAGCGTCAAATCGATGATGGTGAGGTTTCTAAGGCCTAGGAAGTCGAATTTGACCAGGCCCACCTTCTCCACGTCATCCTTGTCGAGTTGGGAGATGACGGAGTTGGCACCCTCCGCGCAATAGAGCGGACAAAAATCCACCAGCCGGCCCGGCGCGATCAGCACCCCGCCCGCATGCATGCCGACATTGCGGGTCAGACCTTCCAGCTTGCTGGCCAGGTCGAAGAGTTCCCTCACCTCCTCTTCCCGTTCATAGCGCTCGCGCAGCTCAGGCACCTCGGCCAGGGACTGCTCCAGGGTGACGTTCTTGCCCGGCGCAGAGGGAATCATTTTCGACAAGGTGTCGCAGAAGGTGTAAGGCAAGTCGAGCACCCTGCCGACGTCGCGCAGCACTGCCCGTGCCGCCATAGTGCCAAAGGTGGCAATCTGCGATACAGCATCGGCGCCATATTTTTCGCGCACATATTCGATAACCCGATAACGATTGTCCTGGCAGAAATCGACATCGAAGTCGGGCATGGACACCCGCTGCGGATTGAGAAAGCGTTCGAACAACAGTGCATAGCGCAGTGGGTCGATATCGGTGATGCCGATGGCGTAGGCCACCAGTGAGCCGGCGCCAGACCCCCGACCAGGCCCGACCGGCACACCATTGTTCTTCGCCCAGTTGATGAAGTCGGCGACGATGAGAAAATAGCCCGGGAAGCCCATCTGAACGATGGTGCCCAATTCCAGTTCCAGCCTGTCCTCATAGTCCCGACGATGCCGCTCCCGCTCGCCGGCATCGGGGTAGAGTTCGTCCAGGCGCAGCACCAGGCCAGCGCGCGCCCGCTGCCGCAAATAATCGTCGAGCGAGATGCCGTCCGGCGTGGGGAACAATGGCAGCTTGCTGGTGCCAAGTTCCAGGGTGAGGTTGCAACGACGTGCGATCTCGATGCTGTTTTCCAGAGCCTCCGGCAGGTCCGCGAAGAGTTCCGCCATCTCCGCCTGGGTCTTGAAGTAGTCGTCCTCGCTGAACAGTTTAGGGCGGCGGCGGTCGGCCAGTATGTACCCCTCGGCAATGCAGACGCGCGCCTCATGCGCCTTGAAATCCTCGCGCGCCAGGAACTGCACCGGGTGGGTGGCCACCACCGGCAGATTCAGTTCGGCCGCCAGCGCCACAGCCTCGATCAGATGCCGTTCCGCTTCCGGCCGGCCGCAACGCTGTATCTCCAGGTAATAACGGCCGGGGAAAATATCCGCCCAAACCTGTGCCTGTGTACGCGCAGCCACCTGCGCGTCGTTCAGCAGAAGTTGTCCGACATCACCCCAATGCGCGCCCGACAGGGCGATGAGTCCTTCACTGCCGTTTGCCTCGAACCATTCCTTGAGTACCACGGCACGGCCACGGTGCATGTTGTCCAGATAGGCACGGCTCAAGATCTCGCACAATCTGTGGTAACCGGCTCGGTTCTGCACCAACAGTAACAGACGCGACGTCTTCTCCGGCCGGGCACGGTCGCCCACCCAGATGTCGCAGCCTATGATAGGTTTGATTCCCTTCTTCCGGGCGGCGTTGTAGAACTTGACCATCCCGAACACGTTGTTCAGGTCGGTCAGCGCCAGGGCTGGCATGGCGTCCGCCAACGCCGCCTCGACAGGTGGACAGCAGTGATCCTGGCCATCGTCCAACCGCACCAGCCCATCAACGATGGAATATTCGCTGTGCAAGCGCAGATGTACGAAACGGGGATCAGCCATGGTGGGATTTTCGATGTCGGCCATGGCCATTATACCGGCCCCACCCTGCTACCAAGGGTGAGAAGTATGGGCGCCATGTGCGGCGCCCTCAGTAAAGTTATTTATTCAGAATGCGCAGCTCGACACGGCGGTTTTTTGCCTGACCTGCCTCCGTGCCATTGTCGGCAATCGGCTGCTGCTCTCCGTAGCCCCTTGCGGTCAGTCGTGCCGCCGCCACGCCCTGCGACATCAAATAATCACGCACGGCACTGGCGCGGCTTTCCGACAAACGCAGGTTGAAATCCGCACCGCCGATATTGTCGCTGTGTCCGGCGACTTCCACTGTCAATATTGGGTAGCGTTGCAGAACCCTGACCGCCTCATCGAGTAGAGGAAAGGCATCGGGGCGCAGGGAACATGAGTTGTATTCGAAGTTGACCCCGTTGAGTTCGATCACCGTCGTCAGCGGGCAACCCCTGGCGTCCACCTTGACGCCTTTGGCGCTATCAGCACACAAATCCTTGTCATCGGTCACCCCATCGCCGTCCCGATCGGCAACCGCTGCACCGGTCGAGGCTACGGAGGGCGCCATCGCGCCCGCCGCGGCGGCGTAATTGTTGGAGGCTGCCGTGGCCATGGCCTCGGCGAACACCTTTTCTTTGTCAACGCTCATCTGCAAAGGCGCATCGGCGGGACAGATGGCATCCGGATCGAAGGCCGCCTTTTCGTCGGCATTGACCAGATCCGGGGTCTCCTGGCGCTGCAGGCCGAGGGCGGCCAACAAGTTGCCCATGGCCGCCTGGGTGCGCCCCATGGCGAATAAGTGGTCGTAATAAGCGATCTGATAAGCACGCTTGGCCTGGAACAGTTCATTCTCGGTATCGAGCAGATCGAGCAAGGTGCGCTGGCCGATGTCGAACTGCTTGCGATAGGCATCACGCGCCTTTTCGATGGAAAGCTGATGCTGTTCCAGGTAGATCAATTGTTCCTTGAGCCGCTTGACGTCGTTGTAGGCGATATACAGGGTCTGGCGTATATCGCGGCAGGTCTTGTCGCGCAGGTCCTTGGCGACGTTGACCTGTTCCCAGTACTGACGCTCGGCCGCCTGGTCGGAACCGCCGTTGTACAAGTTGTAATTCAGCAGCAATTCCACATTGGTCAGGTTATGGGTGCCGTTCACGCCATCGAGATTGCGGCCGAGATCATGCCTGGCGCGCAGATCGACCCTGGGGAGGAACTTCGCATGTCGAGTCTTGGCATCGTTCTGAGCCGCCACGATATTCTCCTGGGCCGCGGCCAAACCGGGATTTTGCGCATAGGCCTGACGCAAGGCTTGATCCGACTGCTCAGGCAAGCCGGCCGCCAATACGGGGATGTCGGCCAGGGTTTCGGCCGGCAACCGGCCGACCAGGCGCTGATAACGAACGCTGACGTCGTGCAGGTTGCTGGCCTCGGTCAACAGATTGGACTCCGCCAAGGCCAGACGCCCACCCGCCTGTTCCAAATCGACCCGGCGACCCACACCGGACTTGACCCGATGTTGAATCTGTTCGAATACGGCCCGGTGCTGTGCATAATTTTCCTGGGCCAGACGATGCAGGTTACGATATCGCTGCACGTCCGTATAGGCGCGCATGGCCTCCAGCGCCGTGCTCTCGGTGGTATCCAGCAATTCATAGAAACGCACCCGTTGAACGTAATTGAACTTGGCGAGCTCGTTATGGGTTGCAGTACCATCGAACAACATCTGGTCTACATACAAGGACAGGCCACTGCGGGTATAACTATCCTGCAAGGCTGGATTGTCCTGCCGCTCCCGCGCAACATTCGCGCTCAAGTCGACACGCGGGCGCAGTCCGCCCCTGATGACATCGATATTCTCTGTGGCTGCCCTGAAGGCGTGCCAACGCGCCAATACCTCGGGATTGCTGCGCACCGCCTCCTGGGCAGCGTCCTTGAGGGTGACGGTTTGGGCCCAGGCATTCGAGACCAGGCCACCCAGCAAGCCACCCGCCAACAACATGGTTCGAAACACCTTTGGATTGTCAAACATCTTCGTTCCCTTGCCAGAACTCAAAATCGCACTTCATCCTTGAATCCGCCAGAAAATCTCAAAAGGACCATTAATTAAGCAGTATGTCTGCATGTAATTGTAACCGGTCCAATATCATCGATTAGTGTTGTTTCCAATATAGATTTAACTGGTACATTATTACTAATTACTTAAAGTTTATTCAACCTGATTCGCTATTGATGCAGCAACAACA
This sequence comes from Hydrogenophilales bacterium, assembly GCA_037439465.1. GTDB lineage: Bacteria > Pseudomonadota > Gammaproteobacteria > Burkholderiales > Thiobacillaceae > Parasulfuritortus. The sequence goes on along the minus strand of JBBIVX010000029.1, from coordinate 6,376 downwards.
TAATTGGCTCACGATTGCCAGAACGATGCCAAGCCCTCTCATCGACACGCGCCTCAGCATTGATAGGGCGGCCTGACATGCCTCGACACCTTAGCTGATGGGAAAACTGCCATCCAATGCGCTAATCCAAAGACATACTGGCGGTTCATGACAGCCAGCGCTACCCGCTTAGTCTGGCTTCGGCGCGATAGGCCGACATTGACTGGCTTGGTCGCGCTCGTGTCCGAATCGGTGGCAGTCGTGCTCCTTGCCCTCGCCGCTCAGTATGCCGTCGCCGTGCTGGGAAAAGGCTTTGATTTCGAAACGCAGATCGAACTGGCGCAGCGACGCTATGGCCGGCCGGCGCAACAGACCGTCCAGGACTGGCGCGCTTTATTGATCTCGCTGCAAGCAGCACCCGAGCTGGAGAAGATCCGCCGGGTGAATACCTTTTTCAACCATCGCATTCAGTTCAGGGACGATGTCGATATCTGGAATCGACGCGATTATTGGGCCACCCCCTTGGAAACCATGGGACGCGCCCAAGGTGACTGTGAAGATTTCGCCATTGCCAAATATTTCAGCCTGCTGCTACTCGGTCTCCCGACCGACCGGCTGCGCCTCACCTACGTCAAGGCCCATATCGGAGGGCCACAAAGCAGAACCAGCCAGGCCCACATGATATTGGGGTATTACCCCGCGCCCGATTCCGAACCGCTGATCCTCGACAACCTGCTCAACGACGTCCGCCCAGCCTCCCGTCGGCCCGATCTGTTGCCAGTATTCAGTTTCAACAGCGAAGGGATATGGGTAGGCAATTCGACCTCAGGCCGCTCCGGCGGTAATGCCACGGCCCGGCTGTCACACTGGCGCGACGTGATTGCGCGCATGCACGCGGACGGCTTCGAATGACAAGCGTATCCTCGCTCTACACAGGAGAGTAGACATGTCCATCTACCGACAACTCTGGCTGGCCGTCATTGGCCTAACCCTGCTGACCTTTGTTGGCAGTTTTGTCGTCAGCCTCTACACGGCCCGCGCCTACCTGCAGCAACAACTTTACCTGAAGAACGTGGACAATGCCGCCGCCCTGGGGTTGGTGCTTTCGCAGCTGCCGGTCAAGGATGCAGTCACGGTGGAATTGCTAATCTCATCGCAGTTCGATAATGGTCATTATCAGCAAATACTGCTCACCGGCACCAGGCACGAAACCCTGCTGGAACGCCGCTACACCGGTGGCGAGAGCGGTGTCCCGGCGTGGTTTACACGCCTGTTCCCAATCGAGGCCAAAGCTGGAATCGCCCAGGTTCAGGATGGCTGGCGTCAATTCGGCACACTCTACGTTGTCAGTCACAGCCGCTTCGCCTATCAGGAACTCTGGGGCGGCGCCCTGCGACTGGCTGGCTGGTTCCTGCTGGCCGCCATGGCGGCGGGTGGCGTTGGCACCTGGGTGTTGCGGCGCCTATTCCGCCCGCTGGCTGACGTGGTGGCGCAAGCGCAGGCCATCAGCGCACGCAGATTCATTACGGTGGCAGAGCCCCATGTGCCCGAGCTGCGCGCCGTGGTGACGGCGATGAACGCCATGGTCGGACGGCTCAAGGCCCTGTTCGCGGAGGAGGCCGGCAGACTCGAGGCGCTGCGGCGACAGAACAACCACGATGCCCTGACAGACCTGGCCAACCGTGCCTTCTTCATGACCGCACTGCGCGAAGGTATGAACAGCGAACGAGCGGCCCGTGGCGGCACCGTAGCCATAGTCCGCATTGTCGATCTCGATGGCCTCAACACGCGCTTGGGACACCCCCAGACCGATAGGCTGATCAAGGCGATTGGCCTCGCCCTGGCGAAACTGGCTGGATGGCGTGAGAACTGTCTGGCCGCCCGTCTCAACGGTTCGGACTTTGCCCTGCTGGTGACGGGCGACGACGCCGCCGCCGCCATCGCCGACAAGATCGGAGAGACCCTCAAGCGGGAAGTCAATGAAGAGTGGTCACAGCTATCCGACCTCTTCCACATTGGAGCCGTGGCCTATGCACACGGCGAGAATGCCGGGAAGATTATGGCCGTTGCCGATCAGGCGCTGGCCAATGCCGAAAACTCAGGGCCCAACGCGGCGGCCAGCCTGGACCTCAACGCCCTCGGCATGAGCCAGGATTCATGGCGGCAGACATTGCTGGGCGCGCTCGCCGCGGACCGCGTCCGCCTGGCGCATTACCCTGCGCGGAGCGCTGCCGGCACCTTGCTGCACCTGGAAAATGCCCTGCGCCTGCAAACCGAGCCGGGCGGCTCTTGGCTGAACGCCGGCGAATTCCTGCCGATGGCGCGGCGCCTCCGGCTGGCCACGACGCTGGATAGGCATGCGCTACGCCTCGCCCTGGAGCAGCTCGGCGAGAATACGCCCGAGCAGGCCATCAACCTGTCCGCTGAATCCATCGCCGACTGGTCATTCCTGGCCGATCTGCAAAACCTGCTCGAAGCCAACCCGTCGCGCCGACGCAAACTATGGTTAGAAGTGCCGGAGTATGGCGCCTTCGGCAATTTCGATGCCTTCAAGGGCTTTTGCCAGAGATTTGCCCCTCTAGGCTGCAAGCTTGGCATTGAACACTTCGGCCAGCGTTTTGGAGAAATCGCCAAACTGGCTGAACTGGGTCTCGACTACATCAAGATCGATAGCCGCTATGTCCACGCCATTGACCAAAACCCAGGCAACCGGGAATTCCTCAAGGGGCTATGCAAGATGGCACAGACGGTCGGCATCCAAGTCATTGCCGAAGGAGTGATGAACGAGGGCGAACTGGCCACTCTGTGGGAACTTGGGTTTGATGGCGCGACTGGCCAGGTGGTTGCACTTGGCGTCTAGTGGCGCCCACCGCCGCCGCGTTCAAATCACCCCATCATCCGCCTCACCTGGCAAACCAATGGGGTGGAGCGCCTGACGCAGCGAACGCCGCTGCATCAGCTTCTCCTGCGCCGGCCCGGGTAGATCGGTAAAACGCAGCAGGTTGCGCTCGATGAGCAGGTCCAGGATATCCTCCACCACCCGCATCATGGCCAGATCCGATTCGCTCAAGGCACGGATCACGCTGGGATCGTCCCCTTCCCGGTTCGAAGTCATATAGAACAGGAAGGCATTCAGGTCACGGCCGCCCTCCTCCACCCATTCCGGCGTCATCACCGTCTGCGCTGCCGAAACGGCGACTATCCTTCCTGCAATATCACGCTGCACATAAGGCATGAATCATTACCTCCGTTATTGGCGCAGGCCGGCGGAATTACCGCCGGGGGGCTGCACCGTCTATCAATCCACAATCAACTTGCCATTGTTCAACAACTGCTGGATCAGGGCGTTGTCGTCGCCCGGTGTCACTCCATAGGTTGTGTATAAATTCACCCCGGTGAGCGTGATGCGCTGATCCTCGGCGCTGGCCGCATAGTTGCCGCCAGCGAAGCCACCGGTCGAGCTGACACGGACTTCCGTATTGCCGCCATTAACGGTGATGTCCAAGTAGTTCGCCAAGTTGCCGATGCCAAGTGTGTGGTTTTCTCCCTGCAACAAATCACGCAGATCGAGCCTGTCGGAATCCACCGTCGTATCGAAATCGGCAATAGTATCGAGCATGGGGTATCCCTGTGGTGTGCCACGGTCGCCATACATCCACTTGAAAACATCCGCGCCTGCGCCGCCGGTCAGGCTATCGTTGCCGTTGCCGCCTTCTAACCTGTCATTCCCGGCGCCCCCATTAAGAGTATCCGTTCCGAGACCACCGAGTAGCCAGTCGTTGCCGGCGCCTCCATTCAGCGTATCGTTATTATTATTGCCAACCAGAACATCATTGCCTTCGTTGCCGTTGAGGGTTTCGGCATCGTTATCGCCAACCAGAATATTGTCCAAGCCGTTTCCATTCAGGGTTGTGCGATTTGTTGTTGCGATGGATACGTCGGCAGTATCCGACTGAGTGCTGCCAATATAAGTGGTGCCCGTATATCCGAATGCGCCCGTTCCATTGTTGCTGCCGGTGACGGCATCCACAACCTGTCCACCCGTATGCGAAATGGCATTGGTAACGTCGGTGATGGTAATCGGGTCACCGTTGGCGTCGCTATCATTCCAGAGCAGCCAGTTGTCATCGAGGGTGACCTGGTTGCTCGTTACATTGCCGTTCGCCACCACAACAGAATCGTTGCGAATGATAGGCCCGGGGTCAGGAGGGGAGAAGTTCATGGTGACTGTACTCGCCGCCGTATCCCCATCCCTATCGCGCAACGTAAAACCAAACATCTCGGACGGAGTATAAACATCCGGGGAGGTGGTATAGCTGTAGCCAGCCGTATCCATATTCACAAGCAGGGTACCGCCCACCGTGCTGATTGTCAGCTCGTGCGTGAGACTGTTGTAGCTCCACGGCGTGCTGCCGGCGCCAGTCCTGACGATAGTCGCGCCATCATAAGTGAAGGCATTGTCGCCATAGGTGATCACCTGCAGATAGCCGCCATCGGCCCCAAACGATAAAGGGACATTACCGTCTGTCATCATGTTGCCGCTATATGTGTTCTGAACCAGGCCAATCAACGTAGTGGCAAACTGGCTCATATCCGTCACGATGATGGCCGGTTGATCGACGTTGTGTCGGCCATCGTAAGCAATCGGTTCCAGATTGGTGGCCGTCGCCGTACCTATTCCCACGGCAAACGAGTCGATCAGATTACCAGTCAAGAAGTCGGTCCAGATCGTCTGCTCGGCAGGCTGAATGCCGTCGTCCCCTGCGGGACCGTTAACGGCGGGTAATATCCCTAGTGTGGACGGATCATTGTTGTTGTAGTTTGGCACCCCATCGGTGAAGAAATAGGAAACATTTTGAGCGTCAGCCGGTTTTCCAGGGTTATCAAAGGCATCCATGGCAGCCGCCAGAGCTGCATCGTAGTTGGTCCAGCCACTTGCCGTAACGTTGGCCAGAAAGGCCTTGGCCTGCGTGATCGTCAACCAGGCACCACCAGAACCGCCATAGTTTTGAACTGCCGCCGTCGTGGAGAAAGTAACGACATTCACCATCACGTTGCCAAGACTGTCATACTGATCAAGCAGTTCGTTGATGCCTGCGATAGTGGCCTGTAGACGGCTAAGCCCTGTCATGCCGCTGGCATTACTCATGGAGCCTGATAAATCCAAAGTAATGAGCAGATTGGTGTTGACCGGCGGCGCTACCATGTCGATGACCGTCGGCGCGGCGTAAGGCATATCGTCCTCGACATTTACCGTCAGCGTTCCCGTCCGGCTGTCAGTACCCTCGGTAATGGTGTAATTCAGACCGAAAGTCAGTACGTCCTCGAGGCTGTTAACTGAATGGTCGATAGGTTGCGACTGGGTCACCGTATACGCCCCTGTGGTCCCATCGATCGTGATACGTAGCACCTCTGGTCCACTGCTTCCTGCCGTAGCAATAAGGGTATTGCTACCAATACCGGTCCAAGTCAGCGCCACCCCGGCAGAAGATAGCGTGGGCGGTACGCCGGGAGTTGGCCAATTGAGAGTGACCGTTGGCTCGACGGCGGTCGGCAAGGACCCATCCCACAACTGCCCGGTTACCGTAGGCGAGTTGGTGGTGTCATCACCAGTAGGTGTAGAGTCCGGCAAAGCGCCCGGTAAGCCTTCCTCCGAAACATGCACGGCCAGTGTCTGTGGAATATCGGCGATATCCGTAATGCTGCCCGTGCCAAATGGCGCTGGTCCAACATTCATCACTGTCGACGCGGATAAGGTATAAGACTCATCGCCTTCATAATTGGCATCGTTCACTGTCGGCACGGACACCAAAAAATTACTCATTGACGCCGGCACAACTACCGTATTGCCGACTATGTCTTGCCACGTTACCCCCCCGTCAAAACTAACCCGCAACGGGGTCGTCGTGTCATCCACAATGGAGGCGCCACTCGATGTCGACGTCGTCACTCCATTGGCTAGAGCCAGGGTCACCGTCGTTGGTGCAACGCTTGTGCTCGACAACGTAATGGTAAAGGTGTTGGGCACACCCTCTGCCACCATGTCGCCCACCACTGACTGCACCACCGGCATCGGCGCTACCGTCACATTGACCGTCGCCGTCTCGGTGACCCCGCCGCTGGTGACGGTGTAGGTGAAGCTGTCCGCGCCGCTGAAGTTGGCGTTCGGCGTGTAGGTGACAGTGCCGTCGGCGCCGAAGCTGACGGCGCCATTGGCGCCTTGCGTCACGCCGGTGAGTTGGGGGCTGCCTTCGAAACTGTCGGCGCTGGCGCCGTTGGTGCCGGTGATGACGTTGGCGCTGATCGCCGTGTCCTCGCTGGTGGTGAGGCTGTCGTCGGTGATGTCGGCCACCGGTGTGACGGTCACGTCGATCTGTTGCGTCGTGGCGTTGCCCAG
>JBBIVX010000028.1:0-24345 GCA_037439465.1 Hydrogenophilales bacterium | reverse complement strand
CGCGGCATGTTCATGTTGTATGCGGCCCTCGGCGCCGTGGTCTGGCTGCTCTACCACAAATTACCGCAACCACCACCCCATGAACAACCCGCCCCGCCCGCGCCGCTCGGCCCCTCGCGCGGCATCGTCATCAGGCTGGCGGCACTGTTCTCGCTGGATGCCTTCGCCGGCGGACTGCTGGTCAATTCGCTGCTCGCCCTCTGGTTGTTCCAGCGCTTCGATGTATCGCTAGCGGCCGCCGGCTCGTTCTTCTTCTGGGCCGGGCTGCTCACCGCCGGCTCACAACTGGCCGCGCCCAGGGTGGCCCGCCGCATCGGCTTGTTGAATACCATGGTGTTCACCCACATCCCGGCCAATGTCTGCCTGATCGCGGCCGCCTTCGCGCCCAGCCTTCCGGCCGCGCTGGGACTGCTGCTGGCGCGCGCTATGCTGTCGCAAATGGATGTGCCAACGCGCAGCGCCTTTGTCATGGCCGTGGTCACGCCGCCGGAACGCGCGGCGGCGGCGAGTTTCACCGCCGTGCCGCGCAGCCTCGCGGCGGCATTGAGCCCAAGCCTTGGCGGCGCCCTGGTCGCCGCCGGCTGGCTGGCGGCGCCGCTGGCGGCCTGCGGGGGGCTAAAGATCGTCTACGATCTGACTTTGCTCGCCGCCTTTCGGCAACCACACGGGAACTAGAGCACCATGCCCGGATTGTTGATGCCGCTGTTGCCCACCACCCTGGGTTTGTTGAGCTTGACGCCCTTGATGACCTTCTTGTCGCGCAGGTACTCAGCCACCACTTCCCAGACAGGGGTACCGGTGGCGCCCTCCGCCACCGGCGCCCAGCCCGCCACCTTGTAAGTCTTGTTGGGGTCGATCTGTTGACCGTTGAGCGTCATGCTGGTGATGCGTTTGCCCATCATGGCATTGGGGTTGAGGGAATACTGTATGCCGCCCACCCGCACCATGTCGCCGCCCTGCTGGTAGTAAGGGTCGGGGTTGAACAGGTTGTCGCAGACGTCTTCCAGGATGGTCTTGATCATCTCGCCCTTCATGACGGTCAGCGTCGATTGCGGGTAAGTGATGGCGGTCTGGTCCATCAGTCGCTCCATGGTGATAGGCTCGCCCGGCAGGATGGTTGTCCCCCAGCGGAAACCAGGCGAGAAACCCGCATCGGCGCCCTTAACTGCCATCATGGCATCCAGTATGAGCTGGTCCCAGGTGCCGTTGAAATTGCCGCGGCGGTAGAGGAAGTCATCGTTCACCGCCAGCACTTCGGACAGCTTGCTCTCGAAAGGCCTGCGTATCGATTTCACCAGCGCCTCCACCTTGGGGTCAGCTGCCAGGAAATTTGAAAAGACCGGCAGCAAACGGTATTTCCAGGCCTTGATCTTGCCATCCCTGACATCGAAGTCCATGACGCCAAGGAACTTGCCATTGGAGCCGGCATTGGTAACCAGGGTGACGCCACCGGCGTTCTTGACCGGCACCGGCTGATAGACGCCGTCATGGGTGTGACCGCCGAAGATGGCGTCGATGCCGGTGACGCGGCTGGCCATCTTGAGGTCCACGTCCATGCCATTGTGCGACAGCACGACGACCACCTTGGCGCCTTTGGCACGGGCCTCGTCGACCCACTTCTGCATATTGTCGTCGCGTATGCCGAAGGACCAGTCCGGCACCATGTAACGCGGGTTGGCCACCGGGGTGTAGGGGAAGGCCTGGCCGATGATGGCCACCTTGACATGGTTTATCTCCTTCATGACATAGGGCTGAAACACCTGGTCGCCGAAGTCGTTGGTGACCACATTCTGGGCAACGAAGTCGATGCCGGCCTTTTTCAAATCGCCCTCGACGATCTCCTGCACCCGCTTGGCACCATAGGTCATTTCCCAGTGGGCGGTCATGACGTTGACGCCAAGGGCGATGCTGGCATCGACCATGTCCTGGGCGTTGGTCCACAGAGCCGTGGCGGAACCCTGCCAGGTATCGCCGCCGTCGAGCAACAGCGAGCCTGGGCGACTGGCGCGGATCTTGTCCACCAGTGTCTTCAGATGGGCGAAGCCGCCGACCTTGCCATAGGTCCGGGCGGCGGTCTGGAAGTCCAGATAGGTGAAGGCATGGGCCTCGAGTGTGCCGGGCTTGATGCCATAGTGCTTGAGGAAATGCTCCCCCACCAGATGCGGCGGCCGCCCGGCCATGCCGCCTATGCCAAGGTTGATATTCGGCTCGCGGAACCAGATCGGCAACAATTGGGCATGACAATCCGTCATGTGCATGAGTGACACGTTGCCGGCCGGTGGCATGTCGTAGTAGCCGGCGGGCAGATTGCCGGCGAGCACGGAGCGGCTATCCAGCGCCAGGCCGGAAGCCGCGGCGGCGGCCAGTACCTGAAGAAATTCGCGGCGGGTCATGGACATGGTGTGATTCCTTTCGAGAGCAAGGTTCAATAAATAAAATCCAAGGCGGATTCTGTGATTAGAAATACAGGGTGCGGCATCACTTGCGGAACACCGACGCCTTCATCGGCAGGCCGTTGGACAAGTACGTGTGGAAATATTCCAGGTTGTTGAGACGGGGGCTATTGATCTCATCCGGCACCTGCCGCACCTGTCTGAAGCAGCCGACATAGCGGTTCTGCAGGGTAACCAAGCGTTCGCCGGCGCGGAACACCGGCCAGTGTGTCGCCTGTCCCAACACCGGCGACAACCGCTCCGAACGCAGGCGGTTGCCGGCGGCCTCGATGTGACAACTGGCGCAGGAGAAATTGAGCTGGCCGACACGGCGGTAATAGGTCCTCTTGCCGTCCTCGAAGGCCTGGCGGGCGGCCTCGCCTTCGACCTTGATATCGACCCTCATGCCGTCCGAGAGGGTGCGCGCATAGGCGCTCAACCGACCCATCGTGTCCATGTCGTCGTAGGCGTAAGGCGCCTCGCCATTAGCCTCGCGGCAGGCGTTGAGGATGTTCTCGAAGGTCACCACCCGCCCCTGCCTGGCATCGAACATCGGGTAGTGGCCGGCAATCATCCGGCCGCCGTTGGGCAGACAGTCGGCATAGGTCTTGCCGTTCTTGAATGGCGTCTGCCACAACGCCTTACCCTTCTCCAGTTGCGCGGCGAAAGGCGGAAACTCCATGATCGAGTCGTAGTGCGCCCTGGCATCCGGGTCGAAGACGAGAGCGCCGTAGGTGTAGTCGTCGAGCTTGATGTCGGCGTACTTGTTCTTGAAGTAGTTGACCACCTTGAGACGGTCCTCCTCCGGGCCGGCGATCGCGGCGGCGGTGCCGATGGCCAGCGCAAACGCAGCCATGGCCAAAACCAAGCGCGGCATCTTCTCCTTTTCTCCTAATAGACCAGCGCTGTGCGTGGCCGACTCATAGCCCATACACAAAATCCACGATCTGGTCGATCTCCTCCTCGGTCAGCACCTTGTGCTTGCCGAATGGCGGCATGAAAGTATCCGGGTTGCTGGCAGTGGCGTCCCATATCTTGGCGCGCAGCGCCTTGATGTCGGGAAAGCGGGCGTTCATGGCGATCAGCGGCGGACCGCTGTCGCCGGGTTGCTCGGCGTCCGCAATGGTCGGCATGGCGTGGCAGGCCAGGCAATTGCCCTTGCTGCTGTCGAATACCAACCCTTTGCCCGGAGGCGGCTTAGCCGGTTCCGCCGCAAGGACGGCTGGGGCGCACAGAGTGGCCACAAACAGCAAACCGACACCGGCGGAAAACGATTTCCGCATGACCGTCTCTCCTTTCTCTCTCCATCCTGCTGGCGACCAGACCGGTGTCTCCCCCGAATTCTCGTCCCGCGCGGATCGGCCGCAAGCATAAGGCACCTATCCCGGCCTTCGCAATGTCACCGGCTCAGCGCCTGGCTTCGTCGCGCTCGCGCTCCTGCAAGGCACGCAGTCGGGCATCGATGATGGACAGGGTATAGAAGTCGCCATCGCCGGCGCGGCGGGCCAACTGCAACTGCTCCATGGCCAGACTGGGCTGATCCTGACGCAGGTGCGCCTCGGCCTGGGCCAGATGACCTTCGGCGCGGTGACCAAGTGCATGCTGGGTTTCTGCCAACAAACGGAACAGCGCGGCGTCCTCCGGCCAGAGGCGCCTCTGCCCGGTCAGAAAATCCCTGGCGACCGCGGCCTGGCCGGTGCGCAGCAGGGCCCGCACATAGGCATGTGTCAACGGTTTGTAGCCGGGATAATGGGCCAGGGCGACCTTCAGGCGGGCCAGCGCCTGCTCGGGCTGGCCGGTTTCCAACAACAGCCTGGCGCCCAGGGTCTCGACCATGGGGGAAGCCAGTTTTTTCTCCAGCCTCAGCCAGGCCTGCCGCGCCACATCGAGCTCGGCGGCGCGCAAGGCGCTGGCCGTCAGACCATACAGGTTGGCAGCCGTATCGCTCGCTGTCGCCAACGCGCCAAATCGTTTCAGGGCGACAGCGGGCTCGCCCTCGCCGGCCTGGACCTTGGCGCGGACCAGGGCGAATTCGTCGCTGTCCTGATGCTGGCGATAGCCAGTCTCGCCGAGCCGGTTCTGCAAATCCGCCATGCGTTCATGGGTCATTGGGTGGGTACGCAGATAGGACGGCGCCCGGCTTTCGGAAAATCGCCCCTGGCTTTGCAAACGCTCAAAAAAAGACACCATGCCGGTGGGCATGTAACCGGAGGCGGTCAGGATCTGCAGGCCAACCCGATCGGCCTCTTTCTCGTGTTCGCGGGTGAAGTCCAGTTGGCTCTGGATGTTCATGGCCTGGGCGGTGGTTACCGCCGCCTGGGCCAGTTGCGCATTGTCGGAACGGGCGGCCAGGATGGCCACGGCCAGGGCCGCCAGGGTGGTCAGTGCACTGCCCTTCTGGGCATCCAGCAATCGGGCGATGTGATTCTGGGTGACGTGGGCGATTTCGTGGGCGAGCACACCGGCCAGTTCCGATTCGTCACGGGCAGCGGAGATCAGCCCGGTGTTGACGCCAATGAATCCACCCGGCAAGGCAAAGGCGTTGATGACGGGATCGCGGACGGCAAAGAACTCGAACGGCCGGTAGGGGGCCGGGCTGGCGGCCACCAGTTTCCCCCCCACGACGTTGAGGTAATCGACGATCTCCGGGTCGTCGAGATAATCGCGGTCGCCGCGAACCTGACGCATGATCTCGCTGCCCAGCCTGGCCTCGCTCGCCTCAGACACATTGGCGCGGGCGGTTTCGCCAAGATCAGGCAGCTCGGCGGCGAATGCAGGGAAAGCGATAAGAGAAGCGAAGAGAATGGCCAAGCCGTTTTTCATGCCGCTATGATACTGGTCCCGAAGCCAAGTTCCTGTGAAAGCGATCCATGAGCAAGCTGACCCATTTCGACGAACGCGGCCAGGCCGTCATGGTAGACGTCGGCGAAAAGGCGGAAACGCAGCGTGTGGCGGTTGCCGCCGGCCGTATCGTGATGCGGCCCGAGACCCTGGCCATGATCCGCACCGGCGACGCAAAAAAGGGCGACGTGCTCGGCGTCGCCCGCCTCGCCGGCATCATGGCGGCGAAACGCACCGCCGAGCTGATCCCCCTCTGCCACCCCATCCCGCTCACCCGCGTCGGCATCGAGTTCAGCCTCGACCCTGAGCACAATGCGGTGGACTGCACCGCCACCACCGAGACGGTAGGCCGCACCGGCATCGAGATGGAGGCTCTCGCCGCCGTCAGCATCGCCCTACTCACCATTTACGACATGTGCAAGGCCGTCGATCGGGGCATGCGCCTGGAAACGGTGCGGCTGCTGGAAAAAAAAGGGGGCAAATCCGGGCATTGGCAGGCGAAAAAATAAGTTTGCCTTTTCCCTTATACCTGCTAATTTACAAAAATACCTGACTAATTTAGGCTGGTATAAGTGACCAGATGGAGGAAGCAAACCATGATGGACATCAACAAACTCATCGATGCACAAGGTCTCGCTGGCCATGAAGTCAACGAGCACATGTTGGAAATGGAGCCCTGGAGCGAAAATGAAGCCCGCCGCCTGGCAAAGTCGGAGGGGATCGAATTGAGCGACGCGCACTTGGCCGTGCTCGTTTGGTTGCGCGATCATTTCATCGAATGTGGCCCGGCCGAGTCCGGACACACTCTCACCCGCGCCCTGGACGAGGCCTTCGCCAAGGAGGGCGGCGGCAAGTATCTGTACCGCCTGTTCCCACAAGGACCGGTGGCTCAGGGTTGTCGGCTGGCCCGGCTGCCAGTACCACCGGGCAGCGTGGACAAGTCATTTGGCAGCACCCACTGAGTAGGCGCCGATTTATTTGTCATTCCCGCCTGCCCGGATATGGCGAGACAGCGTTAGTCATCGGCATATTCAAAATTATCCCCCCTTGCGCCCGCCCAATGGCGGGCTTTTTTTGCCCCCAGCCCATTAAAGGGGTGGGGGCGTTGTCGTCTCAACGCGGCAGTTCTTCGAAGATGTTGGTCCAGACGTTGAGCACCTGGGCACCTCCGGGCTTGTTGCCGGTCTCTATCATCTTTACCACGGCCAGCTTCCACATGTCGATCTTGTACAGATTGCCATCCTTGGCGTTGGAAACATAACCCCAGTGGCTGTCGGGCGTGAAGGCGATGTGGCCCATGCGACCGGCGCCGATCTTCAGATCTTTGACCGTTTTCTTTTGGGCCACGTCGATGATGGAGATGACGTTGTTGCCGTAGTTGGTGACCACGGCATAGCGATCGTCGGGTGTGTTGTAGGCGTGACCGACGCCGTTGCTGGCGGTGGACAGACGGGGCGCGAGCTGTTTGTTATCGGTGCGGAAGCAGGCCACCTCCTGATCACACCAGGCTCGATCGCTCCTTACTTTTAGGCCAATATCCAAATTGACGGGATAACCTGCTGCTTTTGCGTCGCTACGGGAATTGATCAGGGAAATATGGCCAACGATGACTGGGTCAGATCGACCCAAATATCCGGGATACTTGGGTCGGAACAACCCAGTCCCGATGTTTTTGATTGACACCCTAACCGTTATGACATATTGGACACACCGTATATTAGACACTTATCCGCGTTCACGTTATTTCATTGTCCAATACACATGGTGCTTGCTCATGAATACTCGCCAGGTACTACCTATCCTAGGGCTTTGCCTTCTGTCCGTTGGCGCGTCTGCCTCCGACCGCCTGCTGGTTTATGCCGGCGCCGCCTCCAAGCCGCCAGTCGAGGACGCTGCCAAGGCGTATGAGGCCAGGACAGGCACAAAGGTCGATATCGTCTTCGGCGGTTCGGGCTATGTACTCTCACAAATGAAACTCGCCAGGCAGGGCGACCTGTATTTCCCCGGCTCCTCCGACTACATGGAGAAGGCCAAGCGCGAAGGCGAGGTGTTCCCGGAAACCGAGAAGGTGATCGTCTATCTCGCACCCGCCATCAACGTGCAAAAAGGCAATCCGCACAACATCAGAACACTCAAGGATTTAACTCGACCCGGTCTGCGCGTGGCCATCGCCAACCCGGAAGGAGTGTGCGTCGGGGCCTACGCCGTGGAAATCATAGAGAAGGAATTCAACCCCGCCCAGAAGGCCGCGTTCAAGCGCAATCTCGCCAACTACACCGAGTCCTGCGAAAAAACCGCCACGGCGATCTCGCTCAAGATGGCCGATGCGGTGATCGGCTGGCGTGTCTTCGCGCACTGGGACCCGGCGCGCATCGAAACCATCCCATTACCCGCCGCGCAGATTCCGCGCGTCGGCTATATCCCGATCGCCATCAGCAAGTACACCAAGCAGCGTATCGGGGCGCAGAAGTTCATCGACTTTCTGACCGGGCCGGAAGGGCGGATGATATTCGCCAACTACCATTACTTCGCCACGCCGGAGGCGGCCTTTGCCTGGTTGGGAGCGAAGAAACCGGTGGGGGGCGAATATGTGGTGCCCGCCGATTGGTTGAAAAAATGAACTGGACATGGGTCTGAAACACACCAGCATCGTCGCCGCCCTGGCAGTTCTGGCGCTCTATGGCGGGCTGATCGCCGCGCTTGCCTGGTTTTTCGACGTAACGTCCTTCACGCAAGCGGTCAGTTCCGAGCGCACCCTGTTTTCCGTGCGCCTGTCGCTACTCGCGGCCACGGTTTCGACCTTCTTTGCATTGCTGCTGGCCATCCCGGCGGCCTACGCCCTGTCGCGGTTTCGCTTTCCAGGCCGCGAGGCAGTGGATACCGTGCTGGAATTCCCCATCATCGTGTCGCCCGCCGCCCTGGGCGCCATCATCCTGATCTTCTTCAACAATCCGCTGGGCGAGTGGGTACAGGCCAACGTGATCAACTTTGTTTTCGCCTTCGCCGGTATCGTGCTGGCACAGTTCATCACCATCCTCGGCGTTGCGGTGCGCATGCTCAAGACCGCCTTCGACGAAGTGCCGGTGGAATTGGAAACTGTCGCCCGCACCCTGGGCGCCTCGCATCGCCATGCCTTTTTCAGCGTCACCCTGCCACTGGCGAAAAACGGCCTCATCGCCGCCTTCATTCTCACCTGGGCGAAAGCCATCGGCGAATTCGGCGCCACACTGATGGTGGCCGGCTCCATGGCCATGCGCACCGAGACCCTGCCCATCGCCATCTTCATGCGCCTTTCCAGCGCCGACATCGAGGGCACGGTGGCGCTGATCCTGGTGCTGAGCGGCATCGGGCTCACCGCGCTGTTCATTGCCCGGCGGCAGCTAAGCAGGGCGGTTCATGCTTGAGATCGAAGGCCTGACCACGCGCTCCGGCGGCTTCAACCTCCGCGACATTTATCTATCCATCGGTCAGGGTCAATGCCACGCCGTGCTCGGCCCCTCCGGCTCGGGCAAGAGCACGCTGCTCAATGCCGTGCTCGGCACCCTACCCGTTCTGTCAGGACGGTTACGCCTGGCAGGTGAAGACATCACCCACCTGGCGGTTGAACATCGCCGGCTCGGCTACGTGCCGCAACAACTTGGCCTGTTCCCGCATCTTTCGGTCGCCGACAACCTCGCCTACAGCGCCCGCGCGAGAAGGCTGCCGCCCGGCGAGTTTCGGCCCCTGCTCGATCGGCTGGTGGAGATCACCGCCATCGGCCATCTGCTTGGCCGCCTGCCGGCCACCCTTTCCGGCGGTGAGCGCCAGCGCGTCGCCCTGGTGCGAGCGCTCGCCGCCGCTCCCCGCATGGTCTTGCTCGACGAACCATTCACCGCGTTGAATGAGAGCCTGCGCCGCGAGCTGTGGTGGCTGGTCAAAGACTTGCAGAAGGAACATGGACTGACCGTGATGATCGTTACCCACGATCTTTCCGAGGCGTACTTCCTCGCCGACGATATCACCGTGCTGATCGACGGTATTCAGGAACAAAGTGGCGACAAGACCACGGTCTATCACCGTCCAGCGACGGTTGCCGTGGCGCGTTTTCTGGGGCTGAAAAACATGTTCCCTGCCCGCACGACGCAAGCCGGAAACGTCGACTGTCCGGCGCTCGGCGGGCACCTTAAGGTCAAGGAAAGCGACGTGAACCGCGGTGATGCCTGGCTCGTCATCCGCGCCGAACACGTTGCCCTGCGTGCCCCCGATGCCCCGCCGCAAACCGGCGAGGCACGGTTCACTGGTCACTTCGAGACGGTGCTGGACCTGGGCGAATCCGCCGTGCTCAACTTCCGCATCGATAGCGGCGTACAGCTGGAAGTGCGCTGCGGCAGCCGAGTGCTGAGGAAATACGGGCTGAAGGCAGGCGATGCGGGTCAGGTGGGCCTGCCGGCCAGCGACCTGTTCGTCATTCCTTCCAGTCCAGCAAATCCATGAAGGCCGCCAGCCCGATCGTAGCCGACTTATTCAGCCGTGCCTGTAATTTGTCATAGGCCACCACCAAGCGCACACCAAGGGGCGTGAGCCGCGCCCCGCCACCACCCTTGCCGCCGATGACGGTCTCGGCCACCGGTTGGCCAAAGCCCTGGTTGAGTGTGTCGAGCAACAGCCAGGCCCGTTTGTAAGGCATACCCAATTCACGTGCGGCTTTACTGATGGAGCCGGTACGCCCCAAAGCGCGCAGCAGATCGATCTTGCCGGGGCCGATGGACAGCCCCTCACCCAGCTGGAGGCGTGGTCGGAGCAGAATGTTTTGCTTATCGGCCATGACGGCCAGGGTCGTGCCCATGACCAAGCATGGCTGGGCAGGGCGCGCTTCCATTCATTTTCAGATCTCCGCGCTGACCTGGTTGAGCTTGCGCAACAGGGTCTTGTAGCCGATGGCCAGCACGCGGGCGGCCTCTGACTTGTTGCCACCAGTCCGTTGCAGCACCGAAAAGATATAGCGCTGTTCCATTTCCGCCAGGGTCGCCGGGTGATCCTGGCCGGCGACCGTCCTGCCACCCCGCCAGCCGCGGCCACCGAGGTTTTCCGGCAATAGACTCAGGGGCACTTCGATCACATTTTCCGGGCAGAGTATGACCGCCTGCTCGTCGGGAATGGCTGCCATGTTCAACGCCACGAATGGCTCCCGGCCGCTGTGCAGGGGACGCGACTGGCTTCTTGCCAGAGCGGCCCTCGCCATCGATCAGGACCTTGGTGTGGTTGCCGCGCACCTGCACGATCCACTCGCGCAGCCGGCGCATGACCAGGCTATCGCCTTGCAAAGCGTTGATGTCGCCGTCGCGTGCCTGCCTCTGCCGGCACATCCCGGCCTGGCGGGCGCGGTTGCCGACCTCACGGCGCGCCTTGGCCAGCGCCGGTTCCGCCGCCTCCAGACCAAGCAGTGCCAGGGCGGCGAGCAAAAAATCACGGCGACCGGGCATCGTCCTATACCGTCGCCCAGCCTGGGTTCATCTGATGCGACCCAGCACCCGCATCACCGTGCACGGGTTGCCACCCTTGGGGGGAAGTACCACGTTCTGCGCCTTGGCGCGTTGCTGCAACACCTCTTCATGTGCCGCCATGTAGGCCTCGCACTGCGGGTAGGTTTGCATGGCCTGTAACTTGGCCACATGTTCCTTGCGCTCCTCCGGCGTCATGAGATCAGCACCGCGAAAACCGTTGCCGCTAGCATAAGTAGGAAAAGCCTGGGCGGCGTGAGCGGCGACCAGCAACAAGACTGCGCTGACAATACGGAACATTGATGTCTCCAAATAAAAAGGCCCCGTCTGGGGCAGGGCCAGTTTACCGCAGTCGCCGCGGGGATGTCTTTACCAGGTCAGACGCAGCCGGTCGGCTTGGGTGTGCCCGCATAGCGGCCGGCTTGCTTGGCGGGACCATAAGGGAAGAGATCAAACAGAAATTTCTTGTCGCCCCACTCGTCGCCAAACTCTTCCTTCAGGCCCTTCTGCAGGATACGCAGATTGGGTGCCGTGCCATATTCCTGAAAGTAACCACGCATGTAGTGGATGATCTTCCAGTGGTTCTCAGCCAGTTCGAGCTTATCTTGCTCGGCCAGAAATTTGGCCACGTCGTCCGACCAGTCATCCAGATTTACCAGATAGCCTTCCGGATCGGTTTCCACAGCCTTGCCATTGATTTGAAGTTCCATGTCGATATCCTCTCTACTCTTCCGATTTGTGGTCTCCCGCTGTCGCGAGCCTGGCGGCAAGACTATATATCCCGACTAAACTTGTCAACTATTAACTTGAGCTTTTTAATTGGATAATTTGACCTGGTGCCTACGCACCTGTGCGAGCAACCATGGGTGAGACGGAAGTGCCCAAACCAGCCACACCAGGAAATACTGTATTATTTACGTCAACTATTGCCGTGCTCGCGCCAGGACCGTAGAATCGTCCCGGCAACTGTCAACAACCAACCCGGAGAACCCGCATGGAACATCAACTGCCCCCCCTGCCCTATGCCAAGGATGCACTCGCCCCCTACATCAGTGCCGAGACCTTCGACTACCACTATGGCAAGCACCATCAAGCCTACGTCACCAATCTGAATAACCTGATCAAAGGCACCGAATTCGAGAATGCCAGCCTGGAAGACATCGTAAAAAAGGCCTCCGGCGGCCTTTACAACAACGCGGCCCAGGTTTCCAACCACACCTTTTTCTGGAGTTGCATGCAGCCTAATGGCGGCGGTGCGCCGAAGGGCGCGCTGGCCGAGGCGATCAACAAGAAATGGGGCTCGCTGGATGCGTTCAAGCAGGCCTTCCAGACATCTGCCGTGGGCAACTTCGGCTCCGGCTGGACCTGGCTGGTAAAAAAGGCTGACGGCTCGGTCGATATCGTCAACATGGGGGCCGCCGGCACGCCATTGACCACGAATGACAAGCCGTTGCTTTGTATCGACGTCTGGGAGCATGCCTATTACATCGACTACCGCAACCTGCGTCCCAAGTTCGTCGAGACCTTCCTCAACAACCTGGTCAACTGGGGTTTTGCCGAAGCCAACTACGCCGGCTGAGGGCATCGCCAGCCGGGAAA
This sequence comes from Hydrogenophilales bacterium, assembly GCA_037439465.1. GTDB lineage: Bacteria > Pseudomonadota > Gammaproteobacteria > Burkholderiales > Thiobacillaceae > Parasulfuritortus. The sequence continues at coordinate 11,993 of JBBIVX010000028.1, read as the reverse complement.
AAAGTGTGAGACGCCACGAGCACTCGGCATTCCACTCATTTTCTCTGACACCTACTGAATTGGGAGCACATCATGACATCGATGCAACGAAGCCTTCTCGTCCTCGCCATGGCCGGTACCCTGGCCCTGCCTCTCCCCCTGCTGGCCGCCGAGGCGGCGACAGCGGCCGATGATGCCGTACCGGCCGCCGGCCAATCCCTGCCTGAGCAAATGATGGAAAGGCACAATGCCGAGGCCCCGGCGGCCGGCCAAGCGCCCGCCGAAGGGATGATGCACGAGCCCGGTGATTGCCGCATGCACCACAGCGACGGCAAACCCATGGGCATGATGGGCATGATGGGCATGGGTGCCGGCGGCCAGGCTGACAGGGCCGTCGGCTGCCACATGGGCAAACCGCAGCACGCACCGTCGGCAGCCGGTTGCGGTATGGGCAGGCCGGACGCAGCGGGCAACACGGATCATGCCTCGATGGTGCAGCGCGTGGAGGCGCTGGAAAAGCGCCTGGACATGATGCAGACGATGCTACAAATGATGCTGCGGCATTGACCTTCGCCAGCACCGGCTCCAGCCAGTGGGTTAGATCAGTCCTGCAATTTGCGGTAGAGGGTCCGTTCGCTGATACCCAGTTTGCCAGCCAGCGCCCGCTTGTCACCATGCATCTGAGACAAGGCCCAGCGCACATAACGTCTTTCCGAGTCCGCCAGCGACACAATCTCGGCGGACTCGCCGGACGGTGCGGACTGGACCTTTGTCAGTTCGCGTGGCAAGTGCTCCAGGCCGATGCAATCGCCATCGGCCAACAGTGCCGCCCGTTCCAGGATGTTGCGCAACTCGCGGATGTTGCCGGGAAAATCATAGGCCAGCAGCAAGGCCATGGCCTCGTCGCTCAACCGCAGTGAACGCTGTGGCGCCAGTCGGTGAAGCAGGTTGTCGATCAACAAGGGTAGGTCCTCGCGACGTTCGCGCAGGGCCGGTAAATTGATGGGGAAAGCCGAGATGCGGTAATAAAGGTCACGGCGAAAACGGCCAGTCTCGACCATTTGGCGAATATCCCGGTGGGTGGCCGCCACCAGGCGGAAATCAGCACGTAGCGTCTCGACCCCCCCCAGTCGGCGAAAAGTGCTGGTTTCCAACAAACGCAGCAGTTTCACTTGCAGGTTGAGCGGAATGTCACCCAACTCATCGAGAAACAACGTGCCTCCAGCCGCCGCCTCGACCAGGCCGATCTTGCGCTGGACGGCACCTGTGAACGCCCCTTTCTCGTAGCCGAACAACTCACTCTCGAACAGCGATTCAGTCATGCCGGAACAATCGACTGGCACGAAGGGCTTGGCATGTCGCGGGCCGAAATCATGCAGGGCCTGGGCCGCCAGCTCCTTGCCGGTACCCGACTCTCCCAACAACAGCACGGGAACGAGTGCGGGCGCAGCCCGGTTGATCAACGCCAACATCTGGTTGAAGGCAGGCGAGCGGCCCACCATACCCGGCGTCCCGGACAGTTCGTCACGGCCACGGTTGAGGCGATAAAGCGTTTCGACGAAACAGCGGATACCGCCGGCATCATCCAGGATAGGAATGAGCTCCACATCCACGTGCTCCTGCCCATGTGGAGTGTGATGCATATGCAGTACCCGACAGGGTTGACCGGTTTCCTTGGCGGTCAAAAGTGGACAGGACTCGCCGCACTCGCTGCAAGGTCGATCGTGATGGTGGGAAACTTCGTAGCAGGTATGACCGATCAGGTTCACGGCTTCACCGAAATCGCGGCGATAGGCGCTATTCACCGCCAGAATACGGTACTCCACATCAACCAGCAGGCGCGGTTCAGGCAAGGCGTCGAGAAAGGCTTTGAGCGTACTGAACATACTGACATGGTTGGAATCAAAGCCCGCCATTATTGTCAACTTTGACCAAAATTGACAGCCATGACGACAAATTTCGCCAGATGATCATGATTCATTCAAGCAAGCCTCTTCATACATGAATAAATATTTCATTTAATAACAATAAGTTAATAATAAATCCCGTATTCGCCACAAATATGGCATATATATTGCTCAGTAATTGATGCAACCCGACAAAGTGGTCACCATTTGACGCGCGGGACACGGTTGAAGGTGATTACGGGTTGTTTGACTTTCTCCTCCATGGACTCGGGGAGGGGTGCTTCTCCTCCTTCCCCTCCCCGTCTTTTTTCCCGAGTCCAAATCTTTATTTTTTTCCGTTTCAGGCATGCCGCCCAGCCTCCACATAGGAAGGCAAATGCCATGACGTTGTCACACAAGCTCCATGCCAAAAAAGGTAATATTCCGGGGCGGAGCATTCATAAAGGACATCCCATGAAAACCAGGCAACTCGCACTCGGCAGTCTCGCATCCTTTCTGCTACTTTCTTGTGCCAGCACGCCGAGCCCGGAGCAACAAGCCGGATATGCCGAAGAGAGCCGAGCCACGGTCGCGCAGATGATCAAGGCCCTGGGTGGCGAACTCAAGCAGGCCATGAAAGAGAGCGGCCCGGAAACCGCCATCTCGGTCTGCAAGGAGAAGGCCCCGAAGATAGCCGCCGCCATCGCCGCCGAAAAAGGGGTGCAGATACGCCGCGTCACCACCCGAAACCGCAATCCGAAAAGCGTGCCGGATGCCTGGGAGACAAAGGTTCTACAGGACTTCGAACAGCGTCTGGCCCAGGGTGCCAGGCCAGACAGTCTGGAATATCATGAGATCGTCGCGGACAGCGGCGGCAAGACTTTCCGCTACATGAAAGGCATCGTCGTGCAGGAAATGTGCCTGACCTGCCACGGCACCAAGGAAACCATTCCTGACGGCGTGAAGGCCAAGCTGGCTCTCGAATATCCCAACGATCAGGCCACCGGCTACCTGCCCAACAGGCTGCGTGGCGCCGTCTCGCTCAAGAGACCGCTGTAATTCCAACTCAGGCCCGGGCCCTCTCCGGCCAAAGCTCGCCATGACCAGCGCCGACGCTTCCCGCCTGCAGCATTTCCCCGTCGCCTGGTTCGCCATGGTGATGGGGCTTGGCGGCCTGACCATCGCCTGGCAACAGGCCGAGGATGTGCTGCAACTGCCGTTCCACGTCAGCCCTTATCTATTGGGCCTCAGCACCCTGGCGTTCATCGTTCTGGCCGGTCTTTATGGCGCCAAGTTTCTCAAATACCGGGAAGCCGTCATCCAGGAATGGCAGCATCCGATATGGATGAATTTCATCCCGACCTTCTCCATCAGTCTCGTCCTGCTCGCCATCGCCTGGCTTTCTGTCAATACCGCCTATTCGCAACTGCTGTGGATGACCGGCGCCAGCCTGCATCTGGCGTTGACCTTCTATATCGTCACCCAGTGGATACATCAGACAAGCTTCGAAATCGCCCACCTGAATCCGGCCTGGTTCATCCCAGTGGTCGGCAACATATTGGTCCCCATCGCCGGCGTCTCCCACGCCCCAATCGAGATTTCCTGGTTTTTTTTTAGCCTGGGCCTGATGTTCTGGCCGATACTGTTGGCCATCATCTTTTACCGGGTGATTTTCCACGGCAGTCTGCCGGAACGCCTGATGCCGACGCTGTTCATTCTCATCGCTCCGCCGGCGCTGGGTTTTTTGTCCTACGCTAAATTGACCGGCGGGGTAGATGCCTTCGGACAGGTTCTCTATAACAGCGCCCTGTTCTTCACCCTCTTGTTATTCCTGCAAGCGAAATGGTTCACCCGTCTGCGATTCTTTCTCTCGTGGTGGGCCTATTCCTTCCCGCTGGCAGCCATCGCCACGGCCACCCTGGTGTTGTTTCACCACACCGGCAGCGTCTTCTATCTGCGCCTGTCAGGCATCCTGCTGGGCATTGCCAGCGTCGTCATCCTCGCCCTCGCCGGCCGCACGGCCATGGCTGTAGTGCACAGGAAAATCTGTATCGAGGAATAGTGAGTGGCGGAAGCGGTGGCATCAAAAACTGCATCTCACAACGTGTCATAACGTATCAATATATCCTTTATAATCAAAGACATGTTATAATTTAACCCGTCGTAGTGGCGCACGTCGTGTCACTGCATTGTAGCCGAAACGATGGGTGGAGTGATGGGTTGGAAGCAAACTGAACTGGGTGCGTTGGCGGTTTCCAATATCCGGCGCAGGGGGATCAACTTCGTTGGCGGGGTCGCCGGCCTTGCGATCAACGTCAGCGGCACAGGTGGGCGAAGCTGGGTCTTGAGATACCAAATCAAAGGGCGCCGAAGAGACCTCGGATTAGGTGGCTATCCCGATGTCACCCTGGCCCAAGCGAAAGAGGCTGCCAGGGTAGCACGTGCCAAGATCAAACTGGGCCTCGATCCCATCGATGACGCCAGGGCGGCAAGGGCCAAGCTGATCGAGAATAACCTAACAGCATTGTCATTCTCAGAGGCGGCCACGCAGTACATCGATACCCACGAGAGTTCTTGGCGTAGCGCCAAGCACGGCCAGCAGTGGAGGAATACCATTGGGGCCTACGCAAATCCGATCATCGGCAAGATGCTTGTCCGGGATGTCAGCTTGGCTCAGGTGCTCGCCGTACTTGAACCGATCTGGCGCACGAAGACGGAAACCGCCAGCCGGTTACGTGGACGCATCGAATCGATTCTGGATTGGGCGGCGGCAAGAGGCTACCGTGATGAAGCCAACCCGGCACGATGGAAAGGGCATCTGGATAAGCTGCTTCCCACTCCCGGCAAGATCAGGAAGACGGATCACCATCGTGCGCTTCCGTATGCGGAGTTGCCGAGCTTCATGAAGAAGCTCGCCGGGCAAGATGGGATGGGCGCGAGGGCGCTGGAGTTCACCATCCTGACGGCCTGCCGATCTGGCGAGGTGCGTGGGGCGACATGGGCCGAGTTCGATCTGGATGCTCGCACATGGGCGATCCCAGCGGCTCGGATGAAGGCTGGCAAGGAACACCGTGTGCCACTCTCCGATGAGGCGATGGGTATTCTGCTCGCGCAGAAAGAGCAGGCGTTCTGTGATTACGTGTTTCCGAACCCAGGTGGGCTGCCTCTGTCCGACATGACCCTCTCGGCGGTTCTACGCCGGATGAAGGTTGCGGCCGTCCCGCATGGTTTCAGGTCTACGTTTAGGGATTGGTGCGCGGAGGAAACCGACTATCCACGCGAGGTGGCTGAGATGGCCTTGGCACATGCCATCGGCAGCAAGGTTGAGGCCGCATATCGCCGTGGGGATCTGTTCGATAAGCGAAATCAGTTGATGACCGACTGGGCCGCTTATGCGCGGCCTGAACAAGCTGCGCCCTCCAATGCCCAGTGAGCTAGAGTGGCGTTCGCGCTTGCAGTCCTGTCGCTAACTTCTACGGAGGCCTTTACGCATCATGACGAAAAGCATATTTGGCAATCTCCCACCAGACGAGAGGAAGCAGCTTGAATCAATAAATGGCGGGTGGATTAACGTTCCGGAGATGCTCGGTGGTCTGTAGATGCACCTCCGGGCGCTCTGTGTGCAACCTGATGTTGTCGGCTAACGATGTGGCCAGGGCGTAGGACGCCGACTGCGCGCAGTTATGTGCATCCTTGTAGACGGCACCCAACCCAGGGAACGAATCTCTCATGTAAATTTCGTCCATATCGCAAGCGTATATGGATGTGGTAACACCATTGCACGTTTCGCCATGCTGCAATAGCGGCTTAAAGAGCTCAGCCGAATACCTGACTATTTCACGGCAAACCAGTTCGTAGGGATTTTCAATATCTATGTCGCTCACGTTGCTTCCGATCCGTGTTTAGATACGTTGAGATTGGATCAACTCCCATGCCACCCGAAGTTTCATGCGGTTGGATGTGGTGACATCGGCTGGGCTCATACCCATGATCAACCGGGGCTACTTGAGTACACCCCATTTCTTCCAGCCGGAGCAGCTGTGGCCCTCATCGTAGCTAGAGCCTTTCCAATTTCCGATACAGGCTGCCTGCTGAGTGCTGCTGGGAAAATGCACATCGCTGCCATGGGGTTCGCGTGGCCCCGTCCAGTACTCGCATGTCCCGCACCGCTGCCAGTGCCCGGGTACGCTGGTCATGAACATAACGATTCCCTTCCTTTCAGTTGTGATAAAAATCGATTGCCTGCCTTCAAGCGCCTGACAAGTGACTCCGTTGCAAACGGATGACATCGAAATGATGCCCAGAGGTGAGTCCATGAGACGACTCGTTGCCCAAGTAGGCCGAAAACCCGCGCCGCTCCTGGAGATTGTCCGAAGCTCCCTCCGTTACTGGGTTCTTGGCAACGAACCTTGTCGTGGCAAGGCTTCCCGGTGTCCCGTTCACCCTAAAGGAACCGGGACCGGCGGGAGGGGGGGCATGCTTTCGGTCGCGGCTATGGCATAAAGGATGGCCCCGGCCGCCAGCCCGTCGGCAAAGGACATGAAACCGTTCAGAGTGGTGTTTGCGGGAAATGCCTGGGATAGCGACGCGAGGTTGAAAGTAATGACTCGATCAGCAATGGCGGCCAGTTCGGTTGCGGTGCTCTTGGCGACGGAAACACGTTTCCCTTCGAACCGGAACGGAAGCGCGACCACGGCGATGACCTTGCTTCCCTGGTTCCTCGCGCGTCGCGCGAAATCTTGGATTAGGGCGGTCCCGGTTGTGCCACACAGCCCCGCCGCCAGGATGACGCAACCCTTCCCCCTGACCGACTCTGAGATTAGGTGGCTGTCTTCAGTGGTCAGTGGGCCATTGATGCCCGATGCGAATGTCAGGGCGGCTTCGCCGTCGTCCCCGGCGCGGTTGACGGTGCAGACAGAGACATGCTGATCGTAGCCGCATCGGTCGCGCAACCTCTGCACAATACTGCATCCCGCGCCGCCGATACCGAACACTCCGATGGATGTATAGGGGCGTTTGCCCTTACATGAACAGTCATCAACAGGGCCGTTAGCCCTGTCCCCCTGTGCGTAATGTGTCATGCCGATCATCTCCACTGAACTTATTGCAGTGGAAAAATGCCAGGCTAACGCTGATCGAGAACAACATGGCCGCCATGTCTTTCGCACAGGCAGCTACTCAATATATTGATACCCATGAAAGTTCTTGGCGTAGCATCAAGCATGGTCAGCAGTGGCGAAACACTATTGATTCCTACGCCAACCCCATCATCGGCCGGGTGCTTGTTCGTGATGTCAGTCTGTCCCATATCCTGGCGGTCCTTGAGCCGATTTGGCACACGAAGACAGAGACGGCCACTCGACTGCGTGGACGCATAGAATCGATTCTGGACTGGGCTGCTGCGCGGGGATATCGGGACGAACCCAATCCGGCACGGTGGAAGGGGCATCTGGATAAACTGCTCCCCGCGCCCGGCAAAATCAGGAAGCGGAAACATCATCAGGCACTTCCTTATTCCGACCTACCGAACTTCATGAGGACCCTCGCCAGTCAAGAGGGGATGGGTGCAAGGGCTCTGGAATTTACGATCCTGACGGCTTGCCGCTCGGGAGAGGTGCGTGGAGCGAAGTGGGCCGAATTCGATCTGGACGCACGGGTTTGGACGATCCCAGCAGACCGGATGAAGGCCGGCAAAGAACACCGCGTCCCGCTATCCGATGCAGCGATGGCCATCCTATCGGTACAGAGGGAGCGGTCATTCAGTGATTACGTCTTTCCGAACCCGAGCGGGGAGCCACTCTCAGATATGACCCTGTCGGCCGTGTTACGCAGGATGAAGGTGCCGGCGGTCCCCCACGGATTCCGATCCACCTTCCGGGACTGGTGCTCCGAGCAGACAGACTATCCACGCGAGGTTGCAGAAATGGCCTTAGCGCATGCCATTGGCAGCAAGGTGGAGGCTGCATATCGCCGGGGAGATTTGTTCGGCAAGCGAACCCAGTTGATGCTGGATTGGGCAGGATTTGCATGGCCGCTGCATCAGTAGTGGGATAACAGCAAGCATTGCCGCAAATTCCCCTTGATTTCAACGATCTGCTTTCCGATAATAAAATCCGCTGCACGTATCTGGTTGCCTGCAATCATCGGCTACCAAGCGTAGGCGCTTACATTCTCGAACATCCACCCGTCCATTTAGGAGTCATATCATGGACCGCCGAGAATTAAGCGACACATACGCCGATTTCAGCTATCTCCGTCAGAAGCAAGTACTCAAGCTAGTCCCCTTCTCTTCCGCCACCCTTTGGCGGAAAGTCCGTGCAAGAACGTTCGTCCAGCCTATCAAGCTCTCAGCTCGCATCACAGCGTGGCGTCGTGCGGATGTCCTTGCGTGGCTTGACCAGCAAGGGAGGGCGGAACAATGAGTGCCATCCAGACGTGCGACACAGCATCGCAGGGAGAGATTAAGCGCCGCCTATGCGCAAATGAGAAATTCACTCTCTATCGTGCGAGCGATCTGCATGAATTACCGGATACAAGCTGGCTTATCGAGGATGTCTTGCCCAGACACGGAGTTTCCGGCATGTACGGGCCAAGCGGTACCGGGAAGTCATTTCTGGCTCTCGGCATGAGTGCGTCTATTGCTAGCGGGCTGCCTTGGTTCGGCCATGTAACAAGACAAGGTCGGGTCATCTATGTAGCTCTGGAAGGACAAGTGGCATTTCACCGCCGTGTTCAAGCATGGGCAAGATACAGGGAGGTGGAATTTCCTGAGAGCGTCATATTCGAGTTCAAGCCGTTCGCGCTTAACAAGCTTGACGATGCGCAGAGCCTCGGAGAATTGATCAACACCTGTGGCGGTGCCGACTTGATCATTATCGACACATTGAACAAGGCAGCGCCGGGGGCCGATGAGAATTCATCCTCAGATATGAGCGAAATTCTGGCCGGGGCCTCTGTACTGCAAACACTGACCGAGGCTATGGTTCTGCTAGTTCATCATCCGGGTAAAGATTTGAGTCGTGGTCTGCGCGGTCATTCAAGCCTACATGCAGCGCTTGACGCTGTAGTAGAGGTTGGTAGGGATGGAAATCGTCGTTGGTGGAGAATCAGTAAGTCAAAGGATGGATTGGACGGCATTGGCAATGCATTTGATCTGAAAGTGGTTGATCTGGGCATGACCAACTCGGGAAAAGCCATCACATCGTGCGCAGTGGTGGAAGTTGGTGGCCCCGTCGCCAGTCAACCGCAACCAGAGCCGCGTGGGACCAATCAGAAGGTGCTGCTGGCCTCATTCAAGCAGCTTCTGCGCGACATGCAGATGCTGGGAGCAGCCACGGGTGACGATTGGCCAACCGGCATACCTCTAGACGAGGCTATCAGTCGGCTAATCGGTGACCTTAATGTGGGTGACTCACGACACCGCAAAGGACGGGCCAGGGAGGCATTTCTGGGGTTGGTCAAGCATGGCTATCTCGAACTCCAAGATGGCGTGCTATCCCTGCCCGATGATGGTACCACTCCAGACGATGGTAACCCCTGATGCACGCCGATATGCGCCCTCCTCCCGCCCGGCCCGTTTCTATAAGGGAGTCGGGCCAGGCGGGAGCGCCGTATCGGTAAATGACATTACGAGTCTCGGTTATTTCTTGCGCATATAACGGGACAGCATGGATTCGATCACTACCGGCAATTCATCGCCGAGTGCCGTAGCCAGATCGAGTAACACGCTGAGCGTCGGTTGATTCTGGGCCAGTTCGAGCTTGGCAACATACGTCCGATTCACCCCTGCCCGGTGGGCGAGTTCCTCTTGGGATAACCCGAGCGCGGATCGCCGAGCCCGTAGCTCAGCAGCGAATGCCTCCATCAGTGCATCGTTCCGACTCATGGCCGGAAAGATGGCAGCCTAGTCTACTTTGCGCACCCGCATATATGGTACAATTTGAATCAGAAGTTACCGATGATTCATGTACTTACCATCAACAAATATGGCCCTGCGATGGGCACACGAAGGGAACGAATATGGCGGCAAAGTCTTCGATGTCAGACTGGAAAGATGCAACCTGCACGCGCTGTGCATTAGCTAGCGGACGGACCCAAATCGTTATCGCCACACCATGCCAGAAAGGCGGACTATTGGCTATCGGAGAGGCACCCGGTGCGGAGGAGGATGCTCAGGGTGTCGGGTTCGTCGGATCGGCCGGCAAAACCCTCGACTGCATTCTGGCTGCACATGGCATCACTCGGGACAACTACGGTCGCGCGAATATTTGCCGTTGCCGCCCTCCTGAAAATCGCAAGCCGAACGCACAAGAGATCAGTTCCTGTGTTCCCTTCCTGGCCGATCTGATACAGCAATCGCAACCGAAGGTGATCCTGTCCGTCGGTGTCAGTGCAACTAGGGTTTTATGCGGTTCGGGCTCGCTCCATTCCAAGATTCAGGCCAGGGATGAGGGAAAGAACTGGGGAGCCAGTCTGGACAGCGAAAAGGCTCACCCGTCCATCAGGGAAGCACTGGGTGCCGTTCGGTTCATCGTGCCGATGCCCCATACCAGCCCGTTATCCCTGAATCGCAACGCCCCCTCCGGTGAGAAGTGGTCCGCTGTTGCCGAACGACAGATTGCCAGAGCTGTTTCCCTTATGAAGTAGCAACAGCGTCAGCAGACAGCTTCAGGGCAAAGCGTAGCTGCCTTGGCTGGGCCATTTCGCATTGATACCAGAATCATCCTGGCCCCTGTTTCCCAACCAGGGGGCCAGGGGATTTTCTCTCCGATAGGTTCGGATTGGTTATGCCGCCTGATCTAGCGGTGTGCTGGGCATGAAACGGGATGACGTTTTGTCATCAAGGAAGGGGTAACCCACTTGTTATTTCCCAGCGTGGGCTCGATCTGATCGATCCACCCTAGCCAGTGATGGTGCCATGTTCCTGCAGGTCATCGTCCCCGAGCCCGCCATCTAGGGAAATGCCAGATGACATAGTCCGGTCGGGATGCGCCCCTTGCTTAACTGCCCTCCGTCAGCAAGTCAATTACCCGTTCAGCGACGCGCCTGTGCTGATAGTCAAAGGCATCCCCCAACCGAGTCTTTGCGCCAAGGTATCGCTTTACATCATCATTTGAGAAGCACGTTACCGCGTCTGTCTCGCGTATGAGACGATTCAGGGCCGATTCGGCTCGATCAACACGTGTGCCTTCGAACAAGAACGGCATGACCACCACTGCTTCGACCCGTGCACCGGCCTCACGTGCCCAACGCGCCAGGATCGGCGTCGCGCCGCTGCCTGTGCCACCCCCCAGGCCGGCAAGCAGAATCACTCGCCCTGCATCGGCCAGGCAGGATTGCAGTCTCTCTTTGCTCTCCCAGGCCGCCTGCTCCCCCCGTTCGGGCCGACCGCCGCTACCCTCGCCATCGGCAATTGGCACGGTGCCAACCGCTGGCCGATCAGGGTTGTCCATGCAGGCCTGTTCGATTCGTGGAAAGCTCTGCCAATCGCTGTTCACGTACAGAAATTGAAGCGTCGCGCTATCCAGGCCAGGTGGTATCCGCTCCCGCACGCCGAGCAACAATTGGCAGGCAGCACCTCCTACCCCGATTACTTTGTTGACTCGCAGTGTGGCCGCCAAGGCAGGCTTGCCGTTCAACCCCAGCGCTACCGCGCCTGCCAATATGCGCTGGACAAATCTCCTCCGATCCATGCTGATCTCCTATCTCAGTCCGGAAAGCCGAGCCAGGTGTGGTGGCTTTCGCGAAAGGGCTTCCCTATCAAAGCCCCCATCCGGCAGCTGAATATCGCTTGGGTATCATTATTTCCCCCCTACTGGAGCAGGTTCGCCCCGTTCATAAGCGACAGTCGAGCCATGGCGATGCCAACGTAGGTGTCGTTCTGCTTGAAGACGTAATCCTTCTGGAACTTCTGGATTTCCTCGATTTCCGTTCGGGGCCAAGTCAGTGTGCCCATGTTGAGGTCTTCCTCCAGTGGGTTGCCATATTGATCAGAAATACCGTAAGCGCTGTGCCGGTCATACCACCCAAGCCGGCTGACAGGATGACGTAGTCCCCCTGCCTGACCGTTTCCGAGATTAAATGCCGGTCCTGGCTGGTTAGTGGGCTGTCGATGCCGGAGGCGAATCG
>JBBIVX010000027.1:0-26696 GCA_037439465.1 Hydrogenophilales bacterium | reverse complement strand
CGGTTCGGCGATCAGGATGCCCTCGTCGACACTGGCGAGGATGCTTTCCAGAATACCTATGTCACGCAGAATCCTGCCGTCCGACATGACCTCCTCCATGCATGTTGCACGTTGCACAACAGCAACAATAGCTACCAGTACATTGTTTTATATCGAAGTTTCCATCGCCAACCGGCGGGTTGCAACACCAGGACGCAACATGCCGCCGTCACTCGGCCTAACTATTCATAAGAATCAAAGGGTTATGCGCTGGCACGGGCATTGCTGAGGATCCTGCCGCAGGGGGTTTCCCTGTACCGTAAGCTTCTTAGGAGGATGAGATGGCTGATTTGAGGAAAGCGATGAGCGTCCCTGGTGCCTTCGCGGCCGGGGAATTCTCCCCGACCGGGGAACTGTTGAATTACGCCGGCAACATCAATATTCAGGCGGCCAGGATGGCCGCGCAGATGTGCGCCGCCAACATGATGATGGGCAAGATGCAGTCGGCCGGGTGGACGGCCTACACCGGCAAGGAAGGCTTCGAGCCGGTACGCGGCTTCGCCGTTTCCGGCCCGGACAACTCGGCCCTGATCGTCGGCAACGTCGGCGTGTTCGTGCGCAACAAGGACGCGGACTTCGACAAGACCTTCGAAGTGCTGGCTTCACTTTGAGAGAGGAGACGACCATGACCGATCTGAACAAACTGCTCAAACTGAAGGGCGTTTTTGCCGCAGGTGCGTTTTCCGATGACGGCAACCTCACCGCCTACGCCGGCGACATCACCGAGGACGAGGCGGCGATGGCCGCCGCCATGTGCGCGGCCAACATGCACATGGCACGTATGCAGACGGATGGCTTCACCGCCATGAGCGGCGAGTCCGGCTGGACACCGGCCACCGGCTTTTCGCTGGCCGGGCCCAAGTTCGCCGTCTGCGTGATGGGCAATGTCGGCGTCTTCGCCCGCCTGGGCGAGGCGTCCTTCAATCAGATATTCAAGGCCCTTTCCAAGGCCTGATCCACCCGACCGCCGGCCGGACAACCCGGCCGGCCTTGCCACGAGGAAATGACATGGACGACTTTCTCAGCGCCGCCTGGGTCGAGCGCTATCACGCATTGTGGAACCGGCACGGTGAATTGGCCGCAGGGTTGAAGGGCTTTCACGCACTCATCGAGTACGGTTGGGAGGATGGCTCGAAGCCTTCCGCCTTCCTGCGCGTCGAGGATGGCCGGGCGGTCGCCACAGCCTGGGGCGCGGCCCCGGCAAAGCCCGATTTCGTGATGAAGGCCAGCGTGGAAAACTGGCAGCGGCTTATCGATGGCACCCTCTCCGGCCGTGCCGCGTTACTCACCAAGAAGCTGAAATTCCAGGGCTCGATGATCACCGCCATGAAATACATGGGGCCATTCGAAAAAAGCATCGCCCTCCTGGGCAAGGCATAACCCCTTCGCCGCGCCGCGCCGCGAACGCACCGGCGCCATGCCCGGTCAAGCCGAGCCGTCCGCGGGCGACTCGGCCGCGTCCGGGTTCACCACCCCGAAACGGGCCGGGATATGGGCATAAAAAACGTGCAGCTTCTCCCGTTGCAACAAGCCGATGAGCTGTCTCGATTCGTCTTCGCTGACGATGAACTCCACCTCCACGGCGAGCCCACCGGCCAGTTCGAAGAAACGGCTCTCCTGCAAATGATGGTGGTGACCGAATCCGGCCATCGCCTTGAACGCCGTGCCACCGCGTACACCCAGCCGGTTGGCCTGTTCCAGCAGCCACTCCCAGGCCGGCTGATGGTGACAGCGCTGGTTTTCGTGCATATAGAAACGCAGAAAACAGCCCTCCATGTCATCTCCTTTCATGGCTGGCGCACCTTCAGGCGGCGCCGCGTGCCCAGGCCACGGTGACGAAGCCTGCCAATGTCGCCAGCAACGAGCCCAACACATGGGCCGCCACGCCCACCAGCGCCCAGGAAGGACGGCCCTGTTGCAGCAGCGTGACGATCTCGGCGGAAAAGGTGGAAAAGGTGGTCAGCCCGCCGCAGAAACCTGTGATGATCAGCAGCCGCCATTCCGGCGCGAGACTGGGCAGCGCGGCCAAGTAGGCGATGGCCAGCCCCACTATATAGCCACCGATCAAATTGGCTGCCAGGGTGCCAGGCGGAAGGGTGGGAAACAGGGCATTGAGCCTCGCGCCCAGCTGCCAGCGCAGCAACGCGCCAAGGGCGGCGCCGAGGCCGATGGCAGTCACTGATTTCCACATGCGTCTGTCCTCGAAAATAGCACCGCGCGCAACACGATACAGGCGCCGCGCATGCCGTGTCCGTGCCGTCATCATCGACCCGCCCGACCACTCTGGACCCAGGCCGGCGCGGCGACAGTTGCCATCTGAAAAGATGGCCATGTACGCCATATTGCCACGGCGCCGCGGACACCCGGAAAACCCTGTGTCCACCTCAAAACAGCCGCCTCCGGACGAACGGCGCGGACTTAAGTTTGGGTTAAGCTTCCATTAAGTTGGCGTTAAGGCGGCGAGGGGATACTGGCGTCACTTCAACCCGAGCATGACTGCACTGGAATAAACATGCAAACCAAATATCGTTTCCCCTTGGTGCTGGGCAGCATGATCGTCATGCTGGCAATCATCCTTTCCTCTCTTTTCGTGGTTGCCCAAGATACCGTCCAGGATGTCGGCGTCGTCGACAACGCCGGCCAGAATACAAGCAGCGCGTGCGCCCTGCCGCCTGGCCCCGCTTCCCATCCCGCCCGCCCGGCGCGCTATTCCTGAAGGAAACCCGCCGTAACGCGCCTCCCCCTTGATGAGGCAGGCGCGTGTTACCGGCCGTCGCATCGCCGCTCGGTGTGCAGGCAGCGCGTTCAAATCGTCACCGTCACCCCGGCCGCACCCGTCTCCAGCGCACCGATGACCCCCGCTTGCTCGAAGCCCTGGCGGCGGAACACGCCCAGCACCGTCTCCACCGATTCCGGCGCCACGGTGAGCAAGAGGCCGCCGCTGGTCTGCGGATCGGTGAGGATGGCGCGCTGCCAGTCGGCGCAACCCGCGAACAGTTCGACGGCCTGTCCGTAGCTGGCCCAGTTGCGGCCGCTGGCGCCGGTGACGAGGCCGGCCCGCGCCAGTTCTGCAACGCCCGGCAACACGGGCAGACGGCCGAAGTCGACATGGGCGCGCAGCCCGGAACCGCGGGCGATCTCGAGGGCATGGCCAAGCAGACCGAAGCCGGTGACGTCGGTCATGGCATGGACGTCCGCCAGCCCGCCGAGTTCGGTGCCTGGGGTATTGAGCTGTGTGGTGGAGGCGATCATCGCCCTGTAGCCCTCTTCCGGCAGCTTGTCCTTCTTCAGCGCCGCCGAGTAGATGCCGATGCCAAGCCCCTTGCCGAGCACGAGCAGATCGCCGGCCTGGGCGGCATTGTTCTTTTTCACCTTGCGCGGATCGACGACGCCGATGGCCACCAGGCCGTAGATCGGCTCCTGCGAATCGATGGAATGACCGCCGGCGATGGGAATGCCCGCCAGGCGCGCGGCCGCGTCGCCGCCAGCCAGTATGCGGCGGATGATATCGTGCGGCAGCTTTTCCAGCGGCATGCCGACCAGCGCCAGGGCAAACAGCGGTCGCCCGCCCATGGCATAGACGTCAGAGATGGCGTTGGTGGCGGCGATGCGGCCGAACTCATAGGGATCGTCGACGATGGGCATGAAGAAGTCGGTGGTGGCGACGATGGCCTGCCCGTCGTTCAGTTTCCACACCGCCGCGTCATCGGACGACTCGATGCCCACCAGAAGATCGGGGAACTGGCTGAGCAGCCCCTTCGAGAACGGGGTGTCGGCCAGAATACGTTCCAGCACCGCGGGGGCGATCTTGCAGCCGCAACCGCCACCGTGAGAGAGGTGCGTGAGTCGGATGGAGGTGTTCGGCGCGGTCTGGCTCATGGCGGCAAGTAAGGGATATCGATGCGCCAATTCTACCTCGCCCGCCGCGCCAGCCAGCCAGCGGCGGTCAGCGCCAACGCCGCCAGTGCCAGGAAGGCCCGATTCCCCCAGCGGACATAGGGCGTAGCGCCTGTCATGCCCTGCGCCGCGCCTTCGAGGACCCCCGTCGTGAAGGGCGTCAGCCGGGCCACCTCCTCGCCCTTCTCGTTCAGGATGGCAGTGATGCCGGTGTTGTTGGCCTTCAACCACCAGCGCCCGGTCTCCAGGGCACGCATCTGGGCGATCTGCAGATGCTGCCAGGGGGCCAGGGAATCGCCGAACCATGCGTCGTTGCTGACGTTGGCCAGCAGTGTGGCCGCCGGCAGGGCGGACAGCCGTTCCTCGCCGAAGACGTCCTCGTAGCAGATGTTGACGGCCACCCGCTGTCCCGCCACCGCCATGGGCGGCTGGCCGGGGTCGCCGCGGCTGAAGTCGGACAGCGGGATATGCAGCAGGTTCACGATCCAGCCAAAACCCGGCGGCACGAATTCGCCGAAGGGCACGAGGTGAGACTTGCGGTAAGTCTGCGTGGCGGCGCCGCCAAGCGAGATCATGCTGTTGTAATACTGTTCACCCGCCAGCCGCTCCGGCACCCCGAGCAACAGATCACCGCCCTGGCGCCGGGCGTGCGCCGCCAATTCATCCAGGTAGTCGCCGGGCGCATGTTCGAGGAAGAGTGGGAGCGCGGTCTCCGGCGTGACGATGAGACGGGCGCGGCTGGACAGTATCAGGCGGCGGTAAAGCTCCAGGGTGTCCAGCAGTTTCTCGGGGCGGAACTTCATCTCCTGCGCCACGTTGCCCTGGATCAGGCTGACCGTCACCGGCGCACCCACCGGCCGGGTCCAGTCGAGGCGGCCGAGGCCATAGCCTGCCAGCCAGATCGCCGCCACGCCGGCGAGCAGCCAGCCGCCCTGCCGCCGGCCCGCGATGGAGGCCAGCGCCGCGGCGGTGAAGGCCGCCAGCCAGGACACCCCGAACACCCCCAACAGCGGCGCGTAACCCGTCAGCGGCGAGGATGGCGCCTGCGCATAGCCGATGGCCAACCAGGGAAAGCCTGTCAGCAACCAGTCGCGCACCCATTCCAGCAAGGCCCACAGCAGCGGTGCCAGCAGCAGCCAACGTACAGCGGCGGTGGCCGGCCAACGCGCCGTCAGCCAGAGGGCGAAGGCAGGAAACAGGGCGAGCACGGCCGCCGCCAGCAGCACGGCCAGGGCCGCCAGCGGCGCGTCCATGGCGCCATAGTCATGCAGGCTGACATAGACCCAGGACACACCGGCGAGAAAGTTACCCAAACCGAAGGCATAGCCACGACGCAACGCCTCGGCAGCCGTCGCCGCGCGCAACAGGTAATACAGGCCGGCCAACGTCAGTATGGGCAGCACGAACAGGTAGAACGGCGCGAAGCCGAAAACGCTGGCGCCGCCCAGCAGGGCCGGCAAGATGGCGCCACGCAGCGGCGCCGGGAAGAGGGACATGAGGGGTAGCATAGACACGATAGCGCGAGTTTGCCCAATTGAGGCACGCCTTGCCATCGATGCGGCTGAGGAAGCCAAGCAATGTTTCACCGTGATGCGCTTTTTTGCCCTCCTGCTTGCGGGTAGAATTCGTGCCTTCCCCTGTAGCACGACCCGCCCAAATGCGCATCGGCCCCATCCTTCTCAAGAACAACCTGATCGTCGCCCCCATGGCGGGAGTGACCGATCGGCCGTTCCGCCAGTTGTGCAAGCGCCTGGGAGCCGGCATGGCGGTCTCCGAGATGGTGACCAGCAACTCGCTGTTATACGGTTCCGAGAAGACCAGGCGACGTGCCGACCACACCGGCGAGGCGGCGCCGATCGCGGTGCAGATCGCCGGCGCGGACCCGGTCATGCTGGCCGAGGCGGCTCGCCATAACGCCGATCGCGGCGCCCAGATCATCGACATAAACATGGGCTGCCCGGCGAAGAAGGTTTGCAACGTCATGGCTGGCTCCGCCCTGCTGCGCGATGAGGCCCTGGTGGGACGCCTCCTGGAGGCTGTAGTGAGGGCGGTGCCACATCTGCCGGTGACACTCAAGACCCGCACCGGCTGGGACAAATCCAGCCGTAATGCCCTGGCCGTCCTGAAGATCGCCGAGGCGTCCGGCATTCAGGCCCTGGCCCTGCACGGCCGCACCCGCGCCTGCGGCTATAGCGGCACCGCCGAATATGACACCATCAAGGCGGTGAAGGCCGCGGCGCGGATACCGATCATCGCCAACGGTGACATCACCACGCCCGAGAAGGCCCGCCACGTGCTGGAGCACACCGGCGCCGACGCCATCATGATCGGCCGCGCCGCCATGGGACGGCCCTGGTTGTTCCGCGAGGTCGCCCATTATCTCGCCACCGGACAGCACCTGCCTGCGCCCGAGGTAGCCGAAATCCACCAGTTGATGCTGGGACATTTGGACGAACTTTATCGTTTCTACGGCGAATACACTGGGGTGCGTATGGCGCGCAAGCACATCGCCTGGTACACGCGCGGGTTAAAGGATTCGGCCGGTTTCCGCCATGCCATGAACCGACTGGATTCGATCCCCGCGCAATGGGCGGCCACCGACGCTTTTTTCCGGCGCGCCGCCGAACGCAGCCAGAGGCTGCCGTATCAGGAGCACGTGGATTGGGCCAGGGAAGCGGCCTGAAGGCCGTGGCTGCAGAAACATGACGCAAGGCAAGGGGAAAACGAGATAAATGACAGCCGTAAACGAGAACGAACTGGCGGTCTGCGTCAGGCAGGTGCTGACCCAGTATTTCAAGGACCTCGATGGCGAGCCCGCCGGCAACGTCTATGAGATGGTGATGCATTGCGTCGAGAAGCCCCTGTTGCAGCTCGTCCTCGACAAGGCCGGCAACAACCAGAGCCACGCCGCAGAAATCCTGGGCATCAACCGCAACACCCTGCGCAAGAAGATGCTGCAACACGGCATCAAATGAATCGCGGCCAAGGCCGCTCCCACTGTCCTTTACCCTGACAACAAAATGATCAAACGCGCCCTGCTCTCCGTCTCCGACAAGACCGGCCTCATCGACTTCGCCCGCGCGCTCGCCGCCCAGGACGTCGCGTTGCTGTCCACCGGCGGTACCGCCAAAGCCCTCCGCGACGCCGGCATCGCGGTCATCGAAGTGGCCGACTACACCGGCTTCCCGGAAATGCTGGACGGGCGCGTCAAGACCCTGCACCCGAAGATCCACGGCGGCATCCTGGGCCGCCGCGACCTGCCCGAGCACGTTGCGGCGATGCAGCGCAACAACATCGGCAACATCGACCTGGTCTGCGTCAACCTCTACCCGTTCGTGCAGACCGTGTCCAAACCCGGCTGCACCCTGGAAGACGCCATCGAGAACATCGACATCGGCGGTCCGGCCATGGTGCGCTCCGCCGCCAAGAACCACGCCTTCGTCACCATCGTCACCGACCCGGCCGATTACAGCGTCGTGGTCAATGAGATGCTGGCCAACGGCGGCGCGGTCAGCGACCGGACCCGCTTTTCGCTGGCCATCAAGGCCTTCGAGCACACCGCCGCCTACGATGGCGCCATCGCCAACCACTTCGGCAAGCTCGTTGAAGAATCGGAATTCCCGCGCACCATCAACCTGCAATTCAAGAAGCAGCAGACCATGCGCTATGGCGAGAACCCGCATCAGAACGCCGCCTTTTATGTCGAGGCCGGCGCCAGGGAGGCGTCCATCGCCACCGCGAAACAATTGCAGGGCAAGGAACTCTCCTACAACAACATCGGCGACGCCGACGCCGCCCTGGAATGCGTCAAGCAGTTCGACGCCGCCCCGGCCTGCGTCATCGTCAAGCACGCCAACCCCTGCGGCGTGGCCTATGGCGCGACGCTACTCGAAGCCTACGACCGCGCCTACCAGACCGACCCCGAATCGGCCTTCGGCGGCATCATCGCCTGCAACAGCGAGCTGGATGGCGCCACCGCCGCCGCCATCGTCGAACGTCAGTTCGTCGAGGTCATCATCGCGCCCAGGGTGTCGCAGGCCGCGATCGACATCTGCGCCGCCAAGAAAAACGTCCGCCTGCTGGAATGCGGCCAGTGGCCGGCGACGCCAGGCAGGCGTCTGGACTACAAGCGCGTCAACGGCGGCCTGTTGGTGCAGGAGGCCGACCTGGCGCTGACCAATGAAATCAGGGTGGTCACCCAACGCGCGCCCACCGAAGCGGAAATGCGCGACCTCTTGTTCGCCTGGCGGGTGGCCAAGTTCGTCAAGTCGAACGCCATCGTCTATGCCCGTGACAACATGACCATAGGCGTCGGCGCCGGCCAGATGAGCCGCGTCAACTCCGCCCGCATCGCCGCCATCAAGGCCGAGCACGCCGGTTTGAGCGTGCCCGGCTCGGTGATGGCCTCTGACGCCTTCTTCCCGTTCCGCGACGGCATCGACAACGCCGCCGAGGCCGGCATCCAGGCGGTGATCCAGCCCGGCGGCTCGATGCGCGACGAGGAGGTCATCGCCGCGGCCGACGGGAACGGCATGGCCATGGTGTTCACCGGCATGCGGCATTTCCGGCACTGACAAGGCGCTAGGGGATAGCCATGAAACTGTTGGTCATCGGTGCCGGCGGCCGCGAGCACGCCCTGGCCTGGAAACTGGCCGAGAGCCCGCGCATCCAGAAGGTCTTTGTTGCCCCCGGCAACGGCGGCACAGCGCGTGAGGAGGGACTAGAAAACGTCGACCTGACCGACTTCGCCGACCTGATCGACTTCGCCCGCAAGGAGCGCATCGCCTTCACCGTGGTCGGGCCCGAGGCGCCGCTGGCCGCGGGCGTGGTAGACGCCTTCCGCGCCGCCCATCTGAAGATATTCGGCCCCACCCAGGCCGCCGCCCGGCTTGAGTCCTCCAAGGACTTCGCCAAGCAGTTCATGGTCCGGCACAAGATACCCACCGCGAAGCACGCCACCTTTACTGACGCCGCCGCCGCCCACGCCTACGTCGACTCAGAGGGCGCGCCCATCGTCGTCAAGGCCGACGGACTGGCCGCCGGCAAGGGCGTGGTGGTGGCCCGGAGCACGGCTGAGGCCCACGCCGCCATCGACCTGATGCTGGCGGGCAACGCCTTCGGCGCAGCCGGCGCGCGGGTAGTGATCGAGGAATGCCTCGTCGGCGAGGAGGCCAGCTTCATCGTCATGGTCGACGGCGAGCACGTCCTGGCCATGGCCACGTCCCAGGACCACAAGCGCCTGCTCGACGGCGACCAGGGGCCCAACACCGGCGGCATGGGCGCCTATTCGCCTGCCCCGGTGATCACCCCGGAGTTGCACGCCCGCCTCCAGCGCGAGGTCATCCGCCCCGTGGTCCAGGGCATGAAGCAGGAAGGCACGCCCTACACCGGCTTCCTCTATGCCGGCGTGATGATCGCCCCGGATGGCCGCCTCGGCGTGCTGGAGTTCAACTGCCGTTTCGGCGACCCGGAGACCCAACCCATCATGCTGCGCCTGAAGAGCGATTTAACCGTCCTCATCGAGGCCGCCATTGACGGCCGCCTCGATGAAGTCGAGGCGGAGTGGGATCGCCGCGTGGCGCTCGGCGTGGTATTGGCCGCTGCCGGCTATCCGGACAGCCCGAGAAGGGGTGACGCCATCATCGGCCTGGGTGTCAAGGGCGAGGATTTCCACATCTTCCATGCCGGCACCGCCATACAGGGTGACCAAGTGGTCGTCACCGGCGGCCGGGTACTCTGCGTCACCGCCCTGGGCGACACGGTCAAGATCGCCCAGGCCCGCGCCTACGAAGTCGCCGAGCAAATAAACTTCGCCGGCCGGCAGATGCGCCACGACATCGGCTGGCGGGCAGTGCAACGAAAAAGAACGTGACAGGAACTGCGTGACGCAGATGCGTAAAGGCCCATTTCCACGCCTCCGCGTCACGCCTTCGCATCACGCCCTTGTATCACGCTTTTCCGGTCACGCTTTTCGAATCGCCGCCCTGCGCGCGCATCTGGCCGCAGGTGGCCTCATCGCCTACCCCACCGAATCCTGCTACGGCCTGGGCTGCGACCCGATGAACGCCGGTGCGGTGGCGACCCTGCTACGGCTGAAGTGCCGGCCCAAGAGCAAGGGACTGATACTCATCGGCAGCGCGCCGGAACAATTCGCGCCGTATCTGGCCGAACCACCGGCCGCCTGGCCGCAATACTGGCCCGGCCCCACCACCCTTTTGCTGCCGGCCGCGCGCCATTGCCCGAAGTGGCTGACCGGCCGGCACGCCAAGCTCGCCGTCCGTGTCACCGCCCATGCGAACGCCGCAGGTCTGTGCCGGGCGCTGGGCATGGCGCTGGTTTCCACCAGCGCCAATCGCGCGGGTGGCCGGCCGTTGAAGACCGCGGCCGCCTGCCGGCGCGCCTTCGGCGCGCGGGTGCTGGTGCTGCAGGGACGCATCGGCCACCGCCGCCGTCCATCTAGCCTCATCGATCCGCAAGACGGCCGCCTGGTGCGGCCGTGAGCACGTCTCAAAGCGCCATGCGCACCGCCGGGTGCGCGCTCAGTTCCCGGTAGAGCCCATCCAGCTGAGCCCTGGACACGGCACGGAGGGTACAGGTGACGGCGAGGTAATGGCCGGCGCTGGAGGCCCGCATCTGCAAGCTGTCGGCGCAAAAATCCGGGGCATGGCGCCGCACGATCTCCAGCACGGTCAGGGCGAAATCGTCGCGGCGCTCGCCGATGACCTTGAGCGGAAAATCGCAGGGGAAACGCAGCGCACCGTCCTCAGTCATCGCGCCCCCGCATAACCTTGTGCTTGAAAGTCTGGTAGGCCGCGTACAGACGCTGGAAGACGGGGCCGGGGCGGCCCGCGCCTACCGGCTGGCCATCGAGGCGGGTGACGGCCGTCACCTCCTTGGTGGAGGAAGTCAGCCAGATTTCGCCGGCCGCGCGCAGCTCGGCCTCAGGGATGGGCCGCACGGCATGGGGCAGCCCCAATTGCGCGGCCAGTTCAAGCACCACGTCGTAGGTGATGCCGGGCAACATCAGGTGCGACAGCGGCGGCGCCACGATCACCCCGTCGCTGACCACGAAAACGGTGCTGGCGGCGCCCTCGCTCAAAAAACCATCGCGGATCAATATGGTCTCGGCGCAACCGGCCTCCACCGCCTGCTGGCTCAACAGCACATTGGCGAGCAGCGAGGTGGTCTTCAGGTCGCAGCGCAACCAGCGGTTGTCGGCGGCGGTGATGGCGGCGACACCCGCGGCGGCCACCGCCGGCGAGGGCGCCGGCAAGGGCATGGCCATGATGAAAACGGTGGGGGCGACCCTCCGCGGAAAGGCATGGTCACGCGGCGCCGGGCCGCGCGTCACCTGCAGGTACACGCCCTGGTCCGGCCAGTCCGCCGCGGCGACGATACGCGCGACGAAACTTTCCCATTCACCTTGCGTATGTGGATTGGCGAGCCGTATGCCGTCCAGGCTGTGCTGCAGGCGGGCGAGGTGATGCGCCAGGCGGAATGGCCGCCGGTCGTAGACGGGGACGACCTCGTAAACCCCATCGCCAAAGATGAAACCGCGGTCCAATACCGGGATGCAGGCCGCCTCCAGCGGCAGGAATTCGCCGTTGAGGTAGACCGTGCTCACTTGAACATCAGCATCAGGCTATCCCAGCCGCGGCTGATGAGGCCCGACACGCCGACGCTGGCCAGGGCCTGCAAAGGATAATCGCCAACGAGGCGGCCATCCAGCGTCAGGCGCAGTGTGCCTATCCCCTGGCCACGCGAGACCGGCGCCAGGAGCGGCTGTTTGGTGAACAGCCGGGCCTGGATGCGGCTCGCCGCGCCGCGCGGCACGGTGACATAGAAATCGCGCACGAAACCGACACCGAGTTCGCTTGATTTGCCTTTATAGAGCCGCAGCGTCTCCACCGCCTGATTGGCGTTGTAGAGCTTCACCGTCTCGAAGAACTGGAAACCGTAATTGAGCAGTTTCTGGCTTTCCATGGTGCGGCCGTTGTCCGAGGCGGCACCCAGCACCACCGAGATGAGCCGGCGCTGCTCGCGCCGCGCCGAGGCGATCAGACAATAACCGGCGCTTTCGGTGTGTCCGGTCTTGACCCCGTCGACGTTCGGATCCATCCACAAAAGGCGATTGCGGTTGGGCTGGGTGATGCCGGCGTAGGCGAACTCCTTGAGCGCGTAGTAGCGGTAGAACTCTGGAAAGTCGCGGATCAGCGCCGTCGCCAGGCGCGCCAGGTCGCGGGCGGTGGTGTAGTGCTGAGGATGGGGCAGACCGGTGGCGTTGACGAAATTCGTCTGGGTCAGGCCAAGACGACGCGCCTCGGTGTTCATCATGGCGGCAAAGCCCTCTTCCGAGCCGGCGATGCCCTCCGCCAGCACGATGCAGGCATCGTTGCCGGACTGGACGATCATCCCCTTGAGCAGTTCCTCCACCTTTGCCGGGTTGCGCGGATCGAGGAACATGCGCGAGCCTTCGGCTTTCCAGGCCTTATCCGATACCGGCAGGGTCTGGGTCAGGCCGAGCCGGCCGGCCTTGATGGCGGAAAACGATAAATAGGCTGTCATCAGCTTGGTCAGCGAGGCCGGCTCGATGCGGCGGTCAGGGGCTTTTTCCGCCAGCGCCTGACCGCTGGCGGCATCGATCAGCAGCCAGGCGCGCGCCTCGATCTGCGGCGGCGGCGGCACCGGCAGCTCGGCGCGAGCGGACAGGGCAACGACCCACAGCAGCAGGGAGAAGAGTTTTTTCATGGCAAACCAGTAATGATCGGGGCGCGAATTATCCCAGATTGTCCATAGGGCGCTCCATGGGCGCCGATCGATGGCCGGCGCGCCCGTACCGGCATTCAGCGGCTGACCCGGTAAGGGCGGATGCCGGTCGCCTGTTCCAGGGCCTGGGCGGCGCGATCCGCCTCGGCCAGGGTGGCGAAGGGGCCCACCTGCAACTTGACGAGACTGCCCACCGGCAAAGGCTCGATGCCGGGTAGCGACTCACCCAGGCGTTGCCGCACCTGCCGGCCCAAGTGCTCGGCCGCCCCGGCACTGGCAAAGGCGCCCAACTGTAGCCAGGTAGCCGCCGCCGGGTCGGACGTCAGGGCGGCGGGCGGCACTGCGGGATCGAGGGCCGCCACCTCCACCGGGGTGACGCCGCGCAGTAAATCTAGCTTCCAGGCCGCCGTGTAGGAGAGATCGATGATGCGGTCGGCATGGAACGGCCCACGGTCGTTGATGCGCACCACCACGCTGCGGCCGTTGGCCGGGTTGGTGACGCGGGCGTAACTGGGAATGGGCAAGGTGGGGTGGGCCGCGGTCATGGCGTACATGTCGTAAGGCTCGCCGGACGAGGTGCGTTGACCGTGGTAGCGCCGGCCATACCACGAGGCCAGGCCACGCTGGCGGAAACCGCCGGCATCGACCATGGGCAGGTACTCCTTGCCAAACGCCACATAAGGGCGGTTGGCGGCACGATGCCGCGGCTCGGCGCGGGGAGTGGCGTCGGGGATGGCGGCCAGATCGGCGGGCGGGCGGTCGCCGGGGCCATCGTCCTTGTAGTAGCCGCCGCTACGGGCCGGGGCACGGTCAGCCTGGCGGGTGTCCAGTGCGGAGCAACCGGCCAGGGCGAAGGCGATACTTGAAACCACAAGAACTTTCGTTGGCAACATCATGTTTTTACCAGCCTTTTGTTGGCCGCCACACCCATCACCATACCAAACCCCAGGAGCACTGTCACCATGGAGGTGCCGCCGTAACTCACCAGCGGCAGCGGCACCCCCACCACCGGCAGCAGGCCCGACACCATACCCATGTTGACGAAGGCATAAGTGAAGAAGGTCAGGACGATGCTGGCCGAGAGCAGTCGGCCGAACAGCGAGGGGGCATTGGCGGTCAATTGCAGGCCGCGCCAGACGATGGCCGCGTAGAGCAGCAAGAGGAACAGGTTGCCGATAAGGCCGAACTCCTCCGAATAGACGGCGAAAATGAAGTCGGTCGAGCGCTCCGGCAGAAAATCGAGATGGGCCTGGGTACCCTGCATCCAGCCCTTGCCGGAGAGTCCGCCCGAACCGACGGCGATGGTGGCCTGGATGATGTGATAACCAGCCCCCAGGGGGTCACTGCTCGGGTCCAGCATGGTAAGTACACGCTGTCGCTGATAGTCATGCAGCATGAACTCCCAGGCGAGGGGCGCCAGGACTATCAGGGCTGCCATGGCGGCGGCGATGACGCGCCAGGAAAGACCGCCCAGGAAGAGCACGAACACGCCGGACGCGGAAATAAGCAGGGCCGTGCCGAGGTCGGGCTGCTTGAGGATGAGGCCCACGGGCAGCAGCAGCAGCAACGCCGCCACGGCAAAATCCTTGCGGGATAGCGTTTCCTGGCGATGGTGCAGGTACCAGGCCAGCATCATGGGCACCGCCAGCCGCATCAGTTCGGACGGCTGGATGCGGGTGACGCCGAGATTCAACCAGCGGCGGGCGCCGTTGACCACGTCGCCGGCCACGGCCACGCCAACGAGCAGCAACAAACCCAAAAGATAAATGGGCAGGGTGAACTGCATCAGCCGCTGCGGCGGCAACAGCGAGACCAGCAGCATGGCGCAGAGAGCGACGGCCAGATTGACGAAGTGCGCCAGCATCCTGTCAGGGCTGCCGCCGGTGGCGCTATAGACCACCACCGTGCTCAGCAGCAGCAGCAGCGCCAACAGGCCCGCCAAGGCCGGGTCGAGATGGCCGAACAATCGACGCAGACGCGACTTAATCGGCATTTTCTGTCTCGCCAAGAGGAAGCGGGCCCGCCTCCGGGTTGGGGGGGCTTGACGCCTCGTCGCTGCCGCTGTCTTCCTGTTCTTCCTGCGGGGCAACGGCCTCCGGCAGGCTGACCGCCGTGCCCGGCCGTTTGCCAAGCAACCAGTAGTCCATCACCTCACGGGCGATGGGGCCGGCGGTCGATCCGCCATGACCCCCGTTCTCCACCATGACGGCGACGACGATCTTGGGCGCGTCAGCCGGGGCGAAAGCGATGAACAGGGCATGATCGCGATTGCGCTGGCCCACGCGCCGCGGATCGTAGCGCTCATTCTGCTTCATCCCAACCACCTGCGCCGTACCTGTCTTGCCGGCGATGAGGTAGGGGGCGCCGGCCCCGACCTGGGCGGCGGTGCCGCCAGGCTGCGTCACTGCCATCATGGCTTCCTTGACCAGCCGCAAATGCTCCGGCCTGAGGGGAATGCGGCCCAGCACCTGGGGGGCGGCGTAAGCGGTGCGGCCGCTGGCCGGATCCGTCCAGGCGCGGATGAGTTGCGGCTTGTAGATCACACCATCGTTAGCGATGGCCATGGTCGCCGCCGCCAGTTGCATGGGGGTGGTCAGGGTATAGCCCTGGCCGATGCCGGCGATCACCGTCTCGCCCGGCCACCAGGGCTGCTTGAAGCGTTTCCGTTTCCATTCCGGCGTGGGCAGCAGACCGGCCAGCTCGCCATCCAGATCGACCCCGCTCTTCCTGCCAAAACCGAATTGCGCCAGGAAGGCGGCCATGCGCTCGATGCCCATCTTATGGGCGAGGCCGTAGTAATAGGTGTCGCAGGAAACGATGATCGAGCGCTTTAGATCGACCACGCCATGGCCATCCTTCTTCCAGTCGCGATAACGATGGCTGCTGCCGGGCAGGGCGAAAAAACCAGGATCGGAAATACTGTCGGCGGGGCCGCGGGCGCCTGTCTCCAGACCGGCCAGCGCCATGAACGGCTTGAGCGTCGAGCCGGGCGGATAAACTCCGCGCAGGGCACGGTTGACGAGGGGCCGGTCGGGCGAGTCGTTGAGCGCGTGCCAGTGGCTGGGGTCGATGCCATCGACGAACAGGTTGGGATCGAAACCGGGCCTGGAGACCAGCGCCAGCACGCCGCCGTTGCGCGGGTCGAGCGCCACCAGGGCGCCGCGCAGCTCACCGAAAGAGTCTTGCGCCACCCGCTGCAGGGCGCTGTCGAGGTGCAGATAAAGATTGTGGCCAGCCATGGGCGGCGTGCGCGACAGGGTGCGTACCGCCCGCCCCGACGCATCCACCTCCACCTTCTCGAGGCCGGTGCGCCCGTGCAGCCAGGGTTCATAGCTTCTTTCCACGCCCAGCCGGCCGATGTGGTCGCTGCCGCGATAATTGGCCTCCTGTCCGCTTGCGCGCAGGGCATCGAGGTCCTTCTCGTTGACCCGGCCGATATAGCCCAGCACGTGCGCCAGGCTTTCACCGAAGGGATATTGGCGGAACAAACGGGCGCGCACTTCGACGCCGGGAAAGCGAAAACGATTGACCGCAAAACGCGCCACCTCAACTTCGGTCAGACGCAGGCGTATGGGCAGGCTCTCGAAGTTCTTGCTCTCGGCCAGCAGGCGTTTGAAGCGCTTGCGGTCGGCGGCTTCGATAGGAATGATGGTGGCCAGGCGGTCGAGCGTGGCGTCGAGATCGCCCGCCTTGTCGGGGGTGACCTCCAGGGTATTGGCAGAATAGTTTTGGGCGAGCACGGCGCCGAAGCGGTCATACACCACCCCGCGCGACGGCACCGCCGGCACCAGAGCGATACGGTTGTTTTCCGCCAGGGCGTGGTAGCGATCGAAATGGATAAGCTGCAACCAGATGAAACGGCCCAACAACGCCAGCAGCAGCAGGGCCGCGCCCAGGCCCGCCAGCCGCAGACGGCGGTAGAAGCGGAGGAAGTCCTCGTGCGGATCAGGCAGCCTCACTTTTTCTCTTCGGCCGGTTCGATGTGCATCACGTTCGACCAGCCGATGAGCCGGTCGAGTCCATAGGCCATGGGCACCCACACCAGGAGCGCGCTCACCCCGGAGACGAGATAACGTGCGTCGATGGCGCGGGCATTGAAGAGCAGCCCCAACAACAACACGAGGCCAACCTCGGCAAGAAACAGCGGCGCCAGATGGATCGCCCGCCCACCCACCTCGAAGTTCTCCAGGCGGCGGCGCAGGCTGAGGGCGATGAAAGCCGTCAGCACGTAGGCCAGGGCGTGTTGCCCCATGAGCGTCCCCTGCGCGGCATCGACCAGGAGACCCATTACGAAAGCCAACCCAAGGCGGGCGATATGGGGGGCGTGGATGTTCCAGTAGAGCAGGGCCACCAGGGTGAAATCCGGCACCAGCCAGCGCACCGAGTCCGGCCACGGCAAAAGGCTGCACAGAAAACCCAGAACCAGCGTGGTGGCCACCAGCCTGGCCGGCGGCGGCGCCACCAGTGCCGGCCCCTGGGGAACGAGTGGCTTGTCCTGACTCACGACCCGGCGGCCTCTGTGCGCCGCAGTACGAGCAGATGCCGGTAGTGACCGATGGCGGCGGCGGCAACGCAGACGGCGCGGGCGAATGGCGTCTGCCGCGGCGGCTCGATCTGGATGACGCGCGCCACCGGAATGCCCGCCGGATAGACACCGTCGAGACCGGACGTCACCAGCATGTCGCCGGCCTTGAGGTCGGCATGCATGTCCAGGAAACGCACCTCCAGACGGTCATCGGCACCGGTGCCGAAGACGATGAGACGCAGCCCGTTACGCAGATTCTGCACGGGAGCGGCCTGCTCGCGCGAAGTCAGCAGGGTAACCTCGCTGCTGGCAGGGTAGACGCGTGTCACCTGGCCCAGCAGACCGTCCACATCCACCACCGGCCGGCCGGCCTCTATACCATGGCTGGCACCGCGGTCGATCAATAGCTTGCGGGCAAAGGGATCGGGCAGGGCCCGCAACACCTCGGCCGCCATGGGCTGGGTGCCCGCCGGCGGCACCAGGCCAAGGAGTGTCCGCAGCCGTTCGTTCTCGGCCTGGAGGTTACGATAGCCTTGCAGACGGGTCATGAGTTGCTGGCGATCGGTCTCCAGACGGCGGTTCTCGCGCAGCACCTCACCATGGGTGACGAAAAACCGCCCGGCCTCGCCAAGAAACCCGAACGGCCAGACCAGCCCTCTCTGCACCGGCTGCAGCACCGTCGCCACCCCGGCGCGCAAGGTGGCAAGAGCGTCATAACGGCTGTCCGCCAGCATCAGGGCCAGGCTGATCAGACCATAGATGGCCAGTCTGCCCGGCAGACCCAGCTCACGGCTGAACATCGGGGCATGCGTCGGCGAGGCCATGGCGGCCCCTGTCAATCGTTGGTGAATACCGTGGCCAACCGGTCCATCTCTTCCAGGGCGCGGCCGGAGCCGCGCACCACGCAGGTGAGTGGGTCGTCGGCCACGATCACAGGCAGCCCCGTCTCTTCCATCAGCAGGCGGTCGATGTCGCGCAATAGGGCACCGCCGCCCGTCAGCACCATGCCTTTCTCGGCAATGTCGGCGCCCAGTTCGGGCGGTGTCTGCTCCAGTGCCGACTTGACCGCCGAAACGATGGTGTTGAGCGGGTCGGTCAAAGCCTCCAGGATTTCGTTCGAGGTAATGGTGAAGCTGCGCGGTATGCCCTCGGCCAGGTTGCGGCCCTTCACTTCCATTTCCCGCACCTCGGAGCTGGGGAAGGCGGAACCGATCTCCTTCTTGATCGCCTCGGCGGTGGACTCGCCGATCAACATGCCGTAGTTGCGGCGGATGTAGTTGATGATGGCGTCGTCAAACTTGTCGCCGCCGACCCGTACCGAGGTCGTGTAGACCGTGCCGCCCAGCGAGATGACGCCGACCTCGGTGGTGCCGCCGCCGATGTCCACCACCATGGAGCCGGTTGCCTCGGCCACCGGCAGGCCGGCGCCGATGGCGGCGGCCATGGGTTCCTCGATCAGGTACACCTGGCGCGCGCCGGCGCCGATGGCCGATTCCCGGATCGCCCGGCGCTCAACCTGGGTCGCCCCGGAGGGCACGCAGATGATGATGCGCGGGCTGGGGTGGAACAGCCGGGTGTCATGAACCTTCTTGATGAAGAACTTGAGCATCTGCTCGGTGATGTTGAAGTCGGCGATCACGCCGTCCTTCATCGGCCGGATGGCCTGGATATTGCCGGGGGTGCGGCCCAGCATCTGCTTGGCCTCCAGGCCGACGGCCTGGATGGTCTTCTTGCCGGCGTGGCCTTCCTGGCGGATGGCGACGACGGAGGGCTCATCGAGGACGATGCCCTGGCCGCGCACGTAAATCAGGGTGTTGGCGGTACCGAGGTCGATAGCCAGGTCAGTGGAAAAGTAACCGCGGAGGAAACTGAACATAATTGGATAGTCGGCGGGTCAGAAAAATAAGCGGCTTATGATAACCTACAGGGCTTCGCCGCATAAGGTAACAAGGTACTGAAAGCATGTCTCTTTCCATTGATGACGTGAAACGCATCGCGCATCTGGCCCGTATTCGCGTGGATGCGGCCGAGAGCGCCCAATACCAGGGCCAGCTGAACGGCATCTTTTCCCTGATCGCGGCCATGCAGGCCGTGGACACAGGCGGCGTGGCCCCCATGGCCCATGCCCAGGAGGTCTATCAGCGCCTGCGCCTCGATGCGGTGACCGAGCCGAACCGGCGCGAGGATTACCAAAGCGTGGCGCCACAGGTGGAAGCCGGCCTGTTTCTGGTCCCCCAGGTCATCGAATAACGGTCGGCGAATAACGGCATGCGCACGAGAAGTCTCAGAATTCTCTCCGACCTGCTGGCGGAGAAAAAGGTTTCCAGTGTCGAGCTCTGTCAGGATTATCTGGCCCGCATCGCGGCCATCAATCCCAGGCTGAACGCCTTCATCACGGTCGATCCGGAACGCACTCTGGCCGAGGCCCGCGCCGCCGACGCCTGCCGTGCCGCCGGCGACGCCGGGCCGCTCACCGGCGTACCCATCGCCCACAAGGACATCTTTTGCGCCGAGGGCTGGCGCACCACTTGCGGCTCGAAGATGCTCGCCGACTTCATCTCGCCCTACGACGCCCACGTCATCAGCCGCTGCAAGGCCGCGGGCATGCCCACACTCGGCAAGACCAACATGGATGAGTTCGCCATGGGCTCCTCCAACGAGACCAGCTTCTTCGGTCCGGTAAAGAACCCCTGGGATACCGAGCGCGTGCCGGGTGGCTCCTCCGGCGGCTCCGCCGCCAGTGTCGCCGCCGGCCTCGCCCCGGCCGCCACCGGCACCGATACCGGCGGCTCGATCCGGCAGCCGGCCGCCTTGTGCGGCATCACCGGCCTGAAGCCGACCTACGGCGTGGTCTCCCGCTACGGCATGATCGCCTTCGCCTCTTCCCTCGACCAGGGCGGCCCCATGGCCAGGAGCGCCGAGGACTGCGCCTGGCTGCTCAACGTCATGGCCGGCTTCGATGCCCGCGACTCCACCAGCCTGGAGCGGCCGGCGGAGGATTACACCCGCGATCTCGCCAAACCGCTGACCGGCCTCAGGATCGGCCTGCCCAAGGAATTTTTCGGCGCCGGGCTCTCCGGCGACACCGCGCGTGCAGTCGAGACGGCCATCGAACACCTGCGTCAATTGGGCGCCGGCAGCGTCGAGATCAGCCTGCCCAACTCCGGCCTGTCGGTCGCGGCCTACTACGTCATCGCCCCGGCCGAGGCGTCGAGCAATCTGTCGCGTTTCGACGGCGTGCGCTACGGCTACCGCACCCCCGACTACGCCGACCTCACCGACATGTACGAAAGGACCCGCGCCGAGGGCTTCGGCGCCGAGGTCAAGCGCCGCATCATGATCGGCACCTATGTGCTCTCGCATGGCTATTACGACGCCTACTACATCCAGGCCCAGAAGCTCAGGCGTCTGATCGCCCAGGACTTCGCCGAGGCCTACAAGCAGTGCGACATCATCCTCGGGCCCACCGCGCCCACCACCGCCTTCCATCTCGGCGAAAAGGCCGGCGACCCGGTGCAGATGTATCTCTCCGACATCTACACCATCGCCGTCAACCTGGCGGGACTGCCCGGCATGAGCCTGCCCTGCGGCTTCGACGCGCACAACCTGCCGATCGGTCTGCAACTCGTCGGGGATTATTTCACCGAGGCGCGCCTGTTGAATGTCGCCCACCAGTATCAACTCGCCACCGACTGGCATTGCCGCGTCCCGGCCTTGTAAACCGCAATGGAGTCATGATCGACATCGTCAGCGCCACCCGCCTGTCCGAAGAGGCCTTCTGGCGCGAATCGCCACTCGGCTTGTCGCTCAAGCGACTGGCCTACGACAACAGCTTGCGGCCGCGGATCGCCTACGGCAACCAGCGCGGCCTGCCCGAAATCTACAACGCCGCTCTGGAGGCTCCGGACGCAGCCGGGATGCTGGTCTTCGTGCACGACGACGTTTGGCTCGACGACATCTACTTCTCCGCGCATCTGCGCACCGGGCTCGACCACTTCGACATCGTGGGCGTGGCCGGGTCGAAGCGCCGGCGGCCTCACCAGCCGTGCTGGCATCAAGTGATCGAAAACGAGCAGGTGGTATGGGAGGATATGGCCTATTTGAGCGGCGCCGTTGCCCACGGCCAGGCGCCCGGCGGGCCGATCAGCTATTTCGGGCCAGCGCCAGTGGCCTGCGAACTGCTCGATGGCGTCATGCTGGCGGCGCGCCGGGCGCCGCTGCTGGAACGCGGCGCACGTTTCGACGAACGCTACGATTTCCACTTTTACGATCTGGATTTTTGCCGGGAGGCGCGCGCCAAAGGATTGAGGCTGGGCACCTGGCCGGTCTCCATCAGCCATCGTAGCGTAGGCGGATTTTTCTCCGATGCCTGGAAGGCGCAAATGCTCAACTACTTCGCCAAATGGCGCTCCTGACCGCATCGGGGCGCGCGAGAGGACTCGATCTATGGCCGCACAATGGGAAAGCGTCATCGGGCTGGAGGTACACACTCAGCTCACCACCAAATCCAAGATATTCTCCGGCGCCAGCACGGCCTTCGGCGCCGCGCCCAATACCCAGGCCTGCGGCGTAGATATCGCCCTGCCCGGCGTGCTGCCGGTGCTCAACAAAAGCGCAGTCGAGTGCGCCATCCGCTTTGGCCTGGCAATCGGCGCCAGGCTCAACCACGTCAATGTCTTTGCCCGCAAGAATTACTTCTACCCCGACCTGCCCAAAGGCTACCAGATCAGCCAGTTCGAGCTGCCCATCGTCGAGGGCGGCAGCCTGACCTTCCGCGCCGGTGACGAGGAGAAGACCGTGCGCCTGACCCGCGCCCACCTCGAAGAGGACGCCGGCAAGTCGTTGCACGAGGACTTTCACGGCATGACCGGCATCGATCTCAACCGCGCCGGCACGCCGCTCCTGGAAATCGTCTCAGAACCGGACATGCGCTCGGCCAAGGAGGCGGTGGCCTACGCCAAGGCGCTGCATACCCTGGTGACCTGGATCGGCACCTGCGACGGCAACATGCAGGAAGGCTCGTTCCGCTGCGACGCCAACGTCTCGGTGCGGCGGCCGGGCGAACCGCTGGGCACACGACGCGAGATCAAGAACCTCAACTCCTTCCGTTTTCTGGAGCAGGCGATCGAGTATGAAATCCGCTGGCAGATCGGTGAGATCGAGGACGGCCGGGCGATCCAGCAGGCCACCGTGCTATTCGACCCGGACAGCGGCGAGACGCGCATGATGCGGACCAAGGAAGACGCCCACGATTACCGCTATTTCCCGGATCCTGACCTGCTGCCGGTCAGGCTCGACGAGGACTGGATCGAACAGATCCGCGCCAGCCTGCCGGAATTGCCGCAGGCCCGGCAGGCCCGCTATCAGGCCGTGTTCGGCCTATCCGTTTACGACGCCGCCACGCTGACCGGCTCGCGCGCGCTGGCGGATTACTTCGAGGCGGTGCTCGGCGGCCTGACCCGGCCGGATGCCAAGCTGGCCGCCAACTGGGTGATGGGTGAGCTGTCGGCGGCGCTCAACCGCGCCGAGACCGATATCACCGCCAGTCCGATCAGCGCCGACCGGTTGGCCCGCCTGCTCGGCCGTCTTCAGGACGGCACCCTGTCCGGCAAACTGGCCAAGCAGGTGTTCGATATCATGTGGACAGAAGGCGGCGAGGCGGACGCCATCATCGCCGCCAATGGCCTCAAGCAGCTGTCCGACTCGGCTGAGGTCGAGCACCTCATCGCCGAGGTCCTGGCCGCCAACCAGAAATCGGTGGAGGAATTCCGCGCCGGCAAGGAAAAAGCCTTCAACGCCCTGGTCGGGCAGGTAATGAAGGCCACCAAAGGCAAGGCCAACCCCGCTCTGGTGAACGAATTGCTGCGGGCCAAGCTGGCCGGCTGACGGCGTCAGGCGGCGCCATATTGCTGACGATAATGCGCGATGGCCGCGCGGGTCTTGGCCCATTCCGCTTTACCGTCCAGATAGTGCAGCAGGTCGTTCAGGTTGACGATGGCGATGACCGGCAGGCCATAGTCCCGACTCACTTCCTGCACCGCCGACAATGCGCCGCTGCCGCGTTCCATGCGGTCCAGGGCGATGGCGACACCACAGGGGGCCGCCCCGGCGGCACGGATCAACTCGACCGCTTCGCGCACCGAAGTGCCCGCCGAGATGACATCGTCGACGATCAATAGGCGGCCCTTAAGCGGCGCACCGACGATGCAGCCGCCTTCGCCGTGGTCCTTGGCCTCCTTGCGGTTGTAGCTGTAGGGCACGTTGCGCCCCATGCCGGCCAGGGCGACGGCCA
This sequence comes from Hydrogenophilales bacterium, assembly GCA_037439465.1. Lineage (GTDB taxonomy): Bacteria > Pseudomonadota > Gammaproteobacteria > Burkholderiales > Thiobacillaceae > Parasulfuritortus. Next base: position 3,177 of record JBBIVX010000027.1, on the reverse strand, counting down.
CCGTCGCAGCGAGCGGTATGCCCTTGTAAGCGGGGCCGAACAGGCCATCGAAGGCCAGGCCGGAAGCGCGTATGGCCTTGGCGTAAAATTCGCCCAATCTTCTCAGTGACTCGCCGTCGTTGAACAGGCCGGCATTGAAAAAGTAGGGCGACAGCCGACCAGCCTTGGTCTTGAATTCGCCGAACAGCAGCACCCGCTGGCGGATGGCGAAATCGAGAAAGGCCTCCTTGAAACCTTGCATCACGACAATCCGGTGGCTATTTCGTGCGAATTGTAACGCTGAACCTGAATGGCATCCGCGCCGCTGCAAAAAAGGGCGTGTTCGACTGGCTGGCCCGGTACGGGGCCAACGTGATCTGCCTCCAGGAGCTGAAGGCCCAGGCGGTGGACATGACGGCCGCCATGCGCAATCCCCCCGGCTACTTCGGCCATTTCCACTATGCCGAAAAGAAGGGCTACAGCGGGGTCGGCCTCTATTCCGGGCGCCAGCCGGACGAGATCGTCGAAGGTCTGGGGATCGCCGATATCGACGCCGAGGGCCGCTACATCGAGGCCCGCTTCGGCAACCTGTCCATCGTCTCGGTCTATCTGCCGTCAGGTTCTTCGGGCGCGCACCGCCAGGCCGCCAAGTTTGCCTTCATGGCCCGCTTTCTGCCGCACCTGGAAGCGCTCGCCGGCAGCGGCCGCGAATTCATCCTGTGCGGCGACTGGAACATCGCCCACCGCGAAATCGACCTGAAGAACTGGAAAGGCAATCTGAAGCACTCGGGTTTCCTGCCCGAAGAACGCGCCTGGATCGGCGACCTGTTCGAGCGTCTCGGCCTGGTCGATGTCTACCGCCGGCTCCATCCCGCGCATGCCGGCGAGGCCTACACCTGGTGGAGCAACCGCGGCCAGGCCTGGGCCAGGAACGTCGGCTGGCGCATCGACTATCAAATCGCCACACCCGGCATCGCCGCCAGGGCACAATGGGCCAGCGTTTTCAAGGACCGGCGCTTCTCCGACCATGCGCCGCTGACTATCGAGTACGACTGGCCATGGTAAGCCGGCGTTGCCCGGCCGACTTGGCCATAATGTCGGGACCGTGAATCATCCCGGCCAGAGTGATGCGCTGAACACAATAATTGCGATGGGTCCGGCGCATCAGACGAAAGACGGGACTGGCATCATTGCCGCATAGACCATAGGAGTAATGAAACATGAACGAGTTGAAAATTCTGGGCATCGTCGGCAGCCTGCGCCAGGGTTCATACAACCACGCGGCGCTGCGCGCGGCGCAGGAGTTGCTGCCGGCCGGCGCGACGCTGGACCTGATCGAACTCACCGGCATCCCGGTCTTCAATCAGGACGACGAGGTGGCGCCGCCCGAGAGCGTGCTCGAATTCAAACGCCGCATCCGCGCCGCCGACGCCATCCTGTTTGCCACCCCGGAGTACAACTACTCGGTGCCCGGCGGCCTCAAGAACGCCATTGACTGGGCCTCCCGACCTTATGGCGACAACGCCTGGGCCGGCAAGCCGGCGGCGCTGCTGGGGGCCTCGATCGGCAGCCTGGGCACGGCCCGCGCCCAATACCATCTGCGCCAGATACTGGTCGCCTTCGACATGGCCGTGGTCAGCCAGCCGGAAGTGATGATAGCCAACGCCGCGCTGCGCTTCGACGCGGCGGGGCGTTTGACCGACGAGCCGACCCGGCAGCACCTGGCGCAGCTCTTGGAGGCCTTGCTCAAGCTGGCCAGGTTGAGCCGGGCCGCTTGAGTTGAACCGCTTCGCCGCCTGGCACCGGCTATTCGCCGTCCTGCTGCTCGGTTTCGCCTCCGGCCTGCCGCTGGCCCTGACCGGCCAGGCGATGCAGGCCTGGCTGGCGGTGGACGGCGTCGACATCGCCACCATCGGCTTCCTCGGCCTGGTCGGCGTGCCCTACACCTTCAAGTTCCTCTGGGCGCCGCTGATGGACCGCTTCGAGCCGCCCTGGCTGGGCCGCCGGCGCGGCTGGCTGGTGCTCACCCAGCTGGCCCTGGCCGCGGCGCTGGCGTGGATGGCCGGCCTGTCGCCCAGGGATGGCGCCGGCCTGTTCGCCGCGGCCGCCCTGCTGGTGGCCTTCCTGTCCGCATCACAGGACGTGGTGATCGACGCCTACCGTACCGATGTGCTGACCGCCCGCGAGCGCGGCCTGGGTGGCTCGCTGTCGGTGTTCGGCTACCGCCTGGCGATGATACTTTCGGGCGGCATCGCCCTGATCTGGGCCGACCAGTGGCAAAGCTGGCCGCGCGTCTACCTGACCATGGCAGGAATCATGGTCGCCGCCGCGGCGGTGTCGCTCACCCTGCTGCCGGGCGTGGCGGGCGAATCAAAACCGCTGGCCTCCGAGCCGAGACGCGAACTGGCCGGTTTCGCCGCCATGCTGAGCGGTTTCGCCACCGGCTGGTTCACCGCCCGCTTCATGCTGATCGGCCTCGGCCTCGACCCGGACGACCCCGACAAATGGCTACGCCTGGCTTTCATCCTGGCGCAACTGGCGGCGGCCTTGCCGCTCGGCTACTGGGCGGCGCGCCGGGTCGGCTTCGAGACCCTGAACCGCTCGCTGGAGAGTTACTTCGGCCAGCCCGGCGCCTGGGCCTTCCTGCTGCTCATCGTCCTCTACAAACTCGGCGACGCCTTCGCCGGCACCTTGACCACGCCCTTTCTCATCAAGGGCATGGCCTTCACCCAGGCCGAGGTCGGCATCGTCAACAAGATCATCGGCATTTGGCTGACCATCGTCGGCGCCCTGCTCGGCGGCGCGCTCATGCTGCGGCTCAACCTGTATCGCTCCCTGCTGTTGTTCGGCGTGCTGCAAGGGGTGGCCATCATCGGCTTCTGGCTGCTGGCGGTGCTGGGCAAGGGCGCCTGGGGCGGTTTCATCCTGCCGCCCTTCGACCTCGGCTTCGTGGCGCTCGACCGCCCCACCCAGATCGACAGCCTGCTGGTAGCGGCCATCGCCGCCGAGAACGTCACCAGCGGCATGGGCACGGCGGCCTTCGTGGCGCTGCTCATGGGCCTGTGCAGCCATCGCTACACCGCCACCCACTACGCCTTGTTGTCCGCCTTCTCGGCGGTCGGCCGCATCTACGTCAGCCCGCTGGCGGGGGTTTTGTCCGAGAGCATCGGCTGGCCGGCCTTCTTCATCCTGGCCATG
>JBBIVX010000026.1:0-27121 GCA_037439465.1 Hydrogenophilales bacterium | reverse complement strand
AGGCCCACGGCGTGTTCCAGGGCCACGGGCAAGAGGCCGGCCATGGTGCCGAAGGCGGTCATCAGAATGGGCCGGTAGCGCAGGCGGATGGAATCCCGCGCGGCGGCCAGCGGCGTGTCGCCGGCCCGCTCCCGCCCGTGGATGAAGTCCACCATCAGGATGGAGTTCTTCACGATGATGGAGAACAGCAGGATGATGCCCAGGATGGCGGGCAGGGCCATGGCCTTGTCGAACAGTAGCAGGCCCCACACCGCGCCCAGGGCAGAAAGCGGCAGCACGATCATGGCGATGCCGGCCAGGGTGAAGCTGCCGTAGGCGGGCACCAGCACTGCGAACAACAACAGCATGCCCAGCATCATGCCGGCCATCATGCGCTTGCTCGACTCTGTGCCCTCGCCGTTGTCGCCTTTTTCCGCCAGGCTGACGCCAGGTGGCAGCACCGCCCGCGCGGCGGCCTCGGCTTGGGCGGCGAGCACGCTGGAAGGCGCCTTCTCGCGCCAGGCCAGAATATCCAGGCTGTATTGCATGCGGTCGCGGGTCAGGGTGGAGACCGCCTGGGCACGGGCCAAGGTGCCGATCTCGCCCAAGCTGACCGACTGGCCATTCGGCAGTTGGATGGGCAGCAGCATCAGGGTGGCGGGTTCGGCCCGGTAGGCATCCCCAAAATAACTCTTCACCGGGATGGCCCCCACTGTGGAGAGTTTTGAAAGACTCGCCACCGCGCCGCCCTTGAGCGGCAGTTGCGCCACCACCGCCTCCGGGGTCAGGCCCAGGCTGCGCAGGCGTTCCTCGTCCAGGGTCAGCACGGTCTCCTGGGCGTCGGCGTCCCACACGGTGGACACCGAAGTCAGCCCCGGCACCTTGGCCAGCGCCGCCCGCACCTTGGCGGCGGCCTCGGGCAGGCGGCGCCAGTCTTCCGAATACAGACGAATGTTCACCGTGGCCTTGATGGTGGACATGGGGGTGATGCCAAAACCGTAGACGTCCGCAGCCGTCACCCCGGGCAGGGCGGCCAGGCGTTTTCTCAGGTCGGCCTCGATTTTCCAGGTATCCTCGCGGCGTTCGAAGCGGTTGACGTAGGCCAGGGTGAAGGTGGCCTCGGCGGGCAACTGGCCGGAACCCAGGGAGATCACGCCCGGCTCGGAGCCGAACACCAGGCTCGCCCGTTTCAGGCGCGTGTCCCGCATCAGTTCCCGCTCGAAAATGGCCAGGCGGGCTTCCGCCACCGCCACCGGTTCGTTGGCGGAGAAGCGCACGTGGGCCTTGATGACGCCGCTGTCCATGGGCGGCAGGGCGTCCCGGCCCACCAGGGGCATGATGAGGACGAAGCTGGCCGCCAGCAGGCCGTAGGCCGGCAACACCAGCAGCCAGCGACGCAGCCGGCCGCCGGTGAAGGCCCAGTCCAGCCAGCGGGCGTACAGCCCCGCGCCGGGGCCCAGGGTGCGCTGATAGACCCGCTCCAGGAAACGCTCGAAGCGGTTCTTCTCCGGCAGGCCCTTGCGGTACCAGAAGAGGGACAGGCGCGGGATGAAGGTCACCGCCACGAAGTAGGACACCAGCACGGCGATGATGAGCGGAAACACCAGATGCTTGAACATCTGCTCGGTGAAATCGCCGACAAACATCAGGGGCGCGATCACCACGGCGGTGGCCAGAGTGCCGACGAGCACCGGGAACAGTACCTCCTCGGTGCCCTGGCGGATGGCCGTTTGCACATCTTCATGCAGTTCGCCCAAATGGCGCTCGATGTTTTCCAGCACCACCACCGCGTCGTCCACAAGCATGCCCAGGGCCAGGATGATGGCGGTGAGCACGATGGTGTTCATCTCCTTGCCGGTGAGCCACAGCACCGCCAGGGTGATGAGGAACACCAGGGGGATGGCGATGAGTGCCGTGACCACCGCCCGCCAGTTGCCAAGGAAGAACAGGATGACCAGGCTGGTGAAGAGGATGGCGTCGCGCAGGGCCTCCATCATGTTGTCGTTGGAAGTCTTGATTAGCTCGCCCTGGGTATCGGCCACGGCGATCTCCAGGCCGGGATAGCGGGCCTTGAGCTCAGGCAGTTTCTCCTCTACGGCGGCGATGGCATCGGCCACGGCGCCGCCAGGAGAGCGCTGTATGGCCACGGCGATGGCCGGTTTACCTTTGCCGTGATAGGCGGAAAACCGCTCGGCCTCGGCGAGACGGATGTCGGCCAGATCCCCCAGAGTCAGGCCGGGGACCACCGGCAGCAGACGCAGGCGCTGGGCGTCCATGCCCTCGCCGTAGATGGTCAGCGTGGTGGTAGCGCCGCCGCCCTGCAGGGTGCCCAGCGGCCAGTCGCGGTTGAGCTTGGCCAAGATCTCCTGGAACTGGGCCTGGGACAGACCATGGCGGGCGAGCTTGAGGGGGTCAAACTCCACCCGCAAGGTTGGCTCATGGCCGCCGAATACCTCGACGTTGGCGACGTGGGGCTGGGTGATGAGGGCGGCGCGCAGGTCGTTTTCCGCCAGCAGGCGGACTTGCGAAAGGGAGAGGCCACTACCTGGCATGGGGGACACCGCCAGCACCATCACCGGGTTGGTGAAGCTGCCGATGGGGTACACGGCGGAAGGCGGCACTTCCGGCGGCAGTTTGGCCCGCACCCGCGAGAGGGCGTTGGAGACGTCCACCAGGGCGGCATCCAGGCCCTTGGCGTATTCGAACTCGGCCTTGACGATGGACACCTCGTTCTTACTGGTGCTCTCCACGTTGCGCACACCGGACAGGGCGAACAGTTCCTGCTCGATGGGCCGAGACAGCTTCTGCGCCACGGTCAGGGCTGCTGCGCCCGGCAACTGGGTGATGATGGTGACCTGCGGTCGCTCCACGTCCGGATACATGTTGCGCGGCAGTTTGATGTAGCCCACCAGCCCCAGCAGGGAGGCCAGCAGCAGGATCACGGCCAGGAGCTGGGGACGGGCGTGGAAGAAGCGGAACATGGTTTACTTCCCTACGATGTAGGGCGCGCCGGCCAGCAGCCGGGTGAGGATGTCCGGGCTGGCGCAGGCGATGCGGACACCGCCAAGGTTCGCGTCCGTACTCGCCACGCCCTCCTCGCCGCTGGCGGCCACGGCCACGTTCTGACGCGCCACGCGGCCACCGTCAAGCAGTTTCAACACGGCGGCGTGCTGGCCATCATCACCCAGCAGGCAGGCACGCGGCAGCAGAACGGCCTTTTCAGCACGGAATATTTCGAGCCGGGCCGAGGCGCGGCTACCGGGTTGGAGAGCGGCCTTACTTTTCGCTTCAAAGCGGGCCATGCCCTGCCCCACCGCCTCCGGCCAGGGGGTGAGGGGCAGGTTTTCCTGGCCGATGTGTAGAGTCTTGGGATGCAGACCGTCCGGCACGTTCACCAGCAGACGCACCCCGGCGGACAAGTCCATCACCTTCAACAGGGGTTTTCCGGGCGCGGCCAGGTCGCCGGGCTGGGCCAAGCGCTGTGTCACCACACCGTCGAACGGTGCGGCGATCACACCGTAGCGCAGGTTCACACGAGCGGCGGCTGCTTGCGCCTCGCTGGCTTGCAACAGGGCGCGGTAGCTCTTCACCGCGTTGGCGGCGGCCGTCTCCCGTGCGTGCGCCGCCTCCAGCGCGGCCTGGCCCGCCTGCACCTGTTCCAGGGCGACGCCGCCGATGACGAGCAGGGCTTCCTGACGCTGATAGCGTTCCTGCTCCGCTTTCAGATTGCTGCGCGCCGCCGCCAAGTCAGCGGCAACGCTGTTTTCCTGCAAGCGCACCCGCGCCAGTTCCGCATCGGCGCGCAGGCGGTCGGCCTCGGCCTGGGCCAGGTCCAGGCGGACCAGCACGTCGCCCTTCTTGAAGCGGTCGCCTTCCAGGCGGGTCAGCTCGGTGATGTTGGCGGAGAAGCGGCTGGCCAGCACCGCCTCCCGCGCGGCCACCACCTCGGCGCTGGCCGGCAGGCTCAGCACCACCGACCCGGCGGCGAGTTCGCGGGCAGCGACCACGACAGGGGGGATGCCGGCGGCGGGGCGTTGGGCCACCGCCTCGCGCTTGTGCCGGACGGCCAGGACAGCGCCGGCGATCAACGCCAGCAGGATCACGGTGATGATTAGCTTTTTCTTCATTTTGGGTCCAGTGTCTCGATGTATTCGGGTTCCGGCGTGCCCGCCAGCACCTGGGTGGCGGACCAGGCGTAGGCGGCCTGGGCGCGGGCGCTGGCGAGGCGGTATTGGGCGTCGAGCAGGTCGCGCTCGGTGCGCAACAGGTTTTCCAGGGTCTGCGCCCCCAGGCGGGTCTTTTCCCGCTCCACCGCCACCACCTCGGTACGGTAGGCGGCTTCCGCTTCCAGGACCGCCACGCCGGCGCGGGCGCTGTCATAAGCGGCCTTCAGGCTGGCGAGTTGCTTTGCGGTCTCACGTTCGGCGGCGCGGCGCTCGTCTTCGGCGGCGCGGGCCCGGGCCGCCTCGGCATCGGACTGACGCCAGCCGCTGGGAGTCAGCGGCACGGCCAGTTGCACGCCAGCCTCCCACACCGCGTTGTCGGCACCGCCGCCGTGCTGGTCGAACCAACTGCCGTTCAGGGACAGTTGCGGTCGCAGGCCGCGCCGGCTTTCCTCGGCGCGGGCGCGGGCGCTGGCGGCCCGTGTCGCCGCCAGCTTGACCGGCAGGGTTTCGGCTAGACCGGGCTCACGCCAGGCCGGCATCGGGATGTCAGCATCGGCCGGGCGCCGCCGGTTGCCGGCGGCCTCTTCCAGCTCCGCCAGGGCGGTGTCCACCTGGGCCTGCAACTGTGCCTCTTCGGCCAGCACCCGCTGGTATTCGCTCTCGGCCAGACGCAGGTTCACCCGGGCGCTCTTGCCCAGGGCGACTTCCTTGGTCAAGCGGTCGCGGAAGGCCGTCACGCTGGCCTTGAGCTTGCCCAGCGCCTCGGCTTGGCGCACGAGGGCTTGCAAGTGGAACCAGGCGGCGGCGGTCTGATGCATGCGCGCCAGGCGATCCTGGGTTTGGCTCAAGCGCGCGGCATGCAGGTTGCTTTCGGCCCGCTCGCGGGCCTTGGTCACGACCCCGAAGACGTCGATGGGCAGGCTGTAGACCACCCCGGCGCGGGCGATGTCGCGGCTTACGTCGGCCGGCGCCGGGTCACCGGGCGTGTAGGCGCCGACCACGCGCTCATGTTCGAAACGAGATAGCCCCGCCAGCAGGCTGCCCTGGCCGTAATAGCGCGCCTCGGCCGCTTTCAGGTCGGCGTCGGCGGCGGCGACGTCGCCGGCGCGGGCGGCGGCCCTGGGGTGGTCCAGGCTGGCGCGCAGCAGGTCGGCCAGCTCACCGGCCTGGGCCGTGGAAAAAGCCAGCAACAGGATCAGGAGAGGAAGGGATTTCACGGACATTCCTTGGCCGCGCCGATTGCGGCGAGATAAAGTGGAAACAGCTGCCGTCCCGCCGCCACCGGATCGGCGACGATGCCCAGCACGCAGGATTGGAAGGCCAGGCCCTGAATGCATGCCAGTAGCAGCTTCGCGGCCATTGCCGGCGACGCGCCGACACGCGCCTCGCCGGCCTCCACCGCCTCATCCAGCCACCGAGCCAGGATGTCTTCGCAGCCGCGCACCATCTTCTGCAGGCGGGCATGCAGTTGGGGATAAGGATGGTGCAGGGTATCGGAAAAAAACAATCGGGGGACGGCGGGATAGGCGGCGAACAGGTCCATGTAGGCCTCGAAGACACATTTGACCTTAGTCACGGGCGTGGCCTCCGGACGGGGGGTGAATACCTCCGCCAGCCGGGCCTGCAGCCAATCCAGAACCGCCGCCCAAATCGCCTCCTTGTTGGGAAAGTGGCGGAACACCGCGCCTTGGGTCAGCCCCATGTGCCCGGCGATGGCCTGGGTGGTAATGGCCTCCACTCCTCGCGCCTGCGCCAGCGCCAGTACAGTGAGCACGATCTCTTGCCTACGGTCTTCGCCGGAGCGGCGTAGAGTAGACGCCATGGGAGTGACAACATTGGAGGTCATGGCAGTAGATGCGTTGATGTTGATAAGATTGTAATTGATTACTTACTAATAGCCACCAAATTTATTGATAGGCGGCAAAACGAGCGAAATTTCCACAGATGCAATGCGTTACCAAGTAGTAACGTCTTATTAGCCGATTCTTATATTTGTTACTTTCAAGTAACGTATACAGAATCATTACAGGCTCGTCCTTTATGGAATGGAAAATCCAAACGACAGTCTGCCAAGCCGTGCCAGATTTGACGCCAGTCAAGCGGAGTACTTGAACGCTTCACACAAGAAAATACAGTTGAGACCTCTATGGCATCATTATTGCTGGTATGACTCACCCTATCTTGGTTTGAGGAACGATGGCATGCATTCGCGCACTCTACCTACTCTTCAGAACATCGAAACGATGGGCCGTCTGTCCTGCTTCAAAGATGTATCTTTGGCAAGTCTGAAGCAGTTGGCGAACGATATCCGCCATGTATCGTTGAAGCGTCAGGAAATCCTGTTTGCCAAGAATGATCCTGCGCATTCCTTGTATATTCTAGTGAGCGGCCAGATAAAACTTTTCCTCACCTTATCAAACGGCGTGGACAAAACACTGGACCTGGTGCCATCCGGCCAGCCCTTATGCGTGGCGCCAATCTGGCAAGGTGAACCCTATCCAGTGGGCGCACGAGCGGACATGGACAGCCATCTGCTGACTCTGAGTCGCGCGGCCGTTGTGGAGGTGGCGAGGCAGGACGCAGCCCTGGCCGGCCACCTGCTCGATGCCACGTCCCATCAACTACTGAATCTGATCGGCGACATGGAGAACTGTGCGCAACGTTCCAGCTTGCAACGTGTCACTTGCTTCCTGCTGCAGCAACGCCCGGACCCTGAAATCCGAGCCTATGAAATCGTGCTCCGCTCATCCAAGCGCGACATCGCCACTCGCCTGAGCCTGGCACAGGAAACCTTGTCGCGCGTGTTTCAGAAACTGGGCCAGAATGGCGTGATTCGAGTCGCTGGGCGTAATATTCATGTGCTCGACAGCCACAAACTGCTCGCCTACAACATGGCGAATTGCGGTCCTGTACTGTAGCCATAACAACAAACAAAAATCGAAACAATAACCAACTAGAAACATCGGTTTTCTTGAGCACAATCAATTTTATTTTACGTTGTACTTTGCCTGCTTCAGGTTAATCGATATTTTTTGCGTCAGCCGGTACATCTTTACCAACCGGACTCATCAAGACGCAAAGGAGACAGAACCATGAAGTGTCGCCCGTTCCTATTTCTTGCCATTGGCTTAACGGCCGCCGCCCTGGCCCATGCCGGCCCGACCGAAGATCTGGCCCGCACCTGCAACGCCTGCCATGGCATGAACGGTATTTCCGTCGGTCCTACCATGCCTTCCATCGCCGGCCTGCCCGAAGCCTACCTGAAGAAGGTCATGCTGCAATGGAAGAGTGGTGAGCGTTATTCCGCCACCATGGGTCGCCACTTCAAGGGTTACAGCGATGACGAGCTAGCCAACCTGGCCACCTATTTCTCCGGGCTGCCCTGGACACCGGTAGTGCAGAACACCGATGCCAAAACTCTGGTTCAAGGCAAAGCGGCCACCGAGCGTTGCGAGGACTGCCACGGCGTCACCGGCGGCGAACCGGACGATGCCGATACGCCGCGGATGAATGGCCAGTGGGCGCCGTACCTGGCGCTGGAACTGGAAAAATACCGCACCGACGCGGTCAAGATGCCGCACAAGAAGATGCGCAAAAAAGCCAAGAAAATAGACGAAGAAAGTGTCGGCGTTGCCGCACGTTACTTCGCCGCCCAGCCCAAATAATTAAGGAGCTCCCATGAACCCGTTCAATCGTCGCGCCTTTCTCAAAGCCGCCATTGCCGCCGCCCCGGCCTCCGCCCTCCTCGCCGTTCCAAAAACCTCACATGCCGCTGCCAACGCCAAGGTGGTCGTTGTCGGCGGTGGCTACGGTGGCGCCACTGCCGCCAAATACCTGAAAATCCTTGATCCAGGGCTCGACGTCACTCTGGTCGAGCGCCAAAAGACCTACACGTCCTGCCCGTTGTCGAATGAAGTCCTGTCCGGCCATGGCAGACTGGAGGACCTGCAACGCGGTTATGACGGTCTCAGGAAGCACGGCATCAACGTGGTTTTCGACGAAGCCGTCGGTGTCGACGCCGGAAGCAAGACAGTTAAACTCAAAAACGGCAAGACTCTTGGTTACAACGCTCTGGTGCTCTCCCCCGGCGTGGACTTCAACTACGCCGCCATCGAGGGTCACAGCGAGATGCTGGCCAACAGTGTATTGCCGCATGCATGGAAGGCTGGCCCGCAGACCCTGGCTTTGAAGAAACAGATCGAAGCCATGCATGACGGTGAGACCTTTATCATCGCCGTGCCCAAAGGCCCGTTCCGCTGCCCACCCGGTCCCTACGAGCGCGCTTCCCAGGTGGCTAACTACCTGCGCGACCATGGCCGGAAGAAATCCAAGGTCATCATCCTCGACGCCAACGACTCCTTCTCCAAGAAAGGGCTGTTCGAACAGGCCTGGGCGCGTCAGTATCCAGGCATGATCGAATGGGTATCCGGGGCCGCCGGCGGCAAGGTCATCAAGATCGACGCCAAGACCAAGACCGCCTATACCGACTTCGGCGAATACAAGGCTGGCGTGTTGAACATCATCCCCCCGCATCATGCCGGCGCCATCGCCAAGAGTGCGGGGCTGACCAATGAAAAAGGCTGGTGCTCTGTTGACATGCTGACCATGGAGTCCACCGTACAAAAGGACATCTGGGTGATCGGCGATTCCTGCGTGCATGGCGATCTGCCGGTCTATGCCGCCCCCAAGTCTGCGCACATGGCAAATACCCAGGCCAAGGTCGCCGCAGGCGCGATCATCGCCAAGCTCAACGGCCTACCCGCCCCGGAACCCTTCATCGTCAACACCTGCTACAGCATCACCGACGAAAACTGGGGCTTTTCGGTGGCCCATGTTTATCGCAAGAAAGACGGCAAGCTGGTTTATATCAAGGAAGCCGGCGGCGTCAGTCCGGTGAAGATGGACAGCGAAGAGGCGCTCAAGCTGCAACGCAAACTGGAGGCTGAATACGCCCAAAGCTGGATCAGAAACATCCTGGCGGATGCCTTCGCCTGACCTGAAACCTCGGCTGTCCTGAGCGGTAGCCGGGGGTCTCACTGACGTCATGAGGAGATTACACAATGAACGTAACACGTAGAGGTTTCATCAAGGGGATGGGCATGATGGCCGGCGCGAGCAGCGTCGGTTTCGGCGCCAGTCTCAGTCTGCCCGGCATCGCCCAAGCCGCCTCTCAAGCGGAAGCCGCAGCCAGCGCCAAATCGGCTCTGGGCGACCAGGTGGTGAAGTCCACCTGTGTGCACTGCGTCAATTTCTGCGGCATCGAAGCGCGTGTGTCCGATGGCGTGATCCGCGCCATCTATCCAGACAAGGCCCGCGCCGCCTATTACAACTGGGGCATTTGTCCGAAGGGCGCGTCGGGGGTCTTCAACACCTACAACCCCTACCGGCTGAAGAAGCCGATGAAGCGCGGCAACCCGGTCAAAGGCATGAACGAAGACCCGAAGTGGATCGAAATTTCCTGGGAAGAGGCCTTCCAGACAATCACCGAGAAGCTCGCAAAAATCAAGGCGGACAACCCGGCCAAGCTGATCTGGCACCACGGCCACGGCAAGTACACCATCGGCGACCAGTTTCCCAAGGCCTTCGTCGCGGCCTTCGGCACTCCCAACCTGGTGCACCGCACGACCACCTGCGAGGCGGCCCGCCACGTGGCCGACGAAAACACCTGGGGCGGCCACGGCCACCTGCCCGACCTGGAACACACCAACCTGTTCCTCAACTTTGGCAGCAACCCCTTCGAGGGCGAGCAATGGTCGCGCTGGCTTGACCATGCCATCATGGATGGCAAGGAACGGGGCATGAAGATGATCGTCATCGAGCCGCGCCTCTCCCATGCCGCCGCCAAGGCCGACGAGTGGATACCTATCCGTCCTGGCAAGGACGCGGTGTTCATCCTGGCCTTGTGCAAGCAGTTGATCGACAACAACACCATCGACGCCGATTTTCTGAAAACCTACACAAACGCCACCCAACTGGTAGGCGAGGAGGGTCGGATATTGAAGGGCGCAGATGGCAAACCTATGGTCTGGGAAACCATCTACAAATCGGCGCGAACGTATGACGATGCCTCGGTGGACGCGGCATTGACCGGGACCTATGAGATCAACGGCAAGCCATACCGTACCGCCTTCCAGGTACTGGTGGACAGTCTCAAGGACATCACCCCGGAATACGCTGAGGAAGTCTCTGGCGTACCCTCCGCTCGCACCAAGAGTCTGGCGAAGGAGATCGCTGCCGCCGCCAACTTCGGTTCGACAGTGAAGATCGATGGTCATGCCCTCCGCTATCGTCCGGTGGCCTCTTACACGTTCCGCGGCCTGTCGGCCAAGGAATTCGGCGTGCAGAACAACCGCGCCAACCTCATTCTCAACATGCTGATAGGGAGCCCCGATGCGGTGGGCGGCCTGTTGCTCAACCACGCCATGGGCCATCCTGAGTTCCTGGAGCCCTCCAAGTGCGAGTACCCGCCCAAGCGCGCGGATCTGGCGAAGAGTGTTTACTACCCGCACGCCACCCACGAATGCTGTCAGCAAGTGCAATACACGGTGAACGATCCCAAGGCTTACGGCCTTCCCTATCAGCCGGAAATGCAGATTTTCTTCGCCACCAACCGGCCCTTCTCCACCTCTGACGCGATGAAACAGCAGGATGGCATGAAGAAGACCTTCAACGTCGCCATAGATATCGTCAACACCGAGACCTGCCAGTTCGCCGACATCGTGCTGCCGGACCTGACCTACCTCGAATCCTGGCATTTCTCGCCCACCCGTTCCACGCCTGGAACCAAACACTCCGCCATCCGTCAGCCAATGGCCAATGTCTACAACCTCCCTTATGACGCCATGACCATCCTGTGGGAACTGGCCAAACGACTGGGTCTGCGCGACGCCTACGTGGAGCAGTTGAATGGCAAGTGGGGGCTGAAGAAGGTCAAGTTCGAGAAAGGCCGCGACTACACCTCGCGGGAAATGGTCGAGGTGCTGTGGGCGGACAAGGTCGGCAAGCCGTTCGAATACGCGCTGGAGCACGCCTTCGTCGGCAAAAACATATCGGCCCACGACCGCTATCTGCACAGCGTCGAGGCGAACTGCAAGGGCCTCGGCAAGACCCGCATGAAGCTTTACGCGGATCATCTGGTGGACAGTTACGCCAACGTTGAGAAGACGGTGAAGGCCAATCACATCAGCAATATCGACCTGGCGCAGTTCAAAGTAGCCTATTCGCCCATCCCGCTCAAGGATCATGCCTTCCCGACACCTCACCGCGAGGCCGAGGGCTACCCGCTCTACCTCATCACCCACAAGCGGATGTATCGCAACCAGTCCGGCAACACCGCCCAGAACCCGATCCTCAACGCACTCGGCGCCGACACCCAGGCCAACTTCATCGCCGTCAACGCTGATACCGCCAAGGGCTTGGGCATCCGTAACGGTGATACGGTCGTGGTGGAAAGCCGGGTAGGCAAGGCAAAAGGCAAGGCCAAGCTGACTCAGGGCATCCGCCCCGACACCATCGCCGTGTCCTACCACCATGGCCACTGGAGTCTGGGTTTCCCCGATAACGCCAAGAAGGGCACGTGGATCAACAATGTGTTGGAGTTGCATCCCGACCGCATCGCCGGCATGAATTCCTTCAACGACACCAAAGTCAAGCTCTACAAGGCCTAAGGAGAAGACACCATGGCAAAGTTTGTTCGCGTCATCGACACTGAACGCTGCTTCGGCTGCCGCTCCTGCGTGGCGGCCTGTGCAGTAGAGAACCACTTCACGCCGGAATCCCCCTGGAATGTGATGGTGGAATATGAAACCGGCCACTATCCCAATACGGCCCGCAACTTCGTCACCATGAACTGCATGCATTGCGAGCACCCATCCTGCAAGGCGGCTTGCGATGCCGCCGGGTTCAAGGCGATCAGCAAAAACGAGTTCGGCGTGGTGTTGGTGGATTACGACAAGTGCGTGGGCTGCGGCTATTGCGCCACCACCTGTCCCTACGGCGTACCGCAACTTAACGGCGCCAAAGTGGAACAGCTATACCCCGGCGCCGAAAAGACCGCTTACGAACAGATGGGCAATCTCTCGCCCCTGCATCGCAAGAAGGCCAGGACGGTAGAAAAATGCACCTTCTGCTGGCACAAGCTGGAAAAGGCCATAGCCGCCGGCCGCGTGAACGAGATTGGCAAGACGCCGGACTTCACCCCTACCTGCGATCTGGTCTGCCCGGTACAGGCACGCCTCTTCGGTGACATTGACGATCCCACCAGCAACGTCTCGACCTACATTGCCAGAAAGAAGGCCACGCAATTGAAGAAGGCTTTCGGCACCATGCCACAGGTCTATTACGTCCTCAACGGGGGAGAATACTGAAATGAAAAAAGTTCTGTTCCTGGCCACCGCCATTTCCGCCTTCGCCACCGTAACCATGGCGGAAGACAAGCCGCCCAAGCTGCTAATCAAGGCCGCCGGGGATATCCGTGCCGGTACTATTAATGTGGGCAAGGAATATTCCCTCACCGAGGAAGGCCGTTATCACAAGATCCATAACGAAATTCTGGGTATGAAATGCAAAGGCTGTCACACCCACGATGCTTATCCCGATAGCTATCTCAACCTAAGCAAGGATGAGTTTCCTAAAACAGTGGATGGCGAGAAGACAAAGGCTGTCGAACCTGCGAAATGTATCGGCTGCCACTCAGAGGGTAACGTCGCCACTGTGTTTTACAATAAACAATGATCAACCTTACCCCGCCCTCCAGGGTGGGGTAAGCTGATGGAGTCCAGACTACGAAGTCAGCTTATGACTAAAATCGACTATGCGGCTTTGGCGGAAGACCGAAGCCGTTTTTTTTGGTGGTTGGCCGAGTGGTTCCTGAGCCCTCCGAACGCCGAGCGTATCGCCTCACTGCCTGATCCTGGCACTACGCCTCCCGAACCGGATGACATGGATGTGGCCTGGCAGGCCCTGGCCAGGAGCAAGCCAGCGTCAGGCACAGTCGACATCCTGAGCATTGAATACACCCGACTTTTTTCCGGGATGCAGGAAGGCATTGGACCGCCACCGCCGTTCGAATCCGTTTGGCGCGAAAGCAGGCTGATGGGTGAAAGTACCGTTGCGGTGATAGGGGCCTACCAAACCGCCGGCTTCGCCGACATCGATCTATCCGCGGGGCCGCAGGACCATCTCGCCGTCGAGCTCAAATTCATTTCCCTTCTGGCCCTGCGTGAAATGGAAGCCTGGCAGGCCGGCGACGAGGACGCCGCAATCAATCGTCTGGCGCAGCAACACGATTTCCTGGAGCAGCATCTGGCGGCCTGGGCGCCACAATGGGCCAAGGCCGTCGCAGAGCAGGCGCACGAGCCGCTATTCCATGCCTTGGCAGGTTTGGTCGAGGTTTCGTTGGCGCAGGCCATGCATGAACTCGTCGAGTTACAAACGGGGCGGGCATGAGCGAAACGGTGTTGTATCGCCCAGGCGACTGCATTCTGCTGATCGGCCCGGCCGAATTGCTACAAAAACGGCAGGAAGCCGTGCACGTCGCCGGACTGCGTACGGCACTGTTCTGTACCGCACCCGGAGACATAGAGCGCATCGCTGCCGGACAGCGCGCCCTGGCCGGCAGTCTGGCGGAAGTAAGCGGTTGGATGGGAGCTTTTTCTGCACGTATGGAATCCAACCGCGGTCCGGTCGATCTGGCTCCGCTGTCGTGCCATGAAGATGGCCATTTCGATTGGGTGCTCGACTTCACCGGCGGCAGCCGAAAGGCACAGACGCCGGGCTATTACCAACTGCCAGCCGATGACTTCACAGCCTTCAAACAAGCCATACTGGAAATCGTCCGCCGAACTCGCGACGGCTATGAAAAACCCCGCTATTTCAGTTTTGAAGAAAGCCTATGCGCCCATTCCAGGCAAGGCATCGCAGGCTGCTCGGCCTGTCTGTCGGTGTGCGCGGCGGGCGCGATCAGCCCTGGCAAAGAGGCCGTACACATTGAAGCAAACCTATGTCAGGGCTGTGGATCCTGTACCCTTGTCTGCCCAACAGGCGCCGTGCGCTTGTTACACCCCGATGTTTCCGAACGATTGGCAGAACTGAATGAACGACTCGCCTTGCCTACGCACTCAACCGGCGTGTGGATAGTCCGCTCGGAGATTGCAAACGCGGCCCCGGCCGGTTGGTTAGCGCTGTCTACGGACAAGCCCGCCAGTCTGGGACTCGAATTCTGGCTGGCCGCACTGGCAATCGGCAGCCGCCGCATCGCCATCGCCTATGGTGATGTGCCAGAAGCCGCCCAAGCCGCCCTTTCAGATCAGATCGCCACCGCCCAGTCATTGTTGCAGGGCCTTGGATTCGCTGCCGCCATTGGTCGGGCCGAAACGCCAAAGGAATTAACCGGGATACCCCTGTTGCCTGAGCGCCCCCAGGCTCGTCTATTCAAGTCAGATAATAAGCTGGCCTTGCTCAACGCCGCATTGGCAGCCTTGCTCGGGCAGACAGACACCATCGAAATTCCACTGCCTGCCGGCTCGCCCCTGGGCGCGGTCGAGATCGATCGTGAACGCTGCACCTTGTGTGCCGCCTGCCTCAGAGTCTGTCCAACCGGAGCACTCGCCCACCCAGGCGCCACCAACCAACTCGCTTTCACCGAGGCCTCCTGCGTGCAATGCGGCTTGTGTGTCAATGTCTGCCCAGAAAAGGCTGTGCATCTCAAACCACGTCTACTGGTCTCACCCTCGGCGCGTTCGACACCAAAAGTCATCGCCGAAGCCATGATGTTTGCCTGCGCCGTCTGCGGCAAACCCTTCGCCACCCAGGCCATGATCGCACGCAGCCGCGCCATGATGGCCGACCATCCGATGTTCCAAGGTGAGCGTGCGCGATTGATGGAACTCTGCATGGACTGTCGGCAACAAGCCATGGCCGGAGTTGACGTAAGCTGAATTTCGAAGCGTCCAACGTTTCGTAAAATGTGACGAGAAACGAAGGGTGGAGATGGAGAAATTGCCGAAGACCGAATACAGCCCGGAATTCAGGGAGCGGGCCGTACGCACCTACCAGAAAAACGGCTTGTCGGTTGCGGAAGTGGCCAAGCGGCTGTCGTTGCCTAAATCATAGCTGAACAACTGGAGGATGGCTGCCCATAGTGTTCCATATCCTCCGCGACCAGCTCGCTGAGCGCCAGCGCACGCACCATGCCGCCCACGATCACCGCCTCACGGAAGAAACGCGACTGCGTGAAGCTCGTCGCGAGCAGCGTCGCGACGATCAGCACGAGGCTGACGGTGGCGAACGTCCGGGGCGGGGTCGCGAAAAGCCGGCGCATGGCGGCGCGCGATCCCTTCCTCAGACTTCCACCGGCAGCCCCGCCGCCTTCCACTCAGGGAAGCCATCCTCCAGCCGGCGCACCTTGCAGCCTTTCTTGCGGAGCAGCACGACCGCCTCCACCGAGAACAGGCAGTAGGGGCCGCGGCAGTAAGCGACGATCTCCCGCGTCTTCGACCGCCTGTTGCATACCTGGCCAATGGCCTCGGCGAGATGTTCGGGCGGGATGTTGATCGCGCCGGGCAGGTGGCCGGCAGCGAATTCCTCGGGCGGGCGCACGTCGAGCACCGTGACCAGGCCCTGCTTCACGCGGTCGAGCAGTTCGTCCGCGGGAATCGGCTCCAGCTCGTCGCGCGAGGTCACGAAGGCCCGGATGAGCTGGCTCACCTCGGCGTTGCGCGCCTCGCCCACCTGGCGCAGGGCCGCAACCAGGGCCACCACGTCCGGCCCAGCCACCGTGTTGAACACGTGCAAACCCTCCTTGCGGCCGCGCACCAGCCCGGCCTGGCGCAGTTCCGCCAGATGCTTGGAGGCGTTGGCCATGGACATGCCCGTCATGCGGGCAAGGTCGTCCACGCTGCGCTCGCCCTGGGCTACGAGCTCAAGAAGCGCGAGCCGGCCGGGCGCCGAGAGCGCATGCGCGATGCGGGCCAGCTGGCCGAAGACCTCCATCTTGAAATTGGGCGATTGACTCATTTCAACTATTCAACTAATCTACGAAACAGTTGTCAATTATTCACGGGCGGGAGACATGCGACATGAAAATCCTCTTTATCTTCAACCACGCCCCTTATGACGGCACCGATGTTACATGGAACGGCCTGCGCTTGGCCACCAAGCTGCGCGAAGCCAAACAGGAAGTGCGCATCTTTTTGATGAACGACGCGGTGGATATGGCCCGCGACGAATGCGCGCCGCCGGAAGCCTACGACCAGGACCTCTCCGGGATGCTTCGCGAGCTGATCGCCCACGGCGTGCAGGCAGAGGTCTGCGGCACCTGCATGTCGCGCTGCGGCATCCACAAGAACAAGCCCTACTTCGCGGGGGCCAACAAGTCGACCATGGCCAAGCTGGCGGAATGGGTTGTCGACAGCGACAAAGTGCTGACCTTCTGACCATGCGCACCGTCCTCGTACTCGGCGCCGGCCTGGGGGGGCTGGTCGCGGCCGAGACGCTTCGCAAGCTCCTGCCTCCCGAAGACCGGGTCATCGCGGTGGATCGCGCCGACCGGCATTTCTTTCCGCCCTCCCTGCTGTGGATGATGGTGGGCGATCGTGCGCCTGCGGACTTCACGCGGCCGCTGGACCGGCTGGCGGCGCGCGGCGTGGAGCTCGTGCACGGCAGCGTCACTCGCATCGACCCGCAGCGACGCGAGGCCGAGATCGACGGCAGGACGATCGCGGCCGACGCGATGGTGATCGCGCTGGGCGCCGAATACGCGCCGCAGTACGTGCCGGGACTGGCCGAAAACGGCCTGAACATTTACACGCTGGAGGGCGCAGAATCCATCCGCCGAGCGCTCGAATCGTTCGGGGGCGGGCGCATCGCGGTGCTGACCGCGACGCCGGCCTACAAGTGCCCGGCCGCGCCCTACGAGGCGGCGATGCTCGTGGAGGGGTTCCTGAAAAAACGCGGCGTGCGCGGCCGGACGACGATGGAGTTCTTCGCCGCCGAGCCGCAGCCGATGCCGGTGGCCGGCCCCGTGGCGGGCGGGCAGATACGGACGATGCTGGAACGCAAGGGCATCGCCTACTTCCCGGGGCGCCAGGTGGCGAAGGTCGAAAAAGGCACGCTGCATTTCGCCGACGGCCAGGCCGCCGCCTTCGATCTTCTGCTCTACGTGCCGCCGCACCGCGCGCCGGCGGCCGTGCGCGAATCGGGGCTCGTCAATGAGGCCGGCTGGATTCCCGTGAAGGATCGCCGGACGATGGAGACGAAGTTCCCCGGCGTATGGGCCATCGGCGACGTCACGGCTGTTCCGCTGGCGATGGGCAAGCCGCTGCCCAAGGCCGGCGTGTTCGCCCACGGCCAGGCCGAGGCGGTGGCGCAGCAAATCGCCCATGCCTGGACGGGCAAGGGCGAGCCGGGGCGCTTCGACGGCTACGGTTTCTGCTTCGTCGAGACCGGCGGCGACATGGCGGGCGTGGGCAGCGGCAACTTCTACGCCGAGCCCGTGCCGCAGGTGCGCCTGCGCTTCCCCAACCCGCTTTGGCACCTAGGCAAGGTGCTCTATGAGAAGTACTGGCTCTGGCGCCGCTTCTGAAGTGGAAAAATGACATGAAGTTCTCGCTGGTCGAGTTTTCAATCCGCCACCTGAAGCTCGTGCTCTGGGCGGCGGCTGCGTCGAGACCGCTGGCCTCGTGGAACACCATCCCACCGCTCGCATCGGCGTCAAACACACCCTCAATGACGATGCAGTAAAAGTGCAGATGTGGTTTGAGCAAGACGCCAAATCGGTGAATGAAAACGATGCCGCCCAAGCGGGACTTGGCGTTGGCGCTCGGACTGGCTTGCCGCAAGGTCCGTTCGATGGCGCCCAGAAAGCAGTGCAGCGCGGTGTTCTGGAAGGCTGGGCCGTGCTCCCGGTGATAACGCAGCCGCTTGGGTACCGACAACACCCATTGCCGCACCGGCAGGCGCGGGATGACGCGCAGGGCGAGATGCGCGGCGGTTTCCACCATGCGCCGGGTGGCGCAGGACGGACAGATGCCACGCCCCTTGCAGGAATACGCGATCTGGAAGTCATGGCCGCAGTCAGCGCAACGGGCGCGGGCAAAGCCATGGGCGAGAATGCCGCACTCAAGGTGGCGGCGAAATTCCCGCTCAGTGACGCCGGGAACACCACCTCCGGCGCCGTCATCGCGCTGTGCCGTCTCGGTGGCCAGATGGTTCTGTACGGTGCGGCAGAGCCGCGTGCGCTCAGGCCGCCGCCGGCGATAGACGGCACTCCCAGGCGTGCGGCATGCCTGGTGCGGCGTCTCGCTGCAGCGTTCTTTCAGGGTGCGGGGCGCGTTGAATTGGCACTCGCGACTGGATGACGCCGTGACCGCATGTTTTCATTTGAGAATATGCGAAGCCATGCCGTCGGCCAGCTTGGGCTCGAACCAGGTCGATTTGGGCGGCATGATCGCATGGGCATCGGCCACGGCCATCAGATGTTCCATGTGGGTGGGATGCATGGCAAGGGCCAGGGCCATCTCGCCTGAATCCACTCGTCTTTCCAGCTCGGCAAGGCCGCGGATTCCACCAACGAAGTCGATGCGCTTGTCACGTCGCGGGTCGGCAATACCGAGTACCGGCCCGATCAGATAGTTTTGCAGCAAACTGACATCGAGCCGATCGACGGGATCGGTGGGCACCAGACTGGGGTGGATATGCAGCCGACGCCACTTGCCCCCGAGATATAGACCAAACTCCCTGGGCTGAGCCGGCTTGACCGGTTCGTGGCTCTCCTCCAGCGTGAAGCTCTCGGCGAGACGGTGCAGAAATTCCGCCTCGGTCAGACCGTTGAGGTCCTTGACGAGCCGGTTGTAATCCAGGATCTTCATCTGATGGTCCGGGAAGATCACCGCCAAAAAATAGTTGTAGGGCTCAGTCCCGTCATGCCCGGCGTTCGCCGCCTTGCGGGCCGCGCACACACGGCTGGCCGCGGCGGAACGATGGTGGCCGTCGGCGATATAGAGGGCAGGCATGGCCTCGAACAAACCGGTCAAACGCGCCAGTAACGCCCTGTCCCGGATGACCCAGAGGGTATGGCGGACGCCGGATTCGGCGGTGGCATCGGCATCAGGGACCGTCTGGGTGGCGGCGGCCAGCAGACTGTCCACCTCGGGGGCATGGGGGTAAGCCAAGAGCACCGGGCCGGTCTGGGCATTGAGCGCCTCAATCTGCCGTACCCGATCATCTTCCTTGTCGGGGCGCGTGAATTCATGTTTACGAATGCGGTTGCTGTCGTAAGCGGCAACGCTGGCCACCGCCACCAGGCCCGTCTGCACATGCTCGGCCATGATGAGGCGATAGGCGTAATAAAAAGGCGCCTCATCCTGTTTGAGAACATCGGCCGCGAGCATCTTGTTCAGGTTTTCCGCTGCCTTGGCATAAACGGCCGGCGCATAAGGGTCGGTATCGATGGGCAAATCGATCTCCGGCTTGGAAATGTGCAGAAAACTCCAGGGTCGTTTTTCCGTCAAGGCCCGCGCCTCCTCGGTATTGAGCACGTCATAAGGTGGGGCGATAACCTCCTGGGCGCGGCCGGGAGCGGGTCGGAGGGCGGCGAAGGGGCGGATGAGCGACATGCTGTTTTCCTGAGGTGTAGAGGGATCAGGCGCATTTTACCTCCCTTGTACCGCCGCTCTATTTTGAACGCATAATCGCACTCATGGCGAACGCCCAGACCCGACAAAATTCTCTCGATTGGCTGCTGCAGGTGGCCTACACCACCTGGCGGCTGTTCATGAAGAACGAACTCATGAACCATGCCGCGGCAACCTCCTTCTACTTTCTGCTTTCAGCCGCGCCGCTCGTCCTGCTGGTGAGCTACGCGATCCAGTGGCTGGCCCGGCAGGCCGAGTCCTCCAATCTCGCCGCCATCCTGCTGTCGGCCTTTTATGAGCAATTTCATCTGGACGACCTGATGGCGATGGGCTTCATCCCCAGTGGCGCCAAAGTGGCCATGGGCAGCGTTGGCATCATGACCCTGCTGCTTTCGTCGCGCGGCCTGGTCAACGCGGTGCAAAGCGCCTTCCGGGTGATCTTCCCCACGGACTGGAAACGTCGCTTCGTGATCTCCTGGGCTTTGCCCCTCGTCGTCATCCCCCTCACCTTTCTGCTGGTGCTTCTGGCCGTCCTGGCCGAAGGCGTACTGCGTTTCCTGGTCCACTCCGAACTACTGGGCGCGGCCGGTGCCGGCGTGCTGCACGGCATCAGCTTCGGCCTCGCCATGCTGACAACCTGGGGGTTGATCTTTACCGCCTACTGGCGGCTGCCGCTGCGCCACCCCTCGCCTCGTCAGGCGGCGCTGACGGCCTTTATCGCCGCCATGACGCTTGTGGCGCTCACCGCTGGCTTCGGTTATTTTTTTTCACTGGGAAAATACCGTGCGGTTTATGGCGCCCTCGGCGGTGTGGTGTTCATCCTCATCGGCACCTATTTCGCCTGCCTGATATTTTATTTCTGGGCCCAATGTCTCTATGCCTTGTCCCAGGTGGATGTGGCCGCACTGGAAAAACTGTTTCTCGGCAACAAGGGGGGAAACCCTCTCGAAGCCTACGTCTTCGGACGCTGCAACCGCCTCGTGGAAAAATATGGACAGCGCTATGCGCCCGGTGACACGCTGATTGCGGAAGGTGACAGCGGTGACAGCGCCTTCTTTCTCTACAGTGGCCAGGTCGAGCTCTTCAAGCAAATCAACGATCAGCAAAAGCGTCTCGGCCACATCGAGCAAGGTCAGCTCTTCGGCGAGATGGCCTATCTCTTGGGCGAGGCCCGTACCGCCACGGTGGTGGCGACGGAGGAGGTGGTGGCCCTGGTGTTGCCGCCGGCGATACTGGAAGAGCTGATGCGATATTCCGCGCCACTCTCCCGCCGCATCATCGGTACGCTTTGCCAGCGTCTGCAGCACATGAACGAGGTGACGGCCGGATGAGATTTCCCCTGCCGGCCACAACGGACTACACTCTCTTCATTGCGTCCTGGGGAGGACTTTGAGCATGTCCGCGCAGCATCCTGTCATCGCCGTCACCGGCTCCTCCGGCGCCGGGCTTTCCACCATCCGCCATGCCTTCAAGGATATATTCCGTCGCCTCAAGATCAAGCCAGTCCTGGTTCATGGCGACGCCTTCCGCCGTTACACCGAGCGACAGTTCGCCGCCCTCCTGGATGAAGCACGCAACAGCCGCCGCCATATTTCCTGGTTTGGTCCCGAATGCAATCATTTCACCGAACTCGAAGCCCTGTTCGAGACCTACGGCCGCACCGGCAACGGCATTGTGCGCGATTACGCCCACAATGCCGATCATGCCTGCGAGTTGGGCGTGCTGCCCGGCGAATTCACCGCCTGGCGTCCCCTGTCTGCCGGCAGCGACGTACTGTTCTATGAAGGACCGCATGGCGGCGTCAAGGCCGAGACCTGGACCCGGCGTCGCACCGATGGCTCGACCTTTCCGGCGGCGATCGATCGCCGCAAACGGCAGCCAGGCATCGACATCGCCCGTCATGTCGATCTCTTGATCGGCGTGGCCCCCGCGATCAATCTGGAATGGATACAAAAAATCCATCGTGACTGCGTCAAGGGATATTGCTCGGAGGCGGAATCGGTCGAAACCATACAGCGACGGCTGGACGATTACATTCATTACATCGTCCCCCAGTTCGCCCTCACCGACATCAACATACAGCGTATCCCCCTGGTGGATACCTCCAACCCCTTCATCGCGCGCGACGTGCCCAGCCCGGACGAGTCCGCCCTGGTGATCCATTTCCGCGACCGCAGCCGCTATGACTTTCCAAGTCTGCTCAAGCGCCTGCCGGGTGCGCGCATGTCCCGGCCTTCCACTCTGCTCGTTCCCGCCGGCAAACTCTACCTTGCCCTATCGGTCATCTGCGGCTCAATCATGGAAGAGATGATGGCAAAGCGTAACCAGGCCTTGCCAGCTGCCGGTACGTGACGGCAAAGGCACAGCAGGCGACAATAAAGGCGTGACATAAACAGCGGTTTTGGTCACGCCTTTTTCTCGCCTATCGTCACGCTCGATCCATTACGCTCCCCTGATGCCCGACCACACCCACACGCCGCCCACTGGCCAGCGTCGCCGACTACCGCGCCCTCCAGGATCTTCGGATGCCCTGGCACTGGCGAGACTCGCCAGCCAGGCGCGCCTGTTGATACTGACCGCAACCGCCCACGATGCCGCTCGCCTGCAGGAAGAGATCGCCTGGTTCGCGCCGGCCCTGTCGGTGGTCCTCTTTCCTGATTGGGAGACCCTGCCCTACGACCCCATCTCGCCCCACCCGGACCTGATTTCCGACCGCCTGGCTGCGCTCTGGAGGTGCGCGGAAAAACGTCTCGATATACTGGTCACCCCGGCGGCGACCGCCCTGCAGCGCCTGCCGCCCGCCACCTTTCTTGCTGCCCACGCCTTTCTCTTCAAGCAAGGCGATCGACTGGAGGCCGAGGCCTTTCGCGCACGGCTCACCGAGGCCGGCTACAGCCACGTCAATCAGGTGCTGACGCCGGGCGAGTTTGCCATGCGCGGCGGCCTGCTCGATATCTTTCCCATGGGTTCGGCCCTGCCCTTGCGCATCGAACTGTTCGATGACGAAATCGAGAGCCTGCGCGCCTTCGACCCTGACAGCCAACGCACCCTATACAAGGTCAACGACATTCATCTATTACCGGCCCGCGAATTTCCTCTCGATACCGCCGGCATTACCCATTTCCGCCAGGCTTTCCGCGACCATTTCGAGGGCGACCCCTCCCGTAGCCATCTCTACAAGGATGTCTCCAATGGCCTCGCGCCGGCGGGGGTGGAGTATTACCTGCCGCTTTTTTTCGACGCCACCGCCACCCTGTTCGACTATCTGCCTGAAGACACGACAATGGTCCTGCATGGCGACATCAAGGCAGCCGTCGAGGGATTCTGGCGCGACACGCAGAGCCGCCACCGCCTGTTGGCCGGCGACCCCAACCGGCCTTTGCTCCCTCCAGAGGCACTGTTCCTACCACCTGACCGTTTCTTTGGGCGGCTAAAAACCCACCCCCGCTGGGAAATGACCGCTGCCGAGGCCAGCAGCGAAGGTCGGAAGGCCTACTCTGCCCCGCCTTTGGTGCAAATCGACCGTCGCGCCGACGACCCTTATGCCGCCCTGAAGACACACCTGGCCGGCTTTGCCGGCACCACCCTGCTGCTGGCGGAGTCGCTCGGCCGCCGCGAAACCATTGCCAATGCCCTGGCCGAATATGGCCTTCGGCCG
This sequence comes from Hydrogenophilales bacterium, assembly GCA_037439465.1. Lineage (GTDB taxonomy): Bacteria > Pseudomonadota > Gammaproteobacteria > Burkholderiales > Thiobacillaceae > Parasulfuritortus. Next base: position 3,686 of record JBBIVX010000026.1, on the reverse strand, counting down.
CAATTACTGCAAGGCTGGCCCACCTCCGAGACGGCGCCCGCTGCCGGCGCCTTCCTCTTGAGCACCGGTCCTCTGGCCGCCGGTTTCGTTGACCTGGCGACGAAATTGGCGGTACTCACCGAGACCGAACTGTACGCCCGCACTCCCATCACCACTGGCGCCCGCGCTGGCAGGCAGACTCAGGTGGAGGGGCTGCTGCGCGATTTGTCCGAACTGAAGATCGGCGACCCGGTGGTACACATCCAGCACGGCATCGGCCGCTACCTGGGCCTCACCGGCATGGACATGGGCGACGGCGAGGAGGAATTTCTCACCCTGGAGTTTGCCGGCGGCGACAAGCTCTATGTGCCGGTAGCCCAGCTCCAGCTCATCGGCCGTTATCTGGGCGGCGACCCGGATAACGCACCGCTATTTAGACTGGGCAGCGGTCAATGGGAGAAGGCCCGCAAGCGGGCCATGGAAAAAGCCCGCGACACGGCGGCCGAGCTGCTCAACCTCTATGCCCAGCGGGCAGCCCGCGCCGGCACCCTCTTTACAGTGGACAAGCATGGTCTCGACGCCTTCGCCGCGGGCTTCGAGTTCGAGGAAACGCCCGACCAGTTAGCCGCCATCGAGGCGGTGGTGGCCGACATGAGCTCCGGCAAGGCGATGGACCGGCTGGTATGCGGCGACGTTGGTTTCGGCAAGACCGAGGTGGCCCTGCGCGCCGCCTACGTCGCGGTGGCCGACGGCAAGCAGGTGGCGGTGCTCTGCCCTACCACCCTGTTGGCAGAGCAGCACTTCCAAACCTTCTCCGATCGCTTCGCCGACCTGCCTGTCAGGCTGGCCGAGCTGTCCCGCTTCCGCACCCAGAAGGAAGTCGCCGCCGCCCTGGAAGGGGCCAGGATCGGGCGCATAGACATCGTCATTGGCACCCACAAATTGTTGCAACAGGACATGCGCTTCAAAAATCTGGGGCTGGTGATCATCGATGAGGAACACCGTTTCGGCGTGCGGCAAAAGGAACAGCTCAAGGCACTGCGGGCCGAGGTCGATGTGCTCACCCTCACCGCCACCCCCATCCCACGTACTCTCGCCATGTCGCTGGAAGGCCTACGCGATTTTTCGGTCATTGCCACCGCCCCGCAGAAACGCTTGGCCATCAAAACCTTCGTGCAGCCCTATTCCGAAGGCCAAATCCGCGAAGCGGTACTGCGCGAATTGAAACGTGGCGGACAGGTCTATTTCCTACACAACGAGGTGGAAAGCATCGAGGCCATGCGTGCAACACTGACCAAGCTGCTGCCCGAGGCCCGCATCCAGGTGGCGCATGGGCAGATGCACGAGCGCGAACTGGAACATGTAATGCGCGACTTTCACCACCAACGCTTCAATCTGCTGTTGTGCACCACCATCATCGAGACCGGTATCGACGTCCCCAGCGCCAACACCATCCTCATCAATCGCGCCGAAAAGTTTGGCCTCGCCCAGTTGCACCAGTTGCGTGGCCGCGTCGGCCGCTCGCATCACCAGGCCTACGCCTATCTCCTGACGCCCGCCGACGGGGCGAAGATCACTGCCGCCGCCGGCCGGCGACTGGAGGCAATACAGTCGATGGAAGAACTCGGCTCCGGCTTTTACCTGGCCATGCACGACCTTGAAATCCGGGGCGCCGGCGAGGTACTCGGCGAGTCGCAAAGCGGTGAGATGCAGGAAGTTGGCTTCAATTTTTTCAATGAGATGCTGTCGGCAGCTATCAAATCACTCAAAGACGGGCGGGAGCCAGACATGGGAGCGCCACTGGCCGTGACCACCGAAATCAACCTGCATGTTCCCGCCCGCCTGCCGGAGGACTATTGCGGCGATGTGCATGAGCGGCTGGTGCTCTATAAACGGCTGGCCAGTTGCACCAGCCAGGAGACGCTGCAAGCGTTGGAAGAAGAGCTCATCGATCGTTTTGGTCTGCCACCAGAACCCGCCCGTGCCCTGTTAGAGGTCCACCGTTTACGGCTCGCCACCACAGCCCTTGGCATTGCCAAGCTCAATGCCGGCGATAAAGCCGTAAGCCTGCATTTCGTCGCCAATCCACCCATCAACCCGGCACGCCTCATCCAGCTCATCCAGACCCGCCGCGAATACAAACTTGCGGGTCAAGACAAACTACGGGTGGAACGGGCTTCTGAAGGTCTGGATGCTCGCGTCAACCTGGTAAAGGAAATACTGAGGGAAGTCGGGGGCTAGGCCATCGCCCTCCAACAGGCTGTCGAAACTCACCGTAGTCTCGCTGCCCGCGTTTCACGTCAACCCTTTTCCAGCACGATCAAGGTGATTTCCGGCGGCGCCAGCAACCGCATCGGCGGTCCCCATGTGCCAGTACCACGACTGACATAAAGTTCGCCGCCATTCTCCAGGGAATACCGCCCCGCGAGCTGCGGATAAATCCGGCTCACCAGAAAGCCAAAGGGAAATAGCTGGCCGCCATGGGTATGACCGGAAAGCTGTAGATCGAACTGCGACCCCGCCAGCGTGAGTGGCCGGTGCTTGAGCAGGAGCACAAAATGGCCGGCAGGACGGGTGGCTAGCAGACGCCGTTCGATGGCCGGATCGGCCACGACGGCCGGATCATCGACGCCGACCAGGCGCAGGCCCGCCACTACCTCCAGGGCAACGCCACGCAGCACTTTGAAACCCGCGCGAGCGTAAAAATCGAGGGCCTGGCCGAGGCCGGCGTAGCGCTCATGGTTACCGGTGACGGCATATTTGCCGAAGCGTGGATGCAGCGCGGCCAGCCCCTCCGACATACCATCGAGGTGATGCGCCTCGGCATCGACCAAGTCACCGGTGGAAACGATGATATCCGGGCGTAGCGCACGCACCGTATCAAGCACTCCCATAAACCGGGCACGGCCCATCATCACCCCAAGGTGGACATCCGAAAGCTGCACGATGCGCAGACCGGCAAGCCCCACCGGCAGGCTGGGCGAGCGGATCACCACTTGCTGTATGGGCACATGCCAGGCGGAATGAATGCCAAGCACACATAGCCCCAAGCTTGCCAACGTCACCAGCCAGAAGCCCCGTTTACCCCCAAGTGAGCGTCCAGCCAGACTGGCAATCACATCCCGCGCCAGCCCCAGCCAAAAAAACAGAAACGCAAAGCCCATCCAGACAAACACCAGCCAGGCCAATGGCTCCACCAGCCAACGACACTCGATGCAACGCTCCAGCCACCACAGCAAAACCGGGAACAGCGTCAGCAGCAATGCCAGCCACGCCATCCGCCAACGACCCCGCCGGCGCAAGCCATAAGCGCGCACCAGGTTGAACGCGACATAGGCCTGGATACCGCCGTAAAGAACAAATACCAAGACCAACAACACGATGATCAGCTACCCTCGCAATAATTAGAAACCGACCTTTCTGCTCACTCAAAGTGAGTCCACATGCGTAGGACACGAACCACTTTCTCTTCGATAAAGACCTCGTACACAATTCGTTGCTGAATGTTGATGCGGCGCGAGTACGCGCCGACAAGGTCACCGACTAACTTTTCGAAGGGTGGCGGATTTTGAAATGGATCTGCATCTTGGCCATGGTAATCCCCCCATTTCCCATCGCCTCCAGAAGTAGAGGTCACGGTGTCATGGCCAATTTCTGTTTTGGGGTGATGCCGCCCAAGGCCATGTTCGGGCGTTCGTGATTGTAGG
>JBBIVX010000025.1:0-29865 GCA_037439465.1 Hydrogenophilales bacterium | reverse complement strand
CGGCCAGATCGCCCAAAGGGGTATGGAAGATGGGAAATATAACCCGCGGCTCCGCGGCCGCCTGATCCCCTACCGCCAAGGGCCCGGCGCCCGCCGTGAACGGCAACAGGGCCGCCAGGGCAGCCAGGATGACTTTGACTTTGGCTGGAACTGACATTTTGCGATTCCTCTCTCGTTGATATTGGATGGACCGATGCCCCCACTATGCCTTCGAGACGTTTGCGCCGGGCATCGAAAAAGCCTGTCGGCCGCTTTTCCACCCCCCTCCCGCGGAATAAGGCCAAACAAGCTATTTCAATCTAAATCAAAACAAGCTCGTGCGCAAACAGGCAAACCGGCTGCCCACAACCTGGCCGTAAGAACGCGCCCAGGCCCCAGCGGCCGCCTCACGGCAAACCGGCTCACAGCTCGAAAACCTGGTCGGGACGCAGTGCCTGCGGCCCGGAGGCGGGAGTGGGGGGCGCGCTCAATTCGCGCAGTATGGCGGTCTCGCCGCCCGGCTTGAGGTGGGTGATCCAGACCGCCACCCCGGCCTTGAGCCCGGCCAGGTCGGCCCGCAGGGTGGCGGGGCAATAGTGGTGCGACAATTCGGCAATGTGGCGTTGGCCGTCGGTGAAGGAGGTTTCCACCACGAGATGACGCAAATCCTCGCAGTCGTTGGCGATCCGCCACAGCGCCGGGTGGCTGGCGGTGTCGCCGGAAAAGATCAGACTGCCGGCCCTGCCGCGCAGCCGGTAGCCCACCGCCGGGCGGCCGTGATTGGCGGGGATGGCGGTGATTTCCCGCTCGCCCAGACGCACCGCCTCGCCGATGGCAAGCGGCGCGTACACCAGCGCCGGCCGCTCCGGCGCCGGCACGCGGCTGAAATCGGGCCAGATGACCCAGTTGAAAAGGTGCCGGCGCAGCGCCTCCAGCACCTCGGGAATGGCGTGCAGGCACAACGGAGCGGGCCTGTCGACGCCGACGCTGTCGAGCAGGGTCGGCAGGGTGAGGATGTGGTCCAGGTGGGCATGGGTGAGGAAGACATGATCGATGCGGCGCATCGCCTCCAGGCCGAGACGGGTGACGCCGCTACCGGCGTCGACGAGTATGTCTTCGTCCAGCAAGAAGGCGGTGGTGTGGCGGTCGCCGCCGATGCCGCCCGAACATCCCAGTACCCGGATATGCATGAAGAACGCCTTATTTGGTGGTGTAGGTGAAGGCCCCGTCCCAGTCGGCGGGCGGCGGTTCGCCGCGGAAATGCGCGATCCGCTCCAGGTAGACCGCGTACAGCTTGCCGGGCTGACTGGCGTTTAGGGCCGAGAGCTTGGCCTCGGCCGCATCCCAGCGCCGGGCATGGTAATCGGCCAGCGCCGCCTCGAAGGCGGCGGCGCGCTCCCGCACAGCGGGGGCCAGCCCGGCGGCAAGGCCGAGCGGCTGGTAGATGGCTACCGGCTGCGCCTTGCCCTTGACCCGGACCTTGTCGATCAGCATGAAGGCGATGTCGGGGCAGTCGGCCTGGGTCGCCTCGCCGACCAGGATGCCGACGCCGTATTGCCGGGTGAGCGCCTCCAGGCGCGAGGCCAGATTCACCGCATCGGCCATGACGGTGTAGGCCATGCGGAATTCGGAACCCATGTTGCCGACGCTCATGCGGCCGGTGTTGACGCCGACGCCTATCCGCACCTCCGGCCAGCCGCGCTCTCTCAGCGCCGGGTTGAGCGCGTCGAGCGCGGCCTGCATGGCCAGGCCGGTGAGCACCGCGTCGCGGGCGTGCTGCGCGTCGCTCATGGGCGCGCCCCAGAAGGCCATGATGGCGTCGCCGATGTATTTGTCGATGGTGCCGCGGTTGTGCTGGATGAGCCGGGTCATGTGCGACAGGAAGAGGTTGAGCATCTCGGCCAGCTGCGCGGCCTCCAGTTTCTCGGAGATGGAGGTGAAGCCGACGATGTCGGAGAACAGCACGCTCATCACCCTGGATTCGCCGCGCAGGCTGTAGCGGGCCGGATCCTTGGCCATCTCGTCCACCAGCTCGGGCGGCACATACTGGCCGAACAGCCGGGTGATCTGGGCCTTGGAGCGCGCCTCGACGAAAAACCCCCAGGACATGTTGATGATGAACAGGCCGAGGCTGGCCGCGAGGACGCCGGCGGTGGGCAGGCTGGCGTTCCAGACCCGCCATAGATACTGGTCGCCGACAAAGACGAGGGCGACCGCGAGCAAGGTGGCGAGCGATGCCCACAGCGGCGGCGCATTGGGCAACAACGCCGCCAGCACCAGGCCCAGTATCAGAATGGCGGCGATCTCGATCTGGCGGACGCCCACGGGCTCCCACTTGATGCGGCCATCGAGGATGCCGGAGATCAGGTTGGCGTGAATCTCGACGCCGGGAAAGGCCTTGGCGACCGGCGTCACCCTGAGGTCCATGATCCCCGGCGCGGTGGAGCCGATCAGCACCACGCGCCCTTCGAGGACGGCGGCCGGCGCCCGTCCGGCGATGACATCGGCGGCCGGCACATAGGCGAAGGCGCCGGGCGGCCGATAAGGCACCAGCGCCATGGCCTCGGCCGTCAGCGGCAGCCGCAGGTTGTCGAAGGCCAGGGCCGGCGGCCGCCAGCCCGCGGCCGGGACGAGGGTCGGCGGGCCGCCGCCCATGGCCTGCTGGGTGGAAAGCAAGGCGAGCGCGCCGTAGCAGCGGCCGTCATGTTCGATGAGTAGCGGCATACGGCGGGCGACGCCATCGAAATCGGCCTGCATGTTGAAAAAGGCCGCCGTGGTGGCCTTGTCCTGCAGGCGCGCGATGTTGGCGTTATAACCCGATGCCAGCAAGGGCTGGAGGCCCTGCCGATGCAACCCGGCGCAGGGCAAGACCGCCGCTGGCAGGCGGCCGGTGGCCCCGGCCTGACCGTCCCTGGCAAAGTTGAAATAAAAACCGAGCACGGATGGGCCCGCCGCCAGCGCCTCGGCCAGGCGGGCGTCATAGTCCAGTCGCGGCCGCAGGCGCTCCAGGGTGGCGGCGAAACCCGACTCGCCGGCCAGATCGCCGGCCGCCAGCCGCTCCAGGACAGGCAGGCCGGAGCTTACGTCCGGCTCGGCGAAGACGATGTCATAGCCCACCGCCGCCACGCCATATTGCTGGAACAGGTTGGCGGTGAGCTGCGCCATCTTGTCCCTGGGCCAGGGCCAGCGGCCGATCTCGCGCAGGCTCTTTTCGTCGATATCGACGATGACGACCCGGTCGTCCATCGTCTCGACCGGGTATTGCCTCACCTTGTAGTCGTAGAGCAGCGCATCCAGCTTGGACAGCAGGCCGAGGTGGTAGAGACCGGCGGCGTGGCCGAGCAGGACGGCGAGCAGGGCCAGGCTGGCGGCAAACTGGTAGACGAAGCGGCGGCGGCGCAGGTCCATGGCGGGCAGTTTGAACTTGGGCAAGGTCATGACGTCGGGTCAGTCGGTCAGGTCCGCATTGTATCCCGGCACGGCGCGCTCATCGGGGGCGTCATTCTGTTCCGGGTGGAGATGGTTGGCGGCATAGTCGAGATAGACCTTCTCGCGGATGAAGACGTCGAACAAGGCGGGATCGATGTGCCCATCGAGTTTCATCCGCCCCAGTATGGCCAGCGCCTCGGACAGTTTCTTGCCTGGTTTGTAGGGGCGATCGCGGGCGGTCAGCGCCTCGAAGATGTCGGCGATGGCGAGGATGCGCGCCGGGATCGACATCTCTTCGCCCCTCAGCCCGCGCGGATAGCCCGTGCCATCCATGCGTTCATGATGGCCGCCGGCGTATTCGGGCACATGGCGCAGGTGCTTGGGCCAGGGCAGGGCCTCCAGCATGCGCTGGGTCATGTCGATGTGACGGTTGATGATGGCCCGCTCGCTGTCCGCCAGCGTGCCATGTTCCAGGCACAGCATGGCGGCCTCCTCCTCGCTCAACAGGGGCGCCTCGCGGCCATCCGGGTCGCGCCAGCGATGCCGCCCGGCAATGGCGCGCACCCGGCGCATGGCCTCGGCGGACAGGCTCTCGCCGCCGATATTGGCGGCGCGCAAAAACGCGCGCTCGCCATCCAGCGCCGCGTCCGTCTGCGCCTGCCAGGCCGCCAGCTCGTCGCGCCAGGCGGTGTCGGCGGTCAAGCCGGCCAGCCGGTCTTCCAGCCAGCGTAGGCGGGCATCGCGCTTGAGCACCTCGAAACGGGTATCGATGAGCGCGATGCGGTCGAACAGGGTCTCCAGCTTGGTCGCTTTGTCCACCACGTGCACCGGCGTCGAGATCTTGCCGGCATCGTGCATCAGCGCCGCCAGTTCCAGTTCCCGCCGCATCGGCGCCGTCAGGGTGAAATCCTTGAGCGGGCCGCGCTGCGTCCGGCTGGCGGCCTCGGCCAGGAGCATGGTGATGATGGGAACCCGCTGGCAATGGCCGTGGGTGTACGGCGATTTCTCGTCGAGGGCGGTGTCGATCACCTTGATGAAGGCGATGAACAGCGCTTCCAGCCGGTCGATCAGCAACCGCTTGTTGAGCACGATGGCCGCCTGCGAGGCGAGCGCCTCGGCCAGGTACTGGCTGTCGCGGTCGAAGGCGACGCTGGCGCCGGTGTCGGGGTGCCGGGCATTGACGAGCTGCAATACCCCCATGATTTCGTCTTCGTGATCGATCAGCGGCACGGTCAGGAACGATCGCGAACGGTAGCCGTTGGCCGCGTCGAAGGCGCGCGCCCCGCTGAAATCGAATTCATCGTCGGCATAGACGTCGGCCAGATTGATGGTGCGGCGCTGGTTGGCCGCCGCCGCCGACACGGCATTGAGGTTGGGTCTGCCGTCGGCGAGGGACAAGGGCACCGGCTCCAGGGTGAGGCGCTCGCCGGCCGGACCGCCCAGCCGGATCGCCAGCGACCTGTTACGGATGATCTCGAAATAGAGCCGCCCGTCCCGTGCCAGGTAGAGGGTGCCGCCATCGGCAGAGGTCAAGGCCATCGCCGTCTCGACGATGTCGGCCAGCACCCGCTTGCTGTCGCGTTCAGCGGACAGCTCGATGCCCACTTCAACCAGGCGTTGCAGACGCTGCAACAGGTCGGATTCGGGGTCGGTCACTGGGATCCTTTCTCCACGGCATGGCCAGCGCGCATGATAGGCCCTCCGCCGGGCATGGCGGTATCATGCCCGGCATGAACGCGTTCACCGCTATCCTGACCCGGCGTGGCGCCGCCCTGCTCGCCTGGCTGCAAGGCTGGCAACGTCTGCTGCGCTTCGCCGCCGGCGCCACGGTCGAGGCGCTGACCCCAGCCACCTACAACAGCGCCACCCGCTCGGTGGTGCAAAAGCAGATTTATTTCACCGCCTGGCAGATACTGCCGGGCTTCACCCTGTTCGCCGCGGTGTTGTCCTTCGTGCTCATCCAGATCGTGGTCGATACGGCCCGCCATTATGGCCTGGCCGAACACGCCCTGGAGGCCTCGGTGCGCATCCTGGCGCTGGAGATACTGCCGCTCATCACCGCCCTTTTCGTCGGCCTGCGCTCGGGGGCGGCCATCAATACCGAGGTGGCGCTGATGATCGTGCACAATGAGATGCAGGCGCTGGCGGAGACGGGTGTCGACCCGATGCGCTTCGAGTTCATTCCGCGCGTGATCGGCGGCGTCATCTCCGTGCTCGCCCTCACTGCCGTGGCCAGCGCCTTCGCCCTGGCGCTCGCCTACCTGGCGGTCTACGGCTTCCAGGCTTCCAGCCTGACGGACTTCAACCGGGTGATGGGCCACATCTTCGATGCGCCAGCCATAGGATTGCTCTGGGCCAAGGTGCTCGCCTTCGGCCTGGCGGTGACCGTGATCCCGATCTCGGAAGGGCTGGCGGCGCCGCCGGCCAAGCTGTTCTTCGTCCCCATTTCGGTGCTGCGCGGCATGGTGCGGCTGTTTTTCGTCCTGATGCTGATCGAGGTGATCTCATTAGTCCTCAAGTACATCTGAAATGGGTGGCCGATGCTGCCGCCCGGCGGGCGCTGGTCGCCGCGGCGCATGACTCGGACCTGGCCCTGGTGGCCGAGGAGCTGCCGCTGCGCGCCAATCTGTCGGTGCTGGAAAATATCGCCATCGTGCCGCAATACCGGCAGAACATGGCCTATGACCAGGCCGCCGACCAGGCCTGGGGGCTGCTGGCCAGGGTGAACCGTACCGATTGCGCCTTCAAGCGCGACCCGGATCTCGACAGCGAGCAACGCTTCATCGCCAAACTACTGCGCGCCATCATCCGCTCTCCCTCTATAATCGTCATCGACCGTCCCGCCCTGCTGTTGCCGGACACCCATTACCCGCCCTTCCTCGATGCCAATCTCAAGGCGCTTCAGGAAAGGCTGAACGAATGCTGGATCCTGGACTACCCATGGAACGAGCCCCTGTACGCGCCCCGTTGATCAAGAACCTGGAATTCAAGGTCGGGCTGCTGCTGGCACTGACCCTGCTCCTGGCGCTGGCTTTCCTGCTTTATGTCATGTACGCGCGCGGCGCCTTCGAACGCAGCCAGCCGCTGACCCTGGTGACGGAGAACGCCGAGGGAGTCAGTGTCGGCATGACCATGACCTTTGCCGGCTTCCCGGTCGGCCAGGTCAAACGCATGAATCTGACCGAACAGGGCAAGGTGCGCATCGAAATGGCCATCCCCCTCAAAGACGCCAAATGGCTGCGCCAGAGCAGTGTTTTCACCCTGGAGAAATCGCTGGTCGGCGGCGCCAGTATCCGCGCCTTCTCCACCAATCTGTCCGACCCCATCCTGCCCGCCGGCGCGGAGCGGCCGTTGTTCACCGGCGATGCCGCCCAGGAAATACCGGCGGTCATCGCCAAGGTGAAGGAAATCCTCAACAACGTCGAGGCGATCACCCGCGACGACTCCAGCCTCAATCAGAGTCTCGCCCATGTGCGCGAGGTGACCGGCCGCATGACCGGCGATTACGGCGTCATGGGCGGCGTGCTGGGTTCGCCGGCCAACGCCCGCAAGGTGGTCGAGGCCATAGACCGGGCCAATACCTTGCTCGGCTCGGTCAACGGCGTGTCCCTCAAGGTCGACAAGCTGCTGACCCAGACCGATCAGCGGGTCTTCGGCCAGGGCGGGGTGATGGATGAGACGCACAAGGCAGTGACCCAGGTCAACGCCATCCTCGGCGATACGCGCGCGAGCCTGAAGAAGGCCGACGCCATCCTCAAAGAGGCCCAGGGCGCCGCCGCCAACGTCAATGCCATCACCGTCGAGGCCAGGGCCGCCAGCGTCGATCTGGCCGGCCTGCGCACCCAGGTGGACGACAGCTTGGCCAAGGTCAATCACCTCATCAACGAAATCAACCGCAAGTGGCCATTCGCCCGCGACGTGGAGGTGAAGCTGCCATGACCCGCCTCGCCCTGATCGCCCTCCTGGCCCTGGCGGGCTGCGCCGGTTCGCAGCCGCCCCCGGACTGGAAGCTGAACACCCGGAGCGGCCTCGACGCCTTCGAGAAACATTATCTCGACGGCAATGGCAAGCTGGCCGAACTCAATTTCGCCAAGGCCCGCGCCGAGACCGCCCGCACCGGCCGGACAGACCTGGTGGCGCGCCTTGAACTGGCCCGCTGCGCCATTCGCGCCGCCGCCCTGGAATTCGAGCCCTGTGCCGGTTATGAGGCATTGCAGGACGACGCCGGCGCGGCGGAGAAGGCCTATGCCGCCTTTCTCGCGGGCGCCTGGCAGGGTCTGGATACACAGGCCCTGCCCAAACAGTATGCCGCGCTACTGTCCGATGGCAGCGACGCGAAACTGCCCGGGATCGAGGATCCGGTCTCCCGCCTGATCGCCGCCGGCGTCCTCTTTCGGGCGGGCCGGATCGGTCCCGCCGGCCTCGCCACGGCGGTCGAGACCGCCTCCGGCCAAGGCTGGCGCCGGCCACTACTGGCCTGGCTCGGGGTCGAACTCAAGCGTGCGGAAGCGGCCGCCGACACCGTCACGGCCGGCAAGATCCGCAAACGCCTTGAACTGGTGGTCAGCGGCCTGCCCCCCGCCGGGGACAAACAATGAGGTTCATCGCGGCCGAGGGCAGACGGTTGTGGGCGCCTGTCATGCCGGTCCTTCTGGAGATATAGTCGGATGGAGACATTGCTCGCTGGCTTGCGTGCCCCCTGGCCCTGGTATGTCGCCGGTCCGTTGATCGGCCTGATGGTGCCGCTGATGTTGTTGATCGGCAACCGCTCCTTCGGCATCTCCAGTAATCTGCGCCATCTTTGCGCCATCACCCAACCGCGCCAGGTGGCGGTGGACTTTTTCAGGTACGACTGGAAAGAGCACACCTGGAGCCTGGTGTTCGTCATCGGCACCATGCTCGGCGGTTATCTGGCGGGCGTCGTGTTTGCCAATCCGCAACCGGTCCAGTTGACGCCTGCCGCCCTGGCCATGCTGCAATCCTGGGGATTCGCCGTGCCAGGGAGGGAATTCGCGCCACCCGAATTGTTCGATCCGAACGTGCGCAACCTGACCTTCCTGTTCGCCGCCGGCGTGCTGGTCGGATTTGGCACCCGCTATGCCGGGGGATGCACCTCGGGCCATGCCATCACCGGCCTCTCCACCTTGCAACTCGGATCACTTTACGCGGTACTGGGCATCTTCGCCGGGGGGTTGTTCTCGTCCTGGGTGCTCGCCCCCCTGCTGCTGCGATGACCCGCTACCTGCCCTATCTGCTCGCCGGCACTCTCTTCGGCTTCGTCCTGGTCAAGGCCGAGGCGGCCTCGTGGTATCGCATCCAGGAGATGTTCCATTTCCAGAATTTCCACCTCTTCGGCGTCATGTTGTCCGCCATCGCCTGCGGCTTCATCGGTGTGCAGATGATCAAGCGATCGCGCCAGCGCGAGACACTGGACGGCCAACCGATCGCGATCCCGGAGAAACCGGCGGGGCGGAAAAACTACATATACGGCGGCCTCACCTTCGGCCTCGGTTGGGGAGTGGTGGGGCTGTGCCCCGGCCCGGTTTTCGCCTTGGTCGGCACCGGTTCCATCGGCGCCATCGCCGTCCTCGCCGGCGCCTTGCATGGCACCTGGCTCTATGGCGCCCTGAAAGACAAGCTGCCGCATTAATTATCGGCATTAACAATACAAATACTTGCTTTGACAGGCGAGGACCATGGGGCTAACCTTGCCGTCGGCAAAAAGCCCGTTACATCTGTGTTTATAGAGGAGACAACCGCAATGCGTACCCTGCTGCTCGCTTTGGCCGCCCTGACCGGCGCCACCGCCGTCCAAGCCACCCCCCTGATGTCCGCCGACTGGGCCGCCCAGGCCTGCCAGGCGTGGAACGCCAACCCCATCCTGACCAACGAACTGGCCGAGAAGTGGATCAAGAACAACGGTGGCCGCGGCTACAAGATCATTCACATGTACCGCACCGATTGTGGCGAAGCCACCAAGGTGGAAATAAAGATCGTCCCCCAGGGCGGCAAGGCCATCTGCGCCTATGGCGGCAAGGTCATGAACACAACCCTGAACGACAGCATGGATTATGTGATGCACGCCGACACCAAGAAATGGCGTGAAATGGGCGCCGGCGAATACGGCCCCATGCGCGCCATGATGTTCGGCCGGCTGAAATTCGACGGTCCCAAGGCTGAGGCCATGCGGGTGATGGGGCCCTTCGAGCAGTTCCTGCTGATGCCCGGCAAGGTGCCCGGCGAAGACGCCTGTCCGGCCAAGTAATCACGATCGTCGCAAAATAGCCCGCCTTCTGGTTTGCGGCTTATTTTGCGGAGCCAGCGCGGGTCAGGATACCGGCTAGCGGGCGGCGGCCTTAACAAACAAGGGCGGTCAGATTTCTGACCGCCCTTGTATTTTCGCTCGGTATTTCTGGCTGTGATCTGCCGTTGGAACTCCAGGTCAGCAGATCAGGCGTTAGTGGAGGAACCGTCATCCTCCGGGCCACGCCGGTACTGCGCCTTCCCCTGGGCGGACTTTCGGCGCAGGAAAGCAGGGGCCTCTGCTTCTTGCAGCATCGACAACGCCTCCTCTTTGGCTGCCAGCCGGCTGTTCATGCGCCGCATGGAGAACATGGCTTCCTTGCCAAACCGGGCCGTATCCCGTTCGCGCGCCAGTTCGACCATGTTCTCTAGAACCTGTTGTACCCAGGGGTTGTCGGCGAAGCGTTGGCGCGCCTGTTCCAGCATCTGCTCGATGGTACGCCAGTCGCCTCGATGTGCTGCGCCGCGCGCCTGATCCAGGAATTGTGCGGCCTGCAGTTCATTCAAGCGCTGCTGCGCCAAGGGGTCGGGTAACAGGGCCTCCCATGCACTGGCAGGCACGGCGGGAAGTTTGAGTTGCACCTCTGGGAAAACCACCGGTTTGCCATCCAGATCCGTCCCGGTCACCGCCACTTGCAGCAGGACGATCTGGCCCATGTCGGCGCTCGGGGCAGGCACCTTCAGTTCCACCAGGGCCCAGGCCTCGGCCCCCCAAGCCAGGTCGGGCAGGCTGATTACCGGGAATCCGCGCCGGGTTTCCAGCGCATAATCGTTGAGCAACATGGCCTGGTTACCCTCAGGCGTACCCAGTGAGAGGCGCAAACGGCGGGCATAGAGATTCGCGATCAGGTCGAATTCCTCGGCGAAGGGTTCGAACAGGTCCCTGGCCGTCTCGCCATAGTAGTGGTTGCCCTGCCCGCCTTTGGCCATGGCCACCATCAACTCCTCATTGAAGTCTGTTCCAAGGCCGTAGGTGGAAGTGGTCACTCCCATGTCGGCCAGACGCGCACACTGGGCGGCGATCTCGGTGGCGACGGTGAGCCCTTCGTTGGCATTGCCATCCGAGAGGAGGATGACTCGGGACAGGCCTGCCTGCTGGCTATGCTCCACCAGGCTGTTGGCCCCGGCCTCCCAACCACCATGGAGGTTGGTCATCCCGCCCTCGTGGATGGACTTCAATGCCTGGTGGAGGGCCTGGCGATCCCCAACGGGTTCGGCAGGGGAAAGTATTTTCACATGGTTGTCAAACTGGACCAGGGAGGCCCGATCGTCGGGGCGCAGTCGGTCGACGATATAGCCCGCGCAGCGCTTGGCCTCATGCAGTGGCTCTCCGGACATGGAGCCCGAACGGTCGATGACCAAGGCGAGGTGATAGGGGGGGCGTTTTTTCACCTGGGCTGGATCCGCATCCGGTGCCTGGATGCGGACCAAGACCTGGACACGCTGGTCATGCCCGGCGATCAGCGCAGATTTCAGGGGTTGCAGCAGAATGGCGGGGGTGTTGTCGTTCGCAGTCATGGTGGCCTCCTAGGGTGATGAGGCACCATGATATGTTGTCAGAGTCTCGCCAAGTGAGACTTAAATAGGGCTTGACTCATGACATGGCCACCCTGGACTCATACATCTTTCTCAGGATGGCCTTCATAGTCTCGGGCAGATAATCCTGTCCCGCCGCTTGAATGTCTTCCGGTATGCCATACAGGGCTTCCGCGAGGCCACCCGCAATCGCCGCCAGGGTATCCGCATCCCCTCCAAGCGACACGGCATTGCGGATGGCGTCCTCATAGTTGTCAGCCTCCAGGGCACAGGTCAGCGCTTCTGGTACGCATCCCTGAGCAGTCTCGTTGTACTCGTGGACCTGCCGGATCTCGTGCACGCTGCGTAGCAGCGGGTAACCATAGGTCGCGGCGATGGTTGCGCGGATAGCGTTTACGGCTTCCCCTTGCATGGCGAGGAAGATGGCGTGTGCCGTGGCCAATGCGCCCTTCATGCCTTCCGGGTGATTATGCGTGATTGCCGTGACGCGGTGCGCCATATCGAGGCACTCCTCCAGAGTGCCGGCCAGAAAGGCCGCGGGGCTGACGCGCATGGCGCCACCGTTGCCGAAGCTCCCATAGGGCGGTTGCACGGTCGGAGCGGATACCCAGTCGATGAATTTGCTGCCATAGCCCGCCACGTGCTCGCCCGGTTTGACGCGGCGGGCCCAGTCACGAAGTGACTCGGCCGGGTCGCGGTCGTTCGTCAGAGCATCCGCCACCGCGACCGTCAGGATGCTGTCGTCGGTGATCCCGTTGCGCTCCGAAAATAGCGGAAACTCCTTTGTCTTGAGGCGATGGAACTCCCAGCGGGAGCCGACGATGTCACCAATGATGGCGCCGAGCATGGCTTGACCTCAGGCGAATGGACAATGGGTACATGAAAGCATGCGACGGTCTCGCAGGGCGAGACAGAACACGAGCCGCCTCATGCTCCGGCATGCCCTTGGGCATACTGCCTTGACGCCCGCTCATGCTCCTCCTGCACGCGTTGGCGCAGTGAATCGGGATCGAGCACCTCGACATCCGCCCCGTACTTCAGGATGTCCATGATCAGTTCCAGGTGGTCGGCGTAGGGCAGCTTCAGGAGGTAACGGCCATGCTCGTCGAATCTTCCTTTCTGCTTGGGGTGCCAATGCTCGGAAGCGACCCAGCGGGCGCGCTCTGGGGTAAAGGCGAGAGTCGCCCATTGCACCTTGACCCCTGTGAAAATCCCATAGCCCGGCCCCAGGCCTTGATCCATGCTGCGCTTGGAGACCTGCTTTGCCGGTCGTTCCAGGATTTCCACCCGCTGGATGGAGTCCACGGCGAAGTTGCGCAACCCCGCGCGCAGGTGGCACCAGGCATCCAGGTACCAGTTCTCCCGATAGTGCACGAGGCGCTGCGGGGAAACCTCCCGTTCGGTGAGCTCGCCCTTGCCCTTGGACAGGTAGGCGATCTTGAGTCGCTTCCGGCGCAGTAGCGCCGAGCCCACCCGTTCGAAATGTTCCAACTTGAGCTGGCGCTGGCCCACGCCCACCACCAGCACGCGGCGGCGAATCTCCTCGGCGGTATTCTCGGCAGTTCCCAGCAGGGCGTTGAGCCGTGCCATCAGCGGTTGGATGTGTGGTGTAAGGATGCCACCCGGTTCCAGGTTGGCAAGGAGGTGTTGCATGGTGAGCAGGGCATGGATTTCCGCCGAGGAGAACCACAGGCCGGGCAGCTCATATTGAGCACCGGCCTGGGGCTGGGCCTTCTCGAAACGGTAGCCGCCGGCCAGCCTGTCGTAGACGATGGGGGCATTGAGCCGGTTGCGCATGTACTCCAGATCCCGGCGCAGGGTGGCGCGGGCGACCTCGAGGGCATCGAGCAGCTGCTGGAAGGTGACCAGCCTGCCGTCGGAAATCATCTGGTCGATTTTGTAGAAGCGCTCGGTCTGGTTCATCTCGCTGCCTCGGCATCCATCTCGGCTGTATCATCTCACGAGACTCAGGGCTCTGCCAGTGACCTTGCAACATGAATGGGGACTGACAGGCAAGGCATGACGCTACAGGCACTCGCCCGCCGGCGGGGCGGAGGATGATCTGCACCACCCATGCCGTCGAATCGGTGAACCTGAGCCTGAGTAAGATCACCCAGAACGGGGGCTGATAGCCGAGCGACGACGCCCGGTTGAAACCGGAGAAATTCAAGCGCGCAAAGCGGAGTTGGAGTTCCGCCTGGCTGCCGCGCGAAAAAGGATGATGAAGGCGGGTGGGAGGCCGCCTGCCGAGGATACTTTCGTGGACTCCCCGGACTTGGTGCCCCGTAGGCCAAAATACGTGACGGCGCGCTCTGGCTGGCTTTTTTCGCTCAGTGTCGCAGCGGCGCGCCTTGTTCGGCCGGGAAACCGGCTTCGATCTCATCCGCCGTGGCCGCCCGTACCGAGACGATCTCGGTCACGCACTTGGCCAGTCGACCCGCCAGCGGAGAATTCCCATCCAGAGTGATCCTGCCGTCCTCGATGCGGATGACGCGAAAGTTGAGGACATCGCCGTGATCGTTCTGCAGCTCGGCCTCGGCGCCGACGAAGCGAATCTGCGGCGGCACATTGTCGATGGCCTCCTCGATCACCAGGTCGGGATTGCGTTCGCCAAAGGCGCCCGGTGACAGCAGAACCTCGACCTCATCGCCCACCCGACGGCCCTCCAGCCCGTGTTCGATCTCGTCGAACAGGCCGCTGCCAGCCCCCTGCACATAGCCGATGGGCATGTCCTGCTGGCCCATCACCTGACCGGCTTCGTCGAGCACGGTGTAACGGATGTACACCACCTTGTTTTTCGCCACGACGTCGTCGTTCATTTCACTCTCCACAAAAATGGGGCCGAGTTTATCAGACGCCGCCGCGCCGCATGACGCCCCCCGCTTCCGCCGGCCCGCCGCCCTGACTGAGAGGGAGCAACAGGGCGGCCGGCAGCGGCCGTCCGAGCAGGCGGTACAGGTCTTTCAGCTTGGCCCGAAAAAGCATATCGAAGGCCTCGACACTGGCGCGCGGATTGTAATCACCAAACCACCAGAACCAGTCCGAGCTTTCGCATGACCGCAGTTGCCGTTCGGCCGCTGCGGCGCGGCCCGGCGGCAAGGTGCCGCCGGCCATGCGCTCGTCATAGGCGGCCTTGGCCGTGCAGAGCAGGTCCCAGGCGCGGTTTTTCGCCGGGTCGCCCATCCAGGTGGTGAAGTCGCCATAGACCCAACTGCCGGCAGTCAGGCGCGGCAGCCAGGCGACGTTGTGCGGATAGAGATCGAGATAGTCGGAGAAGGTGGTCGTGCGGATGCCGGAGTGCTCCGCCAGCGCCCGGTAGAGCTCGGACAGAAAGTACCAGCCATTGTAGGGGTAGTACTCCCAGGCGTTTTCGCCGTCGAGGATGACGGAAACCACCGGATCAGCGATGCCGGCGTGGTGGTAGCGATCCTCCAGGGTATGCAGGAAGTGGCGCACGGCATCCTCGGCGAACCAGCCCTTGTAGTCAAAGCCGATGAGGTCGGAAAGTTGATCGTCGCGGAAAAAGCAGACGGTTTTCTGGCCGGGCAGACGGCAGGGGCGCGCCAGCCAGTCACCGGCCTTGCCGGCATCCAGGCCGGCGGCATGCAGGCTGTGATGCAACACCCCCTCGCCGCTGGCGGCCCAGCGGATTCCGGCCTTGGAGAACAGGCCGAGTACCGCTTCGGACACCCCTCCCTCCGCCGGCCATAGACCCGCTGGCGGCTTGCCGAAATGGGCCGCGTGCGTCGTCAGGGCGGCGTCGACATGGGCCATGGTCCGCGCGCGGCCCCCAGGGTAGCCGGCGGCAAGGGGCAGCGGCAGGTCCGGCCTGGCTTCGCGCGCGGCCTGAAAATCCACCAGCAGCGGGGCGATGGGGTGGCTGTGCGGCGTCGCCGATAGCTCGATCTGACCGCGCTCCTGCAAGGCGCGAAAGCGTGGAACGAGGTCCGCCATCACCTCGCCGATGAGGCGGAAGAGCTGCGCGCGCTCCTGCATGGAAAAATCGCCGCCCCGCTGCATCATCTCCACCAGCCATGGGTGGTCGCGGCGCAGGCTCTCGCCCGTCCAGGCGAGGTGATACCAGGTCACCAGATCCGCCAGGAAGCGCTCGGAGAAATAGCCGATTTCCGCCTCTCCGTCCGCCGAGGCCGCCTGCCACAGATCGCGTAGGCGCCGATAACCGGGGAAGGGGTCGAGCATGGTCGGATAATTGAGGTGAAAGCAGGATTCGACCAGCCAGCGCCTCGTCTCCGGCGGCAATCTCGTCAACTCAGGTTCGACCAGGGCGCGCAGCAGCGGGTCGCGCAGCCGGCCTTGGCGGAATTGTTCGGTGTAATCGTCGATCTGCTCCAGCAGCGTGGGCACAAAGTTGACGACGGCCTGCATCCCCGGCGACGCCTCGAGGTGGGCGGCCATATCGCTGTAGTCCTTGAGGGCATGGAGATAGGTCCAGGGAAGGGAATATTCTCCCTCCTCGGTACGATAATCGGGCTGATGAAAATGCCAGCAAATGACGAGGTGGATCACGGCTTTAAGCTCAGACTGTGCGCAACCGGCATTTTATCGCGGCCGGGTGCCACATTGCGGCCTTGCGCCGCTCTGGCGATACCATAACCTATGACCCTTCGCCCCTCGCTTTGGGCCGCCATCCCATCGCCATCCAATCATGCCTGAACTGATCCCGGCCCGTCTCGAATTCACCGACGGCATCCCTTTTTGCAGTGACTACGGTGATGTCTACCACTCCGCCGATGGCGGGCCAGGACAGGCGCGGCATGTCTTTCTGCACGGCAACCGCTTGCCCGAACGCTGGCGCGGCCGCGAGCGCTTCGTCATCCTGGAGACCGGCTTCGGCACCGGCCTCAACTTCCTGGCGACCTGGACGGCGTGGCGGGCAGACGGCAATGCCTGCCGGCGACTGCACTTCCTGTCCGTGGAGAAGCACCCTTTCAGGGCGGCGGACTTGGCCAGCCTGCATTCGGCCTGGCCAGAATTCGCCGAGCTGTCGGCTGAACTCAGGGCGGCCTGGCCGATCCTGGTGCCCGGCCTGCATCGACTGGAATTCGAGGCTGGCCGGGTGGCGCTCACCCTCCTCCTTGGCGACGCCGGGGCCAGGCTGGGGAAACTCCAGGCGCGGGTGGATGCCTTCTACCTGGACGGCTTCGCCCCCGCGAAGAACCCCGATCTCTGGTCGCCGGACCTGTTCATGCGGCTGCGCCGGCTGGCCGCGGCGGACGCCACCCTGGCCACTTGGTCGGTGGCCACTGCCGTGCGCGAAGGCCTGAGCCGAGCGGGGTTCGTCACCGAGAAGACGGCCGGTTATGGCCGCAAGAAGGCCATGCTGACCGGTCATTTCGCCCCCCGTGGCCCGGTCCCGGCCTCTTCCACCAAGCCCGGGCGCGAACGCCGGGCCATCGTCCTCGGCGCCGGCCTGGCCGGCACGGCCTGTTGCGAACGGCTGGCCGGCCGCGGCTGGGACGTCACCCTGATCGATCACGGGGCGGGGCCGGCCAGCGCCGCCTCGGGTAATCTGGCAGGCATAGTGATGCCGCTGCTGGCGCGCGACGACAATATCGCCTCCCGCCTGTCGCGCGCCGCCTTTTTGTATGGCCAGCGCCATTGGGCGGGTTTCCCGGCAACCGCAGGCGGACCTCTGCGCGCCGTCTGCGGCGTCATGCAATACAGCCGTGACGCGCAGCACGAGATGCGGCAACGGGCAGCCCTGACTGAACTCGGCTTTCCTCCCGAGTTTGCCGCTTTTCTCGGCGCCAAAGAGGCCGAAGCGCGGCTCGGACAGGCGGCGCCGGCGGGCGGCTGGTACTTTACTCAAGGCGGCTGGGCCAACCCGCCCAGCCTCTGCCGCGCCAATCTCACGCGTGCCGGGGAGCGAGTACGACCACTTTACGGGCAACACGTCGCCAGAGTATGCCGCGACGTTGATGGCTGGCGGGTAGTGAACGCGGACGGCCTGGTGCTGGCGGTCGCACCCGTGCTGATCCTGGCCACCGGCGCGGAAACCGCCGACCTCGCGGTCAGTGCCGGGCTGCCCATCCAGCGCGTGCGCGGGCAAGTGAGCCTGATTCCGGCTGGGCGGCTGCCGCCGCTTGCCAGCGCCCTCTGTCGCGAAGGTTACGCCACCCCCGCCGTCGCTGGCTGGCACGCCGTCGGCGCGTCCTATGATCTCGATCACGACACTGCCCCCCGCCCGGAATGCGATCAGAGTAACCTCAAGCGGCTCGATCGCCTCCTACCCGGCGCCGGCGCCAGGATCGAAGCCAGTGAAATATCCAGCCGCGTCGGCTTCCGCTCGGTAGCGCCTGATCGCCTGCCGCTGCTCGGCAACTTGCCGGCAAGCGCGATCGGGACAGGCGCCCGCTTCAGCCGATTGCAGGACCTGCCGCGCCTGGAAGGTCTGTATGGCGCCCTCGGTTATGCCTCACGCGGGCTGGTCTGGTCGGCCCTGATGGCAGAAACATTGGCCTCAATCCTCGAAGACGAGCCGGCACCGCTTGAAACCGATCTGCTCAAGGCTATCGATCCGGGACGATTCGTATTGCGGCGGCTGAAAAAGAACGTCTGAGGCCAGAAAGGCCAACGCCCCAGGATGGGGCGTTGGTGTATGGCGAGTGTATAAACTATTTTCCGCTCGGGGCGCTGCCGGCCACCTGCGCCAGGGTTTCCTGGATGATATAAGGCGCCTCGACGATACGCATGAAGGTGCCCATCCCCACCTCCGGCCAGCCCAGAGCGATGCGATAGCGGCCGTAGAGATGGCTGGCCTTCGGCCCGACCACATAGATCTCATACGGCAGGGCGGCGATGTTGTCGGCGCCGACCGTCTTCACCCACCAGCCGTCGCCTTCCTTGGGATCGTTCATGGCGACGCCAAAGACGGCGATCTTTCTTTCCGGGATGACGATCTCATACACCTTGGATGTATTGCCGACGTTGTGCGCCAGGCCCGTCCGGATGGTCTTCACCGCATCCTCGAAAGACAGGTGTTCGAGCAGGGTGTTCTTGTCGGATTTGAACCCCTCCATGCCGAACATATACTGGTAGTCGGCGAGATCGCCCTTGGCCACTTCCCCCCCGAACTTGCCGCGCGAGCCGAGTGCCTTCGCCAGATTGGCCTGCAAGCCGCGCACGGTGCGTTCGGCGACGCGGAACCCCTTGCGGAAGAAGGCCCGGTACCAGTAATCCGGGTTCATGTAGGATACCGTGCCGTCAGCCTTGATGCCGACACGAATGGGGGCGCCGACGACGTTGTCGCCGCCCAGCGATTTGATCGTGCCGAGAATGGCATTGTCAGTGACGACCACCACACCATAGCCCGGCAGCCCGGACGGCAAGTACCTGCCAACGACTTTGAAGCCGGACGCCGTGAGCTTGGCCTCCGCTTTGGCCATGACGGTCTGAACCTCGCCGGCCGGAAGCTTGTCACCCAGTACATAGGGCGAAACGGCCCAGGCTTGCGTGACCAGGAAAAACATTCCGAGTAAATAGCCAGTGAATCTAAGCATGCCGAATCCCGCGAGTGTCGAAGTGGTGAGGGATTATAAAGAAAAAGCCGGAGTCACCTCCGGCTTTTTCTTGAGCAAAGGCTGGCTTACAGCTTCCAGCTATAAGCGATACCGAGGGAGTCCTGATACATCTTGATGGTCTCGGTGATGGTGCTGGTACCCAACACGGCATTGAAGAAGGAAGCGCCCTTGACCGAGTTTTCGAAGGCATGCATATACGCCATGCTGAGTTCGCCCCCACTCGCGGTCTCATAACTGAAACCGAGGGTCAGGTGATCCTCGATCACACCCGGCGCCAGGATATTGAAGGTGACGTCGGCGGCACGGATGGGGTTGTTGCCATGGTTGTAACCCGCGCGCAGCACCAAATTCTTGCTGTATTGATACTCCGCACCCAGTTTGAAGACATCCACGTCGTCCCAGCCAAAGCCCGCGCCCTTGGACTGGCCCAAGGCGCCGCTGCCGTCCGGGAACATGGCGTTGCCGCTCGGATTGCTGACCGAGTTGACGCCACTGTAGTTGATGCGCTGATAATCCACGGCAACCCGCAATTGCGGCGTGGCCTGGACGGAAATACCCAGATTGTAGTTTTCAGGTATGTCGAAATCACCCTTGCCGGCGAACAGCCCCTTGTAGCTTCCAAACTTGGACATGTTCACCTTCGAGGCATAGGCCGCGCCCAAGGTCACCTGATCGCTGAGCTTGCCCATCCAACCGATGCGCACGCCCAAGCCGGTGGAATCGTCGTAGCCCTGGTTGGTCAGGCGCGCCGGGTTGCTCGACAGCATCCCGAACAGGTCGACACCGTAGGCAGAGAAACGTTGGTAGACCAGCAAGGGAGAAATGCCCACGGAGTGGCGATCATTGATCTTGTAGGCCACTGTGGGAGCGATAATGAGCTGGGACAAATCGACACCAGCGTCGGTGCCGCCACACAGCACGTTGCCGGCGTAGGGCGTATCCGGCGTGCCGTCGCCATTGGTGTCGGCCATGCAAGTGAAAGATCCGGTCGGATAGTCGGTGTTCATGCCGCCGTTGCCATACACCGATACGCCCAGGGACAAATTGGGCTGATACATCTTGTTGTAACCGAATTCGGGGACGAGGAAGTATTCGTCCTCGCTCTTGACACTGCCATCCAGGAGGCCGCCCATACCCGTGCCGGCTCGGCTGGCGCTGCGCTGCGGGCTGAACAGATCGGCGCCGAGGTCAACCCGGTCGCCCACCCAGACCATGCTGGCGGGGTTGTTGGCGCCGCCGAAGGTATCGTTGCTGGACGCGGTGGCGGCCCCGCCCATGCCCTTGGCCTTGATGCCGTAACCGTGAGAAAAGTAACCGTTGGTGGCAAACGCGCTGGACGCAAACCCGGCGGCAGCAATCGCGGCGATGAGAATTCTGATGTTCATGACGTGATCCCCTCAAGACGAAAGTTCAAAACGACTTCATTATTAAAGTACTGGGCAAAATAGCCAGCCCGGAAACAGCAGTTGCAGGCATCAACATCTTCGCTCAAATGAACAGGCAGATATCGGATTGGCCAGCGAATTCGAAGAAGGTGGCGGCGCCGCCATATTCCATGCCGTCGATGAAGTCGCTGTGTTCGAAACCGAAGAGCTCCACGGTCATCTGGCAGGCGATGAATTTCACCTCGGCCTCCTGGCACAGTTCGCGCAGTTCGGGAACGGTGGCCACGCCGTTGTTGGCAATGGTCTGTTTCATCAGCACCGTCGCCAGGGATTCATATCCAGGGATGATGGCCTGGACGGCGTTGGGTATGTTCCAGGTAATGTCCTTGAACCACTTCGGGCCAAAGGGCATCTTCATCGGCATGCCGGGGTTACCGAGCGGACTGACCTTGAGACCGCTCAAATCCTTGCGCACCAGTTGCAGGCCATAGAAGGTGAAAAATATTTGGGTCTCATAACCCAGGGCGGCGGCCGTGGAGGCCAATATAAACGGCGGATAGGCCCAGTCGAGGGTACCTTTGGTTGCGATAATCGCGAGCTTTTTCTCTTCCATCACACCACCTCTTGAAATGGGTTGCGGGATTCGGCGAACGATCCGCCAGACGCAACTGGGGCCTCTGCGCGAGGCCCCTGGCACTGCTTCAGGAAACGTCGAAGATCATTTCTTCTTGATGAAGAAGGTGTATTCGCCGCCGGCTTCGCTGGAGGTCAGCAACTCGTTGCCGGTCTGCTTGGCAAAAGCGGCAAAATCCTTCACTGACCCTGGATCAGTGGCAATGATCTTCAGCACTTGGTTGGAGGTCATTTCATTGAGCGTCTTTTTCGAGCGCAGGATGGGCAAGGGACAGTTCAGGCCACGGGCGTCGAGCTCTTTGTCGAAGTTCATTTCTGCTCCTTAAACTATGTACGAATGGGCATTGCTATAGAAAGCCTGGCCACATTAAACCAGTTAATGATTGAATGCAACGGTTCGGCTCGAAACCCAGTCGCCCGGCTTAACGGACCATCGCGATAGGCTTGCCGGAACGCGCCCAGGCGGCGATCCCGCCGGACAGATTGTGCATGTTGCGATAGCCCTTGGCGGCCATGAAGGCACAGGCCTGGGCGGAGCGCGCCCCGGTGCGGCAGTAGACCACCACCGGCTTGTCCTGGGGAATCTCATCGACCTTGAAGGGCAACATGTGCAGGGGGATATGGATCGCCCCGGCGATGATTCCAGCGGAAAACTCGGCTTCGGTCCGCACGTCGATCAGATGCACCCCATCCTTGCCCGCGCCTTCAAGAAAATCTGCGTCGACGTCCTTGATTCCATATTGATTGAAAAACATTTTCTTAGCTCTCGCCTAGAATATTAGATTCTGCTAATATACAGAAAGTGGCCTAGTGTTTCAATAGGCTGTTCAATGCATAACACTTGTCATGAAATCGTACCAGGAACACCCCGCAAGGCCGTTTCGCGGATAAAATCGACGCCAATACGCCATTCATGCGCCAAGACCATGCTGAGTAGTGATATCCGCCAGAAATTCCTCGATTTTTTCGCCGCCAAGGGCCACATCATCGTCCCCTCCAGCCCCCTGGTTCCAGCCAACGATCCCACGCTGCTCTTCACCAATGCCGGCATGGTGCAGTTCAAGGATGTGTTCCTCGGCCGCGAGTCGCGCCCTTATGTGCGCGCCACGTCGTCGCAACGCTGCGTGCGTGCCGGCGGCAAGCATAACGACCTGGAAAACGTCGGCTATACCGCCCGCCACCATACCTTCTTCGAGATGCTGGGCAACTTCAGCTTCGGCGACTATTTCAAGCGCGAGGCCATTCACTATGCCTGGGAGCTGATCACCAAGGTCTATGGCATCCCCAGCGAAAAGTTGTGGACCACGGTTTACATCGATGACGACGAGGCCTATCGCATCTGGACGGAAGAAATCGGCATCCCGCCCGAACGCTGCATCCGCATCGGCGACAAGGGCGGCCAAAAATACCATAGCGACAACTTTTGGCAGATGGGCGATACCGGGCCCTGCGGCCCCTGTACCGAGATCTTCTACGACCACGGTCCCGACGTGGCCGGCGGCCCGCCCGGCAGCCCGGATGAGGACGGCGACCGCTACATCGAGATCTGGAACAACGTATTCATGCAGTACAACCGCGACGAGAACGGTGTCCTCCACCCTCTTCCCAAACCCAGCGTCGATACCGGCATGGGTCTGGAGCGCATCTCCGCCGTGTTGCAGGGCGTCCATTCCAATTATGACATCGACCTGTTCCAGACGCTGATCGCCGCCGCCGCGCGGGAAACCGGGACTACCGATCTTACCGACAATTCGCTCAAGGTCATCGCCGACCACATCCGTGCCTGCGCCTTCCTCATCGTCGACGGCGTCATCCCCGGCAACGAGGGACGTGGTTATGTGCTGCGCCGCATTATCCGCCGGGCCATACGACACGGCTACAAGCTTGGCCGCAAGACCCCCTTCTTTTACAGGCTGGTGGCCGACTTGGCGCGGGTGATGGGCGCGGCCTATCCCGAGCTGACCGCGGCCCAGGACAATGTGGCCGCCGTGCTCAAGCAGGAAGAAGAGCGTTTTGCCGAGACCCTGGAACATGGCATGGCCGTGCTGGAAAACGCCCTGTCTGCAGAAGACAAGAGGCTCGACGGCGAGACAGTGTTCAAGCTCTATGACACCTTCGGCTTCCCGCTCGACCTCACCGCCGACATCGCCCGCGAACGCGGCTTCACGGTCGACCTGGCGGGTTTCGAGGCCGCCATGGAGCGGCAGCGCCAACGCGCCCGCGCCGCCAGCAAATTCACCGCCGGCAAGGGCCTCGCCTTTAATGGTGAAAAGACCACGTTTCAGGGCTATGACCACCTCAAAACAGAAAGCCATATCGTTGCCTTGTACAAACAAGGCCATCAGGTAAACGCGATCGGCGCCGGCGATGAAGCCGTCGTGGTGCTGGATGTCACGCCCTTTTACGCCGAGTCAGGCGGCCAGATCGGCGACATCGGCGTCCTGGACCAAGGCGAAAACATCTTCAGGGTCGAGGATACCCAGAAGATACGGGCGGATGTATCCGGCCACAGGGGCGTCCTGCTGAGTGGCCGCCTTACCGTCGGCGACCGCGTGTGCGCGCAAGTGGATACCGAGGCACGCCACCGCGCCGCCTATAACCATTCCGCCACCCACCTGCTGCATGCCGCTTTGCGCACCGTTCTGGGCAAGCATGTGACGCAAAAAGGCTCCCTCGTCACCCCCGAACGCACCCGTTTCGATTTCTCGCATAACCAGGCGGTGACCGCGGCGGAGATCACCCGCATCGAACAACGGGTCAACACCGAGATCCGGCGCAACAGCAAGGTGGAGACACGGCTGATGCGGCACGAAGAGGCCATCAAGAGCGGCGCCATGGCCTTGTTTGGCGAAAAATACGGCGACGAGGTGCGTGTCGTCAGCATGGGTGATTTTTCTACCGAACTGTGCGGCGGCACCCACGTCGACCGTACCGGCGACATCGGGCTGTTCAAGATCGTGGCTGAAGGCGGCGTGGCGGCGGGCATCCGCCGCATCGAAGCCGTCACCGGCCCCGTTGCCCTCGGCCATGTACAGGCGGAGGAGGAAACCCTGCGCGAAGTAGCCGACCGCCTCAAGGCCCAACCCAATGAAATCGCCCTGCGCCTGACGCAACTGCAGGATCAGGTCAGGGTATTGGAAAAGGAACTGGCCCGCTTCAAGACCAAGTTGGCCGCCAGCCAGGGCGATGACCTGGCCAGTCAGGCGGTGACGGTGCAAGGAATCAAGGTGCTGGCCGCCAGTATCGAGGGAGCCGATGCCAAGGCCCTGCGCCAACTGGCCGATACGCTCCGGGACAAGCTCAAATCGTGCGCCCTGGTGCTGGGCAGTACGGCCAACGGCAAAGTCACCCTGATCGCCGCCGTCACGCCGGATATCAACGCCAGAGTCAAGGCGGGCGATCTGGTCAACCATATCGCCACCCAGGTGGGAGGCAAGGGCGGTGGCCGTCCCGACCTGGCCCAGGCCGGCGGCGACCAACCGCAAAACCTGGCGCCGGCGCTGGCTACCGTTCCCGCCTGGGTTACGGCTAAACTTGGCTGAAATTTAGCCGTTGCAGCCATAATTTCTTAAATCAGGGTGATTGCATGCTCAGTTTTTTTAAGCGCAGGGATCAGAACCAGGATGTTCTGACCGACCTGAAAACGGTGACGCGCTGGGTCCAGAACCTGCCCTCGGGTGACATTTACAGCGCCCAGGAGAAAGTGGTCCAGAACCTGATCCAGTTCAATCACATGGAGAAGACATTCAACAAGGATCGTCTCCAGGTACTCATGCATCTGGATGAGGAAACCCGCGAAATGCAGGCTTCACTGTGCCTGCAATACCTGCGCAACATACGCATGTCGAAGTCGATCGAAGCCCGGCTGTGGATGGCCATTCACGCCTTCTACTGGGAGATCACCCGCAGTTATCACAGCTTCCTCATGGATTTCGTGGCCAATCCTGGCGGCAGCAAGATTCAGTCCTTCATTCCACTCATCTGTGCGCGGGCGATACGCGGCTTTGCCGACATCATCAAGTGGCGCTACTTCCGCTATGAGCAGATCGACGAAAAACTCTGGCTACGCCTTCACAATCTTTATCGCATCGCCGAGTTCGACAACTTCGACACGACCCTGGTTATGGTCTACCGCGGCGACGCGACTCAGCACAGCCCCGCCGGGGAATACGGGCAGGCCCTGCTGTTGTCACTGTTCGGCTGCGGCAACCTGCTCACACGCGAGATCGAAATGGTGGACAGGTGGCTGGACAACTGGTCCGACTTGATCAGCATCGACAACCACTATGAGCCGAGTCGCCATACCTTCTATGTCGATACCAGCAAGGGTTATGGTTTGCGCCGTTGTCGCAACCAGGGGACGGATCCGACGCTGCGCTTCATCTCGACGACGCCATTGCTCAATCAGCTCGACAAGGCAAGCGAGGCGCTGAAGTCCGGCGCAACGCCCGCCTCGTTGGGACTGACCGAAGATTTTCGTCTGCCAGAGGGCTACACCCTGCTCAATCAGGTGGAGGCCGAGTGGGCCGCATTGAGCCAGCGCGACAGGCGTCACAGCACCCGCCAGCCAAAATCCGGCCACTGGAAAATCGTGCGCGACCTTGCCAACATCTGCAACGTGATCGCCAAGCTGCACCGGCAAACCGCCAATATCCCGCTCAACCAGGCGAGCCCAGAGGCCATACTCGATCTCAAGCTGTATGGCTTCGTCACCGAGCGCACCAAACAACAGCAGCTGGAACGGGAACGGGAAATGGGCCTGCTGAATCGCCAGGAACTGTGGGAGCAGATGGATAGCAGCGACAATGGACTCGGCTTCACCATCAGCCTGCTAGGCAGCGAATGGGCCAAGGTGGGTAAGCTGCTGGCGTTGCGCGAGGGTGAGCAGTGTGGCTGGCAACTCGGCGTCATTAGTCGACTGGCCCGCCAGACGCCGAGTCAGCGCCTGATAGGCGTCAGGCTGTTCGCAGGCGATTTTCAGATCGGCACGATAGATCCCGACAGTTCCGGATCCGGCCTGAGCTATGTGGTGGACGAGGAAGACGAGGCCAGCCGTCCACCTGGCGCCCCGGTCATCCTGCTTACCCAAGGTGAAGGGAATGAGACCCTGATCCTCGACAGCGCGAAATACGCACGCGACCGTCAATACCTGCTGCGTCCGCACGACAAGCCGAGCCGGCTGATCCGCCTGGACTCGGTCGAGGAAAGCGGTGAATCCTGGCTGCGCGTCAATTTCAAGGTTATCGCCATCTAAACTTGGGGAACGCAGTTGAGACGGCTCGTATGAGATGGAAACGCCTTATGGCCATTGGGCTCAGCCGCTGTTACTAGGTTGAATCGCCGCGTTTGCGGCGTTCACACACCCATATCGGCGCACTCATCCGCTGCCAGTGGCTTCGCCCAGGCCGGCAATGACCTCAGCAACGACTGCACCTGTTCTGCCTTGGCCGGCGCGCAGCTCAACACGCCATCGCCTACGCCGGGGCGGGGACCATATTCCGCCCTGTCCAAGCCCTTGCGCCGGAGACCGTCGCGATGCTGACGCGCCGTGCCCTCGCTGGTAAACACACCCAGAGAGAAGGCCTGAGCCATGGGACCCTGCGTGATAGGAAGAACATCACGCACGCCGGCGGCGCGGCTGGCCTGCAACGCCTTTTCCCGTTGCGCCACCTCATACTCCGGCGGCCAGAACACCCACCAGCTCAGTTTCTTGGCGAAGCGATACGTGCATTGGCCATCCGTCCATCCCGCCGCTCCGGTGATTTTCTGTATTTCCAGGTAGCGTGCCTGGTTGAAGTCCGTCACCTGCAGACATACGCGCTCCGCCGCCGCCGTGGGTTCAGGGGACACCGTGGCCGGGGGCGGCAGTGCCGCCGGTTTGTAGGTCGCCGGCTGCGACCACAAGCGAATCTTGCCGGCATTGAACTCGGGCAGATCGGGATAACGGTTGGCAAGCACATACTCGACACCCAGCCCGACGGCCAGCGCCAGCAGGTTCAAGAACAACAGAACGAGCGTCACACGCCCGGCGCGTTCAAATCGCGTGCGACCCAAAGCAGTCCCTCCATGACCAGGTTATCCACCTGCCGTGCCGGCGGTGACAGCTGCGCCAGCAATGCGGCCGCGTCGCCGCCGCCGACGACGACCGCCACCGTCCGTTTCTCGCTTTCGGCAAGGCGCGCCCGTAGACGTTCCACGGCACCCGCCAGGCCCGACCATATCCCCGTTTCGACCGCATCGCCGGTGGTCTGTGGAAAATCCCGGCAGTGGCCATGAACGACGCCAACCCCTGCCGTCCCGGTGGCCAGACACTTTCTCATCAAACCCGCGCCGGGGAGGATCATACCGCCGAGGAAATCGCCGGAACCAGCCAAAGCATCCACGGTGACCGCGGTTCCGGCATTGACCACCACACAGGGAGCATATCCCAGACGCCGGCAGGCGATCAGCGCGGCGAACCGATCCACCCCCAGCGCCCCCGGGTCGGCATAGCGATTGACGATGCCATGCGCCCGCGCCTGCGACTCCAGCCAAAAAGCCGGCACATCGGCCAACGCCCGCTGCAGACGCTCACGCACGGCAGCGCCGGCAACGCAGGCAATCCCCGCCCAGGCCACCGGCTGGCCGCGGAAAACCTCTTCCATAGAGCCACTGGCGGCGATTTCCACCGCGCCTTGCCGCAGCCACTGTCCAGCCGCCCAGTACGCCCATTTGACACGGGTATTGCCCGCATCCACCAACGCTATCATGACCGTCCTTTACGGCGCAGGCTGACCTCGCCGGAATAGATCTGCCGCACCCCGACCGCGGTTTCAAGACGCAACGATCCCGACTCGTCCACGCCCGCCGCACGGCCTTCCAGTCTATCCCGCCCCATGCCCGTCACGCTGACCGGCAAGCCCTGCCAGGCATGCATCGCCTCCCATTCCAGAACGAAGGGCTTGAATCCGTGCGCATCGAATTCGGACAAAACCCCGGCCAGCGCCGTCAACACGCCCAGCAACACGTCGTTGCGGTCCGGAGCCGCGCCCAGTCCTTCCTCCAGGGAGGCCGCCGGCATGCCGAGGCGCTCAGCCAGCGCCAGGTCTGCCCTGACATTGATGCCGATGCCGATCACCGCAGCGGCCGCGCCCAGCATGTCGCCATGAGTTTCGATCAGGATACCCGCCAGTTTTTTCTCGCCCAGCAAGACATCGTTGGGCCACTTGACCTGGGCCGCCTGCAACCCCATGGCGCGCAGAGCGCGCACCAACCCCACGCCGACCGCCAAGCTCAAGCCGGAGAGCGCCGTCAGCGGCCGCTGAAAACGCCATAACAACGAGAAAACGAGGCTGCTGCCCAGTGGCGCCAACCACTCCCGCCCGCGCCGCCCGCGCCCGCGCGTCTGCATCTCCGCCACCACCACGCTCGCATGGGCCTGCCCCAACTGGGCCGCCGCCAGAAGGTGGGTATTGGTGGAATCGAGCGTGTCATGGATGTGGAGGCGATACCCCAACGCCGCAGCGCCAGCCTCCAGCCTTGCCGGAGCCAGCCAGCTATAGGGCACGGCCAGGCGGTAACCACGCCCGCGCACCGCCTGGATACCGACCCCCAGCGCCCGCGCCCGCTCCACCAAGTTGTGCACGCTGGCGCGGGAAAGCCCAAGCCGCCGGGAAATTTCCTCGCCGGAGCGAAAATCTTCATTAGAGAGCAGCTTGAGCACGGACAGGGGCATGGAATTTCCTCGGCGGCGCCAGATATTTTAGCGTCAGCCAATGCCGGCCCGGTAATTACATAGGCACCGCCTTGCTAAAATCCGTCTCCATACACATTAGGACCCATCCTTGGGCGCAACATCGATCATCCTCATCGGCGGCGGCGTCGCCGGCCTCGCCACGGCGCTCGAACTCGCCCGACGCGGTCATCGGGTAACAGTGCTGGAGCAAGGGCAGCCTGGGCAGGAATCCTCCTGGGCCGGCGCCGGCATACTCAGCCTGTTGCTGCCTTGGCAATACGACCCCGTCCTCAACCATCTGGCCGAGCACAGCCTGGCGCTCTATGCGCGCTGGATCACCGGTATCCGTGCCCTCTCTCCTACCGATCCCGAGCATCGACGCACCGGGATGCTCGTCCTCCCGCCCTATGACAACGCGGCGGCCGCGGCCTGGTTGAGCACCCACGGCCAGCCCGATCCCCGGCCCCCGATTGCGGACGATTTTGCCCACGCCGCACTATGGCTGCCGCAAGTCGAACAGGTGCGCAACCCACGTTTGCTGCAGGCACTCGTTGATGCATTGACCTGCCTGGGTGTGGAAATGCATAGCCAAACACGGGTCACGGATTTCAAAACACAAGGCGACCAGGTCACGGCGGTGGAGACCGGCGGCCGGATGTGGCGGGCTGACCTGTTCGTGGTCACTGCCGGCGCCTGGAGCAAACCCCTGTTCGGCTTCGGCACTCAGGGCCTGCCGGTACGCCCGATCCGTGGCCAGATGCGGCTGTACCAGGCCTACCCCGGCCGTCTGCCGTGTATCGTCTATGAACAGGGGCACTACCTGGTGCCGCGCGCCGACGGACACATCCTCGCCGGCAGCACGCTGGAAGATGTCGGCTATGACAAGGCCATCAC
The DNA here is from genome assembly GCA_037439465.1 of Hydrogenophilales bacterium. Classification (GTDB taxonomy): domain Bacteria; phylum Pseudomonadota; class Gammaproteobacteria; order Burkholderiales; family Thiobacillaceae; genus Parasulfuritortus. Next base: position 451 of record JBBIVX010000025.1, on the reverse strand, counting down.
CGCCGAGGCCGGCGCCGCCCTTCACGCCTTCACCGCACGCCTGCTGCCGGACGTGGCCAGTAGGGGACCGCTGCGGCAATGGGCCGGTCTACGCCCCGGCTCGCCGGCCAACCGGCCCATCGTCGGCCCGCACCCCACGCTCGTCAACCTTTACGCCAACACTGGTCATTTTCGCTACGGCATCACCCTGGCCCCGGTCTGCGCCGAGCTGGTTGCCGACCTGATCGAAGGCCGTCCCCCCAAACTCGATCCTGCCCTCTTTGCCTGGCCTTCTTTGCTATAATCGCGCCCCGTGCCGGTGTAGCTCAGTTGGTAGAGCAGCGCATTCGTAATGCGAAGGTCGAGGGTTCGACTCCTTTCACCGGCACCAAGAATCCACCCCGCCACAGCGGCGGTAACACCACCCGTCCACACGCCCCGTGACCCTCTCGACTCTGACCGATCTACTGCG
>JBBIVX010000024.1:0-34555 GCA_037439465.1 Hydrogenophilales bacterium | reverse complement strand
GACGGCACGGTGCGCGCCTGGGGCTTTAACGGCTTTGGCCAACTGGGCGACGGCACGACCACGAGTCAATCTAGCCCGGTGGCGGTGCCAGGACTCACCGGCGTCGTCGCCGTGGCGGCGGGAGGCGTTCACAGCCTGGCCTTGATGAGCGACGGCACGGTGCGCGCCTGGGGCGATAACGCCTATGGCCAACTGGGCGACGGCACGACCACCGAGCGGCATAGCCCGGTGGCGGTGACCGGTCTGACCGAGGTGATTGCCGTGGCGGCAGGGTACGAACACAGCCTGGCGCTGAATAGCGGCGGCGCGACACTGGGCTGGGGGCGAAGCGACTATGGACAGCTCGGCGACGGTACGAATACCGATCGGCACAGCCCGAGACGCGTCGACGACCACTTCCCTAAGGGCGGGGCACTGCCCGCCGGTTGGACGTCAACGGCAGGCTCGTCCAGCCCCTGGGCGGTCTCCACCGATTCGATCCGGGCGGGGCCGTATGCGCTCAAATCCGGCACGGTGGGTGACAACGCCCATTCCGGCATTGCCTACATGGGCAACTTCCGCGATGGCTTCATCACCTTCGCGCGCCATGTTTCGAGCCAATCCAATGCCGACTATTTGCGTTTCTATGTCGATGGCGCGCTGCAGGATGAATGGTCTGGCGGCGTGACCTGGAACAGGGCAGGCGTCTTCCTGCCCGCCGGGACACACACTCTCGCCTGGGAATACGGGAAGGATGCTGCCGGCGCGGTCGGCAGTGACGCCGCCTGGATAGACTCGGTTAACCTGCCTACGGCCTTCGACGACACCCCGGCCGCCGGCTGGGCGTTCGACTACATCAACGCCCTGAGCGATGCCGGCATCACCACCGGCTGCGGCGGCGGCAACTACTGTCCGTCACAGAAGGTCAACCGGCAGCAGATGGCTGCTTTCATCGTCCGCGCAGTGGAAGGCGACATGGCCCCGTCCTGCACGGTAGCGCCCTTCGCCGATGTCCCCATCAGTAATGGCTTCTGCAAATACATCAAGCGGATGCTGGAGCTCAACATCACCACCGGCTGCGGCGGCGGCAACTACTGTCCGACGCAGAACGTCAACCGGCAGCAGATGGCTGCTTTCATCATCCGCGCCCTGGAAGGCGACCCCGCGCCGGGCTATTGCGGCGGCGTGGCACCGTTCAACGACGTCTTGGCCAGCAGCGTTTTCTGCGGCCACATCAAGCGGATGCTGGAGCTCAACATCACCACCGGCTGCGGTGGCGGCAACTATTGTCCCACCAGCCTGGTGACGCGCGAACAGATGGCCGCCTTCCTGGGGCGGGCGTTCCTGGGGATGTAACAGGGTGTAGACCCGCCTCTCCCGTTTCCTCTCACGCCGTGGGAGAGGAAACGGGCTGACCGGCTTTTTTTCACTCTGGTAAAGGGCCGCCTCAACAACAAGCGGCCAGCAGGCGCCCGAGCATCCGTTCAGCCAGGCCGGCATAGCCGCCGCCAAATAGGTTGTAGTGGTTAAGTATGTGGTAAAGGTTGTACAGCGTCCTGCGCATGGCATAGCCGGGGTCGAGCGGCCAGGTGTCGCGATAGGCGGCGTAAAACGCCGCCGGGAACCCGCCGAACAGTTCAGTCATGGCAATGTCCGCTTCACGGTCGCCGTAATAGACCGCCGGGTCGAACAACACCGGCTCGCCGTCGGAGAAACCGTAGTTGCCGCCCCACAGATCGCCATGCAACAGTGACGGCACGGGCGCATAACCGGGGAAGAAGGCTTTAAGCCGGGTCAGCAAGCGCTCACCCTGGTCGATCAGGCGTGCGGGTGCGCCGTGACGCCGCGCCAGATCGAGTTGAAAGCCGAGCCGGCGCTCGCGCAGAAAGACGATCCAGTCGCCCAGCCAGGCGTTCGGCTGCGGCGTGGCGCCTAGGGTGTTGTCGCGCCGCCAGCCAAAGCGGGCCTGCGCACAGCGGTGCATGGCGGCCAGGCGCCGGCCGAGATCGGCGGGGTCGCCGCGACCGCCCAGATCCAGATATTCCAGCGCCAGAAACGCGCGCTCGCCTTCGACGCCGCTGCATACCGGCTGTGGTGCGCGGATGGCGCCCGCCGCCAATATCTCGGCGAGCCCGGCCGCTTCCGCCTCGAACATGGGCAGACGGTCGGCGCGGTTGAGTTTGATGAAGTAACGCCGCCCATCGCGGCCGATCCTTACTTCCGCCTCATTGATGTCGCCGCCGCCTACCGCGCGGCGGCTGGCCATGACGAACTCCCGGCCCGTGGCCGCGCCGATCGCCGCGGCAATGACCATCGTTCAGACCAGTGCCTTGGGCTCGCGCGATTCGCCGGCCGCCTCCAGCCGGCGCAGATATTCCTGCCAGTAGACGTCCTGATGGCAGCCGAGATCGTAGAGGTAGTCCCAGGAGTAGATGCCGGAATCGTGTTTGTCGTCGAACACCAGCGCCACGGCATACTGCCCTACCGGCTCGACATGGGTGACCGTCACATTTTTCTTGCCCACTTGCAGCGTCTCCTGGCCGGGACCATGGCCGCGCACCTCGGCGGAGGGCGAGAACACGCGCAGGAATTCGAAGGGCAGATTGAAGCGGCTACCATCGTCGAAGGCGATCTCCATGACCTTCGATTGCTGATGCATCTTGATTTCGGTGGGAATGGGGGTTTGTTTGTTCAGTCCGGCCATGTGCGTTCCTAGTCGATATAAGGGCGATTGGCGCTAGTTTGCCAGCATGGCGGCGGCCGGGCAATGACCGAGCATAATTGTCGGGTATGTACGCGCCAGCACGCAGCGGGACGGCGTGTGACAGAATCGCGAAGCGGTCGAATTCATGCCGACGCTGCCAATTCCTGATGGCGGAAACACTCCAGCGTATGGTCATTGACCATGCCCACCGCCTGCATGTAGGCATAGCAGACGGTACTGCCGACGAACTTGAAGCCAAGCCGTTTCATGTCCTTGCTCAGTGCGTCGGAGACGGCGGTGTGTGTGGGTATCTGGCTGGCCTCCGTCCAGGCGTTGACAATGGGGCGGCCATCGACAAAACGCCAGAGGTAGGCATCGAGACCGCCGCAGCGTTGGCGCAAGGCAAGCGTGGCACGGGCGTTGACGATGGCCGATTCGATCTTCAAACGGTTGCGCACAATGCCGGGATCGGCCAGCAGCCGGGCCACATCGGCCTCGCCATAGCGGGCAAGGCGTTCGGCGTCGAAAGCCGCGAAGGCGCGGCGGTAGCCCTCGCGTTTTTTGAGTATGGTGAGCCAGGACAAGCCGGCCTGGGCCGTTTCCAGGACGAGTAACTCGAACAGCGCCCGCTCGTCGTGCCGCGGCACCCCCCACTCCTGGTCGTGGTACGTGACATACAGGGGATCGGAGCCGCACCAGCGGCAGCGTTGCCTGTCGGCCTGTGTCGCCGCTTCATCAGGATGCCACTGGTACCAATCCTCACCGAAGGTCTCGGCCGGGTGCTCGGTACGGCCGGAGCCGTTGCCACAGATCAGGGCCTCCGCCGGGCAATATTTGTCGCAGCCCCAGCAGATGCGCTCGGGGTGTTTGGGATGCAGGGGAAACTTCTTGGCCATGTGTCGCGTCCTCTCCTTTCAATCGTCCGGCCGGTGAATAATACGGCTTTGAAATGAGGAGACAGCGTCATGCGCACCATGACCGCGTTTTTTCTGGCTGCCTGGCTGACCACCGGACTGGCCGCCGAGCCGCACAAGAGTCTAGGCGCTTACCTTGGCGGCATGGAAACGCACTACCCCGCCTGGTTCAAGGAAAGCTTTCTCGACCTCTCCGCCGATATCGCCGAGGCGAAACAGGCGAACAAACGTGTGCTCCTTTTATTCACCCAGGATAACTGCCCATATTGCAATGCGCTGGTGGAACGCAACCTGTCCCAGCGCGACATCGAGGAGAAGCTCAGGACGCGCTTCGAGGTGATCGCGCTCAACCTGTGGGGCGACCGCGAGGTAACCGGTCTGGACGGCAGGATCTATACGGAAAAATCGTTTGGCGTCGCCCACAAGGTGCAATTCACACCCACCCTGCTGTTTTTCGATGAGGCCGGCCGGGTCGCGCTGCGTCTAAACGGCTATGTGCCGCCGGCGCGTTTCAAGGCCGCACTGGATTGGGTGGCGGATCACGGCGAATCGAATCAACCGTTTCGCGACTATGTGGCCGCACTGGAAACCGCCCCTGGCGGCACGGGCGAATTGATCGCCGAGCCGTACCTCAAAAAGACCACAGACCTGCGCCGGCGCGGCAAAAAGTCCAAACCGCTAGCGGTATTCTTCGAACAGAAGGATTGCCCGGACTGCGCGACGCTGCACCAGCGCGTGCTGCCCGACCCGGACGTGATGCGGCAACTGGCGCGCTTCGACCTGGTGCAATTGGACATGTGGTCGCGTCAGGCCATCGTCGCGCCGGACGGCAAGAAGACCACGGCGCGCGACTGGGCGAAAACGCTGGATGTGAAATACGCCCCCGGCATCGTTCTGTTCGACGGCCGGGGCCATGAAGTCATACGCTGGGAGTCAGGCTTCCGCGTCTTTCATAGCGCCGGCATGTTCGACTACGTAGCCAGCGGCGCGCATCGCCATGAGCCCAACTTCCAGCGCTACCTGTCGGCGCGCGCCGACCGCATGCGCGCAAGCGGCCGGGATGTGAACATCTGGCGCTACGCCGACGAACCGGTGCTGCCCTGACGCAAGAGATCAAGCAAATACTGGCCGTACTGGTTTTTCTTCAACGGCCCGGCCAGCCTGAGCATATCGTCGTCGCCGATCCAGCCGTTGCGCCAGGCGATCTCCTCTGGGCAGGCGATCTTGAGGCCCTGCCGGCGCTCGATGGTCTCGATGAAGGCCGAGGCTTCGAGCAGTGCTTCGTGAGTGCCCGTGTCGAGCCAGGCGGTGCCGCGGCCGAGGTCGGTGACGGCGAGCTGACCACGGCGCAGGTATTCCATGTTGACGTCGGTGATTTCCAGCTCACCACGGGCCGAGGGCTTCAGGTTGGCGGCGATCTCGCCGACCTGGCCGTCGTAGAAGTAGAGGCCGGTGACGGCATGGTGTGACTTCGGGTTAGCCGGTTTCTCTTCGATGCTGACGGCCCGGCCGGTCGCATCGAACTCGACCACGCCATAGCGCTCCGGGTCGCGTACCCGGTAGGCGAACACCCGCGCCCCCTGAGTGAGTTGCGCCGCCTCCTTCACCCGCGCCCCGAAGTCGTGGCCGAAGAACAGGTTGTCGCCCAGCACCAAGGCGCAGGGTTGGCCGGCGATGAACCCGCGGTCGAGCAGGAACGCCTGGGCGATGCCCTCAGGCCTGGGCTGTTGCACATACTTGAGCGTAAGCCCCCACTGACTGCCATCGCCAAGCAAACGGCCGAACAAGGGCGCGTCATGCGGCGTGGTGATGAGCAGTATCTCGCGGATGCCGGCCAGCATCAGGCTGGACAGCGGGTAGTAGATCATCGGCTTGTCGTAAACCGGCAGAAGCTGCTTGGTTATGGGCAGCGTCAAAGGGTAGAGCCGGGTGCCGGAGCCGCCCGCCAGGATGATGCCTTTCATGATGCAATTCCCAAAATGCGTGACACAGGGGTATGGCGCCATGGCCTGACGAAAAAACGTGGCCGGGGCAGCGTAAACCCGTCGCCAATTTGCGTCATGCCCCTAACCCCAGCCGTTCGCCCCGATAGCTGCCGTCGCGCACCCGCCGCCACCAGGCCGCGTTGTCCAGGTACCAGCGCACGGTCTTGCGCATCCCGGTCTCGAAGGTTTCAAACGGGGCCCAGCCAAGTTCACGCTCAATTTTGCCGGCGTCGATGGCGTAACGCCGATCATGGCCAGGCCGGTCGGCCACGAAGGCAATCAGGTCGCGGTAATGGGCCACGCCGTCCGGTTTGTCGGGATGCATCTCTTCCAGTAGGTCGCAAAGGATATGCACCACTTCGATGTTCTTGCGCTCGTTGTGGCCGCCGATGTTATAAGTCTCGCCCGGCCGGCCTTCGAGCAGCACCTTGACCAGGGCGCGGGCGTGGTCCTCGACATAAAGCCAGTCGCGTATCTGGTCGCCGCGGCCATAGACCGGCAGCGGCCTGCCCTCCAGGGCGTTGAGTATGGTCAACGGGATCAGCTTCTCAGGGAAATGGTAGGGGCCGTAGTTGTTGGAGCAATTGGTGGTGACCGTCGGCAAGCCGTAGGTGTGATGCCAGGCGCGCACCAGGTGGTCGGACGCGGCCTTACTGGCGGAATAGGGAGAGTTGGGCTGGTAGCAGGTCGTCTCGGTGAACAGACCGGTGGCACCCAGGCTGCCATAGACCTCGTCGGTGGAGATGTGGTGGAAGCGAAAGCCGGCCTTTTTCGCGCCGCTGAGACGATTCCAGTAATGGCGCGCCGCCTCCAGCAGGGTGTAGGTGCCAACGATGTTGGTCTGGATGAACGCCGCCGGGCCATCGATGGAACGGTCGACGTGGCTCTCGGCGGCCAGGTGCATGATAGCGTCGGGCCGATGCTGGACGAACAGGCGACCGACCCCGGTGGCATCGCGAATGTCCACTTTTTCAAAGGTATAACGCGGATCGCCGGCGACGCTGGCGACCGAATCGAGATTGCCGGCGTAAGTCAGACAATCGACATTGATGACGCGATGGCCGGTGTGAGCGATCAGGTGGCGGATGACGGCGGAGCCGATGAAGCCGGCGCCGCCAGTGATGAGCAGGGTTTTGGTCATGGTCAGGCGTTCGCGTAGGTATCGAGGTCTTCCTGCACCTGAGCCAGCGCGTCGCGCCAGTCGGGCAGGCGGATGCCGAAGGCGGCGGCGAGCTTGCTGTTGTCGAGCACGGAGTACGCCGGACGCTTGGCCGGGGTCGGGTAGTCGGCGCCGGCAATGGCGGTGACCCGCTGACAGGCGAGGGTTTCGTGCCGGCGCTGGTGTTCGACGATGCGCTCGGCGAAGGCGTGCCAGGTCGCTGTGCCGGCCGAGGTCAGGTGATAGAGTCCACAGGCCCGATGCCAGGCGGCGCGGTCGTCGCCCAACTGGGCCAATATCTGCGCCGTGGCCTCGGCGATGTGGCGCGACCAGGTGGGCGCGCCATGCTGGTCGGCGACCACGCGCAACTCCTCGCGCTCGCGCGCCAGCCGGCGCATGGTACGCATGAAGTTGCCGCCGCGCGCGCCGTAGACCCAGGCGGTGCGCAGTATCAGCCAGTCGCCGCCGGCGCGGGCGATGGCCTCTTCGCCCGCCAGCTTGGTGCAGCCATAGACGCCTTGCGGATTGGGCGTATCGGTCTCCCTATATGGCACCTTCGCCGCCCCATCGAAAACATAATCGGTGGAATAGTGCAGCAGTTGCGCGCCGACCCGCCCGGCCGCTTCGGCCAACCATCCCGGCGCGACCGCGTTGACGGCGGCGGCCACGTCCGGCTCCTGTTCGGCCTTGTCGACGGCGGTGTAGGCGGCGGCGTTGACGATCCAGCCGGGCTGGACCTGCGCCACCAGCGGCAGGAAGGTCTCAGGCTGCATCAGGTCGAGACGGTAGGGTTGTGTATGGCGGCCGACGGCGACCACCTCGCCCAGCGTGGCCAGGGTGCGGCGCAACTCCCAGGCGAGCTGGCCGTCGCCGCCCAGGATCAGGATGCGGCGGCGTTCAGCCGGCATAGACCGGCAGCCGGTCGCGGGGAAAGGCCGCCAGGGTCGGGGCGGCCGCGTCCTTGGCCGACAGCTCGGGCACCTCGACCGGCCAGTCTATGCCCAGCGCCGGGTCGCTCCACAGTAGGCTGGCCTCGGCCTTGGGGTCGTAGAACTCGGTGCATTTGTAGGCGAACAGCGCGCTCTCGCTGGTGACGCAGAAACCATGCGCGAAGCCGGGCGGGATGTAGAACTGGCGCTTGTTGTCGGCGGACAGGATGGCGCTGGCGACCTGACCGAAGGTGGGCGAGCCGAGGCGGACATCGACCGCCACGTCGAACACCTCGCCTTGCAATACATAGACCAGTTTGCCCTGACCGTTGGGATTCTGAAAATGCAGGCCGCGCAACACGCCCCGGCGCGAAAAAGAGAGGTTGTCCTGGACGAAGCGCGGCGGCAGACCGAGCTCGGCATAACGCGCCTGATTCCAGGTTTCCATGAAAAAACCGCGTGCATCACCGAACACCCTGGGTTCGATGAGCCTCACACCAGCCAGTGGGGTTTCGATGTGCCGCATGCTGTCAGGAATCCTTGAAAGATCGCCTATTCTGCCGGATGCGCGGTGCTGATGAAAGCCTAGGTCAGTCGTGCAGGCAGAGCCGGTCAACGAATACGTCGACGCCACCCGGGGGCGTGACGGCCATCGCTGGCAGTCGCTCGCCCCGGCGCCAGGCGGCGACGGCCTCGCGCTTGGCAGCGCCAGTGGCGGCCACGAAGACATGCCGCGCCCGGCTCAAACGCCAGGCGGCGAGCGAGACCCGTTGCGGTGGCGGTTTGGGTGCGTCCTCGACCGCCAGCACCGAGGCCGCGGCCGCCGCGGTGCCCCAGTCATGACCGGGAAACAGGCTGGCCACATGGCCGTCCTCGCCCAGTCCAAGCACGACCAGGTCGAAGGCGGGCAGGGTGCGCACGATGGCGTCGTAGCGTTGTGCGGCCATCTTCGGGCCCAGCTCGGCGGGGATGACGAAGACCTGCGCGGGCGCGAGGGGGATATGGTCGAGCCAGAGGTCGCGGGCCAGCCGGCTGTTGCGCTCGGGATGATCCGGTGGCAGACAACGTTCGTCGCCCCAATAAAAGCGCCAGGCCGACCAGTCCGTATCCAGGTGGCGCAGACGCGGGTAGACGGCGCGGGCCGTGCTGCCGCCGGTGAGTACCAGGTTGAATGGGCCGTCGGCGCGTTCGTGGCCGAGCCGGTCGATCGCCGCCACCAGTGCGGCGTAAACGTCCGCCGCCGTATCGTGGACATGCCAGCGGCAAATCTGCGGCGCCGACTCGGCCGCCATGGCCTGACCTACAGGCTGTTGCGCCACGCCTGGTCCTCCCCGTCGAACAGGCGATTGGCCTCCCCCAGGCCCCAGGTGCCGGCCGCATAGGTGTGAATGAAATCTCGCTCCTGCTGCCAGTGCTTGAGGATGGGGTCCACCACCCGCCATGACCACTCCACCTCGTCGAAGCGGATGAACAAAGTACGGTCACCCTCAATCACGTCGAGCAACAAGGTCTCATAGGCGTCCAGCGGCGCTTCGTTGGTCTGGCGATAGCTGGCGTTGAGCTGGATCACGCGGGTATCCATGCCCAACCCCGGCTGCTTGACGTGTATCTCCATGTGCATGGATTCGGCCGGCTGCAGGGACAGCAGTATCCAGTTGGGCTCCAGGTATTCCAGCGGCGTCTCGCGGAACAACTGCTGTGGCGGATGGCGGAAACGCAGGGCAATCATCGACATGGACTCGGGCATGCGCTTGCCGGTGCGCAGATAGAAAGGCACGCCCCGCCAGCGCCAGTTGTCGATGTAGAATTTTGCGGCGACGAAGGTCTCGGTGACCGAATTGGCGGGCACACCGGCCTCGTCCTGATAGCCGGCCACCGGCTCACCCTCTACCAGGCCCGGCCCATACTGGGCGCGGAAGGCATGGGCATTGACCCCGCCGCGGATGATGGGGCGGATGGAGCGCAGCACCTTCACCTTCTCGTCGCGCAGTGGGTCCGCTTCCAGGCAGGGAGGCGGTTCCATGGCCACTACGGTAAGCAATTGCATCAGGTGGTTTTGCAGCATGTCGCGCAAGGCCCCGGCCTTGTCGTAATAGTCCGCGCGGCGGCCGATGCCCGCCGCCTCCGCCACCGTGATCTGCACGTGATCAATGAAGTTGCGGTTCCACAAAGGTTCGATGAGCGTGTTGGCGAAACGGAATACCAACAGGTTCTGCACTGTCTCCTTGCCCAGGTAGTGGTCGATGCGAAACACCTGTTCCTCGTCGAAATAGCGATGCAGCAGTTCGTTGAGCAGACGCGCGCTCTCGATGTCCTGGCCGAAGGGCTTTTCCACCACCACCCGATGCAGGCCTCGCGGTTTGTTAAGCCCGACCTCGGCCAGGTTCTTGATGACGGCCGGAAAATCGGCCGGCTTGATGGCCAGATAGAAAACCAGGTTGGAACAGGCCCCCGCCTTGGGCCGCGACAACTGTGCATACAATAGGCGATAGGCCTCCGGATCGTTCAGCTCGCCGCGCAGATAGACGAAGCGGCGGCCAAAGCGCTCGCCCAGTTTGGCATCGAAACGCGCCCCCAGCACCGTTTGCAGGGTTTCCGCCGTGTGCGCGCGCCAGGCCGCGTCGTCCCATTCGCGGCGCGCGAAGGCAACGAAGGTAAGGTCAGGCGGCAGACGGCCCGCCGCTTCAAGGTGATAGAGCGCGGGCAGCAGCTTGGCCGAAGCAAGATTGCCGGTCGCGCCGAAGATGACGAAATTACAGGGATACTGCAGCCCTTCGAAACCGTTCATTGAACCCCCATGCGCACCATGTCATTCCACTCCTTACCGTTACCGCGCAGGTAGCGCCACCCCCGATTCTGCAACATAGCACATGCGGGTGTTGGCCAGACTCCCTATCCTTGCCAGGCGTATGGCGGTGACGGCCATCCCGACACCGCAGCGTTCCGGCCGGCATGGTGCGCGGGCGGGTGCGGAATCTGCACACGGATAAGGCGCCTGGCCTTACGTTTGACGTCACTTTCCCAACCTTCCGCGCGTCGCACCGCAAAGTCTGGTTAGGCCGCTTGCCCTACCCGCATCATGCCGTGTCCCTTCAGCGTCAATTTCGAGCCGTCCTTCACAGCTGTTGGGCGAGTAGTGAAATGGGTCGAGTGACAGCATCGTAGCTAGACCCGACGCGTGTTTCCGGTACTGCCGACCCAGTCCAGCGCCACCGCCTCGGCCACTTCGATACCGTCGACGGCGGCCGAGAGTATGCCGCCGGCATAGCCCGCACCCTCACCGGCGGGGTAGAGGCCGCGGGTGTTCAGGCTCTGGTAACTAACCCGGTCGCGAGTGATACGAAGCGGCGACGAAGTGCGGGTTTCGACCCCGGTGAGCAAGGCATCGTCCATGTCAAAACCCTGAATTTGCTTGCCAAACGCCAGCAGCGCCTCACGGATGGCCGTGATGACGAATTCGGGCAGGCAGGAGGACAGATCGGTCAGGTGCACGCCCGGCGTATATGATGGCGCCACCGCCCCCAGTTTGGTCGATGGCCGGCCGGCCAGAAAATCGCCTACCTTCTGCGCCGGCGCGGCGTAGGTTCCGCCGCCGGCCTGGAACGCAGCCGCTTCCCAACGGCGCTGAAAGTCGATGCCGGCGAGCGGGTGGCCGGGAAAATCCGCCGGCGTGACGCCCACCACCAGGGCGGCATTGGCGTTGCGCTCATTGCGCGAATACTGGCTCATGCCGTTGGTGACCACTTGGCCCGGCTCCGAGGTCGCCGCCACTACCGTGCCGCCCGGGCACATGCAGAAGCTGTATACCGAGCGGCCATGGGCGCAGTGGTGCACCAGCTTGTAGTCGGCAGCGCCAAGGGCCGGATGGCCGGCGAATTTTCCGAACCGTGCCTGGTCGATCACCCACTGCGGATGCTCGATACGCAGCCCGATGGAGAAAGGCTTCGGCTCGATATGCACGCCCAGCTCATAAAGTTTGTGGAAGGTGTCGCGGGCACTGTGGCCGACGGCAAGGACGACATGGCGGCTGGCGAGGCGCTCGCCGTTTGCCAGCCGCACGGCCTTGATCGCCCCGTTACCGTCGGCGGCGCGCTCGATCTCGAAGTCTGCGACTCGCGCCTGGAAGCGGATCTCGCCGCCGAGGGCGACAATCTTGGCGCGCATCCGTTCGACCATGCCGACCAGCTTGAAGGTGCCGATATGCGGCTTGCTGACATAGAGTATTTCGGGCGGCGCGCCGGCCTCGACGAATTCAAGCAGCACCTTGCGGCCGCGATAGGCCGGATCCTTGATCTGGCTGTGCAGTTTGCCGTCAGAGAAGGTGCCGGCGCCGCCCTCGCCGAACTGGACGTTGGATTCCGGGTCAAGCCTGCCCTGGCGCCATAGCCCCCAGGTGTCCTGAGTACGCGCGCGCACCGCCTTGCCGCGCTCCAGCAGGACGGGCCGGAAGCCCATCTGGGCGAGTATCAGGCCGGCAAACAGGCCGCACGGCCCCATGCCGATAATGACCGGCCGCTCATCCAGATTGGCCGGCGCCTGGGCGACGAAGCGGTAGCTCATGTCCGGCGTCAACGAGACATGACGGTCATTCCTCAGGCGTTTGCGCACCGCCTTTTCGTCCTTCACCGTGGCATCCAGGCTGTAGACGAAGCGGATGTCCGATGCCTTGCGCGCATCGACGCCGCGCCGGAAGACCGTGTAGCCGAGCAGCTCGCTCTCGCCGAGGGCCAGCCTTTTCAGTAGCGCGGCCTCGAGGTCGGCCTTGGTATGGTCGAGCGGCAGTTTGATTTCGGTGACGCGAAGCATGGTGCCCTGAGGAAACGGCTTCAACGTCCTATTATCCTAGAAACCGCAGCTGGACGCGCGGGTGTGCGGGTTGCGGGTAGGGCGGCAAGGCGCGGGGGGACGGCGGGTAAAATGCCGTGTGCGGACATAACGTGCCCAGGACTGGATTGCCATGAATGAATCGTGCCACGGTGAGGACAACGCCCAAATTGTGGGGGGCGCAGAAACCGCGCCGCCCGAGCCGTACCGCGCCCTGTGCGCACGGCTGGGGCTCACTCGCGGCCTGCCTTACAGCCGCAATTGGTCGGCCGCGCCGGATTTTCTCGAACTGATCGTCGCCCAGGCACTGACCGCCAAACCAGCGGTAGTGGTCGAGTGTGGCAGCGGCCTGACCACCCTGATGTTGGCGCGCTGTTGCGCCATCAACGGCATCGGCAAGGTCTTCAGCCTGGAAAACGGCGCCTGCTTCGCCACCGGAACGCGCGCCTGGCTGCAACGCTATGGCCTGGAACACCAGGCCAGCGTGCTCGACACGCCCCTGGTCCGGCAAGCAGTCGATGGCGGCGACTATCAGTGGTATGACCTCGCCGGCCTGCCCAAAAGGCGCATAGACATGCTGGTAATCGACGGCCCGCCCGGCCTGCAGCAACAGTACGCGCGTTACCCGGCGCTGCCGCGCTTATGGCAGTGGCTGGCCGAGGATGCCGTGGTCTTTCTGGACGACGCCGCCAGGCAGGATGAACGGGAGATCGTCGCGCGCTGGCAGGCACGCTACCCGGCGCTAGTGCATGGCTTTGTCGACAACGAGCGCGGTGCCTCGATATTGCGGCGCCGGCCCGATCAACCCGGCGAGGCGTTGTAACGCGTTCGCCACCGGGCCAGGGCCGACGCCAGATCGCCCTCGGCGCCTATCCACTGCCAGAATTTCTGGAAATCGTCATGGGCCTGCTCCAGGCGAAAGACCATCTGGTGGGGCTTGGCGCGCAGGAACAGGGCGATGTTGGCCTCGACGGTGTCGAGGTAATCGCAAGCCAGCGCCTGCGCCGTCTGCCCGGGCGCGCCGTCAAGCAGCACGCCCTCACGATAGGCCTTCATGATGCCCATGCCGGCGCGCCGGGCAAGACTGGCGGCGGTGGCCGCGCGCTCGCGGCGAAGGTGGACGTAGTAGGCGGCATCGCCATAGGCGCGGTCGAGCCGGCCCAGGTACCAGGCAAGGCGGTTGTCCGCCTCGATGTGGTCGGCCGGATAAGCCAGGCGGGCGCCGCCGATCAGGTGGAGTCGGCTTTCGTGCCCGGCGCTGAAGTTGGTGATGAGCCGGCAGGCCTCGATGAAGGTGAGCGAACCGGAACGTCCGGCATTGAGCACGAATACGTTCATACGGTCGCCAGCGCCATCATCCGCCGCCGTCAAACGCGCAACAGCGCCATCTTCAGCGGCGGCTTGCCATCCGCACTGGGGAAGTCCGCCTCCGGCGCTATCCATTCCACCTGGCGAAGGCCGCGGCCGGCCTTGCGGGCGCAGCGCTGCAACTGGTCGAGCCAGAGATCGCGATCCACCGCCGCGACATTGTTGCAGCAGATCAGCGTACCGCCCTCGGCGGTCGCCAGCAGCGCCGGCTTGAACAGGGCGGGATAGTCATTGACGACATCCACCACTCCGAACGGGCTCTTGGCATAGGCGGGCGGGTCGAGGAAGACCAGGTCGAAGCGGCGCGCTTCCAGATTGGGAAATGCCGGCAGGCGCCGGCCACGCACCCAGGTGTGCTGACCCAACCCGGCATACTGGCGGACGACGGCGAACACATCGCCATGCAGGCAACGCGGCCGTATGGGCAGGTCGTTGAGGCGGGCGTTTTCCTTGCCCACCTTTAGGGCCGAGTCGGCGAAATCGACGTTTACCACAAAACCCGCCCCACCCCTGGAGGCGGCCAGGCCGATACCGCAGGTGTAGGCAAACAGGTTGAGCACCGATTTGCCGGCGGCCTCTGCCAACATCCGCCGGCGGGCGGCGCGCAGGTCGAGGAACAGCCAGGGGTCCTGGCCTTGGTGGCGTGCCTGGAAACGGTAGGCGATACCCATCTCATGGACCAGCCTCGGCCTATGGGCGGCGACCTTCAGATCACCTTCGAGCGCGTTGCCGATGCGCGAATTGACCGCGCTGCGGTCGTTGTAAATCATCGCCAGCCCAGGCAGCGCCTCGTTGTAAAAAGCCTCCACGGCGGCCAGTTGCGGCGGTGTCAGGGCACGGTGAAAACTCTGCACCAGCACGAGATCGCCGTAACGGTCGACCGTCAGGCCGGGTACGCCCTCGACGCTGCCATGGAACAAGCGGTAGGCATCGGTCCGTTCGGCCAGCAGGCGGGCCATCAGTTCGGCGCGGACAGCGAAGGCGGCCGCCAACAAGGCGGGTAGAGAGTCGGACACTGGCAAGCCCATTTAGAGTGGTGGGGCAGTCGATTTTACAGGCACGGTCGCGCGCCACCTACCTGCACATGCTCCACTCACGTAGTGATCGGGGCGCGCAGTCCGCTTGCCTGTTGCTGCCAGATCCTGTCGTAGAGCCTTTCCAGGTCGCGCGTGAAGCGCCGCGTATCGAACAGCGGGCTCGTCGTCCGCCCTGCCTGCATCCTGGCACGCAGCGCCCGACGCCTTTCCGGCTCGGTCGCCAACTGCCTGGCCAGCGTGAAATACTGCTCCCAACTCTGGGCCACCAACTCCGGCACCCCAAGCGCATGGAGCTGGCTCGCCGCCATACGGCTGACGTAGGCCTCGCCCTGCAAGGTGACCAGGGGCACCCCCGACCGCAACAGGTTGCTGCCGGTGGCGCCCGAGCCATACGGAAAGGTATCCAGTGCCAGATCGGCGAGTTGCAGCCGTGCCAGATGCGCGGCGATGGGCAGATGCGGCGCGAACACCAGGCGCTCAGGCGCGACACCCCGCGCCCGCGCCTCCTGCCGCAGGTTTTCATTGGCCTCGGCCTCTCTGGCGGCAAGCAGCCACAACACGCTGCCCTCGACCTCGGTCAACAGGCGGCACCATACCGAAAAGGCCGTTGGCGTGAGTTTGTAGCCCTGGTTGAAGGAGCAGAACACCACACCCTCGCGCGGCAGACCGACTTCCTGCCGCGCCGGCGCCTCGCCCACCTCCAGGGCGTCGTCATTTGGCTGATAACAGTGCGGCATCCACGCCAACGTCTCACTGTAGTGAGCCGCGGCGTCAAGCGGCGTCAATACGCTGTCGCCAATGATGTAGTCGGCCAGGCGCGCTATCCCCAGCGTGCCTGGAAAGCCCAGCCAGCTGACGATCACCGGCGCCGGGCGCAGGGCGGTGATGGCGGGACGGGTATCGCCGGTATGGCCGGTCAGATCGACCAGGATATCGATTTCATCGGCGGCGATACGCTGCGCGGCGGCGAGGTTATCCAGGCCGCGCAGCTCATGAAAATGTTCGCAGGACGCCTCGATCCGGCTTCTGTAGGCGTCCCCGGCATAAGGACCATAAGAATAGCCATAAATGGCGTAGCGCTCTTTATCGTGCCGGCTCAATATCCCCGCCATGAGGTGCATGACCGCGTGCTCGCGGAAATCGGCCGACAGATAGCCAATACGGAGCCGCGCATGCGACCGGTGCAGGCTGGGATCGATCAACGGCGGCCGTGCCAGATAGGGCCTGAGCGTCGCGATCGCGGTCAGCTCGGCGGCCTTGCGCCGTAGTTCCGGGGTGGTCCCGGCCAAGGACTGCACCATCAGGGCGGGGATGCCCTCCACACCCTGGTCGATGGCGGCGATGATGGCACGCTCGTCGGCGTCATGCTGCGCCCAGGCATAGCGGCGGCGCGCGCAGGTCACCGCCTGGCCAAGGGCATGGCCGTAACCCGGCTCCAGGGCGACGGCCTGCCGAAAAGCCGCTTCCGCCTCCCCGAGCCGGTTCGACGCCATGAGCAGGTTGCCCAGATTGTTATGGACATTGGCAGAGCCGGGTTTGAGCGCAAGCGCGCGGCGATAGGCCGCCTCGGCCTCTTGCGGGCGGCCTTGATCGACAAACAGATTGCCCAGGCAATTCAGCGCGTCGGCGTGCTCTGGCTGGATGGCGATGGCGCGCTCCAGGCAGGCCGCCGCCTCCCGGTCACGGTGACTATCCTTGAGCAGTACGCCCAGATTGAAATGGGCGTCGGCATGGTTCGGATCAAGGCTAATGGCCTGGCGATAGGCGGCATCCGCCTCGGTGAAGCGCAGCCCATCCGCCAACAGGTTGCCGAGTTCGTTATGGACGTCGGCCCAATCGGGCCGGAGACGCAAGGCGTGCCGGAAGGCCTTCTCCGCTTCCTGCGGACGGCCCAGTTCCACCAGTAACAGGCCGAGGTTGTAGAGCGCCCCGGCATGATCCGGCGCATACGCCAGCGCTTTTTCATAAGCCGCCTGCGCCGGCCCGATCTGCCCGGTTGCGCGCAACAGATTGCCGAGGTTGACCCATACATCGGCATCGTCGGGCTGGATGTCCAAAGCCTTCCTGAAACTGGCCTCGGCCTGCTGCAAACGTCCGCTGGCCTTCAGCACCAGGCCGAGGTTGGCATGGGCGATGGCATAGTCCGGGCTCAGGGCGAGCGCCTGGCGGAAATAGTGTTCCGCCTTATCGGTCAGGCCCAGTGAATTCGCGGCCGTGCCGGCCAGGCTCAGCAAGGGCGGCGACGGCGGAAACGCGGCGCTCAGTTGTTCCGCCAGCGTCAGCGCGCCCTGAAATTGGCCCTGACGATGCAGGGCCGCGGCGCGTCGGGCCAGTTCCAGAAACCTGGGGTCTTGTGGCAGGGTGGGTTGAGTCATGAGTGCGATTCGAAGGGGGCGTGGCGCGTATTTTAGTATGCCCGCGCTGCCGTCCGCGCCGGGCTCGGCTGCGCTATAGTTGGCGGCGCCATGCGCCCGACACCCCAATATCACCCTTTGGAACTGCTCGCCCCGGCCCGTACGGCCGCGATCGGACGGGAGGCCATCCTGCACGGAGCCGATGCGGTCTATCTCGGCGGCCCTGCGTTCGGTGCCCGGTACAACGCCACCAATCCGGTGGGCGACATCGCCCGGCTGGTCGAGTTCGCCCACCGCTATCGCGCCCGCGTCTATGTCACCCTCAACACCCTGCTCCATGACGCCGAACTGGAGCCGGCGCGGCGGCTGGCGCATGAGCTCTATGACGCCGGCGTGGACGCCCTGATCGTGCAGGACATGGGCCTCATCGAACTCGACCTGCCGCCCATAGACCTGCATGCCTCCACCCAGTGCGACATACGCACCCCGGAGAAGGCGCGTTTTCTGGCCGATGCCGGCTTTTCCCAGCTCGTCCTGGCGCGCGAGTTGACGCTGGCTGAGATCGCGGCCGTACGGGCCTCCGTGGCGCCCGCAGTGGTCCTCGAACACTTCGTGCATGGCGCTCTCTGCGTGGCATTTTCCGGCCTGTGTTATATCAGCCACGCGCAGACCGGCCGCAGCGCCAACCGCGGCGATTGCTCCCAGGCCTGCCGCCTGCCCTATACCCTGAAGGATGCCCAGGGCCGAGTGGTGGCCTTCGACCAACACCTGTTATCGCTCAAGGACAACGATCAGAGCGCCAACCTCACCAGCCTGATCGATGCCGGCGTGGCGAGCTTCAAGATCGAGGGGCGCTACAAGGACGCGAGCTACGTCAAAAACATCACTGGCCATTACCGCCGCCTGCTGGATGCCCTGCTTGACGCCCGTCCCGACCTGGCGCCCGCCTCCAGCGGCCGCGTGCGGCTGTCATTCACGCCCGATCCGAACAAGACATTCCACCGCGGCAGCACAGACTATTTCACTCACGGCCGGCAGGCCGGCATCGGCGCCTTCGACACGCCCGCCTTCGTCGGCACACCCCTGGGCACCGTCACACGCCTGCATGCAGACGGCTTCGAGCTAAAGGCCGCGGCGCCGCTCGCCAACGGCGACGGCCTCACCTACCTCAACAAGCGGCAGGTGGTGGGGATGCGGGCCAACACGGCAACCGCCCTGGGCGCGGACGTCTGGCGGGTGTGGCCCAACGAAGCGATGGCCTGCCTGCCGGGCCTGCAACCCGGCACCACCATCCGCCGCAACCGCGACCACGCCTGGGAGCAGGCCCTGAACCGTAAATCTGCCGAGCGCCTGATAGACGTGCGCGCCCGCTTGCGGGAAACGGACACCGGCTTTGCCCTGGAACTGGTGGACGCGGATGGTGTCCAGGCCGTTGCCGCACTGGCCTTGGACAAGCGCCCCGCCAATGACCCGCCGCAGTCCGAGGCCAGCCTGCGGGCGCAGCTCGGGCGCTGCGGCAACACCGAGTTTGCACTGCTTGATCTCGCCATCCACTGGCAACGACCCTGCTTCATCCCCGCCTCGGCGGCCAACGCCCTACGCCGCGAAGCCCTGGCCAAACTGCGGGCCGCCCGCCTCGCCGCCTACCAGCGTCCCCGGCGCCAGGCCGCCGTGGAGCCGCCGACGCCCTACCTGGAAGACACCCTGAGCTACCTTGCCAATGTCTACAACCAGGCGGCGCGCGCCTTCTATGGCCGGCACGGCGTCAAGGTCATCGCCGCCGCCTACGAAGCCCATACGGAACCTGGCGAGGTCGCACTCATGATCACCCGGCATTGTCTGCGCCATGCCTTCAGCCTTTGCCCAAAACAGGCCAAAGGGGTGCCGGGTGTGCAGGGCCAGGTGCGGGCGGAGCCCATGACCCTCAACCACGGCAACGAGACACTGACCCTGCGCTTCGACTGCCGCGCCTGCGAAATGCATGTCATGGGCAAGATGAAAAAACACATACTGAGAAGCCCGCCGCCGGGCGCTATGCCCGTCACCCTGCCGTGGCCGACCGCGCGCAAGAAGCGGCCCGCCCCAGGCTAAGGCGCCTGGCTGATGGAGCGCTCGACAAATGTCGGAAGCTAGTCATGAACACGGCATCGCCGCTGGCCGTCGCTTTCACCGCCATCACGTAGCCGTCAGTATCTTCCAGGATATAAACAAGAGTAGCATCGGCGTCCTGTATCCGCCGCCCGCGGTTAATGACATCCTGTGCCCGAGCAATTGACCGGCAACCACCGGGCCGCCCTGGGGGCGGCATACCGGCGTAAACGCCCCCTCTGAAAGAAGGCCGGCAAGGGCCAGGCGATAAGGCCGAGGCCCGCCGCCGCGACAAAGCCCAGCCTGGCGACCACCCCAGGCCACGCAGCTCGGCCAGACCGTTGGCCACGATCCACTGCCATCAAAACCGCTGGCACCAGGCATTGTTTGTCATCGCCGTTCCTCATTCACCCTCTGCCGCAAGCGGGGGGCGTGAAACACCGTGAGGGGGCGCGGTCAAGGGATGGCAAGCCGCTTCCGCCGGTATATCCTAGCGAAAAAAAGGGGACACGCATGAAGCTCAACTCACGTCTATCCACCTCGCTCGCCGCCTTGGCGCTGAGCTTGCTGCTGCTGCCATTGCTGGCCGAGGCGGCCTGCAAGGAGGGCGACCGGCTGACCTTGCTGCATTTCAACGACTTCCATGGCCAGTTGGAATCTTATGCGGACCCTGAGAACAACAACGATGTCGGCGGCATCGCGCGCCTGGTGACCGTCATCGATGCCGTGCGCCACGAGGACCCGGCGCGGCCGGTGCTGCTGCTGTTCGCCGGCGACCTGTTGCAGGGCACCGTCACCTCCAGCCTGTTCCTGGGCATCCCCGACGTGGCGCTGTTCGAAAGGCTGGGCGTTGATGCCGCAGCGCTCGGCAACCATGAATTCGACTATGGTCAGGACGTCTTTCGCCGCCTCGGTCTTCGCGCCCGCTTTCCCTTCCTCAGCGCCAATGTGGAAACCCGGCCAGAGCCCCTGCCGGTGCGCACGCACGTGTTCATCGCCAAACCGGGCGGCCCCAGGGTGGCGGTGCTGGGCCTGACCACGCCGGAGTTGACCACGGCCACCCACCCGAAAAACATCTATGGCGTCAGCGTCGAGGAGCCGGTCTCCGCTGCCCGCCGCCTCTTGCCCACCCTGCGCAACGAGGCCGATATGGTGGTGGCGCTTTCACACCTGGGTGTCGCCGACGATAGGCGGCTGGCGCGCGAGTTACCGGAGATCGAGGTTATCGTCGGCGGCCACAACCACCATGTCTACGCCGAGCCGGTAAAGGAAGGCGAAACCGCCATCCTCCAGGCCGGCGAGCGCGGCCGCTGGCTGGGACGTCTGGACCTTGCCTGCAAGGATGGCCGCATGCGGCGCAGCGGATACCGCCTGCTCGCCGTCGACGGGAGCGTGGCGGAACAGCCGGAAATGGCTGCCGAGGTGAAACGCATCGCCGCCGAGGCGGAGCGCGAACTGACGCAAAAGGTCGGCGAGTCGAGTGTGGAACTGGATGCCCGCCGCGAAGTGCTGCGCCGCGGCGAGGGGGCGTTCGGCAATTTTCTGGCCGACCTGGCGCGGGAAGTGACCGGCGCCGACATCGCCCTGTTCAACGGCGGCGGCTTCCGCGCCAGCATTCCCGCCGGCACGGTCACCCTCAAACACGTCTACCAGGCCTTTCCCTTCCGCAACGAACTGGTGCTGGGTACGCTCACCGGCGCCCAGATCGTCGAGGCCCTGAAGCGCAGCGCCAGCCTCGATCCCGCCGACAACCCTGGCGGTTTCCTGCAGGTTTCCGGCCTGCGTTATGTCATTGCCGGCGGCGAACTGGAGTCGGCCAGCCTGACCGCCCGGCCGATCAACCCGGCCGAGCGCTACAAGGTGGTATTGCCGGATTTCCTGGCGGCAGGCGGCGATGGCTACACCATGCTCAAGGAAATGGAGCAGAAGGTAATGAGCGGCCGCCTCATTTCCGACATCGTGATCGAGGCCTTTCGCGCCGGCGCGCCCATCGCCGCCAGGGTGGACGGCCGCATCCTGCGGAAATAGCCGGTCACGCGTGCGTGCCGGCCGCCGCCAGCGCCCGCGCTCTTAACTGACCACAGCCGCCATCGACGTCCTGGCCGGCGGAATGACGCAGCTTGGTGAGGATGCCCTGCCGGTTCAGGGCGCGCGCCAGCGCCGCCGCCCGCTCCCAGGATGGACGCCGGAAATCCAGGCCGCTGACCGTGTTGTAGGGGATGAAGTTCATGACCGCGTATTTCCCGGCCAGCAAACGGATGATGCCATCCAGTTCTTCCTCACTGTCGTTGACGCCTTCGATCAGTGTCCACTGGTACTGTATCGGATAACCGCTGGCGCGGGCGTACCGCTCTCCCAGTTCCGTGAGTTCGGCCGGGTCTAGGCGCGGCGCCCTGGGCAGCAGTTGCTGGCGCAGTTGCGCCCGCGTCGTGTGCAGCGACAGCGCCAGCGCCGGCTTCACGTGGCCGCGCGGCAAGCGTTCGAACACGCGACGGTCGCCAACGCTGGAGAAGACCAGATTCTTGTGCCCGATGCCACCGGCCGTGCCCAGTAATTCGATGGCCGCCAGCACGTTGTCGAGGTTGTGCGCCGGCTCGCCCATGCCCATGAACACCACCTTCTTCACCTCCCGCCGCCGCCGTGCCAGCACCACCTGGGCGACGATCTCGGCCGCCCCAAGCTGACGGATGAGGCCACCCTGGCCGGTCATGCAAAAGACACAGCCCACGGCGCAACCGGCCTGGGTGGAGACGCACAGGCCGCCGCGCGGCAGCAACACGCTCTCCACCGTCTGGCCGTCGGCCAATTTCACCAGCAGACGCGCCGACCCGTCCTCGCCGGGGTGCGCGGAACACACCGTGGCCAACGCCTCGAGTTTCGCCCCCAGGTTGGACAAGCCGCGCCGCAGGCCGAGAGGCAGCACATCCTCGGCCCGGCCGCGGCCGGCGTCCAGGGGGAGCGCCCGTAACCAGGCACGCAACACGCGCTGCCTGTGGCCGTGTTTGGCGCCCAGCGCAGTGAGGCACTGGTGTATCTGGCCGATGGAGCGAAGGGCCGTGTCACCTGCCACGCCAGCGGCCTCCGCCAGGGTTTTCGACACGGCCACAAGTTGATTGTGAGCAGGCCATGGGCCATTGATCCTGTGTATGCAATGGAGTGGGAGTCGGCCGGTAAGCCGGGTTCTGTCGTGGACAGCCATTCATCTGGAACGACGGTCGCCCGTCGCCTCATGCAGCCTACCCGCAGGCTCGGCGGGCCGCGTCAACGCCTGCCTATTTGGCCTTGCTCCGGGTGGGGTTTGGCGTGCCGCCCCTGTTGCCAGGAACGCGGTGAGCTCTTACCTCGCCATTTCATCCTTACCTGATCCCCGCCCCCCGAAGAGGACGCCCCCGTCGGGGTCACCCCCTACGGGATGGGCTTTGCCGTCTTGCGACGACAAGTCCCGGGCCATCGGCGGTGTACTTTCTGTTCCACTTTCCGTCGCCTCGCGGCGCCCAGGCGTTACCTGGCACCCTGCCCTATGGAGCCCGGACTTTCCTCCCGTCTCGAAGCAGGAGACGGGCGGCTGTCTGGCCAACTCCCGGGCGCAGTATACGCTAGACGATAGTCAGCCCGGCGCCGCCGCCTGGTTCCTTGAAGGCCTCGCCACCCTTGAGCTTGAGCATGAGGCGCAGGTCGTTGGCCGAGTCGGCATAGCGCAGGGCCATGTCCTGCTCGATCTGACCCGAGACGCAGAGGTCGAACAAGGATTGGTCGAAAGTCTGCATTCCCAGGTCACGGGACTTCGCCATGATGGCCTTGATCTCGTGCACCTCGCCTTTGAGGATGAGATCGGAAATCAGCGGCGTGACGATCATCACCTCCACCGCCGGCACCCGGCCACCGCCCACCTTGGGAATCAGCCGCTGCGAGATGATGGCCTTGAGGTTGAGCGACAGGTCCATCAGCAACTGGCTGCGACGGTCCATGGGAAAGAAGTTGATGATACGGTCGAGCGCCTGGTTGGCATTGTTGGCGTGCAAGGTGGCAAGGCAGAGGTGGCCGGTCTCGGCGAAGGCGATGCCATAGTCCATGGTGTCGCGGTCACGGATCTCGCCTATGAGGATGACGTCGGGGGCCTGGCGCAGGGTATTCTTGAGCGCGGCGAACCAGTTGTCGGTGTCCACCCCCACCTCGCGCTGCATGATGAGGCACTGGTCGTGCGGGTGAACATACTCGATCGGGTCCTCGATGGTGATGATGTGGCCGCGCGAGTGGTGGTTGCGGAAGCCGATCATAGCCGCCAGGCTGGTCGATTTGCCCGAGCCGGTGGCACCGACCATGAGCACCAGGCCGCGTTTTTCCATGACGATACGGTTGAGCGTGGCGGGCAGGCCGAGGGACTCCAGAGTGGGTATCTCCATGTTGATGACGCGCGCCACCAATCCCACCGAACCACGCTGGACGTAGGCATTCATGCGGAAGCGGCCGATGCCGCCCAGGCTCAAGGCAAAGTTGCATTCCTTGGTCTCGCGAAACTCTGCCTGCTGCTTTTCGTTCATCACCGCGGCGACGATCTCCTCCGCCTGCTCGCGGGTGATCGGTTTGCTGCCCACCGGCGTCATCTCGCCATGGATCTTGAAGGCCGGTGGCGCTCCGACGGTGATGAAAAGGTCGGAGCCCTCTTTTTCGAGGAGCCGCTTCAGTAGATCGACGACGTACTTAAAATAGGGATTGTCGTTTTGCTGGGCCATGGGTTTACCTCAGTGTCCAGGCCACGGTTTCGCCCGCCCGCAAGGGCACCAGCTCGCCGTCGCCATATGGCAGGCTGGCCGGCACCGGCCAGGCGTTCTGCACCAGTGTGATGCGCTCCGCGTTACGCGGCAGACCATAGAAATCCGCCCCGAAAAAACTGGCGAAGCCTTCCAGCCGGTCGAGCGCCCCGGCGGCGGCGAAGGCCTCGGCATACAGTTCGAGGCCAGCGTGGGCGGTGTAGATGCCGGCACAGCCGCTGCCGCATTCCTTGGCCGACCGGGCATGGGGCGCGCTGTCGGTGCCGAGGAAGAACCGGGGGTTGCCCGAGGTGGCGGCCTCGACCAACGCCCGGCGGTGATGCTCGCGCTTGAGCACCGGCAGACAGTAATGGTGCGGCCGGATGCCACCCTTGAACATGGCGTTGCGGTTGTAAAGCAGATGGTGCGCGGTGAGGGTGGCGGCGACGTTCGCTCCGGCCGAGCGGACGAAGTCGATGCCCTGCCGGGTGGTGACGTGCTCCAGCACCAGCTTCAGTTTAGGGAAACGGCCCAATAGCGGTACCAGCACCCGGTCGATGAACACCGCCTCGCGGTCGAAGACATCGACCTCTGGATCGGTCGCCTCGCCATGCACCAGCAACGGCAAACCGCTTGCCGCCATCGCCTCGATGGCGGGATAGGCCTTCTCGATCGCCGTCACGCCCAGGTCCGAGTGGGTGGTAGCCCCGGCCGGGTAATACTTCGCGGCATGGACGAAGCCGCTCGCCCTGGCCCGAACAATCTCGGCGGCAGCCGTGTGGTCAGTCAGATACAGGGTCATCAACGGCTCGAAGCCTTGCCCTTGCGGCCGTGCCGCGAGAATGCGGTCGCGGTAGGCGGCTGCCTCGGCCACCGTGCGTACTGGCGGCTTCAGGTTGGGCATGACGATGGCGCGGGCGAAACGGCGTACGGTGTCAGGTAGCACCGCGGCCAGTGCCGCGCCGTCACGCAGATGCAGATGCCAGTCGTCCGGTCGGGTAAGGGTCAGTTGATTCGTCACACGTCACGCGTCGCTTTGTCATGGCTCTTCAGCGCAAGATCATACAACGCATTTTTCCTGGCGCCGGTGATGCGTGCGGCCAGTCGCGCCGCCAGGCTGGCGGGCAGCGCCTCAAGCAGGATGGCCAGCACCCGGCCGGCTTCCTGCCAGTCGGTGTCGGTGGCCGTCGTCTGGCCCCCGACCACCAGCACGAACTCGCCGCGGCGGCGGTTGTCGTCGGCTTCGAACCAGGCCAACGCCTCACCCAAGGTGCAGCCATGCAAGGTTTCGAAGCGCTTGGTCAGCTCACGCGCCACGAAAAGCGGGCGCTCACCGCCGAGCACCGTCGCCATGTCAGCCACGCTTTCCAGCAGCCGGTGCGGCGACTCGTAGAACACCAGCGGAAATGGCTGCGCCTTGAGCCTTTCCAGTTCACACCGCCGCTCGCCCGCCTTGTGCGGCAAGAAACCGAAAAAGTGCCAGTGCCCCTCCACCAGCCCTGCCACCGACAAGGCCGCGACAACGGCACTGGGACCAGGCAGGGGCACGACGGCGAGGCCGGCGGCGCGGGCCGCGCGCACCACCACAGCGCCGGGGTCGGAGATACCGGGGGTGCCAGCATCAGTCACCAGGGCCACGCTCTGGCCGGCACGCAGCCGTTCCAGCAAGGCGGCCGCGGAGGCCTGCTCGTTGTGCTCGCGATAGGAAAACAGCCTGCCGGCAATGCCGTAGGCCGCGAGCAGGCCGGACGTCACCCGCGTATCCTCGGCGGCAATGAGATCGACCGTCCGCAGTATGTCGAGGGCCCGCAAGGTGATGTCGCGCAGGTTGCCGATAGGGGTGGCCACCAGGTACAGGGTGCCCGCTTGGGCGCGGAAGGGCGTGGGTTGCATGCAGGGGATGACCGCGTTAGGTTTACAGGAGTGTAACCAAGAGAGCAAGACTATGCAGCGCGGTCAGGCCGCCGAGAACAGGGCGGCCGCCTACCTGACGCAGCGGGGACTGCGGCTCATCAGCCGCAACTGGCGTTGCCGCGGCGGCGAGATCGATCTCATCCTGCGCGACGGCGCGACCCTGGTGTTCGCCGAGGTGCGCGCCCGCAAAAATGCCGACTTCGGCGGCGCTGCGGCCAGCATTACCGCCCGCAAACAGGCACGCCTGGTGCATGCCGCCCAGCTCTATCTGGCCGGTCTTCCCAGCCTGCCACCCTGCCGCTTCGATGCCGTGCTGATCGAGGGGGAGACGCTGACCTGGCTCAAGGATGCCTTTCGCCTGGACGGATAAAACCAGGCATAATCGTCGCCTCTACGGCCCCTTCATGACGCTCACCGACCTCATCCAGCAGTCCTTCATCGACAGCGCCCAAACCAAATTGGCCGCCGCCGAGTTTCTCGCCGAACCCATCGCCCGCGCCGCCGAACGCATGGTGCAGGCCCTGCTGGCAGACGGCAAGATACTGGCCTGCGGCAACGGCGGCTCGGGCATGGACGCCTATCTTTTTTCCTCCGCCCTGATCAACCGTTTCGAGCGTGACCGCCCCGGCCTGGCCGCCATACCGCTGTCCACGGCGACAGCCACCCTGACCGCCATCGCCAACGACTTCGACTACAGTCAGGTTTTCGCCCGCCAGGTGGCGGCCCTGGGCAATCCCGGCGACGTGTTGCTCGCCATATCCACCAGCGGCAATTCACGTAACGTACTGGAGGCGGTGCGCGTCGCCCACGACAAGGACCTGACGGTGATCGCCCTCACCGGCCGCGATGGCGGCGACCTGGCCGAGCGGCTGCGTGACGAGGATATACTCGTCTGCGTGCCGGCGGAAACCGTGGCGCGGCTGCGCGAGGTGCATCTGCTCATCATCCACTGTCTGTGCGACAGTATCGATTACCTTTTATTGGGAGCCTGACATGTCTCGATCCACCCCACTCCTCCTCGCCCTGGCGCTTTTGACCCCGCTGACCGCCTGCGCCCCACTGGTCGCCACCGGCCTCGGTGCCGGCGCATTGATGGTCGAGGATCGCCGCACTGCCGGCACTTACCTCGTCGACGAGGAGATCGAGCTCAAAGCCGCCGGCCGCCTGTATGACATGAAGCTGGAAGGCGTCCACGCCAACTTCACCAGCTACAACCGGCGCCTGCTCATCACCGGCGAGGCGCCCACCGCGGCGGACAAGGCACAAGTCGGCGAGATGGCGCGTGGCGTGCCCAAGGTACGCGAAGTCGTCAACGAACTGGCCATCGGCCTCCCCAGCGGCTATGCCGCCCGCAGCCACGACGGCTACATCACGGCCAAGGTGAAGACCCGCTTCTTGGATGACAGCCGCTTCAGCGCCCACCATGTGAAGGTTCTGACCGAGAACAAGGCGGTCTATCTCATGGGCCTCGTCAAGCATGACGAAGGCGCCGCCGCCGCCGGGATCGCCGCCAAGACCGCCGATGTGGCGCGTGTGGTCAAGGTCTTCGAGTACCTGGACTGAGCGAGACCGCGACAGCGTCGCTTCATTTCGGCCCGGGCATGAAATATCACGATCTACGCGACTTCATCCGTCAGCTGGAGGCGCGCGGCGAACTGAGGCGCATCGGCGTAGAGGTCGATCCCCGCCTGGAGATGACCGAGATCGGCGACCGCGTGCTGCGTGCCGGCGGCCCGGCGCTGCTGTTCGAACGGCCGAAGGGCCATGCACTGCCGGTGTTGACCAACCTGTTTGGCACGGTCAAGCGGGTAGCGCTAGGCATGGGCGAGGAAGACCCGGCGCGGTTGCGCGAGATCGGCCAACTGCTCGCCTACCTGAAGGAACCGGAACCGCCCAAGGGCCTGCGCGACGCCTGGGACAAGCTGCCTTTGCTGAAGCAGGTTCTCAACATGGCGCCGAAGGAGGTGCGCTCGCCGCTCTGCCAGGAAGTGGTCCGGGAAGGGCAGGATGTCGACCTCTCACGCCTGCCCATACAGACCTGCTGGCCGGGTGACGCCGGGCCGCTGATTACCTGGGGCCTGGTCATCAGCAAAGGCCCGCGCAAGGCGCGCCAGAACCTCGGCATCTACCGCCAACAAGTCATCGGCCCGAACAAGGTCATCATGCGCTGGCTGGCGCAGCGCGGCGGGGCACTCGATTTCCGCGATTTCCAGCAGGCCCATCCAGGTCAGCCGTTCCCGCTCTGCGTCGCCATCGGCGCCGACCCGGCCACCATCCTGGGCGCGGTGACGCCGGTGCCCGATGCCTTGTCCGAATATCAGTTCGCCGGCCTGCTGCGCGGCGCCAAGACCGAGGTCGCCAAGGCGCTCGGCTCCGATCTCAGCGTCCCGGCCACGGCCGAGATCGTCCTGGAGGGCGTCATCCACCCCGGCGAGACCGCGCTGGAGGGGCCATTCGGTGACCACACCGGCTATTACAACGAACAAGATCGCTTTCCGGTGTTCACGGTCGAGCGCATCACGACGCGCCGTGACCCGATCTATCACAGCACATATACCGGCAAGCCGCCGGACGAACCGGCCATGCTCGGCGAGG
Organism: Hydrogenophilales bacterium; assembly: GCA_037439465.1. GTDB lineage: Bacteria > Pseudomonadota > Gammaproteobacteria > Burkholderiales > Thiobacillaceae > Parasulfuritortus. The sequence goes on along the minus strand of JBBIVX010000024.1, from coordinate 5,954 downwards.
CGCTCAACGAAGTATTCGTGCCGCTGCTGCAAAAGCAGTTTCCCGAGATCGTCGACTTCTGGCTGCCGCCGGAGGGCTGTAGTTACCGCCTGGCCGTGGTTAGTATGAAAAAACAATACCCCGGCCACGCCAAGCGGGTTATGTTCGGGGTGTGGTCTTTCCTGCGCCAGTTCATGTACACCAAGTTCATCCTGGTGACCGACGATGATGTCAACGTGCGCGCCTGGAAGGAGGTGGTCTGGGCCATGACCACCCGCGTCGATCCCGCCCGCGACGTCCTGATCGTCGAGAATACTCCCATCGACTACCTGGATTTCGCCAGCCCGTTGTCCGGGCTGGGTTCCAAGATGGGCATCGACGCCACCAATAAATGGCCGGGCGAAACCAGCCGGGAATGGGGCAGGCCGATCGCCATGGACAACGAGACGCGCCTCAGAGTGGATGCACTGTGGCCGTCACTGGGCCTTTGATCGTGAACCATGACTGATACAGAAGAACTGCAAAACCTTTCGCCTCTCAACGTGCTGTCGCCCGCTGGCTTGCGCAAGGCCGCCGAGGGCATGAGGGTACGCGAGCTGATGCCCGGCGATATATTGTTCAGGGCCGGTGACCAGGATAGCCGGGTGTACTTCCTGTTGCAGGGCACCGTCATACTGCGTGACGACAAGGCGGGCACGCGCATCACCATCCATTCCGGCACCGATGCCGCACTGCTTCCGCTTTCCCGTCTCAAGCCCCGCCGTTATACCGCCGCCGTCGCCACCGTCGCCCGTATCGCCGCCATCGACGAAGACCTGCTCGATAACCTGATCACCAGCGATCAGACGGCCGCCTATCAGGTCACCGAGATCGAAGGCGAGGATCCGGCATGGATGTTCCGCCTGGTGAGCCATCCCAGTTTCAATAAAGTTCCCACCGATTCCCTCGCCGCCCTGTTCAGCAAGCTGGAAGCCATGCCGGCCAAGGCGGGTGACACGATCATCCGCCAGGGCGAACCCGGCGATTTTTTTTACCTCATCCGCCAGGGCAGCGCCGAGGTGTGGCGTAGCTACCGCAAGGAAATCCCGGTGTTGGTGGCGGACCTGGGCGTCGGCGACGGTTTCGGGGAAGAGGCACTGCTCTCCGGCGAGCCGCGTAACGCCACCGTGGTGATGCGCGAGGACGGGATACTTATGCGCCTCTCTCACATCGACTTCAACAACCTGCTCAAGCCCCCTCTGGTCCACCTGGTCAGCTTCAAGGAAATGGCGGCCATGCTCAAGAACGGTGCAGGCTTGCTCGACGTGCGCACCGAATCGGAATACCACAGCAGCGGCGCGCCGGCCGGCAGCATCAACCTGCCGCTTTGCAAATTGCGCCTGCTGGCGGCCAACCTCGATCCTCAACGCCCCTACGTGGCCGTCTGCCCAACCGGGCGTCGCAGCAGTGCCGCCGCCTTCCTGCTCAGCCAGCGCGGCTTCGACGTGCATGCCTTGCGCGGCGGTCTGAATGCCGCCGAGGGTCTCGGCGCCTGAATTGACGGCAGGCATTCCATTTGCATCAATAGTTGATTATACTGCTCCAGTATTATCCCCTAGGAGTGTACACATGCCCACACCACTCATCCTCGCCGCCCAAGCCGGCGACGTTGCCGCCACCGAGCGCCTGCTCGCCACCGGGGCTGACCCTGATCAAACCGGCGACACAGGAGAAACGGCTTTGCATGCGGCGGCCAGTCTGGGTCACCAGGCCATTGTCAAAGCCCTCATCGCCGTCGGCGCCAACGTCAACGCCGCCGACGCCAATGGCTGGACAGCCTTGTTCAAGGCGGCCTACAACCCTGAGCTGGACACGGGCTTCGCGCCAGTGGCGAAGACCCTGGTCGATGCCGGCGCCGACGTCAACGCCACCATACACTTCGGCATTACGCCGCTGATGCTGGCCGCCGGCGGTGGCGAAGGCGCGGTGTGCGAAGTCTTACTTGAGGCGGGTGCCGACCCGAGGGCAATTAACGAGGCCGGCCGCACGGCGCTGCAGATGGCCAAGGACCGGCACTGGGTGGATGTGATCAATCTGCTTTACGAAGCCACCGGCTACGTGCCGGAAACCGAGGGCGCCTGCGCCAGCGGCGGCCAGCACGGCCCCAGCGACGCCAAGGTGGTCAACTTCATCAAGCGGCCGATGCACTGATTGAGCACGCCCTCATGGCGTTTCCACGCCGTAGACCACGGTCAGGGTGTGGCTCTCTCCCGCCGGCACCGCTACCACGTTGTCCAGGGCGTTCCCGCTTTCCACACAGACCATCTCGCGCCAGCCGCCCTGGTTGTGTCTGCCGGGACCGAAATCGGCCATCTTTTCGGCCTTTTCGAGCCATGGCGTCCAGACCACGGTTGAGCGGCTGCCGGTTGTGGTGATGCGGATACGGCGTCCGAGGTCCGGGTCTTCGATCACGCACGCCGACTCCGTATTGACATAGACCCGATCGACCTCGCCGCTGAAGGTGACGGCACCCGACTGTTGCTTTCTCTGCCCGCCCTCGACCTTGTCGACGTACTCGCAGCCGTCCAGCCCGACGACCCTGGCCGTGCCGATGTCACCGATGCGGAAATAGGTGTGCAGCGCCTCGCCTATCTCGACCGCCTCATGGTCAAGGTTGGTAGTCACCAGATCGATCCTCAGGGTGGCGCCGACCGTGGCGGTCAATTCGACCCGACAGGCCTTGGCAAACTGGGTGCGAGTCTGCTCGTTGGGCATCAGCATCAGCTTGATCTGGGTCTCGCCGCCGGCCAAGGCCTGGCTGGCGATCACCCGCCAGGGCACGGTGCGGGCGAAGCCGTGACCGGGATAGGACTTCTCGGTGGCATGCGGGCCGAACCACGGCCAGCAAACCGGCACGCCACCACGGATGGACTTGCCGGGACCGTATTTCGCCGCCTCCGACACCCAGATCACTGCCTCGGCCTGTCCCTTGGGCGCCCAGGTCACCACATGCGCACCTTGCAGGCAGAGTGTGGCGGCGCCGCCGGCGTTGTCGATCTCGGCGAAAATCAGCGCCCCCGGACCCTCGGCAAATTTCAGTGTGGGCAGGCCAAAGCGGCTGTTCAGATCGGATGCGTTCATGTATCGACTCCTTTGTGGGTGTTCTGGCTGGGCGCTCAGCCCTGGCGTTCGACTTGGCTGACGTCACGCACCGCGCCGCGGGCCGCCGAGGTGGTCATCGCCGCGTAGGCGCGCAGTGCCGCGGATACCGGCCGGTTACGGCCCGTCGCCTGCCAGGCCGCCTTGCCCTTGGCCTGCATGGCGGCCCGGCGTTGCGCCAGCACATCGTCACTGACAGCGACGCGGATGGCCCGGTTGGGGATGTCGATCTCGATGGTGTCGCCTTCCTCGACCAGGCCGATATTGCCGCCCTCGGCCGCTTCGGGCGAGACGTGGCCTATACTCAAGCCGGAGGTGCCGCCGGAAAAACGGCCGTCGGTAATCAGGGCGCAGGCCTTACCCAGCCCTTTCGACTTCAAATACGAAGTGGGATACAACATCTCCTGCATCCCCGGCCCGCCGCGCGGGCCTTCATAGCGGATGACGACGACGTCGCCGGCCTTGATGCGGTCGCCAAGGATGGCCTCTACCGCGGCCTCCTGGCTTTCGAAGAGACGCGCGGGACCGTTGAATTTCAGTATGCTGGCATCGACGCCGGCCGTCTTGACGATACAGCCGTCCTTGGCGAGGTTGCCGTAGAGCACAGCCAGCCCGCCGTCCAGGGAATAGGCATGGGCGAGGCTGCGTAGGCAGCCATGGGCGCGATCCAGATCCAGATCGGAATAGCGTTTCTCTTGGCAGAAGGCGACTTGCGTCGGCATGCCGCCGGGCGCCGCCCGGTAAAACTTGGTCACCTGAGCCTCGTTGGTGCGCGCGACATCCCAGACCGCCAGCGCCTCGCCCAACGTGCGGCTGTGCACAGTCGGGGCGGCGCGGTGAATCAGGCCGGCCCGGTCGAGTTCACCGAGGATGGCCATGACGCCACCGGCACGATGCACATCTTCCAGATGGTATTGCTGGGTGCTGGGCGCCACCTTGGCCAGGTTGGGCACCTTGCGCGACAGGCGATCGATATCCTTCATGGTGAAATCCACCCCCGCCTCCTGGGCGGCGGCCAGGAGGTGCAGCACGGTGTTGGTCGAACCTCCCATGGCAATATCCAGCGACATGGCATTTTCAAAGGCGCCGAAGGTGGCGATCGAACGCGGCAATACCGACTCATCACCACTCTCGTAATAGCGTTTGGCCAATTCGACAGCCAGCCGCCCGGCGCGCAGGAACAATTGCTTGCGGTCGGCGTGCGTGGCCACCAGCGTGCCATTGCCGGGCAGGGAGAAACCCAGCGCCTCAGTCAGGCAGTTCATCGAGTTGGCGGTAAACATGCCCGAGCAGGAACCGCAGGTCGGACAGGCGGAGCGCTCGACCTCCGCGACCTGCTGGTCGGAACACGTGTCGTCCGCCGCCTGAACCATGGCATCGACCAGGTCGAGCATGACGGTCTTGCCTGCCAGGACCGCCTTGCCTGCCTCCATCGGACCGCCGGAGACGAACACGGTGGGGATGTTCAGGCGCAGGCTGGCCATTAACATGCCCGGCGTGATCTTGTCGCAATTGGAAATGCAGATCAGGGCGTCGGCGCAGTGGGCGTTGCACATGTACTCGACGCTGTCGGCGATGAGGTCGCGCGAGGGCAGCGAATACAACATGCCGCCGTGGCCCATGGCAATGCCGTCGTCGATGGCGATGGTGTTGAATTCCTTGGCCACGCCACCGGCAGATTCGATCTCGCGCGCCACCATCTGGCCCAGGTCCTTCAGGTGAACGTGGCCGGGCACGAACTGGGTAAAAGAATTGGCAACGGCGATGATCGGCTTGTTGAAATCGCCGTCCTTCATGCCTGTGGCCCGCCACAAGGCGCGGGCGCCGGCCATGTTGCGGCCGTGGGTGGTGGTGCGTGATCGGTATTCGGGCATGTCAGTCACCTTGCGCGTCTATAATCGGCTGCATTTTACCCTCGCGAACCTCCACCATGCTCGTCCACCCGCAATTCGATCCTGTCGTTCTGCATCTCGGTCCCCTGGCCGTGCGCTGGTATGGGCTGATGTACGTGGCCGCCTTTCTTTTTTTCGTAATGCTCGGCCGTGTGCATGCGCGTCGCCGACCAGAACTCAAGTGGGACCACACCCAGGTGGACGACCTGCTGTTCTACGGCATCCTGGGCGTGGTCATCGGCGGCCGTCTGGGCGAGGTGGTGTTCTACCAGCCGGGTTATTACGTCAACCACCCACTGGAGGTGCTGGCGATCTGGAAGGGGGGCATGAGTTTTCACGGCGGGTTTCTCGGTGTGCTCACCGCCATCACCCTGTTTGCCCGCAAGACCGGGCGCCATTTTTTTGAGGTTGCCGATTTCGTCGCCCCACTGGTACCGACCGGTCTGTTCTTCGGCCGCATCGGCAATTTCATCAATGGTGAATTGTGGGGGCGCCCTGCCGATCCCGATTTGCCTTGGGCCATGGTATTTCCGCAGGTGGATGCCCTGACCCGGCACCCGTCGCAACTTTATCAAGCCGGTGGCGAAGGCTTGCTGCTGTTCGCCGTGCTCTGGTTGTACTCCAGCCGCCCGCGCGCCTTGGGCAAAGTCTCTGCCGTCTTTCTCATGGGCTACGGCACCCTCCGTTTCCTGGCAGAGTTCTTCCGCCATCCCGACCCAGGGATTTTCAGCGGCCTGCCTCTGGATCTGTCGACTGCACAATGGCTGTGCCTGCCGATGCTGCTGGCCGGCGCATGGCTGTATGGCCGCCGCCCGCCGCAATCGCCGCTATCCTGAAAGTACGGTTTTTGCTATATTGCGCTGCCTGACGGGCCGATAGCTCAGCTGGGAGAGCGCTGCGTTCGCAATGCAGAGGTCGGGAGTTCGATCCTCCTTCGGTCCACCA
>JBBIVX010000023.1:0-34619 GCA_037439465.1 Hydrogenophilales bacterium | reverse complement strand
ACCTACATGTTAATCGGAAGCCGAGTGGCGCGCACCAGATAGAAACATTGTGCCAGGACTTCTGAGTGACTGACCTTCGTGATAAAAAATCTGCCAGCGCGTTTCACAGCTCTCTCACGTCACTATCAAAATGGCAATGAGCATAGATTCGCTCACCTGAGAATAATGGGCGAGCTCGTCTACTACTGCCATGACGGTGGCTGGTCATGACTGGCGGTCGGACCCGAAAGATACTTCACGGACCTATTGACCGATCATATCTCCACGCACGACTTGAAGTTTTCTTCCATCTTCGCGGTTGCGGTTGAGGCGGCCGGTAGTGGCCAGTCATCGTCAGCAAGATGACGAAGAGCCGCAAGTGCGGCCCTTTTCCCGACAGTGCGATGCCGCTCAGCGCTTCTTCGGCGGCAGGAGGTCGGTGATGGTGCCCTCGGCCATCTCGGCGGCGAAACAGATGGTCTCCGAGAGGGTGGGATGGGCGTGTATGGTGAGGCCGATGTCCTCGGCCGTGGCTCCCATTTCGATGGCCAGCACGGCCTCGGCAAGCAGTTCTCCGGCGTGGGGACCGACGATGCCGGCGCCGATGACTTGACCGCTTGCTTGATCCAGAATCAGCTTGGTCATGCCTTCGGTGCGGCCAAGCGACAATGCGCGACCGCTGGCGGTCCAGGGGAAAAGCCCTTTGTCGATCGCCATGCCGCGGGCCTTGGCCTCACTCTCGGTGACGCCGACCCAGGCGACCTCAGGGTTGGTATAGGCCACCGAGGGAATGACCAGGGCCTGGAATTCAACTTTGTGCCCGGCGATCACCTCGGCCGCGACCTTGCCTTCATGTACAGCTTTGTGCGCCAGCATGGGCTGGCCGACGATGTCGCCGATGGCAAAGATATGCGGCACGTTGGTGCGCATCTGCGTGTCGACCGGAATGAAACCGCGCTCATCCACCGTCACGCCGGCGGCTTCCGCCGTGATCGTTTTGCCGTTGGGGCGACGGCCGATGGCCACCAGGACGCGATCGAAGACCTGCTGTTCTTCCTTGCCGCCGGTTTTCAGGGTGACGTGGATGCCGTCTTTTTTCGCCGCCATGGCGGTGACGTCGGTATCGAGCCGGACTTGCTCGAAGCGTTTTTCCATGCGTTCGGCGAGTGGCCTGACCAGGTCAGGGTCGCAGCCGGGGATCAGGGCGGACCCACGCTCGACCACGCTGACACGGCTGCCCAGCGCGTCATATACCGTACCCATCTCCAGGCCGATGATGCCGCCGCCGATGACCAGTAGCCGCTTGGGGACGTCGGATAGGGCGAGGGCGCCGGTCGAATCCATGACCCGCTCATCGTCCGGCTGGAAAGGCAATTTGATGGCCTGAGAACCAGCGGCGATGATGGCGTGGTCGAAAGTCAACGTCCGCTCACCCGCCTCCGTGGTGACTTGCAGGCTTTTGGGGCCGGTAAAGCGGGCGACACCCTGAACCACGCTGACCTTGCGCAGTTTGGCCAGGGTGCTGAGACCGCCGGTGAGTTTGGCGACTACGTCGTTGGTTTTCCAGGCGCGCAAAAGGTCGAGATTGATCTGCGGCCGGCCGAAACTGACGCCATGCGCGGCCATTTCTTCCGCCTCGGTTATCAGGCTTGAGGCATGCAGGAGGGCTTTGGACGGGATGCAGCCGACGTTGAGGCAGACACCGCCCAGTGCAGCGTGGCGCTCGACCAAAACGACCTGTAGACCCAGGTCGGCGGCACGGAAGGCGGCCGTGTAACCGCCCGGACCGGCCCCGATAACCAGTACCTGGGCGTGCAGGTCGGATGAGTGAGGAGTGAAGGATGTGGGGGGAGGGGCAGGGGTTTCCTCAGACTTTACATCTTGCTCCGTATCCGCCGCTTCCGTTGCCAGCAGCAGGATGGGCGAACCTTCAGACACTTTGTCGCCCACCTTGAGCAGCAGCTTTTCGACTACGCCGGCTTGTGGACAGGGAATGTCCATGGCGGCCTTGTCCGACTCCACGGTGATCAGCGCGGCATCCTTGACGAGGGTTTCACCAGGATGCACCAGTATGTCAATTACCGCGACATCCTTGAAATTGCCGATATCCGGAACTTTGATTTCAATGGCTTTTTTCATTTCGCTCTCTAGGGCTACGCAGGAAGGGCGGTATGGCCCGCCCCATGCCTGACTTTATAACAGCAAGCGGCGCACGTCCGACAACATGACGCGCAAATGGCTGGTAAAGCGGGCGCCATCGGCGCCGTCGATGACGCGGTGATCGTAAGAAAGCGACAGCGGCAGCAGCAGGCGCGCTTCGAAGGTCTGGCTGGCCTTGTTCCACACCGGTTTCATTTCGGCGCGAGAAAGGCCGAGGATAGCCACTTCCGGGCAGTTGATGATGGGCGTGAAAGCCGTGCCGCCGATGCCGCCCAGGCTGGAGATGGTGAAGCAGCCGCCCTGCATGGCGTCGACCTTGAGCTTGCGCTCGCGTGCCAGCTCTGACAGCTCGGCCAGCTCCTTGGCAATCTCCATGACGTCTTTTTTGTTGACGTCGCGAATCACCGGCACCACCAGGCCGTCGGGTGTGTCGCAGGCGAAACCGACGTGAAAATATTTTTTGAGCACCAGGTTTTCACCATCGGCGGCAAGCGAGGCGTTGAACTGCGGATATTGACGCAGGGCGTTGACAACCGCCTTCATGAGGAAGGCCAGCAGGGTAAGTTTGACGCCACGCTTGGCGGCCTCGTCTTGCATGGATTTGCGAAAGGCCTCCAGATCGGTGATGTCGGCTTCGTCGAACTGGGTGACATGGGGGGCGCTGACCCAGTTGCGATGCAGGTTGGCGCCGGAGAGCCGTTTGATCTTCGCGAGCGGCTGGGTGTGTATCTCGCCGAACTGAGCGAAGTCGATGACGGGGGCAGGTGGAAAGCCAAGGCCTATCGCCTCGCCGGTGGGCTTGGCAAGCTCCGCCTTGATCCAGGCCCGAACGTCTTCCTTGAGGAGGCGGCCACGCGGGCCGCTGCCCTTGATACGGCTGAGGTCGGCACCGAGCTCGCGGGCGAAACGGCGTACCGATGGGCTGGCATGGACGCTCCTGGCGGCAGAGAATTCGGCGTGGGCGGCAATCGGGTCGGGACGGTGCTTGGGGGGGATGTGGTTGGGAACTTCCGGGGCCGGATGGCTGGGCGGCGGCACGGTGGCGGCCGTGGCGGCGGCCGGCGGGATGAAGGATTTCACCACCGGCGCGGCGGCAGCGGCGGCGGTCGCGGCGGTGGTATCCATGAGCAGTATGAGCGAGCCTTCGGAGACCTTGTCGCCCACCTTGGTGCGCAATTCCTTGACCGTGCCGGCGCAGGGAGCGGGAATGTCCATGGCAGCCTTGTCGGATTCCACGGTGATCAGCGGATCGTCGGTGGCGACCGGGTCGCCAGCCTTGACGAGGATATCGATGACCTCCACGTCCTTGAAATTACCGATGTCGGGAACGATGACTTCCTTGATACTCATCATGCGTCTCCTCAAACGTTGACCGGGTTGGCCCGGTCGGCGTCGATGCCATATTTGGCGATGGCGGCGGCGGCCTTGGCGTACGGCAACAGGCCGTCGTCAGCCAATGCCTTGAGCGCGGCCAGCACGATATAGTGGCGGTCCACCTCGAAGAAGCGGCGCAAGGCGGCGCGCGAGTCGGAGCGGCCGAAGCCGTCGGTACCCAGAGTGACATAGCGGTGCTGCACATAGGGCCGGATCTGGTCAGGGAAGGCACGGATATAGTCGGTGGCGGCGATGATAGGGGCGTCGGTCGCGTTCAGACACTGTTCGACGTAGCTCACCCTCTGCTTTTCTTCGGGGTGCAGCATGTTCCAGCGATGGATATCCTGAGCCTCGCGCCTGAGTTCGTTGAAGCTGGTGGCACTCCAGACGTCGGCGGCCACCCCCCAGTCGGCTTCCAGCAACTCGGCGGCGGCGATGACTTCGCGCAGGATGGTGCCGGAACCCAGGAGCTGAACGCGCGGCTTCTTCGTTTTGCCCTTGCCGGTCTTGCCCTCCGATAACCTGTATAGCCCCTTCAGGATGCCGCTCGCAGCGCCCTTGGGCATGGCCGGGTGACTGTAGTTTTCGTTCATCACCGTCAAGTAATAGAACACATCCTCTTGCTCCTGCACCATGCGGCGCAGGCCGTCCTGGAGGATGACCGCCAGCTCATAGTGGAAGGTCGGGTCATAGGACACGCAGTTAGGGATCAACGCCGCTTGCAGGTGGCTATGGCCGTCCTCGTGTTGCAGGCCTTCGCCATTCAGCGTGGTCCGGCCGGCAGTGCCGCCGATCAGGAAGCCGCGGGCACGTGAATCGCCTGCCGCCCAGGCGAGGTCACCGATACGCTGGAAACCGAACATGGAATAAAAGATATAAAAGGGAATCATGGGCACGCCGCTGACGCTATAGGAAGTGGCGGCGGCCAGCCAGGACGAAAAGGCGCCGGCTTCGTTGATGCCTTCTTCCAGTATCTGGCCACCCTTGTCCTCGCGGTAATACATCACCTGATCGGAGTCGACCGGCTCGTAGAGCTGGCCGGCGGACGAATAGATGCCGACGGTGCGGAACAGCCCCTCCATGCCAAAGGTGCGCGCTTCATCGGGAATGATCGGGACTATGCGCTTGCCGATCGCCTTGTCGCGCAGCAAGGTGCTGAGCAGACGGACGAAGGCCATGGTGGTGGAAATCTCGCGTTCGCCGGTTTCCTCCAGCATGGCCTGGAAGGCGGATAGGGGGGGTACCGGGAGACTCTCGGCCTTGGGCCGGCGGGCCGGCACGTAGCCGCCCAGGGCGGCACGGCGCTCGCGCAGGTATTTCATCTCCGGGCTATCCTCGGCCGGGCGGTAGTAGGGCAGCTTGGGCAGGTCCACGTCGGAAATGGGAATATCGAAGCGGTCGCGGAAGGCCTTGAGGTCATCCATGGCCATCTTCTTGGCCTGGTGAGTCGGATTCTGGGCCTCGCCGGAGGCGCCCATGCCGTAACCTTTAACGGTCTTGGCCAGGATCACCGTGGGCTGACCGGTGTGCTTTACCGCTGCCGCGTAGGCTGCATAGACCTTGTGCGGATCGTGACCGCCGCGGTTGAGACGCCAGATGTCCTGGTCGGACATGGCGGCGACCATCTCCTTCAGTTCCGGATATTTTCCGAAGAAAAATTCGCGCGTATAGGCGCCGCCCTTGGCCTTGAAGTTCTGGTATTCGCCGTCGACGCACTCCTCCATGCGCTGGCGCAGCAAGCCTGTGCTGTCCATGGCCAGCAGGGGGTCCCAGTAGGAACCCCAGATTACCTTGATGACGTTCCAGCCGGCGCCGCGGAAGGCGGCCTCCAGTTCCTGGATGATTTTGCCATTACCCCGCACCGGGCCGTCCAGGCGCTGCAAATTACAGTTGATGACGAAGATCAGGTTATCCAGCTTCTCGCGCGAGGCCAGGGTGATGGCGCCCAGGCTCTCCGGCTCGTCGGTCTCACCGTCGCCTAGAAAGGCCCAGACATGGCGGCCTTGGGTATCGGCAATGCCCCGGTCATGCAGGTATTTGAGAAAGCGGGCCTGATAGATCGCCTGTAACGGGCCCAAACCCATCGACACGGTGGGAAACTGCCAGAACTCCGGCATCAGCCAGGGGTGCGGATAGGAGGGGATGCCGTGGCCACCTGTCTCCTGGCGGAAGTGGCTGAACTGTTCTTCGCTGATGCGTCCCTCGATAAAGGCGCGGGCATAGATGCCGGGCGCGGAATGACCTTGGAAAAAGACCAGGTCGCCGCCGCTCGGGTGCTCTGGGCCGCGGAAATAGTGGTTGAAGCCGACGTCATACAGCGTGGCAGCCGACTGGAAACTGGCGATGTGGCCGCCGACGCCGGGCGCCTTCTCGTTGGCGCGCATGACGCAGGCTACGGCGTTCCAGCGGATCAGGTTCTTGATGCGGCGTTCCATGGCGACATCGCCCGGATGTTTTTCCTGCAGATGCAGCGGGATGGAGTTCACATAGGCCGTGGTGGCGTTGTAAGGCAGATAGGCGCCAGTGCGGCGGGCCTTTTCGATCAGCCGTTCGAGTAGATGGTGGGCGCGCTCGGGGCCTTCTTCTTCGATGACCGCCGCCAAGGCTTCCAGCCACTCGCGGGTTTCCTGAGGATCGATATCAGGGGTGGGATTGGGCATGTGGGTATCTCTCCAGATCGGCTCGCTGTCATCGGCCGATGACGCGGTGGCCAACAAAAATCAAGAACCGGTTTCATGAAACAATATGAACACTGGCGGCGAATTATCTAGGCGAGAAAGCCTTAAGTCAATTCAATGCTAATTATTCATATTCTTAATATCATGGAAGCCTTATGGACCTGAACCCGCCTCTCAAAATGACACTGGCCAGCCTCACACAGAATGCGCAGCCGCTGCAACGGCGAGGCGTCAAGACCACTCACCTCCTGGTCATCCTGCCCGCGGGCGACGCCTGGCATGACGCCCCTGACCATGGTTTCGCCCAGAAGGCTCTCAAACGCCAGGACAAAACAGCGGACTCACTCGTCAAGTCATTCCTTGCCCTGGAATTGCCAGGTGGCTGTCTTTCCGCGTGGTTGCGCCTCGATACGGCGGGGGCTGTCTTCGACTGGCAAACGAGCCTGCGTAAGGCCTTGCAGCCCCTGCTTGACGAACACCCGGCGCAGATTGATATCGCCGTCTACGGCGACGCCCCTTTCCGCGAACGTGCCGTGCGCACCGCCGCATATGTCGGTCTGGTCAATGGCCAACCTTTGCCCAGCTGGAAAAGCGGTAAGGCCGCCGCGCCGCTGCAACGCCTGGTCATCCATGGCATCGCCGGCCTCGACCTCGGCCGCGAGCGGGCCATTGCCGAAGGCAGCCAACTTGCCCGCGGGCTGGCCTGGCTGCCCCCCAACCAGCTCACCCCCAGCAGTTACCGCGAGCACCTGTGCAGGCTGGCCAGGGTGGAGGGTTGGACGATCGAGGAATACGACCTGCGCCGCCTGAAGAAGCTCAAGGCTGGGGCCTTTATCGCCGTGGCACGCGGCAGCGGCCACGAGGACGCGGCGATCGTGCGTCTGAGCTATCGGGGCGCCAAGGCCAAGGCCAAGGCCAAGGCTATCGCCCTGGTTGGCAAGGGTATCTGCTTCGATACCGGCGGCCACAACCTCAAGCCGGCCCGCTACATGCATAACATGCACGACGACATGAACGGCTCCGCCGTGGCTCTGGGCCTATTGCTGGCAGCGACCCGACTGAGGCTGCCGCTGCGGCTCGATGTCTGGCTGGCCATCGCCCAGAACCACCTGAGCCCCGAGGCCTATACCCAGAATGAGATTGTCACGGCCCTCAACGGTACCAGCATCGAGGTCATGCACACCGATGCTGAAGGCCGCATGGTCCTGGCCGATGCCCTGACCCTGGCGGCGCGAGAAAACCCCGCTGCCATTATCGACTTCGCTACCCTGACCGGCAGCATGGCGGTGGCGCTGGGCGAGCGCATGAGCGGCGTGTTTGCCAACCGCGAGGCCTTGGCGGCCCAGGCCGTGACGGCCGGGCAGGCGTGCGGCGAGCGGGTGGTCGCTTTTCCCATGCCGACGGATTACGACGAGGCGTTGGAATCGAAGGTGGCGGACGTGAAACAGTGCACGCTCGCTGGCGAGGCCGACCACATCCTGGCAGCGCGCTTCCTGAGCCGCTTCGTGGCTGATTGCCCCTGGCTGCATGTCGACCTGTCGAGCAGTCGCTGCAAGAGCGGGCTGGGCGCGGTGGGTACTGACGTGACCGGCTTTGGCGTTGCCTTCGGCCTGCAATTACTGGAACGGCTGCCTACTTGACTGCCTTGGTTGGCGGGGCCTTGCCAACGCCGGCGTAATAGGCGGCAATGTCCTCCATGTCTTTCTCGGTCATGCTGAGCAGCAGTATCTGCATGTAGGGGTGAAAACGTTTCAGGGAGCGAAAATCGTGCATGGCGGCCAGCAATTGTCCGGCCGGCCGGCCACCGATCAGGGGTTGGCCGGGCGCCTGTTTCAGGCCATCGGCGCCATGACAGGCGGTGCAAGGATAGGCCTTGCCCTGACCGGTTTGCGGGTCGCCAGCGGCGTGGCTGATTCCGGCGGCCAGGATCAACGCGGCGGCAAGCGGTATCGGGCGGATTTTCATGGTCACCTCGCTCTGTGGGGGATGAAGTGGGTGTGCCGGGAGTAGCAATGCACGGCCCATTATCGCCCTGCCGATGATTGGGTCAAGCGGCCGCGCCATGCCATAATCGCATAACTATTAAATTCAGCCGTCTCATGTCAGGCAACACTCTAGGCAAACTTTTCTGCGTCACCTCGTTTGGCGAGTCACATGGCCCAGCCATCGGCGGCGTTGTGGATGGTTGTCCGCCCGGCATGGACTTGTGCGCCGAAGACATCCAGATCGATCTGGACCGGCGCAAGCCTGGCACCTCGCGGCATGTCACCCAGCGCCGCGAGTCCGATACGGTGGAAATACTGTCCGGGGTGTTCGAGGGCAAGACCACCGGCACCCCCATCGCCCTGTTGATCCGCAACGAGGACCAGCGCAGCAAGGATTATGGCGAGATTGCCAACACCTTCCGGCCGGGCCATGCCGATTACACCTATTGGCAAAAATTCGGTATCCGCGATTATCGTGGCGGCGGCCGTGCCTCGGCGCGGGAGACGGCCGTGCGGGTGGCGGCCGGCGCCATTGCCAAGAAGTGGCTGCACGAAAAATATGGCACCATGATCCGCGGCTACCTGGCCCAGCTCGGCCCGATCGAAATCACCTTCAAGTCCTGGGCCAGTGTCGGCGAAAACAGTTTCTTCTCGCCCGACCCCGGTGCCGTGCCCAGTCTGGAACAGTATATGGACGACCTGCGCCACGCCGGCGATTCGGTCGGCGCGCGCATCAACGTGGTCGCGGAAAGGGTGCCGGTCGGGCTGGGTGAGCCGGTCTATGATCGGCTCGATGCCGACATCGCCTACGCCATGATGAGCATCAACGCGGTCAAAGGCGTGGAGATCGGCGATGGTTTCCGCTGCGTCGCCCAGAAGGGCAGTGAGCATCGCGACGAGCTGACCCCGGCGGGTTTTCTGTCCAACCACGCCGGCGGCACGCTGGGAGGTATTTCCAGCGGCCAGGAGGTGTTGGTGTCGATGGCGGTCAAGCCGACTTCGTCGATCCGTATCCCCGGCCGGTCGATCGATCTGGCGGGCCAGCCCACGGCAGTGGTCACCCAGGGCCGTCATGACCCCTGCGTCGGTATCCGCGCCACCCCCATCGCCGAGGCCATGCTGGCCATCGTGCTGATGGACCATGCCCTGCGCCAACGCGCCCAGAATGCCGACGTGCGTTGCCCAACGCCCGTCATCACCGGTTTGCCCAGTTAATTTGATCGAGATAAAGGAGCTAAAATGATCGAGAGCCACGATCTCTTCCACGAGTTTCCCGAACACACCGACAAGATCCGCAAGCTCGTGCTGGCCGACGACCAGTTCGTCAAGCTGATGCGCGATTACGACGACATCGACCACAAGATCTTGCGTATCGAGCAGCGGGTCGAAGTGGCTTCGAATCTTTACGAGGAAGAACTGAAGAAGCTGCGCATGAATCTCAAGGACAAGATTTACAAGATGCTCGTCGCTGCCAAATAGCCCTCAAGTCACCAACCGCGGCCCGGAGCTTACCTCCGGGCCGTTTTGTTTATCCATTGCGTAGGCGATGAGCCGAGTCCCCTACTGGCGCCTGTCCGGTTTCTATTTCTTCTACTTCGCCTTCGTCGGGGCGATGGCCCCCTATTGGGGGTTGTACCTGCGGTCACTGACCTTCAACGCCTTCCAGATCGGCGTGCTGATGTCGCTGCTTCAGGTCATGCGCATCTTCGCGCCCAACATCTGGGGCCATGTCGCCGACCGCACCGGCAAGCGGGTGGCTATCGTTCAGATTGCCGCGGCGGTCAGTCTGGTCTCATTCATCGGGGTGTTTCTCGGCACCGGGTTCTGGTGGCTGTTTGCAGTGATGAGCGTCATCAGCTTCTTCTGGAGCGCCTCGCTGCCGCTGGTTGAAGCAACCACGCTGTCACACCTGAAAGATCATAGCGACCGTTATGGCCTGATCCGGTTGTGGGGATCGGTGGGCTTCATCCTGGTGGTGGTGGGGCTGGGCGCGGCGCTCGATTATTGGCCGATCCGGCTGCTGCTCTGGGTCGTCATGGCCTTGCTCATTGGCATCGTCCTGTTCGCCCGCTTCATACCCGAGGCCGAGGCGGCCCAACTGGAGACAGATCAGGTTTCGCTGAAGGGCGTGCTCAGGCGGCCCGGGGTGGTGGCGCTACTGGTCGCGGCGATGCTGATGGCCGCCGCCCATGGGCCGTATTACACCTTTTTCACCATACACCTGGTTGATGCCGGCTACAGCAAGACTGCGGCCGGTTGGTTGTGGGCCCTGGGCGTGATATGTGAGGTCGGCGTGTTCATGGTCATGCCGCGGGTGCTCAAAAGAATCCGGCCGGAAAAGGTACTCTTGGCGTCGCTGTTTGCGGCGGCGGCGAGGTTTCTTCTGATCGGCTGGTTTGTCGATAATCTGCTGTTGCTGTTGCTGTCCCAATTGCTCCATGCCCTGACCTTCGCCGCTTATCACGCCGCCGCCATCGGTCTGGTGCACCGCCATTTCCGCGGCAGAAACCAGGCGCGCGGCCAGGCGCTATACAACAGCCTGGCTTTCGGCGTTGGCGGTTCTATCGGTAGCCTCTATTCCGGATTGGCCTGGCAGACCTTGGGCGGCGCTCAGACCTATGCCATTGCCGCTATCTTTGCCCTGGCCGGAGCGGCGGTGTTTCATATGTGGGGCGGCTTACCTGCGCGGCTGGCTGTTACCCCATCGGGTATGAAATAATTGTATTCCTTCAGTAAAGCCCTCAGATCATGCCACGCACCCTTTACGACAAACTCTGGGAGGCCCATGTCGTCCACGTGGCGCCGGACGGCACCACGCTGCTCTACATTGACCGGCACCTGGTGCATGAGGTCACCAGTCCCCAAGCCTTCGAGGGCCTCAGGCTTTCCGGGCGCAGGCCTTGGCGGGCCGATTCCATCCTGGCTACGCCGGATCACAACGTCCCTACGGCCGAGCGCGGCAAGGGTATCGTCGACCCCGTCTCGCGTACCCAGGTAGAGACCCTGGACGCCAACTGCGCCGCCTACGGCCTGACAGAATTCGGCATGGCCGATCCACGTCAGGGCATCGTCCATGTCATCGGTCCGGAACAGGGCTTCACCTTGCCTGGCGTCACCCTTGTCTGTGGCGATTCTCACACCAGCACACACGGCGCGTTTGGGGCGCTGGCCTTCGGCATCGGCACCTCCGAGGTCGAGCACGTCCTGGCGACGCAGTGTCTGTGGCAGAGGAAATCCAGGACCATGCTGGTCAGGGTAGAGGGCCGACTTGGCGACGCCGTCACGGCCAAGGACCTCGCCCTGGCGCTCATCGGCAAGATCGGCACGGCGGGCGGCACCGGCTATGCTATAGAATTCGGCGGCGCGGCCATTCGCGCCCTGTCGATGGAAGGCCGCATGACCCTTTGCAACATGGCGATCGAGGCCGGTGCCCGTGCCGGCATGGTGGCGGTGGATAACACCACTCTCGACTACGTCAAGGCGACGCCGCGTGCCCCCAAGGGCGAGCAGTGGCAACGGGCAGAGTCCTGGTGGCGCACCCTGGTATCCGACGCCGATGCCCGTTTCGACGCCGTGCTCGAAGTCGAGGCCGATGCCATCCGGCCGATGGTGACCTGGGGCACCTCGCCGGAAATGGTGGTGGCAGTGGGCGACAAGGTGCCCGACCCGCACCTGGCGCCCGACGCCATAAAGAAATCCGGCTGGGAACGCGCCTTGCAATACATGGGTCTGACCGCCAATACGCCGATCGTCGATATCGCGGTTGACAAGGTGTTCATCGGTTCCTGCACCAATTCCCGCATCGAGGACCTGCGCGCCGCGGCCAGGGTGGCGCGCTGGGCGGTGAGCGAGGGGCGCAGGGTGGCGGCCAATGTAAAACTGGCCATGGTGGTGCCGGGTTCCGGCCTGGTGAAGACACAGGCGGAGGCGGAAGGTCTGCACAAGGATTTTCTCGCTGCCGGCTTTGAATGGCGCGATCCGGGCTGTTCCATGTGCCTGGCCATGAATGCCGACCGGCTGGAACCGGGCGAGCGTTGCGCTTCCACTTCCAACCGCAACTTCGAGGGGCGGCAGGGGCAGGGCGGGCGCACCCATCTGGTCAGCCCGGCCATGGCCGCAGCCGCGGCGATTTATGGACATTTTGTGGATGTGAGTGAGGTGATGCGATGACTCCGAAAAAACTGATCATCCTGGGCGTGGTGAAAGTGCTGGTGCTGGCTGTGGCCATTGGCGTGGTGTTCAGCTTCTATGGCTGCAACACAGTGCGCGGGGTCGGACAGGACGTGGAAAAGGCCGGCGAAGCAATCCAAAGGACGACGCGATGAGAGCATTCACCCGCCATCAAGGCTTGGTGGCGCCTTTGGACCGGGCCAACGTCGATACCGATGCCATCATTCCCAAGCAATTCTTGAAATCGATAAGGCGCTCCGGCTTCGGCCCCAATGCTTTTGACGAATGGCGCTACCTCGACCGTGGCGAACCCGGCATGGACTGCTCGAAGCGGCCGCTGAATCCCGACTTCGTGCTCAATCAGGCGCGTTATCAGGGGGCCTCCATCCTGCTCGCCCGCGAGAACTTCGGCTGCGGCTCGTCGCGCGAACATGCTCCCTGGGCGCTGGAAGACTACGGTTTCCGGGCCATCATCGCCCCGTCTTTCGCCGATATCTTTTTCAACAACTGTTTCAAGAACGGGATTTTGCCTATTGTCCTGCCGGTGGAGGTGGTCGATCGCCTGTTCCGGGAAACGGCAGCGACGCCGGGCTACCGCCTCGACATCGACCTCGCCGCACAGACTGTCATCACGCCCGCGGGCGAGGTCATGGTCTTCGGCGTCGATGGCGAGCGTAAGCATCGCTTGCTTAACGGCCTCGACGACATCGCCCTGACACTGCAATACATGGACAAGATCAAGACCTACGAAGACCGACGCAGGGTCGAGGCCCCGTGGTTGTTCGCCTGATCGTGATTCATCGCGGCCAAGGCCGCTCCCACCTGATCTGTTTGGAGAAATTATGAAACTCGCGGTTCTGCCGGGTGACGGCATCGGCAAGGAGATCGTCGCCCAGGCTGTCAAGGTATTGGACGTCCTCAAGCGGGACGGCCTGAAGATCGAGATGGAATATGGCAACATCGGCGGCGCCGGTTATGACGCCGAGGGCGATCCGTTCCCGGAATCGACCTTCAGGCTTGCGCAGGCGGCCGATGCGGTGCTGCTGGGAGCCGTCGGCGGCCCGCAATACGACACCCTGGATCGCCCGTTGCGGCCGGAGCGCGGCCTGTTGCGCATCCGCAAGGAACTCAACCTTTTCGCCAACCTGCGTCCGGCACTGCTTTACCCGGAATTGGCCGGGGCATCGACGCTGAAGCCCGAGGTGGTGTCCGGCCTGGATGTCATGATCGTGCGCGAACTGACCGGCGGCCTGTACTTTGGCCAGCCACGCGGTATAGAGGTCAGGAACGGCGAGCGGGTAGGCTTCAACACCATGATCTATTCGGAGTCGGAGGTGCGCCGTGTCGCTCAGGTCGCCTTTGGCATCGCCATGAAACGCAGCAAGCGCCTGTGCTCGGTGGAGAAGGCCAACGTGCTGGAGTGTTCGGAACTGTGGCGCGATGTGGTCGCCGAGGTGGCGAAGGACTATGCCGAGGTGAGCCTTTCCACCCTGTATGTGGATAACGCCGCCATGCAACTGGTGAGGAACCCCAAGCAGTTCGACGTGATCGTCACCAGCAATCTGTTCGGCGACATCTTGTCCGACGAGGCCTCGATGCTGTCCGGTTCCATAGGCATGTTGCCCTCGGCCTCGCTGGACGCACACAACAAGGGCATGTACGAGCCTATCCACGGCTCCGCCCCGGACATCGCCGGCCGCGATATCGCTAACCCGCTGGCCACCATCCTGTCGCTGGCGATGATGTTCAAGTACACCTTCAACGACGCGACCACGGCCGACCGCATCGATGGTGCGGTGAAGAAGGTGATCGCCCAGGGGTACCGCACCGGCGACATCTGGACGGCGGGTTGCACCAAGGTATCGTGCTCGGCGATGGGTGACGCCGTCGTGGCGGCGATGTAATAAATCGAAGGCAACGAGATGAATGACATGAAGCGAGTAGGCTTGATCGGTTGGCGCGGTATGGTGGGCTCAGTGCTCATGGGCCGGATGAAGGAGGAGGACGACTTCGCTCACATCGACCCGGTGTTTTTCACGACTTCCAACGTGGGTGGCCAGGGCCCCGCCATAGGCCGCGATGTGCCGCCGCTACAGGATGCCCAATCGATTGCGGCGCTCAAGGCGATGGACATCATCATCAGTGCACAGGGCGGTGATTACACCAAAGAGGTGTACCCCAAATTGCGCGCCGCTGGCTGGGATGGTTACTGGATTGACGCCGCCTCCACCCTGCGCATGGCCGACGAGGCCATCATCATCCTCGACCCGGTCAACAAGAGTGTCATCGAGGATGGCATCGCCAAGGGCGTCAAGACTTACGTCGGCGGCAACTGCACGGTATCGCTGATGTTGCTGGCCATCGGCGGCTTGTTCGACGCGGGTCTCATCGAGTGGATCGTTCCCATGACCTACCAGGCCGCCTCTGGCGCCGGTGCTCGCAACATGCGCGAGCTGATCCAGCAGATGGGCGCTATCCACGGCGAGGTGGCCGATCTGGTGGGTGATCCGGCGTCGGCCATCCTGGAGATCGACCGCAAGGTGGCGGAATACATCCGCTCCGATGACTATCCGCTCGATGCCTGGCCGGTGCCCCTGGCTGGCAACCTCATTCCCTGGATCGATGTCGCCCTCGCCTCCGGCCAGTCCAAGGAGGAGTGGAAGGCGCAGGCGGAGGCCAACAAGATACTCGGCCGCCGCACCAACCCCATCCCCATCGACGGCCTTTGCGTGCGTGTCGGCGCCATGCGCTGCCACTCGCAGGCGTTGACCGTCAAGCTGACCCGAGATGTGCCGCTGGATGACATCCACGGCCTCATCGCCGCTCACAACCAATGGGTCAAGGTGGTGCCCAACGAGCGCGAAATCACCATGCGCGAACTGACCCCAGCCGCCGTCACCGGAACGCTCACCGTGCCGGTCGGGCGTATGCGCAAACTCAACATGGGGCCGCAATATCTGACTGCCTTCACCGTCGGCGATCAACTGTTGTGGGGCGCGGCCGAACCCTTGCGGCGCATGCTGCGCATCTTGCTGCAAGGCTGACGATCCTATGCCTAGACCGCCCAATATCGCCCTGTTGGGGGCCGCAGATCCCTGCGGGGAGGCCGTGCTGCGGCTTATCGAAGAGCGGGATTGCGGCGTCGGGGAGGTATATCTGCTGGATGCCGCCGAGTCCGACTGCAGCGTGACCGTGCGCGGCACAGAGATACCGGTGCAGACGGCCGCCGGGTTCGATTGGGCGCAGGTGGATGTCCTGCTCTCGGCCAGCCGCGCGGCAGCGGCACACCGCATCGAAGCCGCGGCGATGGCGGCGGGGTGCGGCGTCATCGGCCTGGGCGGCACGGAGTCCGGTCGGCGCATCCGCGTCCCCGGTGCCATGTCTCGGGCGGTGCGACGAGTACTGGCGCCTGTGGCCAGCGCGGCCGGGCTCGCCAGGGTGGACGTTTTCGCCGCGCTGCCGGTCTCACTGGCAGGGCAGGCTGGCATCGATGAACTGGCCGGCCAGACCCGTTCTCTCTTCGCTATGGAAGGCCCTGAGCCAGAGGTCTTCCCCTTGCAGATGGCCTTCAACCTTATCGCTCAGGCCGGGCCCATTCTCGCCGATGGCGCCAGCACCTATGAGGCCGAGGCGCAGCTCGAACTGCGCCAGTCGCTGAGACTGCCAGACTTGCCTGTGACCGTCACCGCGAGTTGGGCGCCGCTGTTCTATGGTGGCGCCATGGCCGTGCATGGCCGCGCCGGCGCCGGCCTGGACACCACCCGCCTGCGCCAGTGGCTGGCTGCCTGCGATGGCGTGACCCTGATGGATACCGATATGCCGGGTGGGGTACCCAGTCCCGCCACCGACGCGCAGGACAGCGAAAATGTCTTTGTCGGCCGCGTTCGGGTGATGCCAGATCAGCCATCCCGCTTTGCGTTGTGGTTGGTGATCGACATGGCGCGGCTGGAGGCCGCCGGAATCGTGCGGGCGTTGGAAATTTCGATTGAAAAATAAACGGGTTCAATGCTAACGTGAATCCCTCTTCAGAAAAACCGCCTAAGCCTATGAGCTGCCACAGAAATGAGCCGCGCATGGGTAAGGGATACACCATTACAGTACGAAGGGCCTTGCGATGAAAAAATCGATGCAAATCAGTGGACTGCTTGCTGTTTTGCTGGCGCTGTCGGGCGGCGTCCAGGCAGCGGGTTTGGGGAAAATGTCGGTACGATCGGCATTGGGCCAACCGCTGCGCGCGGAGATCGAGTTGCTATCGGTGCCGGCCGAAGAACTGGCTATGGTCGAAGCCAAACTGGCCAGCGCCGAGGCTTTCCGTCAGGCACGCATAGACCGGGCCGAAGGCTTGGCCGGGCTGCACTTCAGCATAGATAAACGGGCCGATGGTCAACCGGTGGTGCGTATCGCCTCTGCCACCCCGTTCAACGATCCCTTCGTCGATCTACTCATCGAACTGAATTGGAGTTCAGGCCGGGTCTTGCGTGAATACACCGTTTTGCTTGACCCTTCGCCGCAGCAAATGGCCAAGGCGGAGGAGCCGGAACCGGCGAGTGTGGCGCCGGTGGCCGCCGCAGGACCTGCGCCGGCCGCACCGACTAGCAGCCGTAAGCCCGTAAATCACGGCGGCAAGGCCATTACCGGCGCGGCAGGGCCAGCCGGGCGCTATGGCCCGGTCAAGGCCGGCGAGAACCTGCGCCACATCGCCGAGAAAGTGGCACCGCCCGACGTCACCGTGGCGATGATGATGGCCAGCCTTTACCAGACCAATCGGCAGGCCTTTGCCAATGACAACATGAACCTGCTCAAGGAAGGGCAGGTACTCAAGGTTCCCGAGCGTGATGCCATCATGCTGATGGTCAGTCCCAGTCAGGCCAGGCAGCTTATCGGCCAACATGCGGCCTCCTGGCATGGACTGCAGGGGCGGGTGGCGGATCAGGCCGCACGCAGGATGGCTGGGACCGGCCCGGCGGAGGGTGCGGGCTCCGGCAAGATCGTGGTTGCCCGACCCGAGGGGAAGGCCCCGCCCCAGACCGAACAAAAAGATGTGCTGCGCCTGTCCAAGGGCGAACCGGCCAAAGGCAGACAGGCCAATGTCGGTTCGGCGCAACGCCTCCAGAATCTGGAAGAGGAACTCGCGGCCAAAAACCGCGCCCTGGAGGAGGCACAAAGCCGTGTCGGCCAGTTGGAGGCGACCATACGCGATTTGCAGCGGTTGGTGGACCAGAAAGGTAAGGAAGGCGAAAAGGAAAGCAAGCCACAGGCAGAGGTCCCGAAGCCAGCCGCGCCTGTCAAGGCACCCAAGCCGGCGGTAAAGACGCCTGTGCCGGCCCCTGCGCCGGAAGAGAAAGGCTGGTTCAGCGCACTGTTGGATAACCCGCTTTATCTTGGTGGCCTGGCGGCGGCGGCCGGTCTTGGCCTGCTGCTTTGGGTGATGATGCTCGGCCGCCGCCGGCGCAAGGGGCTCTCCGATTTCGAGCAAAGCATCATGAGCGGCGGCGACCAGTTCAAGACCTCGATCTTCAAGACCGGGTCGGGTGCGGCCACGCAAAGCGGATCAGCCACCCAGTCCGGTGTCGCCACCGACTTCAGCCGGCTCGGCCTGGGTGTCATCGATACCCATGAAGTGGACCCCATCGCCGAGGCCGAGGTCTACATGGCCTATGGCCGCGACGCCCAAGCCGAGGAGATACTCAAGGAAGCTCTCGCCAAAGATCCCAGCCGACATGAGATCGCCATTAAACTCCTGGAAATCTATGTCTCCAGGAAAGATACGGCTTCGTTCGAGACCCAAGCCAGCGAGCTTTATGCCAACCTAGGTGACTCCACCAATCCGATTTGGCATAAGGCGGCGGAGATGGGTAGGGGCATTGATCCGGATAATCCGCTCTACCGGCTGGTGGACGAGCCGACGCCCGCCACCGCTTCGACCGCTCCCCAGCCGTTTGCCGGGGCGCAGACCGAGGTGCCGCCCGCCGAGCCGCCGGTGGCGGTCAGTCAGGAGGCGGAGCCGGTCGACGAACATGTGGTTGAATTCGATTTGCCAAAATCTGATCTTATGGATACGGGCGCGGCGACGACGGCCGAAGAAGCCTTCCCGCCCTCGCAACTGCAGTCCATCGATTTCGATTTGAGCGAGGCACCCGAGACCGCTGCGGCATTCGTCAATCCGGTTGAAACCGAGGTGGAGACGACCCAGTTTCCGTCTCTTGCCGACATTGCCGTCGGTGACTTGTCCACGACGGCGCTGCCCCCCTTGCAGCCCCCGGAAGAGCCCATAGCCGAAATCGTCGTCGAGCCCCCCACACTCCCTGGTGAGGCAGAGTTGGGAGCCGATGGCGCCTGGGCGTCGCCAGCTGAATTTTCTCCTCCGTCCGGCGCGGCCAATGTGCCCGAGCTCGATCTTTCCGGCATCGACCTGAGCTTGTTGGAGACGCCTCCCAGCCATGGCGACGAACTCGTCAAGGAAGCTGCTGCCGCACAGACTCTCGATTTTCCTGCGCCTACCGACACCGACTTGCAGGAAGAGGTGAACACCAAGCTGGACCTTGCCAAGGCCTATCTGGAAATGGGTGACAAGGAAGGCGCCAGGGAGATACTGGAAGAGATACTCAAGGAAGGCGATGCCCGGCAACAGGAGGAGGCTGGAAAGCTGTTGGCAGATCTGAAGTAGTGCATCCGGCCGCGAGAATCTTGCTGTACCTCATTTCAGCCCTGGCC
This sequence comes from Hydrogenophilales bacterium, assembly GCA_037439465.1. Classification (GTDB taxonomy): domain Bacteria; phylum Pseudomonadota; class Gammaproteobacteria; order Burkholderiales; family Thiobacillaceae; genus Parasulfuritortus. The sequence continues at coordinate 15,559 of JBBIVX010000023.1, read as the reverse complement.
TTGCCGGGGCTGAGCTTTTTCGGACTTTCGCTCCTGGCGATGATCACCCTGCTGGCCCTGCGCGGACGGCTCGTGCCGGCCTTGCGCTTGAGCTGGAAGGCGCGTTGGCTGTTTCTTATTCTGCTGCTGGGCTACGCCTATAACCTGCCTGGGCAGGCGCTCGCGCCCGGATTGGGTGCACTCTCGCCCTCCCTGCCGGGGATCAGGGCGGGCGTGCTGCAGATGTTTCGTCTGCTCCTGCTGCTGTGGCTGTTGCATGGATTGGTGATCAGCCTGGGAAACGCGCGCCTTATATCTGGTTTGTATGTGATATTCAATGGGTTCAGACCCTTTGGCTTCCCTGCAGAACGGGCGGCCGTGCGGGTGGGCCTGACCTTGCAGGCGATGGAAGAGGCGCGGCTGGTCGCACCGAAAACCCTGCGCGATGCCTTGTGTCTGCCGCAAGGGTCCGACCTGGGAGGCGCCACCGTGCTGCCAGTAGAGCGCATACCCTGGCGCTGGCGCGATACGCTCATGCTTGTGGCGGCAACGTTGTCGTCGATCGGGCTATGGTTCGCTTAGCCCTTGGTTTGGAATACGACGGTCGCCATTTCTGCGGCTGGCAGACGCAGCCCGGCGGCTGTGCCGTGCAGGATCATCTGGAACGTGCCCTGGCGGCCGTACATGGTGCGCCGGTGGACACCATCGTCGCCGGGCGCACCGATGCTGGCGTCCATGCCCTGGCGCAAGTAGTGCATTTCGATGCGCTCCATGTGCGTCCCGAAACTGCCTGGGTGCGCGGCGTCAATAGCCATCTGCCAGCTGGCGTGGCCGTGCTCTGGGCGCGGCAGATAGGCGACGACTTCCATGCCCGCTTTGGCGCCCGCGAGCGGGCCTACCGTTATGTCCTGCTCAACCACCCGGTGCGGCCGGCGCTGGCGGCGGGCCGGGCTGGCTGGGTGCATGCCAATCTCGATGTCGAGCGCATGGGTGCGGCGGTTAGGACGCTGCTCGGCCGGCACGATTTCTCGGCCTTTCGTGCCGCCGCCTGTCAGGCCAGGTCGCCGGTGCGCGAACTCTATGAGGCGCGGGTCGAGCGTCGTGGCGCGCGGGTGATTTTCAATTTTCGCGGCAATGCCTTCCTGCACCATCAGGTACGCAATATGGTGGGCGCACTGGTGTGGATAGGGTTGCATCGCCGCCCCGTGTCTTGGCTGGAGGAGGTGCTGCTGGCGCGCGATCGAAGCCGCGCAGCCGCGACCTTTGCCCCGGATGGGCTTTATCTTACCGACGTGCGCTACGATGCGCGCTGGAATCTGCCAGTCTTTGAGGAGCGCACCCAGCTGCCATGAGAACCCGCATCAAGATTTGCGGCATCACCCGTGTCGAGGACGGCCTGGCGGCCGCCCGGGCCGGGGCCGATGCCATCGGTCTGGTGTTTGCCGAACAGAGCCCGCGCCGCATCGAACTTGAGCGGGCGGCGGAGATCACGCGCGCGCTGCCGCCTTTCGTCGCCGCCGTTGCCTTGTTCGTCAACCCGACGGCGGCCGAGGTGGAGACCGTCATCCGTCGGATCAGGCCAGATCTGCTGCAATTTCATGGCGAGGAGGCGGCCGATTTTTGCCGGTCGTTTGCGACACCTTGGCTCAAGGCCGTGCGGGTCAGGCCTGGGACGGATTTGTTACAATATGCCTGCGCTTACGCCGGCGCGTGCGGGCTCGTGCTCGATGCCTATTCACCAGCCGCCCATGGCGGCACGGGCGACGTCTTCGACTGGTCCCTGATTCCGCCATCCCTGCCGGTCCCGATCGTCCTGGCCGGCGGTCTCCATGCCGGCAACGTGGGCGCGGCGATCTGCCGGCTGCGGCCTTGGGCCGTGGACGTGTCGAGCGGTGTCGAGGCAGCGAAAGGTATAAAGGATGCGGCCCGCATGGCCGCTTTCATAAAGGAAGTTGAATATGCAGATGTATGACCTGCCCGATGCCCGCGGGCACTTCGGCCCCTACGGCGGCGCTTTTGTCGCCGAGACCCTGGTGGCGGCGCTCGACGAACTCACGCACGAATATGAGGCGGCGAGGCACGACCCCGATTTCCAGGCCGAATTCCGCCGCGAACTCAAGCACTATGTCGGCCGTCCAAGTCCCATTTATCACGCCCGGCGCTGGTCCGAGTTGCTGGGCGGGGCGCAGATCTACCTCAAGCGGGAAGACCTCAACCATACCGGCGCGCACAAGATCAACAACACCATCGGCCAGGCCCTGCTGGCCCGGCGCATGGGCAAGAAACGGGTGATCGCCGAGACCGGCGCCGGCCAGCACGGCGTCGCCTCGGCCACGGTCGCCGCCCGTTATGGCATGGAATGCGTGGTCTACATGGGTTCGGAAGACATCAAGCGGCAGTCGCCCAACGTGTTCCGGATGAAGCTATTGGGCGCCGAGGTGGTGGCGGTCGAATCCGGCTCCAAGACCCTCAAGGATGCGCTCAACGAGGCCATGCGCGACTGGGTTACCAATGTCGAATCCACCTTCTACATCCTTGGCACCGCTGCCGGCCCGCATCCTTACCCGATGCTGGTGCGCGATTTTCAGCGGGTCATCGGTGACGAATGTCTCACACAGATGCCCGAGATGATCGGTCGCCAGCCGGATGCGGTGATCGCCTGCGTCGGCGGCGGCTCCAATGCCATCGGCATCTTCTACCCCTATATCCCGGTCGATGGCGTGCGCCTTATCGGCGTCGAGGCCGGTGGCCGCGGCATCCAAACCGGTCAGCACGCCGCGCCGCTGTCCGCCGGCACTCCGGGCGTGCTGCACGGCTTCCGCAGTTATCTGATGCAGGATGGCAACGGCCAGATCATCGAAACCCATTCCATCTCCGCCGGTCTCGACTATCCCGGCGTCGGCCCCGAACATGCCTGGCTGAAGGACTGCGGCCGCGCCGAATATGTCAGCATCGACGACGACGAAGCCCTGGCGGCCTTCCATGACCTGTGCCGCTACGAAGGCATCATCCCGGCCCTGGAATCCAGCCACGCCCTGGCCCACGCCGCCCGGATCGCGCCGGCCATGGACAAGGATAAAGTGCTGTTGGTCAACCTGTCCGGGCGGGGGGATAAAGACATCAATACTGTTGCCCGGCTTTCTGGAATCGAACTCTGACATGTCGCGTATCGCCGCCACCTTTGCCGCCATTCGGGCGGCCAACCGCAAGGCCCTGATTCCCTTTATCACCGCCGGCGACCCGGCGCCCGACCATACCGTGGCGCTGATGCACGCGCTGGTCGCCGGCGGCGCCGACATTATCGAGCTGGGGGTGCCATTTTCCGACCCGATGGCGGATGGGCCGACCATTCAGCGAGCTTCTGAGCGGGCGCTGAAACATGGCGTCGGCCTCAAGGATGTGCTGGCCATGACCGCCGGGTTCCGCCAGGCCAACGCCACCACGCCGGTGGTGCTGATGGGTTACGCCAATCCGATCGAGGCCATGGGCTGGGACGCCTTCTGTAGCGCCGCCGCTCAGGCCGGCGTCGATGGCGTGCTGACCGTGGATTATCCGCCCGAGGAATCGGCTGAATTCGCGGCAAAATGCGCCGCCGCCGGGCTGGACAACATTTATCTGCTGGCGCCCACCACACCTGCCGAGCGTATTGCGGCGGTAGCGAAACTGGCGCGAGGCTTCATCTACTATGTCTCGCTGAAAGGCGTGACCGGGGCAGCGACCCTGGATCTTGCCGAAGTCGCTGCGCATTTGCCCGCCATCCACGCCGCGACCGGCCTGCCGATAGGCGTCGGTTTTGGCATCCGCGATGCCCAGACGGCGCGACAGGTGGCCAAGGTGGCGGACGCGGTGGTGATCGGCAGTCGCATCGTGCAGGAGATCGAGAACTCCACGTCCGAGACGGTGCTGGACAACGTCAGGAATTTCGTGGCTGGCGTGCGCGCCGCCCTGGATAAGTAAGGAAGCGACCGTGAGCTGGTTCCAGAAGATCATCCCCCCAAAGATCAAACGCCGGGTCGAGAAGGCCAGGAAGGTGGTGCCGGAAGGGCTGTGGAGCAAGTGCGCCGCCTGCGAGGAAGTGCTTTATCGGGCAGAACTGGAGAACAATCTCGATGTTTGTCCAAAGTGCGGCCATCACAACCGCATTGGCGCCCGCCAACGGTTGGAGTATTTCCTCGACGCGGAGGGGCGGCACGAGATCGGCGCCAATGTGGTGCCAATGGACAGTCTCAAGTTCAAGGACAGCAGGCGCTATACCGATCGCCTGGCAGAGACGTGCAAGGAGGTGGAGGAAAGCGACGCACTGGTGGTGATGTCGGGGACGGTGTTTGGCCGCCCCGTGGTGGCGGCGGCCTTCGAATTCCGTTTCATGGGGGGCTCCATGGGGTCGGTGGTGGGCGAGCGTTTTGTCCGCGGGATCAAGGCGGCCCTGGGCAACAATGCGCCTTTTGTCTGTTTTTCCGCCAGTGGCGGGGCGCGTATGCAGGAGGGTCTGCTGTCATTGATGCAGATGGCCAAGACCGCGGCGGCCCTGACCCAGCTTTCCGCCCACCGCCTGCCATTCATCTCGGTGCTGACCGATCCCACCATGGGCGGTGTCTCCGCCAGTTTCGCCATGCTGGGAGACATCATCATCGCCGAGCCCAGGGCGCTGATAGGTTTCGCCGGCCCCCGCGTCATCGAACAGACCGTGCGCGAGATACTGCCGGATGGTTTCCAGCGCGCCGAATTCCTGCTCGAACATGGCGCCGTGGATATCATCGTGGATCGGCGGCAGATGCGTGAGACCGTCGCCAGTATAGCGGCGCAACTCATGCGTCGTAACGCCGCCTGACGTGGCTCACCCCGTGGGCCTGCCTCTTTGGCTGGCCAGGCTGGAAGCGCGGCACCCGCGGCCGATAGAGCTTGGCCTGGAGCGTATCGGGCAGGTCTGGGCCGAACTGGGACGGCGTCCCGATTTTCCCATCATCACGGTCGGAGGCACCAACGGCAAGGGCTCGACCTGTGCCTTTCTCGAAGCCATGCTGAGCGAGGCGGGTTATCGGGTCGGGCTTTATACCTCGCCCCATCTGCTGCATTACAACGAGCGTTTGCGCATCGGGCGCGCGCGCGTGGCGGAGGCAGCCATCGTCGAGTCGCTGGAGGTCGTGGAAGCGGCTCGGGGTGATGTGCCGCTCACCTATTTCGAGCAGGCTACGCTGGCCGCCATGTGGCAGCTGTGCGCGGCCGAGATCGACGTGGCGGTACTGGAAGTCGGCCTGGGCGGACGGCTCGATGCCGTCAACCTGTTCGATGCCGATTGCGCGGTGGTGACGTCGGTGGATCTCGATCACATGGATTATCTCGGCCACGACCGCGAAGCCATCGGTTTCGAGAAGGCCGGTATCTATCGCGCCGGGCGGCCGGCCATCTGCGCCGACCCGGTACCGCCACAGAGCCTGTTGCGTCATGCCGGGTCCATAGGCGCGGCACTGCTTTTGCTTGGGCGCAATATCCGGGTGGAGCGGGGCGCCGGCGACTGGATCTGTCGAATTGGCGACACGGTTTACCCGGCCTTGCCGTGGCCCGCCCTGCATGGTGATTTTCAATTGCTCAATGGCGCGGCCGCCATCGCCGCCCTCCATGCTATGCGCCAGCGCCTGCCGGTCCCCATGCGGGCAATTCGCTTGGGACTTACGCGCCCCAGCCTGGCCGGGCGGTTCCATGTGATCGGCCGCGATCCATTGCGTATACTCGATGTCGCCCACAATCCACAGGCGGCGCGTGCCCTGGCCAGCAATTTGGCCATCCTTCCCCGCGGCGGCGTGCGCCGGGCCGTTTTCGCCATGTTGCGGGACAAGGACATGGCCGGAGTGATCGCCGCCTTGCGCCAACATATCGACGCCTGGTACCTGGCCGGGCTCGCCGGGCCGCGCGGGACCACAGCCGTTGATCTGGCGGCCTGCCTGGAAAAAGCGGGGATCGCCGGCCGACGCTTCGATGATGTGGCGCAGGCCTGGGCGGCGGCGTGCCAAGACGCCGCCCCGGCTGATACAATTATCGCCTTCGGTTCATTCCACACCGTGGCTGACGTCATGGCATTGACTCCGGGCATTATCGATGGCGAATAACCCTCCCAATCAGGAAGAACTCGACCTCAGACGGCGGGCCAGGCGGCGTCTGGTCGGCGCCATCGCTCTGGCCCTGCTGGCGGTAGTGACGCTGCCCATGTTGTTCGAGCCGGAACCCAAGCCTTTGGATAGCGACGTGGAAATACGCATTCCGCCGCAGGATAGCGCCCTCGGCACACTGCCGCCGCCATCCGGCGCGGCGAACACAACAACCACGGAACCCGGACCGCCACCGCCGGCCAGCGTCCTGCCACTGGCGCCCGCCAACGAGGCGGCGCCACATGATCCGGAGGCCGCCGCGACCGTTACCTCCAAACCCAAGACCGTGGTAAAACCGCTGCCCCAGGCCACGGTGGCGAAACCTCCAGCCCACGGTGGCGCGCCGGTGGCAGTGGCTGGCAGGGGGTATTACCTGCAACTGGGGTCATTCTCGAGTGAGGCCAATGCCAGGCAAGTAATCGCCAAGGCGGGGGCGGCTGGGTTCAAGGCCACCGCCCATGTCGTCAATGGCCAGGTCAAGGTCCGTATCGGTCCGCTAGAGGACCGCGCCAAGGCCAGCGACTATCAGATCAAACTCAAGGACAAGGGTTTCGATCCGGTCTTGATCAGCCCATGAAATCCGTTGTGCGCGCCCGTTTTCTATGTGTCGCCATGGCGACAATGATCAGACGAATCTAGGATCAGACTCATGTGCGGAATCATCGGCGTGGTTTCCAGCCAACCGGTCAATCAGCTGCTCTATGACGGTCTGCAACTACTGCAACACCGGGGCCAGGACGCGGCCGGCATCGTCACCGCCGACGGCAGCAAGTTCCACATGCACAAGGGTACCGGCATGGTGCGGGACGTGTTTCGCACCCGCGACATGCGCAACCTGGTGGGTAATGCCGGCATCGGCCACGTCCGTTATCCGACGGCGGGCTCCGCCGTCAGCCCGGCCGAAGCCCAGCCTTTCTACGTCAATTCTCCCTTCGGCATCGTGCTCGGCCACAATGGCAATCTGACCAACACCGAGTCTCTGCTCATAGATCTCTTCCAGGAGGACTTGCGCCACGTCAACACTGGCTCGGATTCGGAAGTGCTGCTCAACGTACTCGCACACGAACTGCAGGAGGCCGTGCATGGCCATCGACTGACGGTGGATGATGTGTTCAAGGCGGTGGCCGGGGTGCATCGTCGTTGCAAGGGCGCCTATGCAGTGGTGGTGATGATTGCCGGCTTCGGCCTGCTTGCCTTTCGTGATCCGCATGGCATCCGGCCCTTGGTGTTCGGCACGCAGACGAGAGCTGAGTTCAGGGACTGGATGGTGGCTTCGGAAAGCGTCGCCCTGGAGGCCACCGGCTTCAAAGTGGACGGCGACGTGGCCCCTGGTGAGGCGCTGCTGGTCACCCTGGATGGTGAGGTGCATACCCGCCGCTGTGCCCCCGCCGCGACATTCACACCCTGCATTTTCGAATATGTGTATTTTGCCCGCCCCGATTCGGTGATGGACGGTACGTCAATCTATGAGGCCAGGTTGCGCATGGGAGAGTATCTGGCCGAAAAGATACGGCGCCAATTCAGCCATCTCAGGATAGACGTGGTTATACCCATCCCTGATACCAGCCGCCCTTCGGCCTTGCAATTGGCAAAAAAACTCGACATTTCTTATCGTGAAGGTTTCATCAAAAACCGCTACATAGGACGCACCTTCATCATGCCTGGCCAGGCGGTGCGCAAGCAGTCGGTGCGCCAGAAACTCAATGCCATGTCTCTGGAATTCCGCGGCAAGAATGTGTTGTTGGTGGATGACTCCATCGTGCGCGGCACCACCAGCCGGGAGATCATCCAGATGGCTAGGGATTCCGGCGCCCGTGCCGTTTATTTCGCCTCGGCCAGCCCGCCGGTCAGGTTCCCGAATGTCTATGGCATCGACATGCCGACCCGCGCCGAGTTGCTGGCCAATGGCCGCACCGACGCGGAGATCGCCCGCGAGATCGGCGCAGACGCGGTGATCTACCAGGACCTGCCGGATCTGATCAAGGCAGTGCAGGACGTAAACTCGAAACTGACGGTTTTCGATGCTTCCTGCTTCGATGGCCGTTATGTCACCGGCGATGTCAACGAAGCTTACCTCGCCCGTCTGGAGGGGCAGCGCAATGGCAGCGTCCCCATCGTCCCGGCACTGCCGACGAGACAGATGGACCTCAACCTGGCTATCGGCTGAGGGAACCACCACCACTTGCCAATGAAGCGCACATGACAGCAAACCCCCAAGTCGTCTGGCACCAGGCCAGCGTTACCCGCTCCCGCCGCGAAACCCTCAATGGCCACCGCTCCGCCGTGATCTGGTTCACCGGTCTGTCAGGATCGGGCAAGTCCACACTTGCCCACGCCGTCGAAGAGTCGCTGCACCAGCGCGGCTGCCGCACCTATGTCTTCGATGGCGACAATGTTCGCCATGGCCTGTGTTCCGACCTGGGTTTTTCGGTTGAGGACCGCAGCGAGAATATCCGGCGCATCGGCGAGATGGCAAAGCTGTTCGTGGAGGCCGGCGTGGTGGCGCTGACGGCCTTCATTTCGCCACTGCAGGCGGATCGACGGCGAGTCCGTGCCTTGATCGGTGACGCCGATTTCGTCGAGATCTACGTCAAATGCCCGCTCGCGGTCTGCGAGGCGCGTGACGTCAAGGGGATGTACAAGAAAGCGCGGCGCGGCGAGATCAAGGAATTCACCGGCATCTCCTCGCCTTATGAGGAGCCCGAGCAGCCCGAGCTGGTGATTGATACTTCCCAGTGTAATATCGATCAATCGGTGGCGCTGGTGCTCGATTTGCTCGCGCAGCGCCGCGTCGTCAAGGAAGGGGCAGGTCAATGATAGATGCCACCGATTGGAGCCACCTGGACCCGGATACGCTGGCCATCCGGGCTGGAACGCAACGGAGCCAATTTCAGGAACACTCCGAAGCGATGTTCCTGACCTCCAGTTTCGTCTTCCGTAGCGCGGCCGAGGCCGCCGCCCGTTTTTCGGGCGCCGAGCCCGGCAACATCTACGCCCGCTTCACCAACCCCTCGGTCACCATGTTCGAGACCCGTCTGGCGGCGCTGGAGGATGCCGAGCATTGCGTCGCCTTCGCCTCGGGCATGGCCGCCATCCTGGCGACAGTGATGGGCCTGCTCAAGGCCGGTGAACATATCGTGGCCTCGCGCTCGATCTTTGGCTCCACGGTGCAACTATTCAATAATATTCTTGGTCGCTTCGGGGTGACGACCAGCTTTGTTTCGCCGACCGAGCCGGAGGCCTGGCGGCGCGCCGTCCAGCCCAACACCAAGCTATTCTTTCTGGAGTCGCCGTCCAATCCGCTGACCGAGGTGAGCGACATCCGGGCAATTGCCGCCATTGCCCACGAGTCGGGCGCCTGGCTGGCCGTGGATAACTGTTTTTGCACGCCGATTCTGCAACGGCCTCTAAAGATGGGGGCCGATATCGTCATTCACTCCGCCACCAAGTATCTCGACGGCCAGGGCAGGGTGCTGGGCGGGGCCGTGTTGGGCAGCAAGACGCTGATGGAGGGGGTGTATACCTTCCTGCGCACGGCGGGTCCGACCTTGTCCGCCTTCAATGCCTGGGTCTTGCTGAAAGGCATGGAAACGCTGCCGATCCGCATGGCGGCGCATTCCGGCAAGGCGCTCGAATTGGCAACCTGGCTGGAGGCGCAGCCCAAGGTCAGCCGGGTGTTGTATCCCGGTCTGCCATCGCATCCGCAACATGCCCTGGCCATGGCGCAGCAAAGCACCGGAGGCGGCATCGTCGCCTTCGAAACGGTGGGCGGCAAGGAGGCGGCCTGGACGGTGATCGACCAGACCCGCTTGCTGTCCATCACCGCCAATTTGGGTGACACGCGGACCACGATCACTCACCCGGCGAGCACCACGCACAGCCGCATGACGCCGGAACAACGGGCGGAGGCGGGGATCGGTGATGGGTTGTTGCGGATCGCCGTCGGGCTGGAAGCGGTGGCCGACATCGAGGCCGACCTGGCGCGCGGATTGGCACTGATCTAAATGCCGCAGGCTTGGCAGCCTTGCGCGTCGCAACGCAGATAGCCCCCCCCGTCACTCTCGTACCAGTCGGGCAGTACCCAACGTTCGCAAGGCTTGCCATCAACGGTCACGAGGTGCCGGGCGGGACGGTGGGTGTGGCCGTGGATCATGCGGCGGCAGCCGGATGCCCGTAAGGCAGCGGCGACGGCCTCGGCATTGACATCCATGATGCCGCCTGCTTTGTCGATCTTGGCATTCTCGCTTTGTTCCCGCAATTGTCGCGCCAGGTTCAGGCGTTCGGACAGCGGTTTGGCGAGGATGGCCTGTTGCCACGCTGGATCGCGCACCCGGCGGCGGAATTGCTGATAGGCCTCATCGTCGGTGCAAAGGCTGTCGCCATGCAGTATCAGGGTAGGCTGGCCATGGAGGTCGATCACGCTGGGGTCGGACAGCGGTCTGGCGCCGCTGGCCTGGAAAAAGCCTGGTCCCAGTAAAAAGTCGCGGTTGCCGTGCAGCACGAATACCCTTGTGTCCCGTTCGCTCAAACGCCGCAAGGCCGCCGCTATCGAGTGTGGGAATGCCTCGGTCAGACAGTCGTCGCCCGGCCAGAGCTCGAATAAGTCACCCAGTATGTAGACGGCTGCGGCGCCGTTGGCGGTGTTTTCCAGCAGACTAAGAAAACGCGCGGCTGTCCGCGGATGCCGCGGCGACAGGTGCAGGTCGGCGACGAAAAGACTGAAAGACGATTCAAGGCTCAACGATTTCCGCCCGTTCGATCAGCACGTTCTCGATTGGGACGTCCTGATGACCATTGCGGGAGCCGGTAGGCACCTTTCTGATGTTGTCGACGACGTCGATTCCCGCCACGACCTTGCCGAACACACAGTAGCCATAGCCCTGGGCGGTCGGCTCGACATAGTCCAGGAAGTCGTTGTCGCTGACATTGATGAAGAATTGACTGGTCGCAGAATGGGGGTTCGGGGTGCGGGCCATGGCGATGGTATAGGCCACGTTCTTCAGTCCATTGTGCGCTTCGTTCTGGATGGGCTGGCGCGTCGGCTTCTGCTGCATGTCGGGGTTGAAGCCGCCTCCCTGAATCATGAAGCCGTCGATGACGCGGTGAAAGAGGGTGCCGTCATAATGGCCATCGCGGACATAGCGTTCAAAGTTGGCCACGCTGTCCGGGGCCTTTTCGGCATTCAGTTCCAGGGTGATGTCGCCGAAGTTGGTGTGCAGTGTAATCATGATCGAAGATCCTGAACGAGAAGTTATCAACGGCTGGATGCCACAGCCGGGGCGGTTTGCAAGGTCTTTTCGTAATCTATCCGCCAATCGCCGTTTTCCAGCTTGAGGTAGAGGCGCTTGATCGATACGTCACGATGCTTGTCACTGTCGTAAGACTGGGTCAGGGTGATGACCGCCAGATCGTTGCCAGGGTATAGGAATAGGCTTACGTCGGACAGGCCGATGTGTATCCAGTCCTTCTGGCTGATGTTGCGCCGCTTGCCATCGATCCAGGAGGCGCCTTCGCGCCTGAGGAAACCATTCGAGTAATGGCCGAGGTAACGCTCTACATCCTTTTGTTGCCAGTCTGCCTTCCAACTCTCCAACTGGTCGAGCAAGTCCTGCCGCTGAGCGAGCCAGGTGGCGCGGTCCACCCAGTCCGTACTCTCGGCGATGAGAATGGGGGTATTGCTGCCGCGGAGCAGTCGGGCGATTTCCTCATAGTCGGGATTGCTGACCACCAGGCAGCCATCGCTGGTCTTGGGTGGACGGCTGTAGGTGTCAGGGGGGACGCCATGCAGCCAGATGCCGTGACCGCTGCGGCCATGTAAGACATCCCATTCATTGGGGTAATTAAGCGGCAGCGCGCCCGCCCCATAAAACGAGGTAAGCCGTTGCCGTGGCAGTTCGCCGGCCAGGGTGTATACCCCCACCGGCGTTTTCTTGTCACCTTCATCACGTTTGTTGACGCCGTTGCGGCCGACAGAAACGTAATAATCGCGAATCAGCTGCGGCTCGCCCTGGACGTTCTCGAAAACAAACAGCCGGGCACGGCTTGCATCGGCCAGCAGGGCGTATTTTTGGTTGGGCGCCAATTGCAGTATCTGCCGGGGCAGACTACCCGGCGAAGGCTGATCGATATACCGCATCAGGCGGACGCGCGCCTCATCCTTGAGATCGGACAGCGACTGGCGGGAACCGGCGGGGGCCGCGCCGAACGTCGGCAATGCCTGCGATTTGGCCAGCAGCAGGTCGCCCTTGATCAGATATGCCAGCCTGAAATCCGGACGTATGGCGATCACTTTGTTGAGGCTCGCCAATGCCGATTCTGTCCGACTCGCCCGAATTTCCTGCAAGGCACGAGTGACCAGGCCCTCCGGCGAAGGCACGTATTTTGCGGTGTTGGCAGTGGCCAGGCGAACGTCTTCGGCAGATACGGAAACCATACCAAGGGCGCACAGCAGGCCTACTGAAACGAGCAGAAATGAACGCATGGGGAAAAAGCGGTCTATTTTTCCCGTACGATTTTCCATTGCCCGCCTTGTTCTTCCAGTACCAGCGTTTTTTGCGTCCTGCTCTTGAGCAGGTTGGATTCATAGCGCTGCGCGAAAGTGACGGTGGTCTGTTTGTCGCCAGTCGTTACGACCAGGTTGGAGACCTCGACGCGAATATGTTGTGGTTTGCTTAGGCGCTGTTGCCGCTGCGCCTCCCAGTCCTTCCGTGGCATGCCGGCTGGCACCTCGAAATTGGCAGCGTAGAAAGCCAGGTAGGCCGGCACATCCTGTTTGCTCCATGCCATCGCCCAATCCAGGACGGTTTTTTCGACGTTGGCATGAGTGTCGGCAGCGGGTTTGTTCGATTTCGTATCGCTTGCCGTCGGCGCCACCGTTTTGGCAGCCTCAGGCTGGGTGTGGGCGGTGGTCGCCGCCGGCAGGGGCGCTGGGGGGGGCGAGAGACTGGCGCTCTTGGCACTGCCTGGTTTTCCGGATCGGGTCTTGTCGAGACCGGCAGGCGTGAAGATGTCCTTGACCAGGGCCAGCTTCATCTGTGCCGAGGTGTTGGACTTGTCCAGTTGCAGGGCCTTGTCATAGGCCACCGAGGCCATTTTGGCGTAAATGTCGCCCAGGTTCTCATGTGCCGTGGCATAGCTGGGATGGGTGCGGATGGCGCGTTCCAGACTATTCTTGGCCCGTTCATACTGGCCCTGAGAGGCATAGAGGACGGCCAGGTTGTTATAGGGTTCAGGCAGTTCAGGGTAGTCGTCTGAGAGGTCGGAGAAAGTCTTGATGGCTTCTTGGGTGCGGTTCAATTCCGCCAGCAGCAACCCCTTCAGGAAGCGGCCTTGGGCATCCTTGGCATTGCCCGCCAGATAACTGTTGATCTTGTCCAGCGCCAGCGCCGGCTGCCCCTGGCGGAAGAGTTGGGAGGCCTCCTGCAAGGTCGCCGGTGCGGCGTAGGAAAGTCCGGGGAGCAGGAGCAGAAGTGCGAGGGTGAATCGGTTCATGGCCATTGGTGCTATACTTTTCACGGTTTGAAAGGTGACGTCGCGGGAATTCTAGCAGTCCGGCGGTCGTTTTTCACTGTCCGCCTAGCGAATGATCATGAGCGATCCCACGCCCGTCCAGCACTTCATCCGCGCCATCATCGATGGCGACCTGGCCTCTGGCAAGCACCGCGCCATTGCCACCCGCTTCCCGCCCGAACCCAATGGCTACCTGCATATCGGCCATGCCAAATCGATCTGCCTGAATTTCGGCCTTGCCCAGGACTATAACGGCACCTGCAATCTGCGCTTCGACGATACCAACCCGGAAAAGGAATCCACCGAGTACGCTGAATCCATTCAGGAGGACGTGCGCTGGCTGGGCTTCGAGTGGAACGGCGAAGTGCACTGGGCGTCGGACTATTTCCAGGCGCTCTACGACTACGCCGAGGAACTGATCAACAAGGGCCTGGCCTTCGTCTGCGACCTGAACGCCGATGAAATGCGCGCGCATCGCGGCACGCTCACCGAGCCGGGCCGGAACAGCCCCTACCGCGACCGTTCTGTTGCCGAGAATCTTGACCTGTTCCGGCGCATGAAGGCGGGCGAATTCCCGGACGGCAGCAAGACCCTGCGCCTTAAGATCGACATGGCCAGCCCCAACATCAACCTGCGCGACCCGGTCATTTATCGAATAAAACGGGCACACCACATTCGCACCGGCGACCTGTGGTGCATCTACCCGATGTACGACTACACCCACTGCATTTCCGATGCGCTGGAAGGCATCACCCATTCCCTCTGCACCCTGGAGTTCGAGGATCACCGGCCGCTCTACGACTGGGTGCTCGACAACATCAGCATCGGCTGCCACCCGCAGCAGATCGAGTTTTCCCGCCTGGAGCTGCACTACACCGTCACCAGCAAACGCAAGCTGAACCAATTGGTGACGCAAAACCATGTCAACGGTTGGGACGACCCCCGCCTTCCTACTCTGCACGGCATGCGCCGGCGCGGCTACACGCCGGAAGGCATCCGCGAGTTCGCCCGCCGCATCGGCATCTCCAAGTCGGTCAACATCGTCGACATGGCAGTACTGGAAGGCGCCATCCGCGAGGACCTGGAAGCCAAGGCGCCCCGCGTCTTGGCCGTGGTCCGGCCGCTCAAGGTCGTGCTGACCAACTACCAGGACGGCGTCACCGGCGGCCGCTCGGCCGGTTTCCACCCCAACCACCCTGAGTTCGGCGAACGCGACGTGCCCATCGGCCCGGAAATCTGGATTGAACAGGACGACTTCAGCGAACACCCGCCCGCCGGCTGGCAGCGCCTGACCGTGGGCAGCGAAGTCCGCCTGCGCTATGGATACATCGTCAAGTGCGACGGAGCGATCAAGGATGCCTCGGGCAAGGTGGTCGAGCTGCGCTGTTCCATCGACCACGACACCCTGGGCAAGAACCCGGTCGGCCGCAAGGTCAAGGGCGTCATCCACTGGCTGTCGGCGAAACACGCCCTGCCGGTCGAGATCCGCCTCTACGACCGCCTGTTCACCGATCCCGAGCCGGATGGCCACAAGGACCGCGACTTCCTCGACTTCCTCAATTCGGACTCGCTGGAAACGGTGCAGGGCTGGGTCGAGCCGGCGGTCAAGGACGCCGCCCCGGAAACCCGCTACCAGTTCGAGCGCATAGGCTATTTCTGCGCCGACCGTTTCGAGCACAAGCAGGGCGAGAAGATGGTGTTCAACCGGACGGTGGGGCTGAAGGATACCTGGGCGAAGGAACAGGGTTGAGGTAGGCTGGGTCTGTCCCTGGTTTCTCAATTCAAGGTTGCCAACTGTCGAAACTTGTAAGTTTTCCCAATTGAGCAGAGCGCGCCCAGCGCGGCGGCCGAGGTCAAGCGCCGCATCGGTGAGCTGGTCATGGAATTGAGATTCTGCGCAAAGAAAGGCAGGCGAAACGCCCTTT
>JBBIVX010000022.1:0-38824 GCA_037439465.1 Hydrogenophilales bacterium | reverse complement strand
CCTCGGACTCACCGGCCGGCGCTCGCGTCTCGACTGGCACGGTGGCCGAACTCGTGCCCAGGCGGGCGGTAAACCAGAAAGTGCTGCCCCGGCCCGGCTCGCTCTCCACACCGGCCTCGCCGCCCATTATCTGCGCCAGACGGCGGGTGATGGCCAGACCCAGGCCGGTGCCGCCGTAGCGGCGGGTGGTCGAACTGTCGGCCTGCTCGAAGGCGTTGAACAGGCGGCCGATGGCCTTGGCCTCTAGGCCGATGCCGGTATCGGTCACCGCAAAGCGGACCAAAACATCGGCCTCGCCCTTCTCGACGATACTGGCGCTCAAGGTGATTTGGCCGCGCTCGGTGAATTTGACGGCGTTGCCGAGGTAATTGAGCAGCGCCTGGGTGAGGCGGGTGACGTCGCCGCGCAGCCAAGGCGGCAGGCTGTCGGTATCGGCGACGAAAGCCAGCCCCTTTTTCCGCACACTGTCGGCGATGAGTGAATGCACCCGGTTGAAAAGCGCCGCCGGCGCGAAGTCGATCACCTCCAGCCTGAGCTTGCCGGCCTCGATCTTGGAGATGTCGAGGATGTCGTTGATGACCGCGAGCAGGTGATTGGCCGCCTCGTTGATCTTCTTCAACCTGGCCTGATGGGCGGGCTGACGGACATCGCGGGCCAACAGATGGGCAAGACCGACGATGGCATTCATCGGCGTGCGGATCTCGTGACTCATGTTCGCCAGAAAAGCGCTCTTGGCCTGATTGGCGTCCTCCGCCCGCAAGCGCGCCTCGGCCAGTTCGGCGGTGCGCGCCGCCACCATTTCCTCCAGGTGGTGGCGATGGCGGTCCAGCTCCAGGCCGATACGTTTCTTTTCGGTGATGTCTTCCTTCACCGCCACATAATTGACGACACGGCCCTCCGGGTCGCGGAGGGGGGCAATGTGTGCAAATTCGACGTATTCGCTGCCATCCTTGCGCTTGTTGACGAATTCGCCTTTCCACGGGCGCCCCTGGGTGAGGCTGTCCCAAAGCGCCCGGTAGGTCGCCTCCGGTGTCTTGCCGGAATGCAGCAGCTTGGGATTGTTGCCAATCGCCTCCTCCCGGCTGTAGCCCGTGTTCTCCACGAAGGCCTTATTGACATACTCGATGTTGGCGTCGAGATCGGTAAAGACGATGCTCTCCGGACTTTGCTCCACCGCCTGCGACAGCTTGCGCAACAGCACTTCGGCCTGCGCCGTCTGCACCGCCAGGCTGCAAAGGCTGGCGAACTCGGAGATCGTGATGATATCGTTGCTGGTGGGTGCGACGGGCCGCTGGTCATAAACGGCAAAGGTGCCGAGCACCCTGCCCGCCTCGTCCTTGAACGGCTGTGACCAGCAGGCGCGGAAACCGGCCCGCTGCGCAAGGTCGCGGTAGGGCGCCCAATAAGGATGGGTGAGCACGTCTTCGACGATGACCCGCTCGCCCGACCAGGCCGCGGTGCCGCAGGACCCCACCCCCTCGCCCGGCTGCAGCCCCTCCACCGCCGCGTTGTAAAAGGCCGGCAGGCTTGGCGCGGCGCCGTTGGTGAGGCGGCCGCTGGCGGCGTCGACCAGCAGGATGGACACCCATTTCCCTGGCCAGCCCGCCTCCAGACGCCGGACGATGTCCTCGAGGATCGCGGACAAGGGCGCCCTGGCCACTATCCGGTCGAGAACCGCGGTGCGCGCCCGCCGTATCGCGTCCTGAAAATACTTCTCGCTGATATCCTGAAAGGCCGCCACCGCGCCGATACGCACGCCATTCGCCAACAACGGAGTGACGATGATCTCGACCGGGAAAAGGGTGCCGTCCTTGCGCCAGAACCATTCATCGACATAGCGCGGCTCGCCGTCGTGCGCCGTCAGGTGAATGGGACATTCCTCATAAGGATAGTCGCTGCCATCGGGCCGGTGGTGATGGAAGAGGGCATGCTGCGGTTGCTTCAGCACCTCGTCCTCGGAGTATCCCAACATGGCCATGGCGGTGGCATTGATGAAGGTGCAACGCCCCGCCATATCGACGCCATACACCCCTTCACCCAAAGAGGCCAACACCAGGCGCCTGTATGCCTCGCTTTCCCGCCTGGCGGCCTCCGCCGTCTGGCGGGCGGCACGCTCGCGCAAGGACTCGACGCCATAGACCAGGTCGCTGGCCAGATCGGCGAGCAGGGCCAGCTCGCCGGCATCGAAGGCATCAGGCTCGCCGGCATAAAGGTTGAGCGCGCCCAGGCATTGGCCGCTCTCCGACAGCAGCGGCAGGGCGGCGGAGGCGGCAAAACCATGCCGGAGGGCGGCCTCGCGCCACGGGGCAAAGCGAGGGTCGTTGTCGAAGTCGCGCATCGTCACCAGCCGCCGTTCACGGATGGCGGTGCCGGTGGGTCCCTGACCATACTCGTCGTCGGCCCAGGAAATGCGTAGCGTGCCGAGGTAGCCCTGCCCGGGCCCAGCCGAGGCCACCGGCCGCACGCTGTGTGCCGTATCCGCCTCGGCGCGACCGATCCAGGCCAGACGATAACCGCCGGTCTCGACCAGGAGCCGGCAGACGTCGCCGAACAAGTGCGTCTCGTCAGCCGCCCGCGTCAGCGCATGACTCGCCTCGCTGCGGGTAAGCAACGCCCGGTTGGCGCGGCGCAACGATTGATAAAGCGGAAGCTCGCGCCGCCGCTGCAACAGGAAACCACCGCCGGCCACAACCACCAAGGCAAGCAGCATCGATAGGCCGGCCATGGTGGTATCCTCGATGACGTCTTCATAAAACTCCGACCGGTCTATCTTGGCCAGTAACCGCCAGGGCGTTCCAGCAATGGGCAGGGCGACGCCCAGCACAGGCACGTCGGCGCGGTAATCGCGACCTTCCAGCAAATGGCCGGCGCTGGCCGGCGCCGCCAGCGCCTTCACCAACAGCGAAGCTTGGTCGGTGGC
The DNA here is from genome assembly GCA_037439465.1 of Hydrogenophilales bacterium. Taxonomy (GTDB): domain Bacteria; phylum Pseudomonadota; class Gammaproteobacteria; order Burkholderiales; family Thiobacillaceae; genus Parasulfuritortus. The sequence continues at coordinate 35,904 of JBBIVX010000022.1, read as the reverse complement.
GGGCAGGCGCAAGCCCAGGCCTGGACGTAAACGCGGTTCGTTGAGTATGCGCACGTGGTCGCCATCCGGGCGGAGGAGCAGTGACTCGGCCGTCTGACTCGACCCTGGCCAGGTGCGGAGGATGGGGAAGAGCGCGTCCTCCGCGTTGATGCGCAACACGATGGCCCGGCCAGGCCGGCCGGCCACCGCTGGCAGGGACGCGACGAAATCGAGATGGACGTGGGCAGGGCCTGTCGACGGCAGGGCATTGAGATCGGTCATCTCGACCCCTCCGCTGGCCAGGGCGCGCGCCACGGTCTCGCGTGAGGTCGCACCCGCCTCGTGCCGCTCCCGCACCGCCGCCAGCAGGGGCATGCCGGCCGCATCGACCACCAGGACGGCTTCATAGCCGGCGGTCTGCCGCAGTATTTCCAGGCGCTGGCGCAACGTGTCGTGTCCGGCCGCGGCCCGCCGCCTGGATATGGCCGTTGCGAACTCGTCGAGCAGGGGCGAGACACGCACCAGCGCCGCGTCCTGCCGCCGCTCCTTGAGCCAGGCCTCGATCTGTCCGGCCTTGAGGCTGGCGACGGCAGACAGCCGCGCGGCCTCGTCATTCTTGTGCTCGCCGGCGGTTTGGCTGACCAACGCCACTCCCGTCAACAGGATGACCCCGGCCAATAGGCCGGCGCCGATGGCCACCGTCTTGGTCCCATGGGCCGGAATGGCCGCGGTCAGCCCTGCGGACGCGGCATCCGGCTTGGGCGCGCGGGTCATGAGCGGGCGGCGGCCGGGACGCCGACATCGCCATCGCGGTAACGGCTGGCGATGGCCGCAAAGGTGGAAAAATCAGCGAGGAAGGCCGCCACCACGTCGGGGTCGAACTGCTGGCCGCGCCCGGCGACGATAATGTCGCGCGCCTCGGTGAAGGACATCGCAGGCTTATAGACGCGGCGGTTGACCAGGGCATCGAAGACATCGGCCAGGGCCATCAGGCGCGCCGGAATGGGAATGGCATCCCCCTTCAACCCATCCGGATAGCCGCTGCCGTCCCACTTCTCGTGGTGCCAGTTGGCGATTTCCTTGGCCAGGGCGAGGAAGGCCACCGGCCTGTCGGCATCGCGCACGCCCTGTTCGATGGCCTCGCTGCCAAGGCGGGCGTGGGTCTTCATCACCACCCACTCCTGCGGCGTGAGGGGGCCGGGTTTGAGCAGTATGTCATCCGGTATGCCCACCTTGCCGATGTCATGCAACGGTGCCGACTTGGCCAAAAGGGCGATATTGGCTTCGGTGAGAAAATCGGCAAAGCGCGGATGATCGCGCAACCGCCCCGCCAGGGTACGCACGTATTCGCTGGTGCGGCGCAGATGGTTGCCGGTCTCCGGATCGCGTATCTCGGCGAGACGGGCCAGGGAATGGATGCTGACATCCTGGATGATCTGATTCTCGCCCATGCGGCGGCTCACCTCCGCCTCCAGCAGGCTGTTCTGGTTGCTTAGCCAGTCCCGCGCCCGTTTCAGTTCGAGCTGGGCATGGACGCGGGCGAGGACGATACGCGGCCGTACCGGCTTGGTGATGTAATCGACGGCGCCCCGTTCCAGCCCTTCCTCCTCGTATTCGACGTCACCCAGGGCAGTGACGAAGATCACCGGGATATCGCGGGTACGCGGGTCGGCGCGCAGTTGGGCCAAGACCTGGTAACCATCCATGTCGGGCATCATGACATCGAGCAGGATGAGGTCCGGGCGCGGCACCGCCGTCGCCACTTTGAGCGCCCGCGCGCCGCAATTGGCCGCCAGCATCCGATAGGCGGGCTGCAGGATCGCGGCCAGCAACGCCAGATTTTCGGGCATATCATCCACTGCCAGGATCGTGGCTGGCTCGCCGACAGCGCACAACGGACCCATGTCCATGCGGGAATTCCTTCGAGACGACAATGGCTTATCGGCAGGTTCCCGCTTTTCTTTAACCTGGCAGCCTGTCTGACTTGGATGGATCAGCTGCGCCAGCGGGTGCGTGAGGAAATGACAGCATTCACCCGGATTTTTCGCCATCAACGCCGAGGGCGGCCAGACCGTCCGCCGCGATCTCGCGTACCGTGGCGTCGTCGTCCTGCAGGCCATGATCGAGGTAGGGCCGCGCCGCCGCGCCGCCTGCCAGGCCGAGGTAATGGCAGGCGTCGGCCCGCACCCTGGCGTCAGCGTGCTGGCAAAGTTCGCCCAAGCGGGGGACCAGCGCCTGCAGGATAGGCTGGCCGGCGAACTCTTCGAACGCCGCGCCGGCGCCGATGCGCACATTGATGCTGGCCTCCGGGTTGGCGACTATGGGCAGCAAGGCCTCCAGGCTGTCCGGCTGGCGGCGCACATTGGCGAGCACCGTGGTCAGGTCACCTTCCTTGAGCAGGGTATGGAAATAGTCCGCCATGCCCGCCGCGCTGCCGGCCCGCTCGATCCAGGTCTCCATCTCCTGTCGGCTGCGCTGACCAGTGAACGCGAAGGGGCCGATGCGCACCCAGGGAACGCTGCGCACCCCCAGTTCGGCCGCGACCTGCGGCCGGGCCTCGAGGTTCACCACCTCCAGGCGGCCGAGGCGGCCCTGCTTGACGAGATCGGCGAGGATTTGCAAGAGCGCCGGACAATGCGGGCAGTGGCTGGACAGACAGAGCAGGGCATCGGGGGCGGCAACGGTCATGGTCACTGGCAATCCTGGGCGAATGCATCTAGGCTAAGAGCCCGCCGTCCAGCTGACAAGCACAATATGAAAGACCTCTTTTCCCCCCTCGCCCTCGGACCCTATGAATTGAAGAACCGCCTGGTCATGGCGCCGATGACCCGCTCGCGCGCCGGCGCCGGCGGCGTGCCAACCAAACTGATGGCGGAATACTACGGCCAGCGCGCCTCCGCTGGCTTGATCGTGACCGAGGGGGTCTGCATCGCCCCCACCGGCGTCGGCTATCTGGACACGCCCGGTATCTGGAACGGCGACCAGACCGCCGGCTGGGGCCGCATCACCCAGACTGTCCATGCCAAGGGCGGACGCCTCTATTGCCAGCTCTGGCACGTCGGTCGCATCTCCCATCCCGATCTGCAACCGGACGGCGCCCTGCCCGTGGCCCCGTCCGCGATCCGGCCGGCCGGCCAGACATACACCCGCGCGGGACAACAGCCCTTTGTCACGCCCCGCGCCCTGGAGGCCGACGAACTGGCCGGAATCGTCGCCCAATACCGGGTGGCGGCCAAGAATGCCATCGCCGCCGGCTTCGACGGGGTTGAGGTACATGCCGCCAATGGCTACCTGCTCGATCAATTCTTGCGCGACGGCAGCAACCGGCGCAGCGATCGCTACGGCGGCAGCGTGGACAACCGCGCCCGGCTCTTGCTGGAGGTATTGGCAGCGGTCGCCGGCGCGGTCGGCAGCGCCCGCGTCGGTGTACGCCTGTCGCCGGTGCAGCCCTTCAACGACATGCGCGACAGCCATCCGGAAGCCACCTTCGGCCGGGTGGTGGACCTGCTTGATCCCCTTGGCCTGGCCTACCTGCATGTCACCCGCCTTGGCCGCGACGTCCCTGGCGCGGCCGGTCCCTACTTCGACCCGAACACGCTCCGCCAGCGCTGGCATGGCCTCTACATGACCAACCACGGCTATGACCGGGACAGCGCCAATGCCGCCGTCATGACCGGCGAGACCGACCTGGTCGCCTTCGGCGCCCTCTACATCGCCAATCCCGATCTCGTGGAGCGCTTCCGGGCCGGGGCACCTCTCAATGCGCCCGACGCCAGCACCTACTATGGCGGCGGCGAGCACGGTTATACCGACTACCCCGTCATGGGCTGAAACGATCGCGCTGACGGGAACCTAATCCGCTCCGGCTCGGCCCAAAGGCATAGCGGGCCATACCGGCCTCGCATCCACCCCACGAGGACGCAACACCATGAAGGTATTCGTGACATTCATAGGCTGGCTTGGGCTGGCCCTGGCCACTGCTCCGGCCCAGGCGGTTTCCGTCGATCAGACCGACAAGATCGAGGCCGCCGTCGACATCCTGGACAAGACCATCGGCCTGCCCGAGCAGGACATCCCGCCCACGCTGCTGCGCAACGCCGAGGGCATCGCTGTCATTCCCGGAGTCATCAAGGCCGGTTTCGTCCTCGGCGGCAGTTATGGTAAAGGCGTGCTGAGTGTGCGCGACGCGCAGGGGCGCTGGAGCCAGCCCATCTTCATCAAACTGGCGGCCGGCAGTCTCGGCTGGCAGATCGGCGCCCAGTCCACCGACGTGGTGCTGGTGTTCAAGACCCGGCGCAGCGTCGAAGGCATCGTGCGCGGCACCTTCAAGCTCGGCGCCGACGCGGCGGTGGCCGCCGGGCCGGTGGGCCGGCGCGGCGAGGCTGCCACCGACATCGACCTGAAGGCGGAGATACTCTCCTATTCCCGCAGCCGTGGCCTGTTCGCCGGCGTCTCCCTGGAAGGCGCCAAACTGGACATCGACTATGAGGCCAACGCAGATTTCTACGGCCGGCGCGTGCAAGCCACGGAGATACTGGAAGGTCGGGCCATGCCGCCGGCCATCGCCAGCCGCTTCATGCAGTCGATATTCAAGGCGACCACCCGCTGACATCAGACTTTGGGACGCCCAACGCACGCCGCCTGGCGATGAAATTCGCGATCGTTCCGGTCACCCCTTTGCGGCAAAACTGCTCCCTCGTCTGGTGCGAGTACAGCCGCCGGGCCGCACTCATCGATCCCGGCGGCGAGCCAGAGCGGCTGCTGGCGGCAGTGGAGCGCGAGGGACTGAGTCTGGAAAGAGTGCTCATCACTCATGCCCACATCGACCACGTCGGCGCCGCCGCCGCTCTGGCGGCGCGGCTCGGTATTCCCATCGAAGGGCCGCAGCGGGAGGACGCCTTCCTGCTCGCGGCCCTGCCCCGGCAAAGCGTCATGTTCGGCCTGCCCCCCGCCGCCGCTTTCACCCCGGATCGCTGGCTGAATGACGGCGATAGCACGCGGGTGGGCGAATTGAGCCTGGAGGTCCGTCACTGTCCCGGTCACACGCCCGGCCACGTGGTGTATTTCCAGCCACAGGCGCGTCTGGCCTTTGTCGGCGATGTACTGTTCAAGGGCTCCATCGGCCGCACCGATCTCGAACGCGGCGACCACACCACCCTGCTGCATTCCATCCGCTGCAAACTGTGGCCCCTGGGCGACGACGTGCTCTTCATCCCCGGTCACGGCGCCGCCTCCACCTTCGGCCATGAACGGCGTACCAACCCCTTCGTCGGCGACGCCGTTTAACCCGGTTTTTTCATCAAGGCGGGCAAGGAGGGGGAGACGCTCGTCGAGCGGATTTGCACACGGACGGCGGGCCCATGGCAGGTTCAACGGGAGAGAGCACGGATGCGGCCGCCGGCATGCACCCAGGCCGTCAGGCCGCCTGATGGACAATCCGGGTTCAACGTAAAGCTCAGGTAGCGAGGCTTCGCCGCTTGAACCAGCCGGTCAGCGCCAGGCGGGTACGCCGGGCCGGCAGCACTTCATGCCAGTAGCGCGCGGAGAGAAAGGTCACCAGGGTGCCGCCGGCTGGCACGATGTCCAGGTAGGCGCCCTCGCCCGACGGGTCCGGCCAGAAACGCAGCAGGCCACCGTCGGCGGCGGTCCAGGCGTCATTCAGATAGAGGATGGCGGTAAGGGTGCGGCGGTCGTCATCGCGGAAACGGTCAAGGTGCTTGCGGTAGCCCGAGCCGGGGGGATAGGCGGCGAAGTGGGCCTCGAATTCGTCCAGGCCGAGAAAGAAATGCCGATTCGCCGCCTGGCGCAGCGCCTCGGCGGCTGCCAGACAGGCGCGCACATTGGGTTCGGGATCGTCCAGATCGAGCCAGTGGATGCTGTCGCCGCGCACCGTGCTGATCACCCTGGCCGCGCCCGGCCCCACGCCGGCGGCATGGAAGGCCCCGGCATCCCGCCGTCGCAGACACTCGGCGCGCAACCCGGCCACGACGCTCGGCGGCAGAAATCCCGGCCGCACCGACCAGCCGCGCTCGGCCAGGTCATCCAGGACCGGCGCCAGCGCCGCTTCATCGGCAACGGCTGCGGCGGTCTGGTTCGTCATGCCGTCATGGTCGCAAAGCCTCCCGGATCAGCCCGGCCTGACCGCCGACTTCGGACGGAAGGCCTTGACCACCCCCGGCCGGGTCTCCAGATAAGGCCCGCCGATGAGGTCAATACAGTAGGGCACAGCCGCGAAGACGCCGTCCAGGGTTTCCTTGATCGCCTTGGGCTGGCCAGGCAGGTTGAGTATCAGACAACGGCCGCGGGTCACCCCCAGCTGCCGCGAGAGTATGGCGGTAGGGACGTATTTCAGACTGACCGCCCGCATCTGTTCACCAAAGCCTGGAAGCACCTTGTCCGCTACCGCCAGCGTCGCCTCCGGCGTCACGTCGCGCGTTGCCGGACCGGTGCCGCCGGTAGTCAGGACGAGGCAGCATTGGGCCGCCAGCTCGACCAGGGTCGACTCGATCACCCCCTGCTCGTCCGGGATCAGGCGCTCGACGAAGGTCAGCGGGTTATCGAGGGCGGCGGTCAGCCATTGCTGCAGAGCGGGCAGCCCCTGGTCCTGATAAACACCGGAACTGGCGCGGTCGCTGATGGAGACAAGGCCGATGACGACGGCTTGGTGCATGGTGCGGCTCCTTTCTGCTCAGTCAGGTAAGAAATCGGCGGGCGTGGCGACGCGCCACCGCAGAGGCTTCACCCCATTGCCGGGAGGGTCGAGCCGGCCCGCCGATCCCGTTAGAATGCCCCTAGTTCACCACCGGCCGCCCACATGAAACACGAAATCCTCGCCCTCTTCCACCGCCGTTACGCCTGTCACGGCTTCCAGGCCGGCCGCGTCATTCCGGCGGAGGACCTCGATGCCGTGCTGGAGGCGGGCCGGCTGTCGCCTTCCTCCTTCGGCCTCGAACACTGGAAGTTCGTGGTGGTCACCGCCGCCGCCGACAAGGCCGCCTTGCAGGCCGCCAGTTTCAATCAGCCACAGGTTGGCAACGCCAGCGCGGTGGTGGTGATACTGGCCAAGGTGGCCGACCTGGCCCCCGCTTCCGAGTATGTCGAGCGGCTCATGGCGCGCGAATACCCCGGCGCCGCCCTGGCTCCGGCCATGGCCAATTATCGCGCCTTCCACGCAAGCACCGACGTCAGGGCCTGGAGCGTGAGCCAGTGCCACATCGCCGCCGCCAACATGATGACCGCCGCCGCCGCCCTCGGGCTGGACAGTTGCGCCATCGGCGGTTTTTTGCCACAGGCGGTGAAGGCGGCGCTCGGCATCGACGGCGAACGTTACGAGATCGCCCTGATACTGCCATTCGGTTATTGCGCCGCGAGCGCGCCGGCCAAACAACGGCTGCCGCTGGCGGAACTCGTGGAATACCGCTGACACGGTCTCAGAGCTTGTGAAGAAATCGCAGCGAGCGGCCAGACAGCAAGATGGACAAAGCGCCGCGACGGGATATTTCAAATAGATAGGCGAGACGCGCGCACCGCCTGACGCAGCTATCGGGACGCGCAGTCGATGTATTCACGAGCGCTCAGTCGAACACCACGGTCTTGTTGCCGTAGACCAGGATGCGGTTGTCGATGTGCCACTTGACGGCACGCGACAGGACCACCTTTTCCAGGTCGGCGCCTTTGCGCACCAGGGCATCGAGGTCGTCGCGGTGGGAGATGCGCACCACGTCCTGCTCGATGATGGGGCCGTCGTCGAGCGCCTCCGTCACGTAGTGGCTGGTCGCGCCGATCAGCTTCACCCCCCGCTCGAACGCCCGCTGATACGGCTTGGCCCCGTGGAAGGCGGGCAGGAAAGAGTGATGGATGTTGATGATGCGGTGTTGCCAGTGGCGGATGAACTCCGGGCTCAGCACCTGCATGTAACGGGCGAGCACGATGAAATCGACATGGTGGGCCTCAAGCAGCGCCTGCTGCTGCGCTTCCGCCTCCGCCTTGTTTTCCTTGCCGACGGCGATGTGCTGGAAGGGTATCTTGTAGGCCTCCGCCAGCCAGTGAGTGTCCGGGTGGTTGCTGAGGATCAGGGGGATATCGCAATAGAGCTCGCCGGCATGGTGCCGGTAAAGCAGATCGGCCAGGCAGTGGTCGAATTTCGACACGAAGATGGCCAATCGCGGCCGCACGCTGGAGAGATTGAGGCGCCAGGTCATACCGTGTTGCGCGGCCAGCGGGGCGAAGGCGGCAGCGAAACGATGCAGGCCCAGGTCGAAGCCCTCGAGATCCCATTCCACCCGCATCAGGAACAGCCCGGCGCCGCTGTCCTGGTGCTGATCGGCATGGACGATGTTGGCGTTGTGTGAATAAAGAAAGTCGGCAATGGCGGCGACCAATCCTTTGCGGTCGGGGCAGGAAACGAGCAGGCAGGCGGTGTTGCGCATGGCGTGACGCGGAGGGAATGACTCCGGCATTTTACCCGCATCGTCCCGGCCGGTGCAGGCGAAAGGCCGCACGCCGGCGACTCAAGCTGGGCCATGCTGCTTCAATAAAGACGCTAACGGCCCTGGCGAAGCGCTGCCTGTCGATCAGATGACGGCCTATCTCGCCGGCGGACAGGCGTGACTCTCCAGGCATGGTTTGCCGACTGCGTTACCCGATACGGTTGGTCTGACGCAGCGTAACGTACTCCAGACCATCCCGAGCAGAATGACCATGAAGGTCGTCCCATAAAAGAGCACCTGTATACCGCTGGGCTGCGCTTCATAACCGATGACGAGGTGGAACAATTTACCGGGCGCTGAATCCATCGGCATGAAGGCGGAGGTATCCCACAGTGGCAGGGCGAGCGGCTGAACCAGGCCGGCCTGCACCAATAGCCGGCCCAACTGCCCGGCCATGCCGGCGGCGATCAACAGGATCAAGCCGCCCGTGACGGCGAACACATGGCGCATGGAAAGACGGGCGAGACCGGAGTACAACGCCCAGCCCAGCGCAACCCCCGCCATCAGGCCAAGGCCGCCACCAAGAAGCAGGCCGGCCCGGCCCGCCTCTTCGCTGCCGGCCAGGCCGAAAAGAAAGAGAGCGGTTTCCGATCCCTCCCGCAGCACGGCCAGCGCAATCAGCAAGGCCAGGGCCGACAGTTCCCGCTGACCGGCGCGCACCTCCAGCCCCACGGCCTTGACCTCAACGGCCATGGCACGCCCATGACGGGCCATCCAGATGTTATGCCAGCCCAGCATGAGGACGGCGACGCCGAGCAGAGAGGCGTTGAACAATTCCTGGCCGACCCCACCCGCCAGCTCCGCAATGGTTTCGATCAATCCTGCCGTCACCATGGAGCCGGCGATACCAGCACCCAGGCCTACGGCCAGCCAGAAATTGCGGCCCGCCAGGCCACGGGTCGCGGCTGCGATGATGCCGATCAACAGCGCGGCTTCCAGTGTCTCGCGCAGAACAATGAGGGCAGAGGCAAGCATGGCGTCACTCCACAACGATTGCGCCACGCGCAGACTTTGCGTGGAAATCGCCAATAAAGGTGTAAACGCCCGGATCAAGAGGGCCAAGGTAGAGTCTGGCCGTGGCGTGACCCGCGATCAGTTTCTCGCGAGCGAGCGCGGGACTCTCAAACTCTTCCGGGGTGCCATCCTGATTGACCACCCTGAGTCTGATCTTCTGACCTGCCGGCACCCTCAGTTCAGCGGGCACGAAGCGATGATCCTTGATGCTCAGACTGAATTCCGGCTGTGCCGCCAGGCTACCGATGGGTAAAAGCAAGAGCGTAATAACCAACAGCTTCATGAGCACTCCTTGGCGTTGTTACTGTACGAATGATAACTATTATCATTTATCAAGGCAAGCACTTTCTCGCTGCATGGCCTGTCCATGAATTTGTTCAGGCTGGGGCGGCGTGTTGAAAAATTCATTGACGCCGCCGCACATAACACTAGAATTAGCGCCATATAAATTCCGTAACACTATATTTAGCGTTTTCTAATATAACCCCCGTGGGCTCGGCGCCACGGCGGGAGCCCGAGGAGACCAAGGGATGCCACTCATCAACAGCGAGATTCAGTCCACACGACCAATCAGCGCCGCCTTTGTAATTGAACCCATCGACGCCCCGGCCTACGCCGGCTATCAGGTCATTCGCCGCAATGGTGCCGTGGTAGGTTTCGCGCCGGCCAAGATCGGCGTCGCCCTGACCAAGGCCTTCATCGCCGTCGGCGGCGGCCAGGCCGCCGGCAGCGCCCGCGTCCGCGCGCAGGTCGAAGAGCTCACCCAGAGCATCGTCCAGACTCTGCTGCGACGGCAGCCCAACGGCGGCACCTTCCATATCGAGGATATCCAGGACCAGGTCGAGCTGGCGCTCATGCGCTCCGGTGAACACGAAGTCGCCCGCGCCTACGTGCTGTATCGGGAAAAAAGGGCAGCGGAACGGACCAGGCAGCACCAGGAAACGGCCGCGACAGCGACCCTCTACTGCGTCGAAAACGGCGAACGCCGGCCAATCGACCCCGATCGCCTCACCGCCCTGGTGAGCGCCGCCTGCGAGGACCTACCCGAAACCAACCCCCAGGCCATCCTGCAAGCCACCCTGCGCGATCTCTACGATGGCGTGCCTGACGCCGAAGTACGCAAGTCGCTGCTGTTGTCGGCCCGCGCGCTCATCGAAAAAGATCCGGACTATGCCCTGGTCAGCGCACGGCTGCTGCTACACAGCATCCGCCGCGAGGTACTGGGCGAAGAGGTCACTCAGGCCGAAATGGCCAGCCGCTATGCCACGTATTTTCCCCAGTTCATCAAAGCGGGCATCGCCGCCGAGCTGCTCGACGAGCGCCTCGCCCAGTTCGACCTCGACCGCCTGGCCGCCGCCCTCGACGCCAGCCGCGACAACCAGTTTCAGTACCTCGGTCTGCAAACCCTGTACGACCGCTACTTCCTGCACATCGAGGACCGCCGCATCGAGCTGCCTCAGGTCTTCTTCATGCGCGTCGCCATGGGCCTCGCCCTCAACGAGATCGACCGCGAGGCCCGCGCCATCGAGTTCTACAACGTGCTGTCCCGCTTCGACTACATGGCGAGCACGCCTACCCTGTTCAACGCCGGCACCCGCCACGCCCAGCTTTCCTCATGTTATCTGACCACCATTCCCGACGACCTCGACGGCATCTATCAGGGCATCAAGGAAAACGCCCTCTTGCAGAAATACGCCGGCGGCATCGGCAACGACTGGACCCGCGTGCGCGCACTCGGCACCCACATCAAGGGCACCAACGGCAAGAGCCAGGGCGTGGTGCCTTTCCTCAAGGTGGCCAACGATACCGCCGTGGCGGTGAACCAGGGTGGCAAGCGCAAGGGCGCTGTGTGTGCATACCTTGAGACCTGGCACCTGGATATCGAGGAGTTTCTGGAACTCAGGAAGAACACCGGCGACGACCGCCGTCGCACCCATGACATGAATACCGCCAACTGGGTGCCGGACCTATTCATGAAGCGGGTGATGGAAAACGCCGAGTGGACCTTGTTCTCCCCCTCCGATTGCCCGGACCTGCACGACAAGACGGGCCGCGACTTCGAAGCCGCCTATCTGGCCTACGAGGACAAGGCGGCGCGTGGCGAGATCAAGGCGTGCAAGAAGATCGCCGCCGTCGGCCTGTGGCGCAAGATGCTGTCCATGCTGTTCGAGACCGGGCACCCCTGGATCACCTTCAAGGATGCCTGCAACGTGCGCTATACCAACCGGCACGTCGGCGTGGTGCATTCCTCCAACCTGTGCACCGAGATCACTTTGGCGACCTCCGATAACGAAATCGCCGTGTGCAACCTGGGCTCGGTGAACCTGGTGAACCACCTCGGCGCCAACGGCCTGGACATGGACAAGCTACGCAGCACCATCAAGGTGGCGATGCGCATGCTGGACAATGTCATCGACATCAACTTCTACAACGTCGGCAAGGCGCGCAACTCCAACCTCAAGCACCGGCCCGTGGGCCTGGGCGTCATGGGCTTCCAGGACGCCCTGCACAAACTGCGCATTCCCTACGCCTCTCCTGACGCCGTGGAGTTCGCCGACCGGGCCATGGAGGCCGTGGCCTACCACGCCTACTGGGCCAGCACGGATCTCGCCGAGGAGCGTGGCCGCTACTCCAGCTTCAACGGCTCGCTGTGGTCCAAGGGCATCCTGCCCCAGGACTCCTTGAAACTCCTGGCCGAGGAGCGGGGCGGCTACGTGGAAGCCGACCTCACCGAGCGCCTGGACTGGGCCGCATTGCGCAGCCGCATCATGAGCGTGGGCATGCGCAACTCCAACTGCCTCGCCATCGCCCCCACCGCCACCATCGCCAATATCATCGGCGTGTCGGCCTCGATCGAGCCCACCTACCAAAACCTGTTCGTCAAATCGAACCTGTCGGGCGAGTTCACCATGGTCAATCAATACCTGGTGCGCGACCTCAAGGCCCTGAATCTGTGGGACGAGGTGATGGTGGGCGACATCAAATACTTCGACGGCAGCCTGGCAAAGATCGACCGCATCCCGGCAGAACTGCGTCAACTCTACGCCACCGCCTTCGAGATCGACCCCACGTGGCTGATCGAGGCCGGTGCCCGGCGGCAGAAGTGGATCGACCAGGCGCAGAGTCTCAATCTCTACTTCCACGGCGCCTCCGGCAAGAAACTCGACGAAACCTACAAGCTCGCCTGGACTCGTGGCCTCAAGACCACCTACTACCTGCGCGCCCTGGGCGCCACCCACGCCGAAAAATCCACCGGCAAGGGCGGCGAGCTGAACGCGGTCGGCGCCGCTGGCGGCAGTGGCCGGTTCGTGATGGCCGGCCCTCTGCCGCCAGCGGAGAACGTCGGCAAGGCCTGCACCCTGCGTCCGGGAGAGGCCGGGTTCGAGGAATGCGAGGCGTGCCAGTAAGGCCATGCACGCCAGTCCCCGAACATTCAAGCACCGGCGTATGCTGCCGTTATTACGGTCAATCAGTACGATAACCTTCAAGGTCAGTCATGGATGTATTCAGCGTAAGTGCCGACTCGCTGTTTCCCATCGCCAGTGAGCAGAATGCGCAGCGTGAGCAATTCGCCATGCGCTTCCTGCAAAAAGGGCTGGAGGAATACACCGCCAAGAACTACGACGCGGCCATCCTCAGCTTCAGGCAGGCGGTGGGCCTGGCGCCGCAATCGGAAGTAGCCGTCAACGCCTATACCTATGTTGCCCAGTCTTATATGAAACAGGACAAGACGGAAGCGGCGATCGACACCTATAAGACCTTGCAGCGTCTGGACCCAAGCCGCGATACCACGCACACCGCCCTGGGAAATCTCTACTACGCCAAGGATCGCTTCACCGAGGCAAGCGCCGAGTACGCGCAGGCGGCCAGGATCAACCCCAGCAGCGCCAATCTCTACGCCGTCGGCCAAGGCTACCTGGCGACCGGCCAGGCGGAGGCGGCGCTGCGGCTGTTCGCCACGATCCGGCAACAGGAACCGACCCAGCCGCAGGGTGCGTTCGGCATGGGCCAGGCCTACGCCAAGCTGGGCCGTTACGACGAGGCCATCGCCACGTTCAAGAGCGCCATCGGTCTCAAGAAAGATTACTGGGGTGCCTATCTGGAAATGGGCTACGCCTACACCGACAGCGGCGATGTCGAGAAGGCGAACGAAATTGCCAGCAAGCTGCAAGGCGGTGACACCGCCCTGGCGGCGCTGCTGACGCAATACATTTACGAAAAATCGAAACCGCGCATGGTGTCCGCCACCGCCAACGACTCCTTTCCGATGTTCCTGACGGCCCTGGGGCCCGGCACCCAGGTCGCGGACCTGGGCAACTATCTCTCCGGCCCGGGCGACGAGCAGCTCTTTGCCCTGAATTTCCTGTTCAGCAAGGCCATGGACCGGCTATCCGTCGAGAACACCCTCAACTGGAGCATCAGCCGCGCCGTGGGCAGCGGTCTGGGCGACGGCTATTACACTCATACACCCGACACCGAGGTTACACTGCCGGCACATCCTTATGCGGTGTATTACGACACCACCAAGCAGACGGCCACGGTGTTGTTCAAGGTGCGTCAGAACGATACAGCCAACGGTACCATCAACCCCGCGCACATCAACTTCGCCTTCAAAGGCGTCGATGATTTCGGCCTCAGCATGGACCCCGGCGCCGACGTCTACTCCGGCTATTCGGGATTCGCCTGAGCCTAGGCGCCCCATGCAAACTTTAGCGTTAACCCGGCACCCATGAATCCCGAAAGCCCAGCATGACTACATACCAACGCGATGACCAGCTCGCCGTCCAGGCCGAAGGCAAGTCCGGCGGCAAGATCACCGCCTCCGGGGCCTACATTGGGCGTATGACCCTGGCCAAGGAACGCACCGCCAGGACCGGCACCAAGGGCATCGAATTCACCTTCGAGTCGGACGATGGCCAGGTGGCGCGCTATCTGACTCTCTGGCTGGAACGCGCCAATGGCGACAAGATCGACTTCGCCTACGGCCTGCTTTCCGCCTTGATGACCTGTCTCGACATTCAGTCCATCGAGTCGACACCGACCACGCTGGACGAATGGAACGCCGAAAGCAGCCAATGGCTACCCACACAGGTCGAAATTTTCGAAGCGCTCATGCACAAACCCATCGGCGTCCTGCTGCAGCGCGAGGAACGCGTTTGGGAGGGCAGGGCCCAGGTGAACATGAAGATCGTCGAGTTCTTCGACCCGCGCAGCCGCCGCACCGCCGCGGAGATACTCGCCGGCGAACGTGCGGCGCAAACGCTCGACCGCCTCATCGCCGGTCTGCGCGAGACGGTCATCCGCCCCTACACCGCCCCCCCCGGCGCAACGCCGGGCGCCACCAATGGCGCCGGCTTCGCGGACATCGCCGACGACGACATCCCGTTCTGAAGTGCCCCACAGCACGTCGATCAACCCCTTTCTTGCTCCGGACAGCCCCTAACAGGAGACACCACATGCTGAATTTCGAGGAGGATGTGCCAGCCACCGCCGCCCATCTGCCGTCCATCCCCCCTACGCGCGGCTTCGGGCCCGCTTACCTGTCCTTCGGCGTCGCCGCGCCAGCCGGACAGGGTACGGCGCCGCACACTCCCGGAGCCCCGCTATCCGGCGTCTGGCAGCGCCGCGTGCGCGCCGAGGATAAACGCATCATCAACGCCAGCACCGACGTCAACCAGCTTGTCCCCTTCAAATACAAATGGGCCTGGGAAAAGTACATCGCCGCCTGCGCCAATCACTGGATGCCGCAGGAAGTGAACATGAGCCGCGACATTGCCCAATGGAAAGACGCGGCCGCCCTGACCGAGGACGAGCGCCGCATCGTCAAACGCAACCTGGGTTTCTTCACCACGGCCGACAGCCTGGCCGCCAACAACATCGTGCTCGGCACCTACCGCCAGATCACCGCGCCCGAGTGCCGCCAATACCTGCTGCGCCAGGCGTTCGAGGAAGCCATCCATACCCATGCCTACCAGTACATCGTGGAAAGCCTGAGCCTCGATGAAGGCGAGATCTTCAACGCCTACCGCGAGATTCCCAGCATCCGCGCCAAGGACGAGTTCCTCCTGCCCTTCATCGACGTACTGGCCAGCCCCACCTTCAAGACCGGTGCGCCCGAGCAGGACCAGGCCTTCCTCAAAAGCCTGATCGCCTTCGCCTGTATCATGGAAGGCCTCTTCTTCTACGTCGGCTTCGTGCAGATACTGGCCATGGGCCGGCAAAACAAGATGACCGGCGCCGCCGAGCAATACCAGTACATCCTGCGCGACGAATCCATGCACTGCAATTTCGGCATCGACATGATCAACCAGATCAAGCTGGAGGAACCCCACCTGTGGACGCCTGAGTTCAAGGCCGAGCTCAAGGCCATGTTTCAGAAGGCCGTGGAACTGGAATACGCCTACGCCGAGGACACCCTGCCGCGTGGTGTGCTCGGTCTGAATGCACCCATGTTCAAGGAATATTTGCGCTTCATCGCCAACCGCCGGGCCACCCAGATCGGCCTGGATGAGCTCTTCCCCGGCGCCAGCAACCCCTTCCCATGGATGGCCGAAATGATCGACCTGAAGAAGGAAAAAAACTTTTTCGAGACCCGCGTGACCGAGTACCAGAGCGGTGGCGCCCTTGCATGGGATTGACAGCGGCATGATTCACCACGGCAAAGCCTTGAAGGCCTGGCGGACCCCTGCCTTCAAGGCCAGTCTCTTCCATTCGGGTATCATCGCTGGCTGCGGCTGCGCAGACGACCCTGCCCCGCTGGATAAGATCGCCGAGTATTGCGAGCTACTGTTCGGGATCGACAAACGAACCGCGGCCACCCGTGCAACGCTGCCCGCTGACCAGCCGTCGCCGCGTCGGGGCGCCTCAACAGGAAAGGACATGACATGGACGTAAAAGACTGCAACGGCAACATACTCAACAACGGCGATTCCGTACAGGTCATCAAGGACCTGAAGGTGAAAGGCACATCCGTCACCCTGAAACGCGGCGCGATCATCAAGAACATCCGCCTCACCGACGACGATGAGGAAATCGAATGCAACGCCGACAAGGTCAAGGGTCTGGTGCTCAAGACCTGCTTCCTGAAGAAGGCGTGACAGACCATTTTTTCGAGGAGGGCGCATGCAGACGCCTACGTTCGCCAGCGCGTTACTGACCGCCACGGCCATGCTTTCCACCCCGACGCTCGCCGGGGACGACTATTCGCCGCAATGGCTGGTGTATTCGGTGAATCAGGTCTGTCAAGTATGGTCGGATGGCGTCGCCCGCTGTTTTCCGGTCGCCATCGTGGGTCCAGCGCCCGCGTATGCCGGCCGCCGCCTGCAGCCGCTGATGTGGGCGCATAATCCCGCTCCGCCCGTGCGTGCCATCCCCTACCCTTACCCGGCAGCCCCCATGGCGCCCGTGCCAGAGTTGGCGGCGGCACCCAATGCGGAGCAACCCGCCATTGCCGCGCCGGCGCTAACCAGTCCGGCTAAGCCAGCGGTCGTCGTGACGCATTTCGGGTTCGATCGCGCCGACTTGACCGACGCGGATCGCGCCGCCCTGGCTGGCTGGCTGGCTGCAGCGCCCAGGGATGTCCCCATCCAGGTGAGCGGTCACGCCGATCGGCTGGGACCCCCGGTCTACAACCAGAAGCTCTCCCTCCGTCGCGCCGAAAGCGTCGCCCGCCATCTGCTCGACCTGGGGATGCAGCCCCAGGGCATCCACCTGCTGGCCATGGGTGAAACCCGGCCGGTCGTGACCTGCCGGGGTGGCCCGACGCCGGCGACGAAGGCCTGCCTGGCGCCCAACAGGCGAGTCGAAATCAAAACGGAATAAAGCGAGAGGCCGGGCGTCAACTACGGCGGCACACCGGCAATGCCACCGGCTAGCGCTTGTGCGGGTAGTTGTTGCGCGGGGCCGGGCGGGGGGCGGCGTTGGCCTCTTTATGGCGGAAATTGATACGCCCCTTGGTCATGTCGTAGGGTGACATTTCCAGGGTGACCCGATCGCCCGCCAGGATGCGAATGCGATGTTTACGCATCTTGCCGGAAGCGTAGGCCATCACCTCCGTGCCATTTTCCAGCGTGACGCGAAAAAGTGTCTGCGGCAGCACTTCACTGACGACGCCTTCGAGTTCAACGAGTTCTTCCTTGGCCATATTTCCTCCAGCCAGACAGTCGCCCCGCCCGCAAGCCGGACACGGCATCAAATTACCAGTGAGGGAAGACCAAAAAAGGCGCCCGGACGGGCAGGACCAACCCAAAACCAATTCGACGTAGGCATTTTACGCGGATCGACAGCAACTGGCCAGAAAACAATTGCGCCCGACCGCCGCCCGTTCAGCGCGTCCTGGCGACAATCAGCGGCACCCACATCTCCGCCTCGGAGAGGCCGCCATGCATGCCCACATGCATGTGCCGTTCCTCGCCTGCCAGCCAGTCGCGCAGGACGTGATTATCCTTCGCCACCAGGGTGTAATCGCCCACCCGGCCGGCCAGTGCGGGATGGCTGTGGCCCGGCCCAAACCAGCCCTGGTCGATGAGGTCGGCACTACGATAAAGGTCCACCTTGCCGACCAGGCGCTGCCGCACATAGGTCTCGAAGCGTTGTTCCTGCCCGGCGCGCACGTAGGCATAGGCCACCCGCGGTTCACCACAAAGGGGGAGGAGCAGCGTCTGACGCAGCTCAGGGTGGTCGTCGAGATCGATGATGTCCGCCGGCGAGGTGTCAATGAAGCCATGATCGGCGGTGACGATGAGGGTGGTACCGCTGCCTCGCGCCGCTTCCAGGAAACGGCCGCAGGCGGCATCCAGCGCCGCGAAGGCGGCCGCCACCTGGGGACTGCCGCTGCCGTGGGCATGAGCCAGACTGTCCAGCTCCGGCCAGTAGGCCTGAATGTAGGCGGCGGGCTCGTCGCCATGCGCAAGCTCCAGCAAGACGCCGAACATCTCCAAGAGGCCCGTGTAGCCATGCCGCCGGGCCCGTCCCGACAGGGCCTTGTTGAAGTCGGAATGGACGATGGCTTGCGGACTTACCACATGGACGGGCACCCTGAGACGATCGGCCAGCGGAGTGAGGCCGTATAGCCGCTGCGGCGTGATACCGGCGCTGCTCAGCGGCTGCCGGCCGGCCCGCAGCAGGAAGGGCAGAGTGGTGACAATGGCGCCAAGTTCGCGGCAATACATGTGCCAGCCGGTCAGACCGTGCTGACGGGGGGCGAGGCCGGTAAGGAAAGCGGGAATGGCGCTCGCCGTGGTGGAAGGAAACACCGATGTCAGGCGCCCGCGCAGATGCTCCCTGAGCGCACCGGAGCGCGACGCCAGATAGTCATAACCGAGACCGTCCACAACCAGCAGCACGAGACGCCGGGCCGCAGCCAATTCATCCGATGGCAGGAAGGCCAGAGGCGGATGCGGCATTGGGGCACCCAGAGCCGCGCCGATAGAGGCCATCAGGTTGACCAGGCTGGCGCGGTAATCAGGGAGCGGCATCTGGACGATACTCCTGTAGGGTAAACATGGCGGCGGGCAACGGATAAACTATAAAGCAACCATAACAAGGGGCAGCCATAGCCACAAGGAAGGAGAACGAGATGGATGCTTATATCGACCAGAATGGCCAGGCGCGGACCGAGCGGCGCCTGAACTCGAAGCTGCGCGTCTTGTTCCCCGAGGCCAGGGCTTGGCTGCATGCCCGGTTTCATGCCCATGACGATTGGGCAGGCACTTCTGAGGATTACGTCGCACTACGCTTGGTGCATCAACGCTATCCTGAGCTGACGGCCACGGAAGTGCGCGTCCTGGTCACTGCCATCGGCCGTGCGCTGTTCCCGCAAGGGCATATCGACAAACTGACCTCCTGACCGGCGGCCACGGGGACGGCAACGATTGCCGTCGGAGCGCGAACACGGCATGAATGGCGAAAACCACCTCTCCGCCTCGGGTTATGACCTGACGCCGCCGGATGAAAACACGCGGCGGGAGCGGATCGCCGCGCTCACGGACGAGGAGCGGCGGGTGCTGTTGCACCAGGGCACCGAGCCACCGTTTTGCGGCGGCCTGCTGCATGAAGAACGCGACGGCTTGTTCCTCTGCCGGCTGTGCGGTCTGCCCCTGTTTCACGCGCGCGACAAGTTCGAGTCGGGTACCGGTTGGCCCAGTTTTCATACCCCCTTCGACCCCGGCCACCTCCGCCTCATCATGGATACCAGCCATGGCATGGTGCGCAGCGAGATCCGCTGCGCCCGTTGCGACAGCCATCTGGGCCACGTCTTCGAGGATGGGCCGCCCCCAAGCGGGCAGCGCTATTGTCTCAACGCCGCGGCCCTGCACTTCATCGCGCGGGGCTGAAGGCGCCGCCAGCGGCGCTTCGTTGCGGCCTTCAGCGTGGCTGTACCAGGTTCCCCGGGACGAGCGGCGGCACCGGGGCGGTGGCTGCCGACTCCTCCACCGCGCGCGCGTCAGTGACGAAATATTCGGTTTCACCGAAACAGGATAGCGGGATGAACCTATGCTGCTCATATACCAATACCACCCGGCGCCCGGCCAGGGCATTGATGCGCTGGGCTACGGCATCGTCGCGTACGGTGAAGGTGAATTTTTCCGGGATGGCGCCGGGCATGGTGACCATGGCGATTTCCCCTTCCCAGGTCTTGCACAGCCAGCCCTTGCTGGAAAACTTCTGCACATAGCCGGCCCGCTCCCCTTCCGAATAGTTCCAGGTCAGAGTCAGCCAAGTCCAGGCCACGGCCGCCAGCACGAGGCTGACCAAGATAAAGAGGAAATAGCGAAGTACGGTCCGGGCCATGATGGATCTCCCTTATTGTTGCGCCGGCGCTAGTCTAACCGATCCACCGCCCCTTTGCCGCCAGGTCGCGGCACCGTGCGCAGCCCACCATAAATAAACATGGCCGCTTGCCGGAAGACTGGTATCATCCGCCCGCGGCATTTGTTCCAGTCCCCCTGCCGCCGTCTGGTACGTCACCCGTTTACCCCATCTGCCTAAGACTGGCGCCTAGACCCAACCCGGGTGGCGAGGCCGATGCTTTTGCAGGAACCAACCCATGCCTTTCGCCTCTCTCGGCCTGTCCGAGGCCACCGTTCGCGCGGTCGCCGAACACGGCTACACCACCCCTACCCCGATCCAGAGCCAGGCCATCCCCGCCGTATTGTCCGGCGGCGACCTACTGGCTGGCGCCCAGACCGGCACCGGCAAGACAGCCGGCTTCGTCCTGCCCATACTGGAGCGACTGTCAGACAAATCGGTGAAAGGACCGTCCGTCGGCAGGCCACCCATACGCGCCCTGATCCTCACCCCCACCCGCGAACTCGCTGCCCAGGTGGAAGAATCGGTGCGAATCTACGGCAAGTACACCAAGCTCAGTTCCATGGTCATGTTCGGCGGCGTGGGCATCAATCCGCAGATCACCCGGTTGCGCAGTCGCGTCGACATCCTGGTGGCCACCCCCGGCCGACTGCTGGACCACGTCGAGCAGAAGACCCTGGATCTCTCCGGCGTGCAGATACTGGTCCTCGACGAGGCCGACCGCATGTTGGACATGGGTTTTATCCGCGACATAAAGAAAATCCTCGCCCTGCTGCCGAAAAAACGGCAGAACCTACTCTTCTCCGCCACCCTTTCCGACGAGATCAAGACATTGGCCGACGGCCTGCTGAACAGCCCGGCGCTGATCGAGGTGGCGCGCCGCAACGCCACGGCAGACAACATCGCACAGAAGGTCTACGCCGTGGACCGCGACCAGAAGCGGCAAATGCTCGCCCATCTTATCCGGGAACGCCAATGGTTCCAGGTTTTGGTTTTTACCCGCACCAAACACGGCGCCAACCGCCTGGCCGAGCAACTGGGCAAGGACGGCATCCCGGCGCTGGCCATCCACGGCAACAAAAGCCAGTCGGCGCGAACGCGGGCGCTGGCGGAATTCAAGAAGGGCGACCTCGCGGTGCTGGTGGCCACCGACATCGCAGCGCGCGGCATCGACATCAGCGAACTGCCGCACGTGGTGAATTACGAATTGCCCAATGTGCCGGAAGATTACGTCCACCGTATCGGCCGCACCGGACGGGCCGGTTCCAAGGGCGAGGCCACCTCACTGGTGTGTGTCGATGAACTGGATTATCTCGCCGGTATCGAGCGGCTGATCAAGCGCAAGCTGCCGCGCGAAATCCTGCCCGGCTTTGAACCCGACCCCAACGCCCGGCCGCAGCCGATCCAACTGCGCAGCCACGACCACATGCGCGCTCGGACGGCAGCAGGCGCTGCAGCGAACAAGGGGGCGCAGCCACGCCCCGCCGCTGGCAAACCGGGCACCCCCCGGCCCAAGGCACGTCCCGGCGGTGAACTCTCCGGCGGCCGGGCGGGTGGGGCAGCGCATCGCAGCGGCGGCCGCCACCGCTGAGCGCACGGAAATGGCCAGCGCTCAACGTCTGGGCAGACGCTTGGCCACTTCGAAACGGTAGGTGTCGTGGCAACCGGAGCAATAGGCCACCACCTCGGCCATCTGCTCCTCCATCTGGCTCTGGCTGGCGCCGCCCTCCGCCATCTTGGCCATTTGTTCGAAGGATTCATACATGGCGATGCCCATCTGCATGAAACCCTCGGGCAGGCTGTCGCGCTGGCTGGCCGGCATGTGATTAATCAACTGGCCAAGCGGCCGCGCCTCGGTCGCCACGGCCTTCATGTCATTGCGCGCCAGGGCATGGTGGATGTTGTGCATGCCATGCAGCAGGTCGCGCATATCGTACAGCAGACGGTTTCTGTCCTTGGACAGTACCTTGATAGGAAACCGGTATTCTGCGGTGGTGTAGGTCTCCTCCCCCGCTCCGCCGGCCAAGGCCGCGCCGCTCAGGCAAAACAGCAGGACAAGCGTCGAAATACGTTTCATAAACATTCCCCCAGCGATAGGATGACAATGAATTTCTGACATGGCGAGATGCACCGCCTCCCTGACCCGATCAACGAGTCCGAATATCAGAATAGCCTAAAATTCTCATGTCTTTGCTTTCACTGCCGCTACTGCCCAGATGCTGAGCTACCGCCATGCCTTCCATGCCGGCAATCATGCCGACGTACTCAAGCACTGCGTGCTGGTGGCGTTGCTGCGCCACCTCAACCTCAAAGACAAACCCTGGTGGTATGCCGACACCCATGCCGGCGCCGGCATTTATGATCTGGAATCGAACTACGCGCGCAAACTATCCGAATACGAAAGTGGCATCGGTCGGCTCTGGTCGCGCACCGATCTACCTCCAATGCTGGAGGACTATGTCGGCCTGGTCCGCGTCCTCAATCCGGGCGGCAACCTGCGCCTCTATCCGGGCTCGCCCTGGCTGGCCGACCGGCTGCGGCGGGAAAACGACCAGTTGCGGCTGTTCGAACTGCACAGTCGCGACAGCGAATGGCTGGCGCACACCTTCGCCGAGGCCGGCCATCACGTCAAGGTTGCCGCCCAGGATGGTTTTAACGCCCTGAAATCGGTGCTGCCGCCGCCACCGCGGCGGGGGCTGGTGCTGATCGATCCATCCTACGAGATCAAGGACGACTATCGGCGGGTGCCGACGGCCTTGAAAGAGGGACTCAAACGTTTTGCCACCGGCACCTACGCCGTCTGGCTCCCCTTGCTGCCCAGGACCGAAAGCCAACAGTTTCCAGAGCGCCTGAAACGCCTCCAGGCGGGCCCCTGGCTCTACGCCAGCCTGAGCGTGGAAGCCCCTGCCCGCGAGAGTTTCGGCATGCACGGCAGCGGCTTGTTCATCGTCAATCCGCCCTGGACCCTGGCCGATGAGTTGCGCGCCATCCTGCCGTGGCTGGTCAAGGTCCTAGGCCGCGACGCGGCGGCAGGCCATACCCTGGAAAGCGGCGGCGGCTGAAATCATGGACCTCTTGGCCGAGATCGCCGTCGCCGCCGCGTTGGCCTGGGCCAGCGGCCTGCGCCTGTATGCCACCCTGTTTCTCGTTGGCCTGGCCGGCCATTTCGGCCTCATCACCCTGCCCGCTACACTGCAAGTGCTGCAAGGCCCCTGGATGCTGATAGTGAGCGGCGTCCTGACCGGCGTCGAATTCTTCGCCGACAAGATTCCCTGGCTGGACAGCCTCTGGGATGCCGTCCACACCTTTATCCGCATACCGGGCGGGGCGGCCCTGGCGGCGGGAGTGTTCGGCGACAGTAGCGCCACCGCGACGCTGACGGCCGCCCTGCTGGGCGGCGGCGTGACTGCTGGCACCCATTTCGCCAAGGCGGGCGGCCGCGCCCTGGTCAACACCTCGCCCGAGCCCTTCAGCAACTGGACCAAGTCATTCGCCGAAGACCTGCTGGTCCCGGCCGGACTATGGGCCGGTTTCACCCTGCCGTTGTTGTTTCTCGGACTGCTGCTCTGCTTCCTGCTCACCGTGGCCTGGCTCCTGCCCAAGTTTTTGCGGGCACTGCGCGGCCTGTTCGGAAGCCCTGCCAAAGCTGGAGGCAAGGACCCATGACCGACCTCGCCGGTATCGTCCTGGCTTGGATACTCTATGGCGCCATCCATTCCTGGCTGGCCGGGGAATCGTGCAAGGCCTGGGTCGCCCGCCACTGGCCGCAACTGCTGCCGGCCTATCGCCTGCTCTACAACCTGTTGGCCCTGCTGTCGCTGCTGCCGCCGCTGTGGCTGACCGCCCGCCACCCTGGCGCGGCGCTTTGGCACTGGCCGGGCTGGATCGCCTGGCCAGCGGCGGTGGTGGCCGTGGTGGGTTATCTATGGAGTTTGCGCTGGTATGACGGCCTCGATTTCCTCGGCCTGCGCCAGTGGCGGCAGGGCAGGATGGCGATGGCGGAAGGACTGGTGTTGTCGCCTTTGCACCGCCACGTGCGCCATCCCTGGTATGCCCTGGGACTGTTGCTGTTGTGGACCCGCGACCTCAACGTCGCCTGGCTGACCAGCGCGCTCGTGATCACAGTCTACCTACTGATCGGGAGTCGGCTGGAGGAACGCAAACTCCTGCGGCTTTATGGCGAGGCCTACCGCCGCTATCGCCAACGTGTGCCGGCCCTGGTGCCGCTGCCGGGACGCTGCCTGAGCGCGCGCGAGGCCGCCGACCTGCAGGGACTGGCGCGGCACCCCCCCGCCTCGCACTAAATCATCGGCTTCATGGCGCATACAGACTCACCACTTCGGCATGATTCATCTGTGCGATCACGCGAAGGCTGCCGAGCTCGGCGGGTTTGAGCCCGATGAGCGGCCAGACGGCGGTATCGACCAGAGCGGCGAGCGCGGCGTTATCGAGCTTGCGTTCCATGGCCTCCGCCATCACCCTGGCGAGGTACAACAAGGCGGCGTCCCGCCGTACCGGCTCGGCGGCGGCCTGCGGCACGATCTGCGCCGCGATGGCTTGTCCCATTCGCGGCGGCAACGACCACCGCTGCATCAGCGCCGCGCCGACCTCGGCATAATCGCAACCCAATATTTCCCGCTCGAGGCGAGGCAACGGCTGGTTTTCTGCCTCCGCCCGCAGTTGGGCGCGCTCCGCCAGCTCCGGTTCGACCTGATACATCACCAGGTGCCCCAGGTCGGCCAACAGACCGGCCACGAAACAACGCTCCAGCTCGCCGACAGCGGCCAGCTCTGCGGCCGTCCGGACGAGGAGCGCGCGCAGCAGGCTACGGCTCCAGAACCGGGTCATGTTCATATTGGCGGGATTCATGCCTTTGAACAGACTGGCGACCGATGTGGAAAGGACGATGTCATGCACCGCCTCCATGCCAAGCACCCCCACCGCCCGCGACACGGTGTCCACCCGGCTCATCATGCCGAAATAGACGCTGTTGACGACATGCAGCAAACGCAGGGTCAGGGCCGCGTCCTCCGCCACCACCTGAGCCAGGTCGGTCATGGAACTGACGGGGTCGTCGACGACGGCACGCACCCGTTGATACACCGCCGGCAACGAAGCCAGTCCGGCAACCCTGGCCACCATCGTCTCGGCGCTGCGCATCGCCATCTCGCCGCTACTCCGGCATCTCGATCCGGGGCAGCGCCGCCGCCCGTTCGTCGCGGCCGGCCTCCAGTCCCAGCGCCGGTTCGGTCGGCACAGTGGAGGCGCCGTCGCCATGGACCAGGAGATGGAACTGGCGGGGCGAATCCGCGTTTGCCCGCGCCTCGTCGAAATCGATGCGGCCCGCCTTGTGAAGTTTGATGAGGGCCTGGTCGAAACTCTGCATCTGTTCACTACCGCCGCGCTCCATCATGTCCTTGATCTCGTCGAGGCGGCCTTCACGGATCAGTTGCCGCATGTGGTAATCGGCCACGAACACCTCAACCACCGGCACCCGCCGGCCATCGACACCACGCACCAGGCGCTGGCCGACGATGCCGAGCAGGCAGGCGGCCAGATCGAACAACACCGTGGAACGGTTTTCCAGCGGGAAAAAATTGAGGATGCGGGTCAGCGCCTGGTGGCTGTTGATGGCATGCAGGGTGGACAGACAAAGATGGCCGGTGTTGGAAAAATTGATCACTTCCTGCATGGTCCGCCGGTCGCGAATCTCACCGATCATGATCATGTCCGGGGCTTCGCGCAGGGCATTAACCAGGGCGCTCTCATACGATTCGGTGTCGGTGCCCACCTCGCGCTGATTCACGATCGAGCGCTGGTGACGAAAGATGAACTCGATCGGGTCCTCGACCGTCAGGATGTGGCCCGCCATACGGTTGTTGCGATGCGCCACCATGGCGGCCAGGGTGGTGGACTTGCCGGCCCCGGTAGACCCCACCACCAGTATCAGGCCATGACGCTCGGTGGCCAGCTTGCCCAACAGCGGCGGCATGCCCAAATCGGCAAGTTCAGGGATACGCGCGGACAGGCGACGGATAACCATGGCGGCGGCGCCCCGCTGACGGAATATGTTCACCCGGAAGCGCCCCACCTCGGCAAGGCTGTAGCCGAAATTCATTTCCCAGTGACTCGCAAAACGACGTGCTTGTTCTTCATCCATCAGGCTGTGCGCCAGGGCGTCGACGTCCTCCGGCGTCAATTCGGGCGCGGCTATGGGACGGATCAATCCCTCGATCTTGACGCTGGGACGCGCGCCGGCCGTAAAAAACAGGTCAGAGGCCTCCATCCGTACCATGACTTCGAGCAACTGCGAGATATTCAACACCGGGCGACCCTCGTTAAGATTGCCTGGCTACAATAGCAAAGAAAAAAGGGGCCGCCCATGCCCCGGCCGGACCCATGACCTCCGGCAAAACCCCGCTTGCTCCGTGCCTGGCTCAGCGATGCGCCAGCATGATCCAGAACATCCTGCGCACCATGTCCGCCTTGCGCGCCTGCAGGCCATCGTCCGCCGCCACCGCCCTCCCCGCGCGTGCAGGCATTACCGCCTTGATCTTGGGCGCCGTGGCACTGCCGACACTGTCCCAGGCCGGGGCCTGCCGGGTCATGGCCTGGCCAGCGCCCGCCGCCAGCGCGCTGTCGCTGGCCAGGGCAGCGTTCAAAGGGATCATCGCCGCTATCAGACTCAATGAAATTGCCATCGCTCTCGTTTTCATGGTGCCGTCCTTTCGTCATTCCCGGCCCACCCGGACCGGCCTGAAGCGAACAGTAGGCCGCCATGGCGAGCCATGTTAGCAACCGGGTTGCAACCGGGTTGGGTTGGCTGGACGGGGCAACGTCGCGGCGGCAAGCGCGCGGCAGGCAGGCTGCGCCGCCGCGGCATTTTCAAGGTATGCTGATGGCGCCCCAAACCCGTCCGCCAACTCCCATGCAGACCATCCCCGCCATCCAGAAGAATCGCGAACGCCTTGCCGCCTGGCGGCATGACATTCACGCCCACCCGGAGCTGGCCTTCGTCGAGAACCGCACCGGCGATCTGGTGGCGGGCGTATTGGCGTCTGCCGGCATCGAAGTCCATCGTGGCCTCGCCGGCACGGGGGTGATCGGTGTGCTGCGTGGCGGCGACGGCAAGCGCAGCCTGGGACTGCGCGCCGACCTGGATGCCCTGCCGCTGCAGGAACAGAACATCTTTCCGCACCGTTCCCGCATCGACGGCCACATGCACGCCTGCGGCCACGACGGCCATACCGCCATGCTGCTCGGCGCAGCCGAATACCTCGCTGAGACCCGCCAGTTCGATGGCACCGTCTATTTCATCTTTCAGCCCGCCGAGGAGACCGAGGGCGGTGCGCGCGTGATGATCGAGCAGGGCCTGCTCGAACGCTTCCCCATGGAGGCCGTCTTCGGCATGCACAACTGGCCGGGGCTGCCGGTCGGTGAATTTGCCGTCCACTCCGGGCCGGTCATGGCCTGCGCCGATCAGTTCGACATCGTGGTGCGCGGCCACGGCGCCCACGCCGCCATGCCGCAGCAGGGCCGCGACCCGGTCGTGGCCGGTGCCAGCCTGGTACAGGCGCTGCAAAGCGTGGTCAGCCGCAACGTCGATCCGCTCGATGCCGTCGTTCTCTCCATCACCCGCTTTCAGGCCGGCGAGGCCTACAACATCATCCCCGACGAGGTACGCCTGGGTGGCACCCTGCGCGCCTTCCGCAACGAGCTGCGCGATCAGGCCGAGGCCGCCATGGAGCGGCTGTGCAGCGGCATCGGCGCGGCCTATGGTTTACAGATACGGCTCGATTACCGGCGTGGTTATCCCCCTACCGTGAATTCCCCCGCCGCAGCCGAGTTTTGCCGCACGGTGGCCGCTGGCCTGGTAGGAGAAGGCAATGTCCACACCCATCTCAACCCCTCCATGGGCGCCGAGGACTTCGCCTATTTACTGCACGAGCGCCCAGGCTGTTACGTCTGGATAGGCAATGGGCTGGACGAGGGTGGCTGTATGCTGCACAACCCCCGCTACGACTTCAACGACGACATACTCACTCTGGGCGCCAGCTACTGGGTGAAGCTGGTGGAATCCCGACTGGCTGCGCCCGCCTGAATGAAGTGACTCTCAACAGACCATGGGGAATAAAAATGTCCGAGCCACAAACTGCCACCCTGGCGGGCGGCTGCTTCTGGTGCCTGGAAGCGGCCTTCGTCGCACTCAAGGGCGTGGATGAAGTCGTTTCCGGCTACATGGGCGGCCACGTCGATCACCCCGGCTACGACCAGGTCTGCAGCGGTGAGACCGGCCATGCCGAAGTGGTGCAGATACGGTTCGACCCTGCCATCATCGGCTACCGCGACCTGCTCGAGGTATTCTTTGCGATCCATGATCCGACCACCCCTGATCGGCAGGGAAACGATGTCGGCAGCCAGTACCGTTCGGCCATCTTCTGGCACGCGCCGGATCAGAAAGCCGCTGCCGAGGCCATGATCGCCGAACTCAGCCACGCGTACTCCACGCCCATCGTCACCGAGGTCACGCCAGCCGGCGTCTTCTGGCCGGCCGAGGACTATCACCGGGACTACTTCGCCAAACACCCGCAGCAGCCATACTGCCAGTTCGTGGTCGCCCCAAAGGTGGTGAAAGTCAGGGCGAAATTCGCTGAACGACTGAAGTAGAGCGCCTCTATCCTCGCTTTGTGGCGGGCACGGCCCGCCCTATGGAGGGAGCACGGCAAACCGCCCCAATCGGGGCGGCGACTTACCGGGAGTGATGGATATCCTGGCCCAGCATCTCCGGCGTCACCAGGGTGACGCCCTTCTCGGTGATATAAAAACGTTTTTGGTCGGACTCACGATCGACGCCGATGGCCATGTTGCCGGGAATCGTACAGCCCTTGTCTATGACCACGTCCCGGAGCACCACACCCTGTCCGATGCGCACGTCGGGCAGTACCACGGCGCGCTCCAGATAAGCTCCCTCACGCACATGGACGTTGGAAAACAGTACCGACCGACGTACCACGGCACCGCTGATGATGCAGCCGCCGGAGACCATGGAATCGACCGCCATGCCACGCCGGTCATCGGTGTCGAACACGAACTTGGCCGGCGGCAACTGTTCCTGATAAGTCCAGAT
Source organism: Hydrogenophilales bacterium (assembly GCA_037439465.1). Taxonomy (GTDB): domain Bacteria; phylum Pseudomonadota; class Gammaproteobacteria; order Burkholderiales; family Thiobacillaceae; genus Parasulfuritortus. The sequence continues at coordinate 6,486 of JBBIVX010000022.1, read as the reverse complement.
GGGCCAGTAGCGGTCATATAAATTCAGGTCGGGGGTCACCCGCGCCAGGTCCAGGTTGGCCTCCCAGTAGGCATCCACTGTTCCGACATCGCGCCAGTAGGCTGGCTCATCAACGCCATGTACGCAGCTCTCGTTGAAACTGTGGGCAAAAAGCCGGTAGCCAGCGCTGATCAGATGCGGAATTAGGTTCTTGCCGAAATCGTGCTCGGAATCGGGATCGTCGGCGTCGCGGATCAACTGCTCATACAGAAAGGAAGCGTTGAACACGTAGATGCCCATCGAACACAGCGCAACATCCGGCTTGCCGGGCATGGGAGTCGGCGCCTCGGGTTTTTCGGAGAAATCCGTGACGCGGCTCTTGTCATCCACCGTCATCACTCCAAAGGCGCCGGCGGCCTCCTGCACCGGCATCTCGATGCAGGCCACGGTCATATCGGCGCCGGTACGCACGTGGCTGGCCAGCATCTCGCCATAGTCCATCTTGTAGACATGGTCGCCCGCCAGGACCAGCACGTATTCCGGCCGGTAGACGCGCAATATGTCGAGGTTCTGGTAGATGGCATCGGCCGTGCCCTTGTACCAGGAACTTTCATCCAGGCGTTGCTGGGCGGGGTGCAGTTCGACGAATTCGTCGAACTCGCCGCGCAGGAACCCCCAGCCGCGCTGTATATGCTTGATCAGCGAATGGGCCTTGTATTGAGTGACGACCCCGATGCGACGGATGCCGGAGTTCATGCAATTGGACAGCGGGAAGTCGATGATGCGGAACTTGCCACCGAATGGCACGGCAGGCTTGGCACGCCAGTCAGTAAGCTGTTTCAGCCGGCTGCCACGCCCGCCGGCCAGGATGAGGGCGACGGTGTTTTTCGTGATGACGCTGACAAAACGGGGATGTTCTTTTTTCGGCACGGCTGGCTACCTCGCAAGCTGGTTGAGCGGTGTGATCCTGTTTGAATTATAAATATAGTATGCGACATGAATGTCTTGAATCGACTGAATCATCGCCGGCCTGGCGGATAATGCCACCCCGACCGCGATAAACCTCTATCCAGGAACCCCATGCACCTTTCCAGTCTCGAGCGCCTGCTCACTGCCCGTCATCACGACCCCTTTTCCTTGCTCGGTCTGCATGGTGAACATGGCGAGCCTGTACTGCGGGTATTGCGTCCCCATGCCGAGGCGATCACCCTGCTGCTGGCACATGGCGAATACGCCCTGACCCAAACAGATGCCCGCGGCTTGTTCGAGTGGCACGGCAAGACCGCTCCGGCACGGCCCCTGCGGCTGCGCGTGCGCGAGGACGGCAGGGACTTCGAGATCATCGACCCCTACAGCTTCCCGCCGGTGCTGTCCGAGCAGGAGCTCTATCTGTTCAATGAAGGCCGCCTGTTGGAATCCTACCGCACCCTGGGCGCCCATCCGGCCCGCCTGGAGGGGACCGATGGGGTGCGTTTTGCCGTCTGGGCCCCCAGTGCCGAACGCGTCTCGGTGGTCGGCAGTTTCAATCGCTGGGACGGCCGTGTGCACATGATGCGGGTACGCGGTGGCTCCGGGGTGTGGGAGCTGTTCATACCCGGCCTGCAGGCCGGCGACCTTTACAAATACGAGATTCGCAACCGCAACAGCGGCGAGATCCGTGTCAAGACCGATCCCTATGGCCGGCAGTTCGAAAACCGGCCGGGCACGGCCTCGGTGGTGGCGGCACCCAGCACCCACGACTGGGGCGACGACGACTGGTTGCGCGCTCGCGCCGGCCTTGACTGGCTGCACGCGCCGATGAACATCTATGAGGTCCACGCCGGTTCCTGGCGGCGTCACCCGGATGGCCGTTATTACAGCTACCGCGAACTGGCCGATGCCCTGGTCCCCTACGTCAAGGACATGGGCTACACCCACATCGAGTTCCTGCCCCTGACCGAGCACCCGCTGGACGAATCCTGGGGCTACCAGACCACCGGCTACTTTGCCTCCACGGCCCGTTTCGGCGCTGCCGACGACCTCCGTTATCTGGTGGACAAGTGCCATCAGGCCAGCCTCGGCGTGCTGCTCGATTGGGTACCCGGCCACTTTCCCATGGACGATTGGGCACTCGCCCGCTTCGACGGCTCCGCCCTGTATGAGCACGAAGACCCGCGTCTCGGAGTGCACCAGGACTGGGGCACCCATATCTTCAATTATGGCCGCAACGAGGTGCGGGGGTTTTTGCTCGCCTCCGCCGACTACTGGCTGCGCGAGTTTCATTTCGACGGTCTCAGGGTCGATGCCGTCGCCTCCATGCTCTACCTCGATTACTCGCGCAAGGCCAACGAATGGTTACCCAACAAATATGGCGGCCGCGAGAACCTGGAGGCCATCGATTTTCTGCGCGAGATGAATGCCATGGTGCACGAGCGCTTCCCCGGCGCGCTCACCTTGGCAGAGGAATCCACGGCCTGGCCCATGGTGTCACGCCCCATCTATGTTGGCGGCCTGGGCTTTTCGATGAAATGGAACATGGGCTGGATGAACGACACCTTGAGCTACTTCAGCCTGGATCCGATATTTCGCCGCTATCACCATAACAACCTCACCTTCGGCCAACTCTATGCCTATTCCGAAAATTTCGTCCTGCCCTTCTCGCACGATGAGGTGGTGCATGGCAAAGGCTCGCTGCTGGGCAAAATGCCGGGCGACGCCTGGCAGAAATTCGCCAACCTGCGCCTCTTGCTCGCTTACCAGTACGCCACGCCGGGCAAGAAGCTCAACTTCATGGGCAACGAATTCGGCCAGGGCCGCGAATGGTCCAGCCAATGGGAACTGGACTGGGGCCTGCTGCAAACCCATTGGCACGAAGGGGTGCAGCGCTGCACCCGCGATCTAGGCCGGCTGCACCGGGAACTGCCGCCGCTTCACGAACTGGATTTCAGTCACGACGGCTTCGCCTGGATAGACTGCCACGATGCCGACCAATCGGTGCTCACCTTCCTGCGCCGCGACCGCAAGGGCCGCACCCTCATCGCCGCCTTCAACTTCACCCCTGTGCCGCGCACCGGCTACCGCATCGGCTGCTCGGCGCCGGGACTATGGCGCGAGGTCTTCAACAGCGATTCGCAATGGTATGGCGGCAGCAACGTCGGTAACGGCGCCGGCCTGCTGGCCGAAGAAATCCCCTGGATGGGGTTCGGCCAGTCACTGGTCATCACCCTGCCGCCGCTGGGCGCGATCTTCCTTACCGTCGACTGAACCCTGGTCTCGCCAGCGGCCGGCGGCAGGCATCCTCGTGGTATACTTTTCGAGTAAACTCGCCACACTCCGGAACGACATGCCCGCGACCACCGCCTGGCAAGCCCTCAACGCCCACCGCAAGACCTGGAACGGCCTCCATCTGCGCGACCTGTTCGCCCAGGACAAGAAACGCTTCGAGCGCTTCTCCCTTTGCCTCGACGACCTGTTGTTCGATTATTCCAAGAACCTGATTACCCCCGACACGCTGAAACTGCTGGTCCGCCTGGCCAAGGAAAACGGCGTCGAACTGATGCGCGACGCGATGTTCGCCGGCGACCGCATCAACCTCACCGAAGACCGCGCCGTGCTCCATACCGCGCTGCGCAACCGCTCCGACCGCCCCGTGGTGGTTGATGGCCACGACGTAATGCCGGACGTACGCAAGGTGCTGAAGCAGATGCGCGGCTTCACCAACCAGGTACGCGCCGGGAAATGGCTCGGCCACACCGGCGAGAAAATCACCGACATCGTCAACATCGGCATCGGCGGCTCCGACCTCGGCCCGGCCATGGTCTGCCAGGCGCTGGCCCCTTATGCGAAGAAGGGCCTGAACGCCCACTTCGTCTCCAACGTCGACCCGAGCCACCTGGCCGAAGTATTGAAACGGGTACGGCCAGAGACCACCCTGTTCGTCATCGCCTCGAAGACCTTCACCACCCAGGAAACCCTGGCCAACGCACACGCCGCGCGGGCCTGGTTCCTCAAAGCGGCGAAGCGCAAGGACGCCGTAGCGAAACATTTCATCGCCATCTCCACCAACGCCGCCGAGGTCGCCCGCTTCGGCATCGACCCCGCCAACATGTTCGGCTTCTGGGACTGGGTGGGCGGGCGCTATTCGCTCTGGTCGGCCATCGGCCTGCCCATCGCGCTCTATGTCGGCATGGACCGTTTCGAGGAGCTGCTGGCCGGCGGCTACGACATGGACGAACACTTCCGCACCGCCCCGTTCAACAAGAACATGCCGGTGATCCTGGCCCTGGTCGGCCTCTGGTACAACAACTTCTGGGATGCGCAAAGCTACGCCGTGCTGCCCTATGACCAATACCTGGCGCGCTTTCCGGCCTACCTGCAACAGCTCGACATGGAGTCGAACGGCAAATCGGTCACGCGCGTTGGCAAGCGGGTCAAGGTCTCCACCGGACCGGTGCTGTTCGGCGAGCCGGGCACCAATGGGCAGCATGCCTTCTACCAGCTCATCCACCAGGGGACAAAATTAGTGCCGTGCGACTTCCTGGCCGCCGCCGAGAGCGCAAACCCGGTTTCCGACCAGCACGAAATACTGCTCGCCAACTGTTTCGCGCAAACCGAAGCGCTGATGCGCGGCAAGACCGCCGACGAGGCCCGCGCCGAACTGGAAGCCAGCGGCATGAGCGCCGCCGACATCAAGGACCTGCTACCGCACAAGGTCTTCCCCGGCAACCGGCCCACCAACACCCTGCTCTACCGCCGGCTGACGCCGCGCACCCTGGGCCGGCTGATCGCGCTCTACGAGCACAAGGTGTTCGTACAGGGCATCATCTGGGACATCAACTCTTATGACCAATGGGGCGTCGAACTGGGCAAGCAACTGGCCAAGGTCATCCTGCCCGAAATCAAAACCGCCAGCCCGGCACATGGCCACGACGCCTCCACCAACGGCCTCATCAACCGCATCAAGACCCTGCGCGCGCAACATTGACCATGGGATACGCCATTCTCCGCCTCATCCACGTCGGCACCGTCTATATCACCTTCGGCCTGTTCATCGCCCGCGGCCTCTGGATGCTACTCGACTCGCCACGCTTGCAGGACCGCTGGGTCAAGGTCGTGCCGCACCTCAACGATACCCTGCTGTTCGTCGCCGCCATCGGCATGCTATTCGCCGGCGGCCTCAACCCGCTCACTCACCCCTGGCTGCTGGTCAAGATCATAGGCCTTTTGCTCTACATCTACCTCGGCACCATGGCCCTCAAGCGCGGCAAGACCAAAAGCCAGCGCACGCTCTACTTCCTCGCCGCCCTCGCCACCATCGGCTACATCATCGCCGTGGCGGTCACCAAGCAGGTCATACCGGGACTGCTCTGATGGATCGCATGCAGCGCATCTACAAGCTGCACCAGATCCTCGCCGCCCGCCGCTACCCCATTCCTCGCGCGCAACTGGAAGCCGAGCTGGAATGCTCGCGCGCCAGCCTCACCCGCATCATCGCCGAGATGCGCGACTTCTTCGACGCCCCCATCGAGTTCGACAAGGAGGCCGGCGGCTACCGCTACAACCGCGATGCCTTCGAGCTGCCCGGCCTGTGGTTCACCCCTTCGGAACTCTTCGCCCTCTCGGCCGCGCAGAAGCTGCTGGCCGAGGCCCAGCCCGGCCTGCTCGACAACCAGCTCGCGCCGTTGAAGAGCCGCATCGACAAACTGCTGGCGCAGGACCACCTGGGCGGCGGCGAACTCGCCCGGCGCCTGCGCATCCTGCGCATGGCCGCGCGCCAGCCCGACACTCCCATCTTCCAGACCGTGGCCGGCGCCACCGCGCAACGCAACCGCCTGAAGATCGCCTATCATGGCCGTGAACGCGACGCCGTCAGCGAACGCGAAATTTCGCCCCAGCGCCTGGTCCACTACCGCGACAACTGGTACCTGGACGCCTGGTGCCACCAACGCGATGCCCTGCGCAACTTCGCCCTAGACCGCATCCGCGGCGCCCGTGCCCTCAGCCGGCCGGCGCAAGACCTGGACGAAGCCGAACTGGACCGCCACTACAACGCCACCTACGGCCTCTTCGGCGGCCCGGCGAAGGCCACCGCCGTGCTGCGTTTCACCGCCGAACGCGCGCGCTGGGTCGCCGATGAACGCTGGCACCCCGACCAGCAGGACCGCTGGCTCAACGACGGCCGCTTCGAGCGCCGCCTGCCCTACGCCGACCCGCGCGAACTCATCCTCGACATCCAGAAATATGGTCCCGACGTGGAAGTCGTCGCCCCCGCCGAACTGCGCGCGGAAATCGCAAAACGCCTGAAGGCCGCCGCCGCGCAATACACCTAACCCCCTCGGGAGAGGGCGGGGGTGAGGGAGCGGCACATCCCCCGCCTCCACTTATCCACACAATCCGGGCCAGGCTCAGATTCCAAGCACGCCCAACCGGATCATGGCGGCATCGACCAAACCGGAGCCCGCCATGACCCGCCGCGATTTCCTGAAACGCCTGGCCAGCCTGTTCGGCCTGCTCACCCTGCCCCTCGCC
>JBBIVX010000021.1:0-42306 GCA_037439465.1 Hydrogenophilales bacterium | reverse complement strand
TATTACGGCCGCCAACTGCAAAGCACGGCCGACCTGCGCACCCCTGCCTGCTGCGACGCCAGCCAGGTGCCCGAGTGGCTGAAGCCGCTGCTGGCCCGCATCCATCCCGAGGTGATGTCGCGTTACTACGGCTGCGGCCTGGTCGCGCCGCCCCTGCTGGGCGGCTGCCGCGTGCTCGACCTGGGCTGCGGCTCGGGGCGCGACGTCTATGCCCTGGCGCAACTGGTGGGCGAGGCCGGCCGGGTAGTGGGCGTGGACATGACCGAGGAGCAACTGGCGGTGGCCGAGCGGCACCGGGAACATCATCGCCAGGCCTTTGGCTACGACCGCGACAACGTCGAATTCCGCCTCGGCTACATCGAGCGACTGGACCAGCTGGGCCTGGAGGACGCCGGCTTCGACGTGGTGGTGTCCAATTGCGTGGTCAACCTGTCGCCGGACAAGGATGCCGTGCTGCGGGAGGTCCACCGCCTGCTCAAGCCGGGCGGCGAGTTCTATTTCTCCGATGTCTACGCTGACCGCCGAGTGCCTTCGACGCTGCGCAACCATCCGGTGCTCTACGGCGAATGCCTGGGTGGCGCGCTCTACTGGAACGACTTCCAGCATCTGGCGCGGCTTCAGGGTTTCACCGGCCCACGCCTGGTGGAAGACCGTCCCATTGCCATCACCGACCCGGCTCTGGCAGCGCTCACCCAGGGCATCGGCTTCCATTCCGCTACCTACAGGCTGTTCAAGCTGGATGGTCTGGAGCCGGACTGCGAAGACTACGGTCAAGCGGTGATCTACCGGGGTGGCATCCCCGGGCACGAACAGCATTTCACCCTGGACAAGCACCACATCATCGAGGCCGGACGGGTGTTACCGGTGTGCGGCAATACCTGGCGCATGTTGCACGACACCCGTTTTCGACCGTACTTCGAGTTCATCGGTGACTTCAGCCGGCACTATGGGATTTTCGCGGGCTGCGGTGGCGGTCTGCCCTTCGACACCGGCCAGGTTGCGGCGGCCCGGTGTTGTTGACCCCGGATTCTCATTTGAGCGTGCTGGTGGCCACTTTTCGGCGGCTCTGAGAAGCGCATAGGGTGTGCACCCGGCGCAGCGTTCAACTCGGTAGGCGCCTTCGCCGTTGATTGATGCGGGGTGGATTTACCAATCGCGGCGCTTGCCGATGTCAGGTTTTCGATGCTTACGCGACCAATGGATACGGATGGCGGCCGGGCTGCTCGGGGCCGCCACCCTTTCCCGTGTCCGAGCGCTTGGATGAAGGAGAAATACCATGAAACCCCTATTTTTTAATGGCTTGGCCCTGGCCGTTGGCGCGGCGCTGCTTGCCGGATGCGCGGGCACGGGTGAGGGCGGTGGTAAAGACATGATGAAATCCGGCAATACCGCAATGGACAACATGAAGAGGGTGATGATGATGCCCGAGGCGGAACGGATGGCTTACATGATGAAGGTCCAACAGACCTCCCTGGAGCACGGCAAGGCCATGTTCCATGACCCGAACCTGGGCACGAACGGCCAGACTTGCGCGAGCTGCCACGTGGGCGGCGATACCAGCGGAGGCAAAGTGGAAATGATGCCGGGCATGAAGTTGCCCATTCCGTCCCTGCTCGGCGTGGCCGCCAGATTCCCCAAGTACAAGGTGGGTAACGACGCCGTCATCACCCTGCCGGAGATGAACAATAACTGCATCGTGATGTTCCAGAAGGGCAAACCGCTCCCGCTCGATAGCCGCGAGGCGCGCGATCTGGCGGCTTATGTTTCCACCTTGAAATAGGAGGCGAAAATGCCAGGCACTGGATATGCCGGGCGAAGTCCCGGAAGAATGCGCTTATGCCATTGGCTGGCCACCCTGGCCCTGCTGGGTGCAGCGCCCCAGGGTCTTGCCCTGGCGGCGCCACCAGAAGCGGAAATCAGCCAGGGCGCCGCCTTGGTCAAGGCCCGCAACTGCCTTGCCTGTCACAGCCTGGGTGGCAAAGGGGCTAAGGTTGGGCCGGCATTGGATCAGGTGACCCTGCGCCGGCCTGAAGACTGGCTGCGGCGCTGGCTGGCCGATCCCGCCGCGATGAAACGCGGTACCCTGATGCCGGAATTCGACTGGAGCGAAGCTCAGTACAAGGCGCTGTTCGCTTATCTGGGAAGTTTCCGCACACCGGTGGATGGAGCGGGCATCCTGCGTGCCGAGGGGGTCAATTCCCGCTCCGGGCGGAAGCTCGTTCAGGCTTACCAGTGCGGTGCCTGCCACCGCGTCGATGGCCTGCCGGGACTGTCTTCATATCCCGATTTGAATACAGTAGCCAAACGTCACGATGCGGCCTGGGAGCGTCAATGGTTGCGCGATCCCCAAGCGGTCAAACCCGGCACCTTTATGCCGAAGTTTCCTTTCAGCGCGGCCGAGATCGAGGCGATCACAGCCTATCTTTACCCATAAGATCGGTTGTTGTGCTGCTGGGTAGGGCACGTCGGCTATACGTCTTACCCGGCAGGGCGGGTGCAGGGGAACGGGCCTCAAGTTTTTCTTATTCGGCGCCGAGCCGCAGTGTCTCCGGCGCTAGGCAGACACGCTCGCCGCAGGTCTGCATACGCAGTTCCACGGCAACCTTGGCGGCGGCGTTCGCCTTGCGCCGCAGCGTGGCGAGGATGTTCACCTCGCCCTGATAGATGGCCAGGGGTTCGGACTGGAAGCCAAGCTTGACGACGCTGGCCGCCGGGTAGTCGGCTTCGAGCAATTGCCAGTCTGTGCCGACCACGCTGAGCGCGGTGGGTATCAGTGTGTCCTGCAAGGGCTGGTGGGCATTGATGTGCCAACCGGGCTTGATATGCAGCGTCAGTTTCAACATGACGGTATTCGCATCCGGGCGGGTCGGCCATGCCATGACCCTGACCGCGCCTCGACCACCGTATTGACGGGCACCGGTCTCGCCCAGGCGGAGGTGGTCGGCGGCGGTGAGCAGGGTGGCGTGGCCGGCCGGAGCGCGCGCCATGCTCCCGGCTAGGGCGGCGAGCTGGCCCCCGGCTGCCGCCTCGAAGCGCGCCTCGCCGGTGCGCCGGGCCAGAGCGGCCAGGACATGCACCGCCACGCCGTTGGCCGAGGGCAAGGCGCCGTCGCCTGCGTCCAGGGGGTGGGCGATGGGGGCGAGAGGGTCGGGCTCGGCCAGGGCGTAGGCCCCATTTTTCCCGAAGCGCGCCGTCATGGCGTCGGCCAGCGTTTGCACTCGGGTCAGCCAGGTCTCGTCCAGGGTGGCGTCGTACAGGGCGATGAGGCCTTCGGCGAAATAGGCATAGTCCTCCAGCATGCCCGGCGTGCCGGCGCGGCCGGCCAGCGAGGCGCGCCATAGCCCGCCATGCCCCTGGCGATGTTGCCGCCAGAGGTACTCCGCCGCGCGTCTCGCGGCATCGAGATAACGCGGTTCATGCAGCGCGTCGGCGGCTTCGGCCAGAGCGGTGATCATGAGGCCGTTCCAGCCGGTGAGTACCTTGTCGTCGCGGTGCGGGTAGGGACGTCGTTCCCGCGCCTTGGCGAGGGCCGCGTCGATACGGTCGAGACGGGCCCGGTCGGCGCCGGTCACCGGGTGGGACAGATGCGGGATGTTGCTCCCCTCGAAGTTGCCGGCCTCGGTCAGGCTATACCGGCCGATGGCGAAGGCGGCGTCTTCGGCGTTCAACACGGCGCGTACCTGAGCAGGCGTCCATAGGTAATAACGCCCCTCGCCCCCCGCGCTGTCGGCATCCAGGGCGGAGTAAAAGCCGCCTTCCGGCGCGGTCATTTCGCGCAGCACGGAGTCCAGTGTGCGGCGCGCCACACGCGCATACTCCGCGTTGCCGGTGAGCTGCCAGGCGCCGATGTACAGCCTGACCAGTTGGGCCTGGTTGTAGAGCATCTTCTCGAAGTGGGGGACCAGCCAGTCGTTGTCGGTCGAATAGCGATGGAAGCCACCCCCCACCTGATCGTGGAGGCCGCCCGCCGCCATGGCGGTCAGATCGGTCTCCAGCGCTGCCAGGAGCGCCTTGTCGCCACCGCGCCGGGCCTGATCAAGCAGCAGTGCAAGCAGCGGTTCGTTGGGGAACTTGGGGGCGTGGCCGAAGCCGCCCTGCAATTCGTCATGGCCCTGGAGCAGGGCGTGCGCGGTTTCCGCCGCCAGCTCCGGCCTGAGTTCCGCCGCGCCGGCCGCAACCGTCATGGCCGCCTCCACCGCCTGGCTGATTTGCGCCGCCGTGGCCTTGAGTTCCGCGTGTTGCCCGCGCCAGGCGCGATCGGCATTGCCCAGCAGGCGGGCAAGGTCGTCGGGCCGGAAATAGGTGCCGCCGTAAAAGACTTTGCCCTCCGGCGTGAGCAGCGTGGTCATGGGCCAGCCGCCGTGGCCGGTGAGGAGCTGCACGGCGGTCATGTAGAGATGGTCCAGGTCGGGGCGGGTCTCTCGATCCACCTTGATGGCCACGAAATGCTCGTTCAAGAGGCGGGCGATGTCGAGGTTCTCGAAGCTTTCCACCTCCATCACGTGGCACCAGTGGCAGGTGGAATAACCGATGGACAGGAAGATGGGCTTGTTCTCGCGGCGCGCTTTCGCGAAGGCCTCCTCGCCCCAGGGGTACCAGTCCACCGGGTTGTGGGCGTGCTGCAGCAGGTAGGGTGAATCCTCCAGGATCAGGCGGTTGGTGTAGCGCGGCCGGCCGTCGGGCAACAGGTGTTCGGTGCGCGCGCGGTAGGCCGGGCCCCTGGCCGCCAGGGCGACGTCGATCTGGCGTTGTAATTCAGGTGGGCAGGGTGACAGCATGGTGGTCTCCTCGATCGCGCATGCCATCAGGCTGGCGAGCGGGCCGTTGAGCAGGAACAGGGCGACAGCCCATCTGTACCGCATTGCCTCATTCCACCGGCAGGCCCTGTTTCTTCCAGCCGATGAACCCGTCCGCGTAGTTTTTCACGTTGCTATATCCCATCTGTTGCAGCGTGTAGGCGGCCAGCGGGCTGCGGATGTTGGCGCCGCAGTACACGACGATCGGCGTGTCCTTGCGCTTGGCGTAGTTGGTGACGCGGAATTCCAGCCAGCCGCGCGGTATGTTGACGTTCTGCGGCGCCTGGATGGCGCCGCCCATGGCTTCAATCTCGCCCGGCAGGCGGATATCGATCAGCACCAAGTCGGGGTTGTGCGTGATTGCACGGCGCAGGTCGTCGGTAGAGATGTCGCGCACCTTGGGGGCGATCTCGCGGGTCAGGCGATCGCCGTCCTTGATGCCCGTAACATCGGCGCTCGCCGTGGCGGTCAGGGAGGCGGCAAGGCAAAGTAAGCGGGCTAGTCGTGAACGATGCATGGCGGGGAGCCTCATGGGTTGGGGGAAGGCTGTCAAGCTCTACCATGCCAGCGCACGGCACGCAGAAGGTCCGCTTCCGCGTCGCGCACCAGGGTGTTGGACTCGGCCACCAGGGCCAGGCTGCCTTTACCCGCCGGCAGTACGCTGACATTCAAACCGTCCTTGAAAAGGCGTAAGGCGGCGGCTACCGGCTTCCCTGGCATCAAGATCAGGGTGACCTTTCCTTGCGGGGTCTTGAGCACGATGTGCTCACCCTGGCCGCCGCCGGGAAGGAGACAGCGCCCGGCGTAGCTGACCAGTGCGGGTTCGCTCGTCAGATCGCCGCCGCTGCGGGCGAAGGCGCGGACAAGCTTGGGCCATGGCACCGACTGTTCGGCGGCCAGCGCCTGCGGTTCATGCCTGACGTGGGCGATGATGCCGGCGGCCAGCGCCTCTGAGGTCAGGCCGTGCGGAACCATCAGATTCAGGCCCAGGGCCAGTACCAGGGCGGCAGCGAGGGCGGGCAGCCAGAAACGTGGCGCAGCGAGCCAGTCGAGCCGGTGGGGGCGGGTCTTGAGCAGGATGCGGTCGGCCAGGCCCTCGGGCACCGGGATGGACAGGGCCTGATACAGCGCTTCTTCCTGCCGCCGCAGGTCCATAAAAAAGCGGGCACAATCCGGGCAGGCGGCCTCGTGTTCCAGGGCGGCCGGTCCGGGATGCTGTGGATTGGCCAGGGCCAGGCGGCGGAATTCCAGGCAGTTCATGTTCCTTCCTTGCGCCTGGGGATGGTCTCGCCCAGCCAAAGGCGGCGCAGGGCCAGGCGGGCGCGGGTAAGGCGCTGCATCACCGCCGCCTCGCCGATACCCAGATGCGCGCCGATTTCGGCGCAACTGAGACCGCCCAGTACCTGCATCAGCAACGGCTCGCGGTAGCGCGGCGCAAGCAGGGCGATCTGTTCGCGCACGGCGTAGTCCCGTTCCAGATCACTGCCGTCGGCGATGGGCAGTTCCGAAAATTCGCGCGCATCCACAGACAACGGCTTGCGTTCGAACAGGCGCGCGTGTTCGTTGCGCAGAATCCGGTACAGCCAGGGCTTGACCGCCTCCAGTCCGTGCAATTGCTCGCGCGCCTTCCAGGCACGGGCGAAGGTCTCCTGCACCAGATCTTCCGCCAGTCCCCGGTCGCGGCATTGCCAGTAGGCGAAGCGGAACAGCTCCACCGAATAGGCGCGCACCAGGTGGTCGAAGTCGTGGCGGGTGAGGATCATTACTTGCGCGACAGCCAGGCATCGACGGACACCTTGCCAGGGCCATGCACGGCCAGGAAGGCCAGCAGCATGCCCCAGTAGAGGTGTTGCTGCAGCCCGACCTCGGACAGGTCCGGGTAGGAAACCACCGCCATGATGTTGAACAGGAACAGGGCGAGCGCCCCGAAGTGGCCCGCGAGGCCCAAGGCCAGCAGCACCGGCAGGCTGAGTTCGGCGCCGGCACCGAGATAAGCGGCCACCTCCGGCGGCAGCAGGGGCACGGCGTATTCGTCCTCGAACAGGGCCAGGGTGACATCCCAGGACTGGATTTTCACCAGGCCCGATTTGAAGAAGACCCAGGCCACGTACAGGCGCAGACCCAGGTCAACCAGGGGTGAGACGAAATGCAGGGCGCGGGTGAAGCCGCAGTAGAGGGTTTTCAGTCGTTCGAACATAGTATCCTCATCAAGTCCGGCCCAGTTGCGCGGCCATGCGCTCCGCCACGCGGAAGGCGTTGGCGTAAATGGTCCAGGTAGGCGGCACGGAACCGCCAGTGGGCATGAAGCTGCCATCGCTGACGAACAGATTCTCACATTCGTGGGCGCGGCAATCCGGGTCGAGCACGGAGGTCTTCGGATCGTGGCCGAAGCGGCAGCCGCCGGCCTGGAGGTTGGTGGGCGGGTTGCCCACGGCGTAGGCGATCACCTCCTCGGCGCCAAGTTGCTTCAATACCTCGGCGCCCTTGTTGGCGAGATACCAGCCGATTTCGAGATTCTTAGGATGAAAATCCACCCGTAGCCGCGCTACCGGCAGGCCCCATTTGTCCTTCAAGACCGGGTCGAGCGTGACATAACAGTCGTCGTGCGGCAGCCAGTCGCAGAAGGCCTCGATCTTCACGCCCTTGCCATAGCGGAAGTAGCCTTCGAGTTTTCTCTTCAGCGGCGCGCCCCAGACCAGCTTGCCGTCGTCTTCCAACATGGGCGCGGCGCGGGCGATGGGGGCGGGATGCACTTCCACCAGGTCTATGGTGCCGCCCTTGGCGCGCGGGCCGAAGGCGGGGTCGTCGATCTCATACCAGTCCTGCAAGGCGCGGTTGACGAAGCTGCCGAACTCGCGCAGCGGCGGGCCGAATTTGGCATGGGACAAGCGCCCGGAACCCGAACCGCCGCCGGCGAAGATGAGGTTCTTCCCCACCTGGCCGCTGCCGTTGGCAAGCCCCTTGGGGTGGCGCGGGCCGGGGGACAGGAGTAGCAGGCGGGCGGTCTCGATGGCCTGGCAGGCGACGGCGAAGAGCCGCGCGCGCACCTGGTGTTCCCGGCCGTCCCGGTCGAAATAATGCGCCGCGACGGCCTTGCCCGTGGCATCGCTCTCCAGCCGGTAAGTCATGGCGTGGGGCCTCACCTCGCAGCGCCCGGTCGCCACCGCCCGCTGGATGAGCGCCGCGCGGCTGCTGCCCTTGGCGCCGGTGGCGCAGCCGTAGCTGCCGCAATAGCCACTGTAGCTGCACCCACCGCGCCCGCCGGCCGGCTGGGAAAGTATGGCCCGCGGCGTCGGGAAGGGGTGATAGCCCAGCGCCTTAGCCGCCGCGTCGATCCAGCCGGCGATGGGGTGCTCGCGGGTGGGCGGGTAGGGGAAATCGGGCGTGCTACGCGGTTCCTGGAAGGGATGCGCCACCACCTTCCCCGAGATGCCCACCTCCCGCTCTACCAGGGTGTACCAGGGCTCCAGGTCATCATATGAAATCGGCCAGTCCGCCACGTTGGCGCCCTCGATGGGGCCGAATTCGGACAACAGGCGGAAATCCACCGGTTTGAGCCGGTGGAAGTGGCCGCTCATCAGGTTGGTGGCGCCGCCCACCATGTTGCCGTTCCATAGGTCCCAGCCGGCCGCATGGGCGGGACGGGACTGCCAGGGGCCGTCTTCTTCGCGGGTCTCCAGCATCTTGGGTTCCGCGTGGGCGTCAGGGAAATAGGCGCGGCGGCGGCAGCAGGCCAGCTCGTCCTTGTAGAAGTCTTTCTCCGTGAACCACGGCCCCTTCTCCAGTACCGCCACGCGGTAGCCGGCCTGGGCCAGGCGCCACGCCACCGGACCGCCGCCGGCGCCGCTGCCGATGACGCAGATGTCGAATTCGTCGGCTGCGCCTGTCATGTCACACCTGTTTCAGCAGGAACCAGCGTTTCTCCGCCGGCGGGCGCGGGAAACCGGGGTTGTGATCGAGCCAGCGCCACCCGGCGCCGTTTGGATTGCCACCGTAGACCGGGTCGGCCAACAGGGCCTCGATGAGATAGTTGAGCATGCCTGTAAGCCATGTCCGGCCGGTGTCGGTGGCCTCGACGGCGCGCAGCACCGCCTCGCGCTCCGCCTCGGCCAGCGCGGCGAACGTCTTGCCGGCGTGGGCACGCGACCGCGCCTCGACAACTTCCGCGCCTCGGACGATGGCGGCCCGTTCGTCGGGGTCGAAACCCGGCGTCTCCAACGTGGCCCTGAGATAGCCCAGGGTATCCAGCTCCGCCGCGCCCGGGGCGTTCGCCTCGGAGGGGAACAGGTGGGCGTGGACGGCGGCCAGGGTGCGCCAGACAGCGTCGGGCAGGTCGGCCTTCCCGACGGGCGTGGCGTGACCACAGCCGGACAGGCCGATGACCGGCGCGGCGGCGAGACCGGCGGTCTGGATGAGGAAGGCGCGCCGTTTCATCGATGCGCCTCGGGCCTGGGATCGTCGGCCACGGCGACGAGCAGCCAGTACAGCCAGTCCGGCTCCAGATAACCGCGCTTCTGGATGATCTCCCGGCCCTCGGCGTCGAGGATCACCACCGCCGGGACGCCGCGCGCGCCGTAGCGTTGCATGATCTCCGGCTCGCGGTCGAGGTCGGCGCGCACCGGGACGTAGCGCCGTTTCACGAGGTCCAGGACGCGGGGGTCGCGGAAACCGGTTTCCTCCATTTTGCGGCAGGCCACGCACCATTCCGCCTTGACGTCCAGCAATACGAGGCGGCCGTCACGCGCGGCCTCCTGGAATACCTTGGCTGACCAAGCCCGCCAGTCCGGCTGGCCGGCCAGGGACGGTGCCGCGGCCGCCCAGGCGATCAAGGCGAAGGCGGTGGCCCGGAATAGGGAAAAAAACATCTTGATCGTCCCGTCAGGCGAGATGCCGGTTGGAACGCAGGCCGGCGCCCGCGTTCCGTCCGGATGCGTTACATCCCGCCCTTCGTGACCTTGCCGCCGGCGATTTTCTCGCAGGTGCCCTTGGGCACGTAGATCCAGGCCTGGGGCTCGTTGTCCTTCTTGGCGGTGCCGGCGCAGGACGAGGTGGCGGTGCCGCAGTCGTTCTTGCCCGCCTTGGCGATGCCGGCGCATTTTTCCATGCCCGCCTTGGCGGCGAAGGCGGGCGCACCGGCGCCCAGGGCGAACAGACCGGCGATGGCGGAAGCGAGTATGAGATGACGTGAGTTCATTTGGTTTCTCCTTAAGGGTTGGCAATGGATCGCGACCGATTCGGCCCCATCCGAAAGATAATGACCGGGCCGGAGGCGAACACCTGACAAAGGCAGGAAAAAAT
Source organism: Hydrogenophilales bacterium (assembly GCA_037439465.1). Taxonomy (GTDB): domain Bacteria; phylum Pseudomonadota; class Gammaproteobacteria; order Burkholderiales; family Thiobacillaceae; genus Parasulfuritortus. The sequence goes on along the minus strand of JBBIVX010000021.1, from coordinate 32,212 downwards.
GTCCAGACCGGCTCATTCCTTGATGCCTGGGCCGCGCTTGACTCGGGACCGGGTGATCCAGACCGCCATGGTAACCGCGAACAGCAAGCCAATCCGCCATAGCAGGTTCATCGCCTCGGCCAGTTTCGCGCCGCCGAGCGGGCGCGCGCAGAAAACCCGCCGGAATCCATGCCGATTCAGCTCAAGTATTGTCCCTATTCTCAGCTTAACTCCCGCCAGGACCATTGACTTTGCGCTACCTCCCGGCGGAAGGTCTGGGCGCAAAGCTTCAGGCCCTCCACCGTCGTCAGGTAGGGGGGGAACATCTGGCCGGCGAGATCCGCCACGTCATGCGCGCGCCGACCGCTAGGGCCGCCATCCGCCGCGCGCGGTCGATGTCCGGCGCTATTTGATCGCCGCCTCGATCAAGCCGCTGACGGCCGCCAGATTCTTGACGTAGGCGGCATCCAGTCCGTGGCGCTGGATCAGGTAGTCGGGGGTGTTCCAGGTGACATGCGTCTGGCCTTGTGTATCTTGCCAGGCCAGGACCTTCATCGGCAGATCCAGGCCGATGCTGGGCGCGGCCTGCATCAGCGGTGTGCCGGCCTTGGGATTGCCGAAGATCAGCAGTTGAGCTGGACGTAGTGTCAGCCCCGCCCCCTGTGCCGCTGCCGCGTGGTCGATGCGGGCGAAGACCTTGACGTCTTTGGCCTTCAATACCGCCGCAAGACGATCCAGGGTCTCGACGACCGGGTAGGGGCTGGTGCGGCTGAGCAGACCGCTGTCGGCGGCCTGGGTGCTGAAGGCGGTCAGTGACAGGAATAGAGTGGCGAGCAGCTTGTTCATGAGGTTTCTCCTGGGTGGGTGGGGTTGCGGCGGGTTTTCCAATATTCGGGAATGTCCTGGCGGTAACGCCGGAACACCAGGTTGGCGATGAGCGCAGTCCAGCCGGTCTGGTGGGCGGCGCCCAGGCCCTGGCCGGTCTCGCCATGGAAATATTCGTGGAACAGGTGCAGGTCGCGCCAATGCGGATTGTGTTGCAGAGGCGAGTCCGGCGGGTAGGCGGGGATCAGTCCGTCCGCGCCACGGCGGAAGATATCGACGAGGCGTTCGGCGAGCAGGTTGGCGACTTCCTTCAGGCTGATGGCCTGACCGTCCAGGCAGGGCGCGGCCACGGTGAAGCCGGCCCCCAGGTAGCGGTAATATTTTTCTATCGCCTGAATCAGCAAATAGTTGGTGGGCAGCCAAATCGGACCACGCCAGTTGGAGTTGCCGCCGAACAGACCGCTGCTGGATTCGCCCGGCTGGTATTCCATGCGCGCCCGGCCGATGCCGGGCAGATCGCCCAGGTCCTGCTGGCGGGCATGTAGCTTCGAGACACTACGCACTCCGTAACGGGACAAAAACTGGCCTTCATCCAGCACGCGGGCGAGGGTGCGCGCGAGCTTGTCCGGATCGACCAGGGACAGCAGGTGCTCGCCGCGATCGTTTTCATGCGCCGGGCAGGCGCACACGACATGGCCGTCGAAGCCGCCGCCGCCGTGTTTTGCAAGCGTGGCGGCGAAGCGGGGCGCGGCCTTGAGCAGGCGCTGATCCACCACCTCGCAGGCGAACAAGGGAATGATGCCCACCCAGGAAAACACGTCGATACGGCGCTGGCTGCCATCGGGGCCGACCAGCAGGTCCTTGTAGAAACCGTCCGCTTCGTCCCACAGTGACAGTCCACCATCGCCATTGCCGGAAATGCCGGCGGCGATATTGAGAAACTGGGTGTAGCACTGAATGGCGATGTCCTCGTAAGCCGGATCTTCCACCGTGATTTCGAGGGCGATAAGGGTGAGGTTGAGGGCGAACATGGCCATCCAGCCCGTGGCGTCGGCCTGCTTGAGGGCATAACCGGGCGGTAGCGGTTGCGAACGGTCGAATACGGAGATGTTATCCAGGCCCATGAAACCGCCTTCGAAAACGTCGTGGCCGTCGCTGTCCTTGCGGTTGATCCACCAAGCGTTGTGCATCAGCAGTTTGTGCAGGACACGCTTCAAGAACCCCCGGTCCTCGCGCCCGCACTGTACCCGCTCGGCACGGTAGGCCTTGAGCGCGGCGGCGGCATGGATGGGCGGATTGGCGTCGCCGAAGGCCCATTCGTAGGCGGGTATCAGGCCGTTGGGGTGCAGGCTGTTTTCTTTCAGCAGTAATTCGATCTGGTCCTTGGCAAAATCGACGTCAACCAAGGCCAGTGCCGAGGCGTGGAAGGCCAGGTCCCAGGCGGCGAACCAGGGGTATTCCCACTTGTCCGGCATGGCGATCACCGCCTTGACCTTGAAATGCCGCCAGTGGTGGTTGCGGCCGTGCTTGCGGGCGGCGGGCGGCGTGTGACCGTCGCCGTCCAGCCAGCGCGCCACGTCATAGTGGTAGAACTGTTTGCTCCAGATCATGCCGGCCAGGGCCTGGCGCAGGATACGGTGGTCCTCGGTGTTGGCGTTGGGCAGCAGTTCGTCGTAGAACACCGTGGCTTCCGACTGGCGTTGGGCGAAGGTGGACTCCCAATGGGCGAAGGGCTCGGCCAGCGGTTGCTGCGACAGCACCATGCCGGTCATGGCGGTTTCTCCCGCCGCCACGGTGAGCTTGTGGCTGGCGGCGAACTTGGTGCCGGACTGTTCCGGGTTGACTGCGCCCGCTTCGCCGTGGATCAGGTAGCGGTGGAAGGCGTCCTTCACATAGGGACTGGCATTGGGCTGGCCCCAGAGTTTTTCTGTGTTGGTCTCGTTGTCGGTGAATAGCATCTCGGCCTGGCGGCGGCCATAGAGGTAATAGTTGCCCAGGGTAGGATGCACCGCGCGCAGCGCCCAGACCGCCCCCTTCGGCGGGTCGATGCGGCGTATCACCGGCTTTTCCTCCTGGTCGCCCCAGTTCCAGGTATTACGGAACCATAGCGTCGGCAGCAGCCAGATGGTGGCCGCCTCCGGCCCACGGTTGGCGGCGAACAGACGAATAAGTATCCGCTCCGGCCAGGCCTTGGCATAGCGCACCTCCACGTCCCAGTAGCGGTCGTCCGCGAAGGCCCCGGCATCGTGCAGGCTCACCGGCGGGTCGGCCCGGCCGCGGCGTGCGTTCTCCGCCACCAGCGAGTCATAGGGGAAGGTCCGTTGTGGATACTTGTAGAGATAGCGCAGCCAGCTATGGGAAGGGGTGGCGTCGAGGTGGAAGTAGTTTTCCTTCACATCCTCGCCGTGATTGCCCTGGTTGCCGGTGAGGCCGAACAGGCGTTCCTTGAGAATGGGGTCGTGGCCATTCCACAGGGCGAGCGCGAAGATCAGGCGCTGTTCCTGGTCGCAAATGCCGGCTAGGCCGTCCTCGCTCCAGCGGAAGGCTCGGCTGGCCGCCTGGTCGTGGCTGAAGTGTTCCCAGGCCGTGCCGTTGCCGCTGTAATCCTCGCGCACCGTGCCCCAGGCGCGCTCGGACAGATACGGTCCCCAAAGTTGCCAGTTCTCGCGGCCCGCGCGCTGAGCCTCCAGGCGGGCGCGTTCCGGGTTGTCGGCAGCATGCTTGTCAGTCATGGTGATTTCCCGCGTGTTTTTTTATGGTGCGTTCCAGGCGACACCAGGCCATGAGCACGCAGGCCACAGACCAGGCCTGGGAAGGTGTGCCGCGCGGCGTGTGTGGCGGTTCAGCGTCGAACAGTTCGCTGATCGTGCCCAGGCCGGCATCGGCCAGGTGATCGGCGAACGGTTCCAGCAATGATTGGGCATATCGGGCGTCGCCACCGGCGCGTTGCACCGCCAGGGCGTAATGCGGCAACAGCCAGGCCCAGGCCGGACCCTGGTGGTAGGCCGCGTCGCGGCTCGGTACGTCGCCCTGGTAGTGGGGCTGGTAGGCGGGGTCGAGCCGGTCCAGCGTGCGCAGTCCGTAAGAAGTGGCTAGCCGTGCGCCCACCGCACGCACCACGGCGGCTTGGTGTTCGGGATCGAGGGGGGAGTGGGGCAGGGAGACCGCCAATATCTGGTTGGGCCGGATGCGCGCGTCGTCGCCCTCCGGTCCGTCCAGCACGTCGTACAACCCCAGGCCGTCGTTGCGAATGTAACGGTCAAATCCAGCGCGCGTCCGTGCCGCCTGGTCGCTGAAGATTTCGGGCGGTCTGTCGAGCAGATGCGCGAAGTCTGCCAGCGACAGAAGCGCGTTGTACCAGAGCGCATTCATCTCCACCGGCTTACCCGCGCGCGGCGTTACCGCACGACCGTCCACCCTGGCATCCATCCAGGTGAGCTGGGTGTTCACGTCCCCGGCCCGCAGCAGGCCGTCGGCCGGGTCCATGGCAATGCCGTGGCGGGTGCCGCGCCTATGGCTATCGATAATGCCAGCCAGCTCGACGAAATGACGCTTGAGCGTGGCGCTATCGCCGCTGGCCTCGATATAGGCGCGCCAGGCCTCGATGTACCAAAGGGCGGCATCGGCCGAGTTGTACTCGGGCGCCGCGCCGCTGTCGGGAAAACGGTTGGGCAACAAGCCGTCGTCAAGCCATGCCGACCAGCTCTCCAATAAACGCTTGGCGGCATCGAGCCGATGGGGGGCCAGGGTCAGACCGGGCAGGGCGATGAAGGTGTCGCGGCCCCAGTCGCCGAACCAGGGATAGCCAGCGATGACCGTGTCGCCGCGTCCACCGGACTCTGGCGTGCATGTCAGAAAGCTATCCGCCGCCAGCACCAATTGGTCTATCCAAGGTGGCGCGCCGGCCAGGCTGGAGGACTGCACATGGGCCATGCGCAGCAGACTGGCATCGTAGCGCAGGCGGCGACGCAAGGCCTCGCCCAGATAGGGGAAAGGGTCCTCTTCCAGCGAGGCGACCAGGCCTACCCATTCGCCGCAGTGGAGGGGAATGGTTGCCATGCCGGCGCACAGGTGGTTGTCTTCGGCGGGCAGTCCGCGCCGGTGCTCCTCGGCCAGGTTGAAATGCTCGATCCAGGTCTTGTCCGCCGTGAAGTGGCCGCAGCGGCTGCGAAAATGCAAGGACGTGCCCTGGGGCAGAGCGACGCGCAGTTCATTCTGGCCGGCCTCGATCATCGGATCAAAGGCTTCCGCCGCCGTTTGTCCGTGGTGGTCGCGGGCGTTGACCAGCAGCCGCACCACGAGGCGCGGCGGTGGGTCGTCGGCATGGCACGACAACAGACGCCAGGCGAGATAGGTGGTGTTGGCGCCTATCTCCAGCCAAACCCGCGCTTCCAGACGCACAGCGCCGATGGCGTAGCGCCACACCGGCAGGCGGCCATCCAGGTGAAAGGATTCCAGGTGCAGGTGGCCGCGTGGCTCGGTGGCGCCGCCAACCCAGCGGTTCGTGTGCAGGGGAATCCGTTTTTCTCCAAGAACCAGGGTGGCATCGGCCTTGGCGAAAACCAGCGTGCGGCCAGGCGCACGATTTGAGAGCGGCGCCACCAGCAGACCGTGGTAGCGCCGGGTGAGCGTGTTTGCCAATGTGCCTGCGGCATAGCCGCCAAGGCCGTTGGCGAGCCACCATTCCCGACGCTCTGCCTGCTCCAGGTCGGCGCAGACCTCGCGGCCGAAATGGATGAGTTGGGGTAAGGTCTGTTCCACGTTGGGTTCCATGACGGCGAGGGATTTATGTCAGGCATTGTTTATGCCGGCGTGAATCTGGGCCTCGGCCGCCAGCCAGTCTTCCATCTCGAAACCGGCCTTGAAACCGCGCTGCTCGGCGAGATAATACGCCGCCTCGGCGACCATGGCGGCGAAGTTCTCCGGCGTTGCGGCGGGTTTGGCATCGCGGCTGGCGCCAGGGTCAACGGATTTGGCGGGGGTCTTGCGTGTCATTGCCATGTTGTACTCCTCGTTCTGTGTTTGTGGTCGAATCGTTACCGCTGACCGGTAGTCGTTTCGGCTTGGTATTCCTGACGGTTTTTTCGTGATTTGTTGTCCAGGCGGGCAAGGGCCGGCGCATGCGAGTGAAGATGGGTTCCAGGTCCGGAAATTTCTTTTCGGGAGCACTCGTGCCAGTGAAGCGGGTGCGCGGCGGGTTGCCTAAACCCGATCCTGAAGGTGGAGCCATCGTTCTTCCCAGGGATATGGATCTGGCTCCGGCACGGCGCCGCCTGTTTCCGGTAATGGCGAGGTTCTGCCGCAATAACAGGGCCATGTTCGCCTTGGTATTGCGGCCCAATCCTCTGATGGCTGGTCACACGCCGCACCAGCCACTGCCGCGCTTCATTCCCGGCGCGAACAGCTGCTTGGCGTGAAAATCGTGTGGCGGCGACGCGACGTTTATGAGACGGGGCGCCGGGCAAGGCGCGTCAGATGTACAGGCAGATGTCCGATTCACCCGCGAACTCGAAGAAGGTGGCCGCGCCGCCGTATTCGATGCCGTCGATGAAGTCGGCATGATCGAAGCCGAACAGGTCCACGGTCATCTGGCAGCCAATCAGTTTCACCTCCGCCTCGATACATAGTTCGCGCAGTTCCGGGATGGAGGCCACCCCGTTGTTGCGTATGGTCTGCTTCATCAGCACGGTGGCCAGGGATTCATAACCCGGAACCAGCGCTTGCACGGCATTGGGGATGTTCCAGTTGATGTCTTTGAACCATTTTGGCCCGAACGGCATTTTCATCGGCATACCGGGATTGCCGAGCGGACTGACCTTGAGCGGGGTGAGGTCTTTTTTCAGCAGTTGTAGTCCATAGAAGGTGAAGAAAATCTGCACCTCATAGCCCAGCGCGGCGGCGGTGGAGGCCAGAATGAAGGGCGGATAGGCCCAGTCCAGGCTGCCCTTGGTGGCAATCAATGCGAGTTTTTTCGTTTCCATGAGGGGTCTCCTTCAGTCATTCCAGGCCCGCGCGGCGAAGACGCCGTCGAGCGGGGTGTGGAACAGGTGGTTGGCATAGTTGGAAAGTGTCTTCACTGCGATGGCCAGCACGATTTCCAGTATCTGCCGTTCGTTGAATCCGGCGCCGAGAAAGGCCTGGACATCGGCCTGGCTGGGAAGCCCGCGTTTCGCCACCATGGTACGGGTGAAGTCGTGCAGGGCGGCCAGCTTCGCGTCGGGTATCGGATCGCCGTCACGAATCGCCTCGGTGACGGGCACTGGCACGCCGGACATGTTGTCGGCCAGAAAGCTGTGTGCCGCGACGCAATAGGTGCAGCCATTCTCGCGGCTGACGGCGAACAGCACCACTTCCTGTTCGGCGGGGGTGAAACCGGACAGCTCGCGAAAGCGCTCGTAGCCATGGATGTAGGTGTCGAGCAGGCCGGGCGAGTTGGCCATGACACCGTACATATTGGGGATGAAACCCAGCTTCTTCATGGCTTCCTCCAATCGGGCCATCGCCAGCGGTTCGGCCTGCTCGGGATTGACGGCGGAAAGTGTGAGTTTGTATTCGGCTTGCATGTGATGAACTCCTTCAAGGTTTTAACTGAACCGATCGTTCCATAATTAATTAAAAAATGGTGGGATACTAAACGCCTGCCCGTTGGGCGGCGTGACCGGGTGATTTGACCACCCCCGGCAAGTTGGCGGGACTGGTCTTGTCCGGGTCGTATGCGCTTAACAGCAGGTGCTCTTCGACCGGATTGAAGCGAGAAGCGATCACGCCGTCGCTCTGGCGCATACGCTCTTCCAAGGACGAACGTGCGTCCGCACTCAAGCCTGGTTCGATATGGATCATGATGTCGCTGCGGCTCATTCCAGACTCCTTGTTTCAAGGTTGCGGGGCTTCCCGCGATGTATACGGTTTATATGGACCACTAGTTCCATAACTCATCAAAAAAACTCAGTCCAGCGCCTTGAGCACGACCGCGATGATGCCCTTGAGCGTGGCCGCGCCGGCACCGGCCTTGGCCTGCGTTTTTAGGCCGCTCATACTGCTGACCAGGTAATTCGCCAGTGCTTGCGCGTTCCGCTCCGGTGCAATGTCGCCTTCGCGCTGGGCGCGTTCCACGGCCGCTCGCAACACGGTGCGAAAGCGCTTGATGCTTTGCGCTACGTCCCGTGCGATCAAGGGTTCGCTCTGCGCGAATTCGCTGGCGGTGTTCATCACTAGGCAGCCGCGCGGCTTGCTCATTCCATTCACGTCTTCCAGAACGGAGTTCAGGAAAACCTCGATGAACCTGCGGCCTGATGGTGCGGCAGCCAGTCCTGCACGCTGTTTTTTTACAAACTGATCGGCATAGTGTGCCACGCATTGTCTGAACAACTGCTGCTTGCCGCCGAAAGCCTGGTAAAGACTGCTTTTGGACAGACCCATGGCACTCAGCAAATCCTGCATCGAGGTCTGTTCGTAACCTTGCGTCCAGAACACGTTCAGCGCGCTTTCCAAGGCGGTCTCCGGGTCGAATTCGAGAGGGCGTCCGATGTTTGCAGCCATACTCACTTTATGGACCGTGTGGTTCATTACGTCAAGGCCGGGTTGCGAACTGGCAGACGCAATAAATCAGGTCCGTTACCTCCGGGGTAGCCGACACCAAGGGGCTGTTGCCGGGATTGGCAGGGCAGGACGCGGCTGTGCCAGGACCGGAAAAGACGAATCTGGCTGCCCATCCGGGCATCGTGTCGTGAGTGAGGGCGGCGCTGAACAGAACGCGGGCAAGCCGGGACATAATGGTCTCAAAAGTGGGGTGAAAGGTGTGAGTGCTGCCATGTAGTCGGATATCCCCGATGTTCCTGACATTTACAATCACTATATTATTATATGGACCATATGGTTCATAATATCATGGTGAATGATATTGCACAGGTACGCTGTCTGCCATCCTCGGAGGCCGAATTGAACGAAAATACACTGGCACTGGGTTCGCCCGACGCTTGGCTGGATGAGCATGGCGCCGCGCTCTATAAATATGCCTTGGTGCATACGCGTGATGAACACAAGGCCGAAGAGGTGGTGCAGGAAACATTGCTGGCCGCGCTGCAGGCGCGTGACCGGTTTTCCGGCGGGGCGTCGGCACGCACCTGGCTCATTGGCATCCTCAAGCATAAGATCATGGATGTGTTTCGCCATGAGGCGCGCGAGGTTCAGTTGGAAGACCCCGATGATGTGGAGGAACCAGATGTTGACGCGACCGAGGCCATGTTCGCGGCGGATGGCCGATGGCAAAACCAGCTATCGGATTGGGGTGATCCGGAGAAATTGCTTGAGCGCGGTCAATTCATGGCCATCCTGCAACGCTGTCTTGATGCCTTGCCGCCGCGTCTGGCGCGCCTTTTCATGCTGCGTGAAGTCATGGAAGAGGAAACCGAAAATATTTGTCAGGAATTGGCGATTACGCCGACCAACCTGTGGACGATGCTCTATCGGGCCCGTTTGGGGCTCCGGCAGTGTCTCGACAGGAACTGGGTGGGCGATGCGGGCCGGAGGTGAATGAAGGTGCTGACATGCAAGGATGCAAGCCACTTGATCTCTGAGAACCAGGAGCGCCTATTGAGTTTCCGGGAACGCTGGGGGCTCAGGATGCATCTCTGGATGTGCGTAGGTTGCCGGCGTTTCCAGCAACAAATGGTTTTGCTGCGGCGAGCCATGCATAAGCTGGCCCAGCGCACCGGCGAGGATGCCGCTGCGGCAGATTTCCCAACCGCGGCGCGTGAGCGCATCCGTAAGGCCTTGGTCGAGCGCAATGGGCATGACTGACCACCCAGGTCCAAAAACATGGCTGTAACTGCCTATTCCTGGAAAGAACTTTGATATCAGGAGATCAGGCCAAGAATGCGACCAACACCACACGCTCTCTCTCCCTGACAGCCGCGCCTGGCGCTGCCGAATTGGCCGGTGATGCCAAGACAGCGGGCAATCCGTTTGCCATGCAGACGCGAGGCCATCGCCCATCTGGCGGCTCGGTTCGCTCTCGATCAATACGAGAGGCTCGCCCAGGCAGGCGGCCTGTTGCGCGATCTGCGTGAGCAGGGCGAGATTCCCGGTACCCGGAGAGCCTCATGAATCCGCTATCGCCTTTCCCACCCTGACTCGCGCCATCTACAGTTTGCCAGACCGGGTAGAGAATGGCTTGCCCCGCTCGGACCGGGGATTTTCCATCGCCTTCCTTTCCACTGTGATCGTGATTTTACGTCACCCTGGAAGACGTTTTTTCGAGGGAAGGTCAGGAACCGTGCGACGCCACGCGGCTTGATGCCCTAACTTGGGCTCTCGCGGCAAGAACTGATAGCATGTGCGCTGGTTCAGAATTATGTAGCCCCGGTACGCCGTAAACCAAGCTGTGCGTGCCTGGAAACTTTCATCAAGGAGGCAGGCATGACGCGTCGATTTTTCCCTCTTCCAGCCCGTCTGAACGGCGTCGTGGCGGTTTCGTTACTGTTCTTGGGCGGTTGCGCGACGCAGGAGTCCCTGAACCAGCAGAGCCTTTCCCTACAGGAGCGCCTTGCCCGGCTGGAGCAGTTGGTCGAGGCCAATGCGGCTGCCGCGCAAGCGCAGGGCGGCGAACTTGCCGGTAAGCTCGATCGCCTGGCTGCCGATGCCCAGTCTCTGCGGCAGCAGTTGCATGGGCAGGAGGCGCAAATGACCGCGACCCAAAGCCGCCTCGATCAAATAGCCAGCCAGGCAGAGGCTGCCGCCGGCCAGGCCGCCGCGGCCGCGCAGGGCGTGACGTCAGAGGCGGCGGCCCGAGCCGCCCTGGCGGAACGGGTGACACAGGCCGAGATGCGTCTGGACGAAGCCACCACCCTGGCGCGCCAGGCCATGGACATGGCCGCCCAGAGCGACATACTGGTCAATGGCAAGGTGGTGCATAGCGTCACCCTCACCGAAGACAGGACCCTGTATCCCATCAATCTGCCTGATCTGCATGGCCGGGACGCGGCGCAGTTGGACGAGCTGGCGGCGCGGCTCAATAAGATGGAGAACGAGAACTACCACCTGGAAATACAGGGTCACACCGACAATCTCGGTACCGATGATTACAACTACCAGTTGGCCAAGGCCCGGGCCGAGGTGGCCAAACGCTATCTGCACGAGAAGGGTGGCATTGCGCTCAATCGCATGTCGGTCATCTCCTATGGGGCAACGACACCGCTTGATCTCAACGGCCGCAGCAACCGCCGCATCGCCATCCTGGTGCGAGTATTGGAGTGAACCATCAACGCGGCCGGATGCGCTTACCATCGGCGAGCTTGTCATCAGGGTGGGCGATGACTTGGTCGCCTGCCTTGAGGCCCGCGATCACTACCGCATTGAGGCCGTTGGACTGACCGATGCGTACCGGGCGCAGGCGGGCGCGTCCTGCCTCCGCCACGAATGCGGCCCAGCCATCACCCTGCCTGAACAACGCGCTGGCGGGCAGGCGCAGGACGTCGTGGCCCTCCCATAACACGAAGCTGGCCTCGGCCCGGTAACCGTCGCCCAACTGCCGCCACTGTTCATGCGGCGTCGTGATGTCGACGAGCACCCGCACCCGCTGCTCCTCGACCCCGAGGGCAGAGACCTTGGTGAAGCCGGCCGGCTCCACCACCCGCACCCGTCCCTCCAATATCCCCTCGCCGCCCCACCGGTCAAGGCGCACGGGCGTGCCCGGCGCCAGCCTCACCGCTGCGGTGGAGAGCACCTCCACCACCACTTCCAACGTCTCCGGGTTGCCGATCTCAATGAGTAGCTGGCCGGCCACCACCGCTCCTTCGCTTTCGTGCGTCACTGCCAGGACGTGGCCGGCCACGGGTGCCTTGACCGGCAGCGACTCAACCGCCGCGCCATGGGCCAGAGCGCTGGCCTGGGCCAAGGCGGCGCGGGCGGCGGTGACCTCGTGGCGAGCGATCTCGATGGCAAATTCGGCCGCCTGCCGGCTCGACTGGCTCGATTGGAGGCGGGTGCGGGCCTGATCGACGGCGGCCTGGGAGACGAATTTGGCCTGCCCCAGCGCCTCGACGCGAGCCAGTTCCTGCATAGCCAGGAGGGACTCGGCGGCGGCGGCGCGGGCTTTTTCGCCGGCGGCCAGGAGCGAGGCCTGGGCGGCTTCGAGCCGGGCCACCGCCTGGGCGCGGCTGCGCGGGTCGAGGCTGGCCGCGCGGGCCGGCTCGATGAGGGCGACGACCTGTCCGGCCATGATGCGGTCGCCCACCTTGAACGCGCTGCGCCGGACAAAGCCGGCTACCGGGGCCGATATGGCATAGCGTTCACGCACACGGGTCTTGCCTTCCTCCTCGACGGTGACGGCCAGGCTGCCGCGGCTGACCGCGACCAGCTCCACCGGCACGGGCCGCGGCATGAAGCCCCAGGCGATGCCGGCCGCCACGGCCAGGGCGATGAGCAGGTATACGATGCGTCCGCGCCAGTGCATGATCATTCCCTCGTTTTCAGAACGCTTACCAGGTCGAGCCGGCCCAGCCGGTACCACACCAACAGCCCGGAAGCGATGGCGGACACCACCACCACCGTTGCCCCCAGGGCGAAATTGTAGGGCTCCAGTACCAGCGGCAGACGGTAGAGATCCGACTTGAACACCATCACCAGAATGCCGCACAGCCCGGCCCCGACCAGGAAGCCGAGAGGGATGGCGGCCAGGGTGAGCACGGCCAGTTCGCCAAGCAGGATATAGGCGATCTCGCCGCGGCTGAAGCCAAGCACGCGCAGGCTGGCCAATTCACGGCCCCGTTCCGACAAGGCGATGCGGGCGCTGTTATAAACCACGCCGAAGGCAATGGTGGCAGCCAGCAGGGTCGCCACCATGTTGAAGAACAGCACGAACTCGCCCAGGGTGGTGTAGAAACTCTTGATTGCGGCGGCATGGGCGACCATGCCGAGCACCCGCGGGCGCGCATGCAGTTGGCTGTACAACGCGGCCTCGGCCCCCGGTTCATGGGCAATATAGGCACCGGAGACGACGTTACCCTCACCTAGCATGGCGTTGAGCGAATCCTGGTCCATGTAGGCGGAAACACCGAGATATTGCTTGGTCAGACCCAACACCGGCACCTCGAAGCTACGGCGGCGGCCTTCCAGTACATCAACGGTGAGCGCTTCGCCAGGTTTTACATGGAGTATGTTGTTGGCCAGATGGTCGGTGAGCACGACGCCGCCGGCAGGTAGCCGGATCGGCCGCAGTGCACTGTCGAGCGAGCGGTGCAGCCGGCCCTCGGGCTGGATGCCATAGAGGGCGGAGCGGTAATGGTAGTGGCTGAAGCGCAGGTTGGCCGGCACGTCGCGGAAGCCCTCGACCTGGCGCACACCGGGCAGTTGGGCGATCTCTTGCAGCGCGGCAGCGCCAGTGGGCTCGATGAAAGTGACGGCCAGGTCCTCACGGGCGGCTTGGCGAAACTGCACGTCCACCATGAAGTCGATGGCGCCGCGCTGGTAGTTGCCCACCATCATCAGACCGCCGGCGCAGGCGATGCCGAGTACAGTGAGCAGCGATTTCAGGGGCCGCCGCTCGATGTGGCGCAGGATCATGCGCGAGGGCTGGCTGAAGAAACGTTGCAGACCGATCCGTTCGAGTAGGGTGGTGCGGTAGGCGATTGGCGTCTCCGGCCGCATGCCTTCGGCCGGCGGCAGGCGGATGGCTCGTCCCAGCGCGATCAGGGTGCCACTCAGCGCCGCGCAGCCGGTTACCGCCAGGGCGATGACGACCACCCTCGGAGCGAGCACGTAATCCAGATACGGGAAACGGTAGAAATCCATATAGACGTTGGCCAGACCGTTGCCAAACCAGGCGCCGAGTGCCACACCGCCGGCCACGCCGAAGAAAGCCATGGCCGCGACCAGCTTCACGTAATGCCAGCCGATGGTCAGGTGGCGGTAGCCGAAGGCCTTGAGGATGGCGATCTGCTCGCGTTGGGTGGCGATCAGGCGGGTCACCACCACGTTGAGCAGGAAGGCGGCGACGCCGAGAAAAATTGCCGGGAAGACGGTGGCGGTGGTCTGCAACTGCTTCAACTCTTCGCTGAGGAAGCGGTTGGAAAACTGATCGCGGCGCGCATAGGCGCCGATGCCGCCGTAGGGGGCGAGCAGGGTGTCGAGCCGGTCGATGATCGGGCGCGCCTCCGTGCCCGGCGTCAGGGTGGCGGAGAGGCTGTTGAAGGCGCCCTCCATGCCATAGGCGGCCGCCAGTGCGCTGCGGCCCAGCCACAGCACACCATAGCGCTTGAAGTCGGGAAACATGGCGCCGGGGGCGATCTGATAGACATATTCCGGCGACAGGGCGATGCCGACCAGGGTCAGCGTCTTGCGCTTGCCGTTGACGATGGCGGCGATGCGGTCGCCCGGCGCCAGGCCGTGGGCATCGGCAAAGGTATCGCTGACGATGGCCTCATCGCTGGCGTAGGGCGTCAACCAGCGGCCGCGCTTGAGGTGCAGGGTGTTGAGCAGCGGCTCGCCGCTATCCGGAACGGAAGACAATACCCCGGTCACGGGATCGGTGAAGCCCGCCACTTCGAGCTTCACCACGGCCAGTACACGGGTTTCCAGCCGCCCCACGCCGGGGATCTCGGCCAGCCGCTGGGCCACCGCCTGGGGGGCACGCTTGAGGTTGGTGAAGACCTCGGCGAAACGGTAATCGGCGTAGAAACGGTCGCGGGTGGCGAGCAGCGAATCGTAAGTGGACAGTGCCATCACCAGTGTCGCCACGCCGCCGGCAATGACCGCGGCGATGGCCAGCACCTGGCCGCGCATCTGCCATAGGTCCCGGATCAGCTTGCGGTCGAGGGTGGTCATGGTTTACCAGTGCAACTCGCGGGCCGCTTTCTTATGGGTATTGCGCCGCTCCTCGACGATGTGGCCGTCGGACAGACGGATCACCCGGTCGGCCATGTCAGCGATGCCGGCATTGTGGGTGATGAGCACGGTCAGAGTGCCCAGTTCCCGGTTTACCTTTTCCAGCGCCTCCAGAACCATCACGCCGGTCTCGGAATCGAGGGCGCCTGTGGGCTCGTCGCACAACAGCACGGCCGGGTTCTTGGCAATGGCGCGGGCAATGGCGACGCGCTGCTGCTCGCCGCCGGAGAGCTGGGCCGGGAAGTGGTTCAGCCGCTCGCCCATACCCACCTCAAGCAGGGCGGCCTCCGGCGTCATCGGGGAGCGGGCGATCTCGGTTACCGCCGCCACGTTTTCGCGTGCGGTGAGGCTGGGGATGAGGTTGTAGAACTGGAAGACAAAACCGACATGGTCGCGGCGAAAACGGGTGAGGGCCTCCTCGCCGGCGACTGAGAGATTCCGGTCGAGGTAATACACCTCGCCCGCTGTCGGGGTGTCGAGGCCGCCGAGTATGTTGAGCAGCGTGGATTTGCCGCTGCCCGACGGCCCGAGCAGGACCACCATCTCGCCGGCCCGCAATTCCAGATCTATGCCGCGCAGCGCCTGTACCGCCATCTCGCCCAGGCGGTAGATCTTGGTTAGGCCATTGGCCCTGAAGATGACTTTTTCATTGGCCATGGTTCATCCTAGAGCATGGCCATGCGCCTCGTCGTTCAGGGTGCCAGGCCGAAGGCGGCCAGCGCTGCGCTGGCATCTCGCGCCTTGAGCAGCTTTTCCTGCAGGGTGGCCGGGGCATACCGACCCGGCGGCAGGGCGTCGGCGAAGCGGCTGGCGGCGACCTCATCGTCGAAGAATTTGCGGAACATCCAGTAGAGCTGATGCCGGTCGCAGAGACTAAGTTCAAGCCGTAAATCGACCCGGCCGGAGCGGATGGCGGCCTCATCGATGAGTTCCGGGTGGTTGGTGGTCAGAAACACCACGGACCCCTCGTGCGCGGCGACGCCATCAAGGGCATTGATGAAGCCCGAATACGAGACCTTCACCTGGGAGTCGGCCTTGTCGCGGGCGTGAAAAAAGGAGTCGATGTCCTCAATCAGAATGACCGAACGCGGCGGCACAGTGGATAGCAGGTTGCCGATCTTTTCGTCGGTGACGGTGGGCGAGGCGAGCGACAGGCTGCATACATTCAGTGCCAGCTCGGAGGCCAGGGCGGTGACCAGCGAGGTCTTGCCGGTACCGGGTGGGCCATACAGCAGGTAACCCCGTCGCCAGGGGATGCCCAGATTCTCATAACGCAGGCGCGAGGTGAAGAATGTCTTGAGGTCGGCCAAAATGGATTCGGTCTGGCCGGCCTTGAGGACGATGGAGTCGAGCCGCCGATTGTTGCTCAGACGCGCCCGTTGCCATTCATTGGTGTAGGGGCTGGGGATGTAGATGGCTACCTGGTTCAGCTCGCGCGCCATGCGGTGTTCCAGGGCATCCTGGACGAATCGCTCCATCGGCTGGCGGTCGCGGCCGAACATGGACAGGGTGATCTTCTCAATGACGTTGGCGGCTACCTGCACCTCGCGCTGCATCCACATCCAGTGGCCATCGAGGCGGAAAATATGGAAGCCCTCGCCTGGCGACAGGTAGGCCTCGGGTCTGCCGCCCTGCTGCAACTCATCGGCCAGATTTTGATAGGCAGGTCCCTGGCGCACGGCGCGCACAGTGAAGTTGTGACTTCCGCGCAGGGCGTCCTGGGCATGCATGTACTCCACCAGGGTGGTGAACATGAGCTCGTCGCGGGAATCGAAACTGAGGGTCACCACGAAGAACTGCCGAGCCCAGGACATCAGCTTGCCGGGTACCTCGCGCAGCCACATCGCCAAAAGGCCGAATATCCCAAGCATCAGCCCGCCGGAAAAGACGGGGTTGGCAGCCAGGGCGGTTTGCAGGGTTTCGAGCATCACGGTTCGACGGTCGGGCGGCGCATCATCATGCCATAGGGCGGGGGCGGAAAAATATGGTCCATTAATCCGAGTTATCCGCTCAGATATAATGCGCCCATGGAAACCGCCGCCCCATCCCGCCCGCCCGTCTACCCCAAACTGATGCGCCTGCCTGCCATCGAGCGGCCGCCGGCGGTGCCGGTCGCTGTATTGGCCGAGGTGAAGTCTGTGGCCGATCTGCCCAGTCGGCTCGTTTTCGGCGACCTCGTGCCGACGTCATTCCGTTTTGAGAAAAAGGGGTGGTCGGCCGAGTGGTGTGACGCCGACGGTCACAAGACACGCTTTCGCTATGCCGGCGGCCTGTCTTCATTGGAACTTCGTTATGCCGGTGACGAGGTGGTGACCCTCACTGCGTCCGAGCGTTTCGTCGATCTCGGCCTCACGGCGCAGAGCCTTCATCCCGGCGCCTGGCTCGACAAGCTGGGCCGGGAACGGGCGGCGCGTTACAACCTGCGGGTGTTCCCGCAGCGCGAAGAGGAAGAGGCGGTGGGCGGCGGCTTTCCCGATGGCCATCGCTTCACCCTGGTGATGCCGGTGCCGGCCGACCGGCTGCTCACACTGTTCGATCTGCACAAGTCGCTGCAAGGGGACTTGGCCCTGCGTACCGACATCGATGCCTATGTGCGCTATGGATTCAGCGTGGTGAACTACATCGAAGGACGCAATCCGCCCATGCTGTCCCATCCGGTCGGAGTGGTGCTGCATCATGTCAATGCACTGGGTACGCCGGCCGCGGCGCCGCCGCTGCGCGAGGTGGATGAGGCGGGCGTGGCCGCGCTGACCCTGCAGCGCAGTCATTATCTCTATATCGCTCATTGTGCCTTGCGCGAGGTCGCCCGCCTCATCGACCGTCTGGTCGGGGCCGGGTTTATCGGCGCCGCCGGCACGGGCCGGGAGGGTTGGCCTGATGGTGCCGAATTCGGCGCGGCGCTTCTGCCCTTTGGCTACGAATATGTGGCCACCAATGCCTGGTGGTTCGACCGTGACCGCCGTCGCCGCATTTTTTACCCGCGTTTCGCCGAGGCCGCGGACCGTGAGGCACTGGCCGCCGGCAGCGGTGACATCTGGCACAAGGCCTTGATCCGCGATGCCATGAAGGCAGCGGAATACACCCGTGCCGACAGTGTTCGCGCCTTCGTCGAAGGCATGCAAAAGGATGCGGTGAGGACAGGCCCTGAGCGGATAGGGTAAAAAAAAAGCGAAGGGCACGGGCGGTTGATCGCCCAGTGCCCTTCGCAACATTAGGAAGCGATTACAGCGATAACACCCAGGTCACCAGAGCCTTGATGTCGGCATCCGGCACTTTTTTGTTGGGGGGCATGGGTGTGCCGCCCCAGACGCCCTTGCCGCCGTTTTTTACTTTGGCGGTGAGTTTGTCGATAGCACTGGCGTCACCCTTGTACTTGGCCGCCACATCCTTGTAGGCGGGCCCGACTACCTTCTTGTCGACGCTGTGGCAGGCGAGGCAGTTGTGTTTCTTCGCCAGGGCCATGCCGTCGGCGGCAAAGACGGTCGAAGTGGCGCCCGCAAGCAGACCTACCGCTGCGGCCAGTTGCAGTGTTTGAATGAATCTATGTGAATTCGCACGCATTTTTTCTAGCTCCTCTCATCAATAGTTGATCCACTGGTAAAACAGCGCTTGCGCTCATATTTCTCCGAGCAGACGCCTACGTACTTCCTGCATCTCCTGTTCCGTGATCAGTCCCTTGTCGCGCAACTCCTGCACTTGTCGCAGGCGTGACGCCATGTCCGGTTTTTGCGGCACTGCCGGTGCCGCCAACGGCGGTGCCGGGGGTTGAACCGGTGCGGCAATCGGAGCGGCGGACGTGACCGGCGGCGTTTGGCTAGGCTGTGCCGCCTGGTGCGGCCCGGCGGTTGCCGCTTGTGCCGCCGCTGCGCCGCATTCGAGCTTGATCTGCAGCCCCTTGGCCAGCGCGCGGGTGCCGATTCGTTGCGTGGCGGGAGTGCATCCCTCCTTACGCAACTCGACGGCACCGTAGAGCGCCTGTTTCTCGCTCGGGAAGGTGAGCGGGAAGGCCAGATTCTGGTCCAGACTGAGCGGCGTCACACCGACCCTGCCGCCCATGACATAGACTTCCGCGCCGGCTGGCTCGGAAGTGACCTCGATCCAGCCCGGCTTGGCGCCCATCGGGGCGCAGCCGGACATGAGCGCGATCGCCAGTGGCAAAAGCAGGTATGAGGCGTGAATACCGCGCACTTAAGTCTCCGATCAGAAGGCGCTGAACAGCATCAGCGTGGTCTGGGTGTCACCGCTAGCCGGGGCGCCGGCGCCGCTGTCGAAGCGGTTGCCGTCGCGCATCACGTGATCGAGCTGAAGCTGCACGTTTTGCGCCAGCTGGTAGGTGCCGCCGATGGTGAAGGCGTTGTCTTTGTCACGCGTGGCTGTGCCCCGATCCGCGCTGCGATAGCCGAGAATCACCGTAGCCTTGTTGGGAATGACGCCAAGCTGGCCATGGATAGACCAGGCATTACGGTCAGAGCCGCTGCTGTTGAAGCTGGTATTGGAATCAACGTTGCCATAGGCTGCATAGACCCCGAGAGGCATGCCGCCGACTTCGCCCTGGAGTTGGCCGTCGATGGCCCAGCCCTTGGTGGCGAACGACACGGTATTACCGGTTGCCGAGCTGTTGTCGTCGATCTTGGCCTTGCCCGAGTAATGTTGGAAGCCCAGTCCGGCGTCCCAGTTGCCAAAGGTCGGCGTCCAGGCGGCGCGCAGGTAGGGCGCCAATTGTTTCACCGAGGCGTTGCCATGCACCGGGGCCCACAGGCTGAAATTGACAAAGCCCATCTCGTTTGCGGCCACGAAGGCGAAGCCTTCGGCGGCGCCGGCGCCAAGGCCGAGGTATTGTTGGGCCATCAGGGCGGAGCGGTCCTCGCCGACACGGATGTTGCGCACCGCGCCGGTGTTGAGCGTTTCAAAGCCGTAGCTGGCGCCAAGACTGTCGGTGGAGTAGGGGATGAACGACAGGTCGGTGTTGCCCATCTTGTAGCTGAATGGCATCTTGAAGGAGGCGAAGAAATTCACATCGCCGTTGTCCTCGGCTGTGCCAAATGTGGCCAGCTCGAGCAGGTAGCCGATGTGCTCACTGGCGCGGCCGCCGATCAGCAGTGCGCCTTCGTCCGGGAACTGCAGTTCGCCTGTGTTGGTGGCTACCGTTTTGTCTTTGCCATTGGTTTTCTGGTAACGGATCTTGGTTACCAGGGAGGCATTGAGAACATTGGGCAGGGAGAGGTCGTCGCCTTCGATTTTCTCCTGCGCCCCGGTCAGGGTGAAGCCGGCGCCCTTGAAAGCGCGGCCGAAGGCATTGAGTGCCGGGTAGGATTGATAGTGGCAGGCCAGGCAAGCCATGCCGGTCTGGCGGGCGAAGGCGGGTACGGCCTGGCTGTCGGTCCACGCGCCGAGACCGAAAGTGCCGAGCAGCAGGGCGGCCACGGTGGTCGCTTTCACGCCTCGACTGGATTCGGATACCGTGTTGGTGGATGCACCGCCACGGGTTTTGAGCCAACCAAAAATAGCATTACTCATGGTATTTGCTTCCTCAAAAATGCGCCTGCGACGGCACAGTTCTCCAATAAAGCCGCACCTACAGTCAAGACAGGTACGACCCACTTCGGCACTTCTTCAAACTTTCTGCCTGTAAATAGGTTGTTTCGAACACGGTTTGAAAATGTGCCGCTTGCGTAGCCAGCAAACGACCCAGATCACACCCTGCCGTTTATCCAACCAAACTGCATCCAAACCTGATCTTAAGCTTGGTTTAAGCTGAGCTTAAGCTCACGTTAAGCTTATCGTCCAAATCGCCTGGTAACAAGCCTTTTGCCAAGCTAATCTGCGCCTATCGTGTTTTATTTTGTTTTGCCGACACATCTACCCATGACAAATTGGCGCAAGCAGTACTGGATTTGGGGTCTGTTAATCATTATTTCGATTTTATTGTCCTTTTTCCGTTATTCGGCGGATACGCCCGTGGTTCCCGACGACCTGCCCTGGCAGATCGGGCATCCGACTGCGGATACGTCGCGCATCTTTGCCTTGACGTTGGGGGCGAGTACGGTGGCGGAGGCTGAACGACGTTTCCGGGAGGTGGCCAAGCCGGGGCTGTTTAGAATGTCGGACGGGCGATTGGCGGCAGAAGCCTACTTTGAACAGGTCAACCTCGCCGGGTTGAAGGCAAAGATCGTTGTGTCGATCTCTATCCCCGAAGAGGAACTGCAGGCCATTTATGACCGCGGCCTGGGGATGCGCGCTGGCATCAGCGGCAAGCGCATCGTCCTCAGGCCGGAGGATCAGGCGAGGCTGCGGGCGCTGCCGATCAGTGGCCTCACCTATTTGCCGGCGGTGAGTCTGGACGAGGCGACGTTTGTCCGACGTTTCGGGCGACCGGGGCAACGCCTGCCTGAAAGGAAAGGCGACACCGTTCACTTGCTCTACCCGTGGCATGGCTTGGATATCACCTTGGGCGGCGGCAAGCCCGTGCTGCAATATGTCCCCCCCAGGGATTTCGATAGGCTGGTACAACCCTTGTTGGCCGATGCCAGGGCGTCATCCGATCGCGGCCAGCCGGGCCGATGACCGGCTCAGGGTGCGGCGGCCACCAGGAAGCGGTCGGTAGCCACGGTGAACAGGTTGTTGCCGCGTTCGAGGCGCAGGTGCAATTCCCAATAGCCCTTCAGCGGAAAGGTGAGGGTGCCCTGGTATGTGCCGGAGGCGATTTCCCTGAACGGAACGGAGAAATCACGGCTCGCATCCGAGGGACGGTAGGCCTCGACTGTCAGAATGCCTTCGCGCACCGGCTGGCCGGCGCGGTCCGCCACATGAATCTCGAAGGAGGCGGGCTCTCCGGTGGTTAGTGCCGTTGGCATCCTGATTGTGGTTTGCCAGGCCAGCGCCTGGCGCGCCGCCAGTTCGTTGACCGCCGCAGCGTTGCTTTTGCGGTCGTGGGTCTTGTACTCCAGGTCCACCAGCGTTGAAGGGCGGTGCGTCGAGAGCCAGACAAAGACACCGTTGACCGCGAATACCAACAGGATCAGGCCGAGTATCCCCAGAAACCAGGGGTTACGCATCCCCCATTTATGCTGTTGCGAGATCATGGTGTCGATTCCTGTCAGGGTTTGGGCGCGTTGAACTTGCTGCTGTATTCGGCATGGATTTTCGGGTTCTCGGCATCTTCCACATAGAATTCTATGGGGGATACTTCCCGCTTGATCTCGCGGCGCGGCGCCCTGACGAACAGCGTAAACGAGGTCATGCGGCCGTGATGCAGCAGCGGCAGATGTTCCGCACCGATGAGGACGAGGCCAGGCACCTCCATATCCTCGGCCCTGACCCGTACCCGGAAATCGCGGCCGGTCTTGTTGAGCACCTTGAACGTATATTTGTTTTGTATCGAGCCATCGCTCATCACCACATAAAGCGGCTGCCGCCCGGCGATGACCTTTAAGGTCAGTGAACCGAGATGGGTCAGGCCATAGCCGATGCCGGACAAGGCAATGAGGATGATGCCGACATAGACCCAGGTGCGCACGTGCTGATACATCTTTTTGGCCGGCCTGCCTGACAACTCGTCCAGCGAGGCATAGCGGATCAACCCATGGGGTTTGCCGATCTTTTCCATGACCGAATCGCAGGCGTCGATGCACAGTCCGCAGGTGATACAGCCAAGCTGCTGTCCTTCGCGAATATCGACGCCTGTGGGGCACACCTGCACACATTGGAAACAGTCGATGCAGTCGCCTTGCCGGCCGGCGGCCGTGCCGCGTTTGAGCTTGCCGCGTGGCTCGCCACGGTTGAAATCGTAGGAAGGCAGGATGGTCTGGGTATCGGTCATCACTCCCTGGATACGGGCATAGGGACAAAGCCAGAAACAGGTCTGTTCGCGCAGGAATCCCGCGAGGATGTATGTGCCGAGAAAGAACATGAGCAACACCACCCAGCCGACCATGGGCAGTTGCAGGTGCAGCAGATGGTCCCAGTACCAGAAGGCGTCCACGAACCAGATCGAGAAGCTGATACCGGTAAGCAGGGCGATGGCCATCCATAGGGCATGCTTGGTCGCCTTCTTGCGGAACTTGGTGAAGGTCCAGGGTGCCTGATCGAGCTTGCGGCGGGTGGTCGGGTTGCCCTCGATCTTGTCCTCGATCCAGGTGAACCAGTCGGTCCAGGCCGTCTGGAAGCAGAAGAACCCGCACCATACCCTTGACGCTACCGATGTTGCGGCAAACAACACCATCGCCGCGGCGAGCAGAAGCAGGGACAGCATCCAGATGTCCTGAGGAAGAACGGTGAGATCGAAAAAGTGGAACTGGCGCTGTTCGATGTCGAGCAGTATGGCTTGATGGCCTTCCCAGCGCAGATAGGGCAGCAGAAAAAAAGGCAGCCACAGCGCGAACTGCGTGAGATGTTTCAGCCTACGGAAGAAACCAGGCATGCGTTTGGCATGGATGGTCTTGCCACCGGTGTTCACCGACCAGGTCTCAAATTCCTTGTAGATGCCGGTGACGTCACCCGTCTTTTCCACCTGGTCGTTCACACTTCACTCCTCTTGGGCCGCATTGCGGGTCAATCCGATGTAACCATATTACTGGGGCCCCGGTGCCGCGCCGGTCGGCCGGTTTGTTGATGATAGTCAAAAAAGAGGAGGGTTTCCCCTCCTCCTAACGCGCTTGCGATTGGCGCGGTGTAAGCCGCTCAGCCCCGATCTGCCCCGCTCACTTGGATTCGGCGGGTTTTTCGTGGGTTTCCTCTGCGGCTGCCATGGGGGCCTCCGCTGGCGCTTCCGGCTGGCCGCCGCCCAGCTTGTAGACGTAGACCGCAAGCTTTTTGATTTCGGACTCGGACAATTTACCGGCTTCCTTGAAGCTGGGCATGACCGCCGTGCGGGTCTTGGGGTCGCCGGAGTTGACGCCGTAGAGGATGGTTTCCTTGATGCCCTCGACCGAGCTCTGGAAGCGCCAGATGGCGTCGTGCAGATTTGCCGCCCCCATGGCCTGCATTCCCTTGCCGTCCTGGCCATGACAGCCGGTGCAACCCTTTTCCGCGAACAACGGCGTGGTCGTGGGATCGCCCTGGGCAATGGCCTTAGCCAAGGTGTCGACTTCTGCGGCGGATAGAGTGTCCTTGTGCGCCGGCATCATTGGTTGACGGCCATCGGTGATGGTGGTGTGGATAGCGTCGACCGTGCCGCCGTACAACCAGTCGTCATCGTTCAGGATGGGCGCGAACAGGCCGTGCCGGTCTGTGGTGCCAATGCCATTCTGACCATGGCAGGCGGCGCAGTTATCGCCGAACAACACCTTGCCGGAACGCGCGACGTATTCGGACAATTCGCTGTCGGCGAGAATCGCCGCCGGCGTCATGTCCTTGATCCTGGCCTCGTACTTGCCGCGCACCTCATCGACCACGCTTTTTGCCTCTTCCATTTCCTTGATCGCCGTCCACCCGCCCAGGCCCTTGGTGAAGGTGTTGGCCAGGGTGACCGGAATGGTCGGGTAATAGATCATGTACACCACGCACCAGATGGCGCTGGCGGCCAGCCCTACCATCCACCACTTGGGCGGAGGGTTGAGGAAATCCGCCAGGTCGTTATCCCAGATATGGCCGGTGGTGGATACGTCCTTCGCCTCGTGTTTGTCGTTCATCGCTTGTTCTCCAATTTCGCCGGGTCGTCGTCATCCAGCGCCATGCTGCGCTGGGCATCGAAGGCCCTTTTGTTGGATGGCCGGAATACCATGACATAGGTTGCGACCATGCCGATCGCGGCGACCAGGACGAAAAACACGCCCAGCCAGTCGTTCAGCGTCATGGTATTTACGTCCATGCCAAGGTATGCCAGCGCCTTAGTCACGGTAGTTCACGCCTTCCTCGAACTTGATGTGATTGCCCAGACTCTGCAAATAGGCGACCAGGGCATCGAGATCGGTCTTGCCCGCCAGTTCCTCCTGTGCGCTCGCCAGATAGGCTTCGCTGTAAATGTTTCCGGGCACGGGATTAAATGGCATCCGGGTCATCAGCCGGAGGGTATCGAGCGTGCGTTCCACGTTGACCGGCTTGTTTTCCAGCCAGAAATAATTGGGCATGACCGACTCGGGTACTACTTCGCGAGGGTAGCGCAGGTGGCGTCGATGCCATTCGTCGGAATACTTGCCCCCGACTCGCGCCAGATCTGGGCCGGTGCGCTTTGAACCCCACTGATAGGTGTGGTCGTACATCGACTCCTCTGCGATCGAATAGTGACCGTAGCGGTCCTTCTCATCACGGAACGGACGGATCATCTGCGAATGGCAGAGGAAGCAGCCTTCGCGGATGAACACCGCCCGGCCCGCTGTTTCCAGCGCTTTGTAGGGACGCACGCCATCGCCCGGCTGCCAGTCGGCCAGGGTCTTGTGCGCTGAAGTCGCCGGATTCCAGACGATCTTGTCCATGGCGATGGGAGTGCCATCCTTGCCCATGTGGCGGGTGCCGTTGAAGTCGGTGAATTGACCTTGGCGGTCCACTCCCAGGCCGGTGTTGGGCAGATAGAACAGCGGCACGATCTCGACGATGCCGCCAATCGCCACGGCGAAGGCCACCATGACGAACATCAGCAGCGTATTGCGCTCGATCTTGTCCTGGAATTTGGTGGAATGGATAGGCTCATGATCGGACATGTCGTTCTCCTCAGGCTTGGGCCGCAACGGCGCCGACCGGGCGCCGGGCGCTAGCCTGGCGGACGGTCATGATCACGTTGTACAGGCAGATCCAGGCGCCCAGATTGAAGATCAGGCCACCAATCATGCGCATCGCATAGTAGGGATGCATGGCGGCGACCGATTCGACGAAGGTGTAGCTCAGCGTGCCGTATTCGTCATAGTCGCGCCACATCAGGCCCTGCATGATGCCGGAGACCCACATCGCCACGATGTACACCACGGTGCCGATGGTGGCCAGCCAGAAATGCACGTTGACCAGCCGGTCGGAGTACATCGCGTCCACGCCCCACAACTTCTTCACCATGTGATAGAGGGCACCGAAGGAGACCATGGACATCCAGCCGAGGGCGCCGGAATGGACATGGCCGATTGTCCAGTCGGTATAGTGCGACAAGGCGTTCACCGTCTTGATCGACATTACCGGGCCTTCAAAGGTGGACATGGCATAGAACGCCAGCGACACCACCAGGAAGCGCAGCACATAGTCGGTGCGCAGTTTGTCCCAGGCGCCGGACAGGGTCATCATGCCGTTCATGGCTCCGCCCCAGGAGGGGATGATCATCGCCAGTGAGACTGCCGCGCCCAGCGATCCGGCCCAGTCGGGCAGGGCGGTGTATTGCAGATGATGCGCACCCAGCCAGACATAGCCGAACATCAGCCCCCAGAAGTGCAGTACCGACAGGCGATAGGAAAACACCGGCCGTTGTGCCTGCTTGGGCACGAAGTAATACATGATGCCGAGGAAACCGGCGGTCAGATAGAAGCCTACCGCGTTGTGTCCCCACCACCATTGCACCATGGCGTCCTGCACGCCGGAGAAGATGGAATAGGATGTCGCCCAGTCGACTGGCAACGCCAGGCTGTTCACCACGTGCAGGTAGGTGATCATGATGATCATGCCCATGGTGAACCAGTTGGAGACGTAGATATGGGTGGTTTTGCGGATCGCCACGGTCATGATGTAGTTGAGGCCATAGGATAGCCAGACGACTGCGATCATGATGTCCATCCACCAGGGCAGTTCGGCATACTCCTTGCC
This sequence comes from Hydrogenophilales bacterium, assembly GCA_037439465.1. Classification (GTDB taxonomy): domain Bacteria; phylum Pseudomonadota; class Gammaproteobacteria; order Burkholderiales; family Thiobacillaceae; genus Parasulfuritortus. Next base: position 5,809 of record JBBIVX010000021.1, on the reverse strand, counting down.
TTGCGAGAGCCCGCCGGGAAGGGCGAGGACCGCCAGCACGATGATCAGGTTCCAGCCCCAGAAGTGAAACCAGGCCAGGCCGTTGCTCCACAGACGCGTGGCGCCGGTGCGCTGGACGATGTAATAACCGGTGGCGAACAGCACGCAGCCGCCGAAGGCGAAGATCACCGCGTTGGTATGCAATGGCCGCAATCGGCCGAACGTGAGGTACTCGCTGTCCAGGTTCATGGCCGGCCAGGCCAGCTCCGACGCGATCCACACGCCGAGTAATGTGCCGACCACGGCATAAATGGCGGCGGCGACGGTAAACCATCTAACCACCCCCATGTCGTAATCAACGGGTGCTGCTTGGGTTGCTTCCATGTGGTTCTCCTCCTTCCCCAACAGACAAAACCGATGGACGGTCAATCACCCTCCATCCCCCAATGACGGTCTTACTTCTTGGTGCGAGTACGGCCCCGGCGCCGAGCAGAGTAGGCGCGATCAAACTCTATGGGAGCGCCCCCCGCCGTTAGCACGACGAGCGTTGTGTCATTGCGGCTAGGCAATGGCAAGGCGGTGTGGGCTTATTTCTTTAGAAGCTGTTGCAACATCCACAGCGAGAACAGAACAGTGAATATGGCAGTACCGATTGCTGCCACGTCGGCAATGATCATCATAATTATTTTCTCCTCTCATGCTCTGGCAAGTACCAGCCTTAACAAGACTATTCCAAGATCAGTGAAGTCTTAAGATAACCTTAAGCAAACCTTAACATGAAAAATAAGCTATATGAAACTTAAATTAACGGTTGTGTTGAGACCGGCGATCAGTACCCCCAATAGTTTGCCCAGCGGATTTCCGGCCAGGCTGGTTCAGCCTCGGTGACATCGAGTATGGCGTAGTCGGTTGTGCCGGTGTGTCGTTCCAGTGGGGTTTTCAGCAGGTGTCCCAGATTATTCATGAATGCCGTGACGGTGCCGGCCGTTTCGCCGTTGCCTTGTTTGCGTGTCACCACGGCGATTTCGCGACTGGCCAGCCGGACCAGGGTGCCGGGCGGGTAGAGGCCACTGTAACGAAGCAGGAGTGTGGCCAGGTGGGTGTCCAGGTGGCCGCGTTCCGGACCGAATAGCCGCTGCATGGCGAATTGGACGGACCTTGCCGGACGGTAGTGGCGGCCACTGATCTTGGCCGCATAGTAATCAGCGACGCGCAGGATACGGGCGGGCAGGCCGATGGCCTCGTCGCGCAGGCCGGCGGGATAGCCGCTGCCATCAAGGTTTTCATGGTGCTGGCGCACGGCAGTCAGCCAGACGGAGTCGGCGAGGCCACCCGCCATGAGCAACTTGACGCCGTGCTCGGGATGGTTGCGCATCTCGGCGCGCGCCGCTGCGTCGAAGCTCGTCAATCCCTGCGCCAGTTCGGCGTGCAGCCGCATGGCTGCCAGATTCATGGTCAGGGCGGCGCCGCTGAGGGACTCCAGCGTGGCAACCGGCAGGTCCATCAGCGTTCCCAGATCGCCGGCGATAATCGCGGTCAACAGGCAATGACGGACGGCGGGGTCGCGCAGGGGGAGCAGTCGGGCCAGTCCCAGACAGGCGTCATGATCTTCCTCGGCCAGGGCGATGAGGACGCGGGCATGGGCCCGCATGGCTGTCTCCAGCGCCGGGCCACCGGCCAGAGGCAGGGCCTGCGGCCATTCGACCAGTAGCCGTTGCAACCGGGCCGGCAGGTTAATGTCGTCGTGGTGACCGTCCGCTTGCCGGAACAGTGGCCGGGAAAGCAACCGGATGAGGTGTTCGCGATCGGGGATTTGCGTGCCGGCACAGGCCACCAGGACGCCGGCGGACGTGTAGAGGTCATAGGCCAGGGGTTGGCCGATGACTGATTCATCGAGATGGGCGGGGCGCAGGGGCATGGGGTTAGAAGAAGTGCTCGATGCGCGATATTATCCGCGCTCTGAACACGTTGATGAGAGAGTACAGGCATGACCGTGCACGCCATGAATGACCGGGAAGTTTCGCTGCTGCGGAAGGAACTGGAACTCCTGATGCGGGAAAGAGAGGGGCTGTTGCAGGTGGTGGGTTCCGCTGCCGTGCTGGTGGCCAACCTGGATACGACGTCGCTGCCGCCCAACCGGGAGACCATCGATGCCGCGGAGTCGCTGGGGGAAAGTCTCAATGCCCTGCCCGAGGAAACCCTCAAGGATGCTTTGCAGAAGGTGGGTGGGGCGATAGAGTGAGCACTTGATCATTGTCGGGTCGATACGTTGCCAGGAAGGCCGACCCGAATAAAATGGAGATCACGAGTGATGGAGGTGACGATGAACAAGGGAATGGTTATTGCCCTGTTGGGCGCTTTGTGGTGCGTGCCGCTCGCCCAGGCGGAGGACGAGGATCCCTATGATCAGGCCTTGCATGTCTATGGCTGTGCCGATTATCCGAAGGCCTTCAACCTGTTCCGGCCACTGGCGGAAAAAGGCATGGCACTGGCTCAATATCAGATCGGCTTGATGACCGAACAGGGGCAGGGCACCGATCCCAATTTAAAAGAGGCCTTCTCCTGGTACATGAAAGCGGCGAAACAGGGTGTGGTCGATGCCTATTTCGCCTTGGGGCAGATTTATAGCCGTGGCAAGGTTGTGGCTCAGGACAAGATACAGGCCTATGCCTGGTTCGAACGGGCAGTGAAAGGCGGCAATGCCGTGGCTGGCGATTGGCTGCGGGAAGAGGCCAAGGGTATGACTCAGGAAGACATCGCCAAGGCGCAGGTCATGGCCGCCGAGTGGAAGCCGGGACGCAGACAGTAGCTCCATGCCGCTGCAGCCCTCGGCTCGATCCCTGTCCGTCGAGCAGATCAATCTTGGCTATGATGCGTGGGAGGATAGGTTGCTCCTGCGATTACGTCTGCAGGGCGGCGAAATCGCTGAAGCCTGGTTGAGTCGGCGTCTGACCAAGGGCTTGCTGCCGGCCCTGTTCAAACTCGCAGAGAAGGCTATAGCCGCCACCGACCCTGCCGTCCGCCAGGAACTCCTCGCCTACCGCCATGACGAGAAAGTGCGGGACGGTGAGTTCGAGCAGCCTTTCAACGAAACGGGCCGGTCGCTGTTCGAGGATGGGCCGACGTTGATCGCCGAGGTCAAACTTCATACGCTGAGTGGCGGCGCACACTGGCGGCTGGAATTTCTCGGCCGCGAGGGCCGCGCCATGCAACTCAATCTCGATGCCGCTGGACTGCACGGCGTTATCAAACTATTTGACGATACCCTGCCCCGTACCGGCTGGGATCTGTCATTGCCTTCTCTGACCGGCGCCATGGCCTCGACCGGCCAGGTCGTGCATTGATTGCGGTAACATGCCCCAATAGCGGCAATATCTGTCCACCGATTTCTTGGAGCCATCATGAACCATCGAGTTTTATACCGCTTTGCCTTGCTTGCTTGTCTGTTATTGCAGGCGGCGGGTGCCGCGCACGCCAATCTGGCGGATTTGCTCAACGGCCTGGGTGCCGCCAGCAGCCAGGGCGCAACCCTGCCATCCGGCCAGGCAGAGACGGCGCAGGCCTTGAAGCAGGCGCTGGCGAAGGGTACCCAGGCGGCTATCGCCCAGCTCGGCAAGGAGGGCGGTTACCTCAATAATCTGAACGTCAAGATACCCATGCCGGGGAATCTGGCCAAGGTGGAGAAGACCTTGCGCAAGCTTGGCCAGGACAAGGTCGCCGACGAATTCGTGGCGACCCTGAATCACGCCGCCGAGAAGGCCGCTCCGGAGGCGGCGGCGGTCTTCGCCGATGCCATACGCGCGATGTCGATCGAGGATGCCACGGCCATACTCAAAGGACCCGACGATGCCGCCACCCAGTATTTTCGCAAACACAGCGCGACCAGGCTGGCCGAACGTTTTCTGCCCATCGTCCAGGGGGCAACCGACCAGGCTGGCGTGACCGCCGCTTACAAGAAGCTTATGGGCAAGGCGGGGTCTTTGGCCAAGATGTTGGGGGGAAGCTCCAAAGACCTGGATGCCTATGTCACCGACAAGGCTCTGGACGGACTGTTCAAGATGGTGGCGGCAGAGGAGAAAAATATCCGGGAGAATCCGCTGGCCAGGACCACCGATCTGCTCAAGAAGGTATTTGGCAATATCCTGCAATAACCGAGCGACGCGCGCTCATCCAGACGGCGGTCCGTTGATGGACGGGGCGATGCATGCGAGTCACTCCGCTCCCCTATCAGCCTGACAGCGCCCGGCTGTTCGAGGCCATCGCCGCTGAGGAATGGGCCGTCTTTCTTGACAGTGGCCGGCCGTGGACGACGGCGGGACGCTGGGATATCCTCGCCGCCCGGCCTTATGCGACGCTGGTTACCCGCTCCGGCGTCACCCGCATCGAAACCCGGCATGGCCACCGGACGAGTCGGCGTGACCCGTTGCTGCTGTTGCGTGAGGCTTTGGCCCCGGCCGCAATAGAGACGCTGTTCCCCTTTGCCGGCGGGGCGATCGGCTATTTTGGTTACGACCTGGCAAGGACGCTCGGGCTATTGCCGGCGTCGGCGGAGTCGCCCGCGGCCATGCCCGACATGGCAGTGGGGCTCTACGACTGGGCCATGGTGGTCGATCATGTGGAGCGCTCCACCCACCTCATCGGGGCCGGTCGCGATGCCGCCACCGACCGATATTGGGGTGAATGGGTGGCGCGTTTCAGCCACCCCGGACCCGTGGCCGCAGGACCCTGGAAGGTCGCCACGACGCCGCATCCTGTTATGTCTCCCGCCGCCTACCGGCGAGCGTTCGCCCGCATCCAGGCATATATCCATGCCGGCGATTGTTATCAGGTCAACCTGACTCAGCGCTACATGGCGCAGGTGAGTGGCGATCGCTGGGGCCTCTATGGATGTCTGCGCCGGGCCAATCCCGCGCCATATTCCGCTTACTTGAACTACCCCTTTGGGCAAGTGCTATCGACCTCGCCGGAACGATTCTTGGCGTTGCGGGCAGGGCAGGTGACCAGCCATCCCATCAAGGGTACCCGTGCCCGCCTTGCCGAAGCGGAGGCCGATCGGCGACAGGCCGAGGCTCTGCTCGCCAGTGCCAAGGACCGGGCGGAAAACCTGATGATCGTCGATTTGCTGCGCAACGATCTGGGCAAGGTCTGCCATACCGGATCGGTGGACGTGCCCGCCTTATTCCAGTTGGAAAGTTTCGCCGGAGTGCATCACCTGGTCAGTACGGTCAGCGGCCGGCTTGCCCCAGGACGGGATGCACTCGATCTGCTGCGCGCCTGTTTCCCAGGCGGTTCCATCACCGGGGCACCCAAGCGCCGGGCCATGGCCATCATCGACGAATTGGAGGCGGATCGGCGCGGCCTGTATTGCGGCGCCATTGGTTATATCGGCTTCACCGGCGACATGGATTTGAACATCGTCATCCGTACCCTGGTGAGCAGCGGTGATACCCTGCACTTTGGCGTGGGTGGCGGCATCGTCGCCGATTCCCGGGTCGAGGCCGAATACCAGGAGTGCCTAGACAAGGCAGCGCCATTCATGCGCCTGCTGACGCCTGGGGATGGCGGACGGGACTGATCCGGGTCGGGTAAAATACCGGCGCTGGCAGCGTGGTCGAGTGGTTTAAGACACCGGTCTTGACAATGCCGCGACGCGGCATTGCGACGCAGGCGCATATTGGCGCAAACGATGTGAAGCCGTGTAGCGGCGGCCGGAGTCAAAACCGGCGAGCAACAGGTCGCAGGAAGCGTGGCCGAGTGGTTTAAGGCACCGGTCTTGAAAACCGGCGAGGGGTTCCCCCCTCCGTGAGTTCGAATCTCACCGCTTCCGCCA
>JBBIVX010000020.1:0-59768 GCA_037439465.1 Hydrogenophilales bacterium | reverse complement strand
ACAATAAAAACGCCCTGCCATCCAAGGCAGGGCGTTTTGCATTCCCGGGCCGCCGACGCTTCGCCTTCCCGGCAAATTTGCACAGCCCAACACTAAAAACGTACCGCCGGCGTCTCAATCTTGAGCCCGTTGCCACGGGCATTCAGATACAGCTCAATGAGTGCGAATGTCTCGGTGCCATAGGGTTGTTCTTCAGCGCGGATAGATTTGAAGCACTGATTGATGCGGGTCTGTGTGCCGACCACTTTGCCATTGGCGAGGCGATACAGCGGGAAGCCGTTGGTCTGCCCTTGCGACAGAACCTGCGCCCGCAGCAGATGCTTCGGATAATAGTCATGGCAAAGATTGCAGGCCATATTGAGGTGCCCGGCACGGCTTTCGAACAGTTTCTTGCCCTGCTCATAGAACGGTGCCATGGCCCCACGGGTATTTACATTCACCTTTTGCCCGCGAGCCAGGTGGCGAACGAAGGTCTCCAATGCCAGGGCGTCGTCGCTTTCATACTTGAGCGGTGCATTGCCCATCTGTTCCGTCCACATATTGAGGATGCGTTGCTGGAGGGTGAGGGGACGCTTGGTCTTGGGGTCGAGGATGGGGTATTTGGCAATATTCTTGGGGTTGATCCTTTTGCCTTTCTCGCCATGGCAGGTTTCGCAGGACACTCCCTTCTTGCCTTTCGTGGCAAACAGTTTTGCCCCTTTGGCAACCGTATCCATCCCCTGGTTGAGGAAGTCATCGTCCTGCATCTCCTTGGTTTCCTGTTTGAGCAGGGTATAGCCGGAGAAGGCTTCGTCGGCAAGTGCGCTGGCGCCGCAAATGGCGGCAGTCAGCCCGGCGCCCAGCAGAATGGCTGTATTCAGTTTCATGGGTCGTCTCCTCATTTGAGCGTCAGCAAATAGGCCACCACGTCCTCGACCTCTTGCGCGGTAAGGATGGTCTGTCCTTTGTATTTCGCCGCGACTTGCTTCAACTCGTCGGGGTGTTTGTAAAAGGGTGGCATCAGACTGTTGGGGTTGATCGTCTGGATATTGATGATGCGCAAGCGCAGCTCGCCCTCGCTGTAGCGGCTTGCCACCCCATTGAGGTCAGGGCCGATCTCTCCATGAAACTCCTGTTCGGGTATGGGCATCTTGTGGCAGGCCAGGCAATTGCCCTTGGCACTGGCAATGGCCAGTTTTCGGCCCTTGGCGGCATCCCCCTTGAGCCCGCCCAACGGCGCCTGTACAGCCAGGTTCGCTACCGTCCAGGACTGATACGGTGCAGCCACGGGCGCAGGCGGCGTCGCGGCTGCTGGCGGGGGGGCATCGGCGCCGGCCGCCCCCATGGGCAAGGCCGCCAAAGCGGTTAATGCAAGTAAGTTTATTTTCATCTTTAGTCTCCTACGGTGGATGGTCATTGGCCAAGGTAATGCAAAAAACACCACAGGCCTTTGCGATCCAGTGCGCCCCAGATGGCGGCAACACTGGTGGACCTAATTTACTTTAAATGCGAAATAAATGGTATGAGGTATGCAGGCTTTTAGCCGCACGCCCCCACCGCCCCGCAGGCCGTGCAGAAGTCGCAGCCGTCCTTGCGGATCACTGTCTCGTTGCCGCACTCCTTGCAGCGCTTGCCCTTCATCGCCGGCATGGCGGCCGGGGCCTGGCCGGCCGGGGCGGGCGCCTCCAGGATGCCCATCTGCTGGATCGGCTGGCCATCCTCGGTCAAGAGGCCCAGCATGGCGTAGCGGTGAATGATGAGCCGGGCGACATAGGCCACTGTCGACGGCCAGGTCTGGCTCTTTTCCGAGCCGGGTATCTTGGCCATGAAGTCGCCGAGCGGTTCCTGGTAGTTCAATAGTTTCCTCAGCTTCATGCCGATCCAGGCCGGGTCGATCACCCGCATGTCGAGCGACAGCACCTTGCACAGGCCATCGAGGGCACGCGGGTAGTCGCCGGCCAACCAGACCGAGTAGGGCCGGGTGACGCCGTCCGGCAGGGTGATCTCCTTGAGGCCGAGGACGAAGTCGTCTTCCGAGGCCGGGTTGAGCACGTCCACGGTCCAGGACAGGGTGCCGTCGGTGCCGGTCTTGGGTTCCTTGTGGCTGAACAGGACGTCGAGCAGCGGGCTGGGACCGCTGGCGTCGAGGGCACCGAGCTGTTCCAGCCGCCACTGCACGATCTGCGCCATGGCGGCGACCATGCTCGGCACCGAGCGCAGCTCGCCGTGCGGCGGGAAGGGGATGAAACAGGCGTCATCACCGCGTGTCCTGGCCAGGGATTCAAGCTTGAGTTTTAGCCAGGCGCGATCGTTGGCGCGCATGTCCATGGACAGGGTCTTGGCCAGGGCGCCGAGGCCGCGCGGCTGTTCGGCACCGTTGACCCAGAGCTCGAACGGCCAGGCCTTGCCGCCGCCGTTCTGGCTACGGCCGCCTGACGGCTTAACGTTCGCTCCGCTCACGTTAGCCCCCGCCGAAACGTTCTGAGGGACGTTTTCGACGTGGCCGACGAAGATGGCGAAGCTGCCGTGCGGCGACTCGATCATGTAACTCCAGGCCAGGTTGCCGCCGGGCAGCTTGGGCCGGCCAGGCCATTTGAGCGATTCCAGCACCGGCGCCGGGACGTTCTTGATCTCGATGCGGCGGTTGACGTCGCTGATCTGGAAGTCTTGCGGCGCGGCCTTTTCTTTCTCCACCGAGAGCACGCTGCCGAGCACGGCGTTGGGGCGGTAAGTGGTGATGCCCTTGAGCCCGGCGCGCCAGGCGGCGCTGTAGAGTTCGCCGAAGTCGTCGAAGGGGTATTCGGCCGGCACGTTGACCGTCTTGGAGATGGCCGAATCGATATACGGCGCCACGGCGGCGACCATGCGCATGTGGTCCAGGGCGGAGATTTCCAGCGCGGTGACGAAACTTTCCGGCAAATGTTCCACATCGCCCCCGTGCTCGCGGTAGAGACGGTAGGCATGGTCCTCGACCTGGTATTCCTTGGTGCCGCCGTCGGGCATCCGTTTCTTGCGTGTGTAGTACCAGGAGAAGGGTGGCTCGATGCCGTTGCTGGCGTTGTCGGCGAAGGCCAGCGAGATAGTGCCGGTGGGGGCGATGGAGAGCAGGTGCGAGTTGCGGATGCCGTGCTCGCGGATGGTGGCCTTTAGCTCCATCGGCAGGCGCGAGGCGAAGCTGCTGCCGGCGAGGTAAAGGTCGGCGTTGAACAGCGGGAAGGCGCCGCGTTCCTGGGCCAGCTCGGCCGACGCCTGGTAGGCCTGGTCGCGCATGAACTGGGCGGCCTGGCCGGCGAAGTCACGGGCGGCATTGGTGTCGTAGCGCAGGCCGAGCATGATCATGGCATCGCCCAGGCCGGTGAAGCCGAGACCGATGCGGCGCTTGGACTGAGCCTCGATGTGCTGCTTTTCGAGCGGCCAGGCGGTCAGGTCGAGTACGTTGTCGAGCATGCGCACCGCCGTGGCGACGGTCCTGCCGAGGCCGGCGAAATCGAACTCGGCCTCGGGCAGAAAGCCTGACTTCACAAACCGGGTCAGGTTGATCGACCCCAGGCAACAGCAGCCGTAGGGCGGCAAGGGCTGCTCGCCGCAGGGGTTGGTCGCCTCGATAGTCTCGCAATAGCCGAGGTTGTTGTCCTTGTTGATGCGGTCGAGGAACAGCACGCCCGGTTCGGCGTGGTCATAAGTGGAGTGCATCACCTGGGCCCACAACTCGCGCGCCTTGACCTTGCGGTAGACCCACAGGCCATCGCCGCGCTGGTAGGCGCCGGTGGCCATCTGCTCGTCGCCTGGCAGGGCCTTGTGCACGAGTTCGACATCGCCGTCGTCCTGAACCGCCTGCATGAAGACGTCGGTGACGCCGAGTGAGATGTTGAAGTTCTTCAGGTCGCCCTGGTCTTTGGCGTGGATGAAGTCAACGATGTCAGGGTGGTCGCAGCGCAAGACACCCATCTGGGCGCCGCGCCGGGCACCGGCGGATTCCACCGTCTCGCAGGAGCGGTCGAAAACCCGCATATACGAAATTGGGCCGCTGGCGCGCGACTGTGTGCCTTTAACCAGTGAGCCCTTGGGCCGGATGGTGGAGAAGTCGTAGCCGACGCCGCCGCCGCGGCGCATGGTCTCGGCGGCTTCTTCGAGCGCGTTGTAGATGCCGGGTTTGCCATTGGAGAGGCCGGAGATGGCGTCGCCCACCGGCTGCACGAAGCAGTTGATCAGCGTCGCCTGCAGTTCGGTGCCGGCGGCGGAGTTGATGCGCCCGCCAGGGATGAAACCGGCCTCCATGGCCTCGAAGAAACGCCGTTCCCATAGGGCGCGAGTCTTTGGTTCCTCGATCGCCGCCAGTGCGCGGGCGACCCTTAGACGCACGTCGGTGACATTTTTTTCATCTCCTTTGGCATATTTTTCGAGGAGGACCTCGGTGGAAATATCCTGCTCTGCCAGTTCTGGAAACAGCGCTTCTTGCATGGTTTGAATCTCCCTTGTGACGGTGGTAACTCTGTCGGCAACGATACACTAAATATAGTGTCATGCGCTAGCACAAAGCACCATATACGGGGTAAGTTCCGTGAGGCTCTGGAACACCGCGCAGGGCGCGTCAGAGCTCGATTTCGGCCGCCACCGGGGCATGGTCGGAAGGGCGTTCCCAGGTGCGCGGTGCGCGCTCGATACGGCAATTACGGCAGCGGTCAGCCAGTTCTGGCGAGAGCAGGATATGGTCGATGCGCAGGCCCAGGTTGCGGCGAAAACCGCCCTGCCGGTAGTCCCACCATGAATAGGCCTTTTCTTCTTGGTCGAACAGGCGGAACGCGTCCTTGAGCCCCAGGCCGAGCAGGGCGCGGAAGTGGGCGCGTTCCGGCTCGGAACACAGTACCTGCCCGGCCCAGGCGGCCGGATCATGGACGTCGCGGTCTTCCGGCGCAATGTTGAAATCACCGAGCACGGCGAGGCGCGGGTGCCGCGTCAGCTCGCTTTTCAGCCAGTTTTGCAGGGCTTCTAGCCAGGCAAGCTTGTAGCGGTATTTCTCGGAATCGACGCTTTGCCCGTTGGGCACATACAGGCAAATTACCCGTGTGGCGGCCACCGTCACTGTTAGCACCCGTTTCTGTTCATCGGCGAAACCGGGAATGCCAACGGTCACCTCGGTAGCCTCCTTTTGGCTCAGTATGGCGACGCCGTTGTAGGTCTTCTGACCCGAATACGCCGCCTTGTAGCCAGCCGCTGCCAGCTCGGCAATCGGAAATGCGTCGTCAGTCAGCTTGGTCTCCTGCAGGCAGACGATGTCGGGCGACGCGGTGGCCAGCCAGTCAAGCAGATGTGGCAGGCGGACCTTGAGTGAATTGACGTTCCAGGTGGCAATCTTCATATGACTGGTAGTGTGTTGTGGGTTGCAGGTGCCGCAGCGTTTCAGCGCAGTATAAAGTCCATCCAGGCTGGCGTGGCAAGGCCCTCTCCTCCCCATCGACCTGGGTAATCATCTTGCATTGCCGGTTAAGTCCAGATAGTTTGTTTGAAAGCCTCGGGTAGGGTGCGGAATACCACCCCTTCCGCCCGTCGCCGTGGAACGGCTTAACGCTAGTAGCGGGGCTTCGGAACTGCCCGACAGGGCGCTCAAGACTATGAACGGGACTTACCGCATCCGCCAGTTCTCAAGCTTCGCCGATCTCCCCGCGCCGTACCGTACACTGTTGAGCGGTGAGATCGAGCGGCGGGGATTGTTCCGCGAGCCGGCATGGTTCGAACACCTGATGCGCAATTTTTTCGACGAAGGCCATGAGTTGCGCCTTTATGCCATGGAGGACTCCTCCTCGGGCCAGCCACTGCTGCTGGCGCCGCTGCGCTATACCACACGCGATAACGCGATCAGGCGAGGTCATGTCATCGGCGCCATCAGCAACCCCGAGAATTACACAACGACGGCGCTGATGTTCGCGCCGCGCGTCGAACAGCCGGTGCGTATTCTGACGGCGTTGTTCAAACATTTCCGGCTGGGTGCCCTGGAAGGGCGCGGATACGATGGCGTCCGGCTCTGGCCGGTCGAGTTGGATTCGCCCCTGGGCGTTACCATCGATCGGGCCTTGCGTGATGCCGGCTTCGTCATACAGACTTATGCCAATTCCTACAATCGCTTTGAGGACACCGCCGGCTTGTCTTATGGCGCCTATTTTGCGCAGCGCAGCGCGAACATGCGCTACAACGTCAGACGCCGGCAGCGTGCCTTGGAAAGACGGGGCGACATGGAATTCGTGTTGGTGACCGGTCCGGCCGGTTTGGAGGCGGCCATTGCCGACTATATCCAAGTCTCGCGTCATAGCTGGAAGGAGCTCCCCTCCATGTTCGCGCCGGAAACGCTGCAACTCATGAGCCTGAGCGCCAGCAAGGGTTGTCTGCGGCTGGGTATCCTGCGCCTGGGGGACGAGCCGGTCGCCGCGCAGTTCTGGATCGTCAGCGGCGGCACCGCGCACTGCGCCCGGCTGGCCTATCACGAGGCCTACAAAAAGCTGGGTGTTGGCGTCGTGCTCACCAGTCGCATGATTGCCCACGTGCTCGACCACGACCATGTGCGAAGGCTCGACTACGGGTTTGGGCATGACGAATACAAACGCGGCTGGATGAAAAACGCGCGCGACTACCATGGCTTCATGGCGTTCAACCCCGCCACCCCGCTAGGAAGTGTCTATGCCTTCAAGCATATCCAGGGGCGGCGGGCGAAGCGCTTGCTCAAGCGGGGCCTGGGCTGGCTGGGGTGGTCCCGTTTCAAGGAAACGCCGACGGCGGACAATGGCTGACCCGTTGCCGGCGATTGCCAGCGGGTGACTGTGGACGCCGCTTATAATTGTCCAGAGACCTCTCATAGAGATTCATCATGCAGACCCTCACCGTCAACTTGGGCGAGCGCAGTTACCCCATCCATATCGGCGCCGGCCTCCTGGACCGGGCCGACCTGATCCTGCCGCGGCTGGCGCAACCGCGCGTCGCCATCGTCACCAACACCACGGTCGGACCGCTCTACCTCGGCCGCCTGACCGCGACGCTCAAGAATGCCGGCGTTGAGGTACTCCCCATCGTCCTGCCGGACGGCGAGGTCTACAAGAACTGGGAAACCCTGAATCTCATCTTTGACGCCCTGCTGAGCCACCGGGCCGAGCGCAAGACCACGCTCATCGCCCTCGGCGGCGGCGTCATCGGCGACCTGACCGGCTTCGCCGCGGCGTCCTACCAGCGCGGCGTGCCGTTCATCCAGGCACCCACCACGTTGCTCGCCCAGGTCGATTCCTCGGTCGGTGGCAAGACCGGCATCAACCATCCGCTGGGCAAGAACATGATCGGCGCGTTTTATCAGCCGCGGCTCGTGCTGGCCGATACCGCCACGCTTAACACCCTGCCCGCGCGCGAACTGTCGGCGGGGCTGGCCGAGGTCATCAAATACGGCCTGATCCGCGATCGGTCCTTTCTTGAATGGTTGGAAGCGAACATGGACAAGCTGGTGGCGCGCGACCCCGCGGCGCTGGCCTATGCCATCCATCGCTCCTGCGAAAACAAGGCCGAGGTGGTCGCCGCCGACGAACGCGAGGCCGGCAGCCGCGCCCTGCTCAACCTGGGCCACACTTTCGGTCACGCCATCGAGGCCGGCATGGGTTACGGCGTCTGGCTGCACGGCGAAGGCGTCGCCGCCGGCACCATGCTGGCCGCCGACCTGTCGCGGCGCATGGGCAATATCACGCAGACCGAGGTCGAACGCATCGCTCGCCTGTTCAAACGCGCCGGACTGCCCACCGTGGCGCCGAGTCTGGGCGTCGAGGCCTATCTGAATTACATGGCCGTGGACAAGAAGGTCGAGGCCGGCCGGATGCGCTTCGTGCTGTTCCGCACGCTGGGCGAGTGCTACGTCGCCGCCGACGCCCCGGACGATTTGCTGCGGCAGACGTTGACCGGCGCTACAGGATCGATCCAGGGGTGACGGCCTGCCGGGCGCGAAGGCCAAGACAGCGCGCGGCGAAAATCGTGATGCGCCACAATGCTGCCAAGATAAGATACCAACCGTGACCGACCTCGCCCCCTACGCCGCCCACTCCGCGCAGTCGCGCGGCCGCCGCCATCCCGAGCCGCCGGCGGCGCCGCGCTCCGAGTTCCAGCGCGACCGCGACCGCATCATCCACTCCACTGCCTTTCGCCGCCTGGAGTACAAGACCCAGGTGTTCGTCAACCATGAGGGCGACCTGTTCCGCACCCGCCTGACCCATAGCCTGGAGGTGGCGCAGATCGGCCGTACACTGGCGCGTCTTCTCAATCTGAATGAAGATCTGGTCGAGACCATCGCCCTGGCCCACGACCTCGGCCACACGCCGTTCGGCCACACCGGCCAGGATGCCCTGAACGACTGCATGAAGGCGCACGGCGGCTTTGAACACAACCTGCAATCCTTGCGGGTGGTCGATGCGCTGGAACAGAAATACGCCGAGTTCGACGGTCTTAACCTCACCTTCGAGGCGCGCGAAGGCATACTCAAGCACTGCTCGAAGAAGAACGCCGAAAGGCTGGGTGATGTCGGCCAGCGCTTTCTGGTTGGCACGCAACCGAGCCTGGAGGCGCAGATCGTCAACCTGGCCGACGAGGTGGCCTACAACAACCACGACGTCGATGACGGCCTGCGTTCCGGCCTCATCACGCTCGAACAACTGGGAGAGGTGGCGCTGTTCCGCCGCCACCTAGACACGGTGCGCCGGCTCTATCCCACGCTCACCGACCGCCGGCTGATCCACGAGACGGTGCGCCGGATGATCAACACCCTGGTCACCGATCTGGTCGGGCAGACCCGCGCCAACCTGGCCGAACACCGGCCGGCCGATAGCGACGCGCTACGCGCCTGCCCGCCGCTGGCCGCCTTCAGTGCGGCTGTGCGCGAAGAAAGCCTGGCCCTCAAGCGCTTTCTGTTTCAGAACCTGTACCGCCATTACAAAGTGGTGCGCATGAGCGAGAAGGCCAGTCGCTTGATCCATGACCTGTTCGCGGCGTTCATCGCCGAGCCGAAGCGCTTGCCGCCTGAGTATCAGGGGCGCGCCGAGGGCGGCCTGGCGCGCGCCGTGTGCGACTACATCGCCGGCATGACCGACCGCTACGCCATCCTCGAACACCGGCGCTTGTTCAATATTGAGGAACTGGCCTGACAGCCGACACCGACAGGCGTAGCGCCGGGGACTTCAGGACATCGCCCGTTGCGTCATTGTGGCAGCGGGTTGCTCGGCCAGACCTATGTTCGACTCGCCGGGGTGGCCACCGAGAATGTAAGGGATGGTGAGGAAACCAATGGTGAAAGTGAGGAGCAGGATGCCCACGGTGATGGTAAAGAGTTTGCTGAATTGCATCGCGGTTCTCCGGTTTGGTAACGAGACCGCAGTGTAGAAAACCGGTCTTAAGCAAAACTGAAGCCAACATTAAGGCATACTTAAGCCGGACGGTGACGGGTCCGGCGGCGGCGTCTCGATCAACTCATGCCCAGCCGCAGCCTGGCCGCCGCCAGCGCCTCGGGTGGGCCCCGCAGGATGACGATGTCACCGGCCTCCAGCAAGGTGGCGGCAGTGGGGTCGAAGGCACGGATGCCGTGCCGGCGCACGGCGAGGACAGTGACACCTTCCGCTTCCAGGTCTAGCTCTCCCAGGGTCTGCCCGACGCCGCTCAGGCCTGCCTCCAATAGCAGCGAGGCAAGACGCTCGTGCCCGCCGCTTTCTTCCTCGTCGGTGAGCCCCTGGAAATAACCACGCAGCGTGCTGTAGCGCGCCTCCCGCATCTTGCGGATGCGTTTGAGCACGGTGCCGAGCGGCACACCGGCCATCAGCAGGGTTTGCGAGCCGAGCATGAGGGCGCCCTCCAGCACTTCCGGCACCACTTCCACGGCACCGGCCTCCATCAGGCGATCGAGGTCGGCATCGTCCAGGGTACGGACGATGACCGGGGCGCCGGGGCGCAGGCGGTGGGTGGTGGCCAGCACCTTTATGGCGGTGGAGGTGTTGGCGAAGCTGACCACGATGGCACGAGCACGGTTGAGACCGGCCGCCATCAGCACCTCGGAGCGGGTGCAGTCGCCGAATACGACATTGTCGCCGGCGGCGGCGGCGGCCTTCACCCGGCTGGGGTCGTGATCGAGGGCGATGAAAGGGACACCCTCGGCCTCCAGAATGCGGGCCAGGTTCTGGCCGCTGCGGCCATAGCCGCAAAGAATGACATGCTTGCTGACGCCAAAGCTCTTCTGGGCGATTTCATGGACGCCGCGGGCCTGTTCCAGCCAGGCGCCGCCGCCCAGTTGGCGGGCCAGGCGCTCACCATGCTGGAGCAGGAACGGGGCGAGCAGCATGGAGAGTACCATGGCCGCCAGCGTCGCCTGCCGTAGTTCAAAGGCGATCAGCTGGTAGTCGCCGGCCAGCACCAGCAGCACCAGGCCGAATTCGCCGGCCTGGGCGAGGCCCAGGCCAGTGCGCAGGGCGGTGCCCCAGTTGTCGCTGAAGAGAGCGGCAAGCAGCACGATCAGCAGCAGTTTCCCGGCCAGCAGCAGGGCCAGCATGGTCAGGGTGTCCGGCAACTGGTAGCGCACCACGGCGAGATCGAGGCTCATGCCGACGGTCACGAAGAACAGGCCCATCAACACATCGCGGAAGGGGCGGATATCGCTTTCCACCTGGTAGCGGTATTCGGTCTCGGAGATCAGCATGCCGGCGACGAAGGCGCCCAAGGCCAGTGACAGGCCAGCCAGCTCTGTGATATAGGCCAGGCCGAGGGTGATAAGCAAAACGTTGAGCATGAACAGCTCATCCGATTTGCGCGCCGCCACCAGGTGCAGCCAGGGGCGCAGCAGGCGTTGGCCGAGCACCAGGATGAGACCCAGGGCAATGACTGCCTTCAGCCCCGCCATGGCCATGGCCGCGGCCATGTCGGCGCCGCCGGTCAGGGCCGGGATGAAGATCAGCAGCGGCACCACCGCCAGGTCCTGGAACAGCAGCACGCTGATGATGCGGCGGCCGTGCGGGGTGTCCAGTTCATTCTTTTCCGCCAGCAGCTTGCTGACGATGGCGGTGGAAGACATGGCCAGGGCACCGCCCAGGGCCAGGCCGGCCTCCGGCCCGAGACCGGCGGCAAGGCCGATGGCGGCAACGAGCAGCATGGTGAGCAACACCTGCAGACCGCCAAGGCCGAAGACCAGGCTGCGTAGGGTCTTGAGTTTGGACAGGGAAAATTCCAGGCCGATGGAGAACATCAGAAAGACCACGCCGAACTCGGCCACGCCGCGTGTCTCTGTCGATTGGGCGGCGATTTCGAGGCCCGATGGACCGAGCAGGATACCCACCAGCACATAGCCGAGCAGGGCCGGTAGCCGCAGGGCGCGGAACAGGGTAGTGGCCAACACCGCGGTAATGAGCAGAAGCAGGATCAGGGCCAGGGTGGAAGGCATGGCTGGAAGGGGACGGTAGTGGCACGTATACTGCGCGCCATTATGACATCCCAACCTGTCAGCGCCGCCGACATCCTTGCCATGGCCCGCCGCACCCTGGAGATCGAGGCGGAGGCCGTGGCGGCATTGGTGGACCGACTCGACGACACCCTGGTGCGGGCGGTCGATGCCCTGCTGGCCTGCAAGGGGCGGGTAGTGGTGACCGGCATGGGCAAGTCCGGTCATATCGGCGGCAAGATCGCCGCCACCTTGGCCAGCACCGGCACCCCCTCCTTCTTCATGCACCCGGCCGAGGCCAGCCACGGCGACCTCGGCATGATCACTGGCCACGACGTGGTGCTGGCGCTGTCCAATTCGGGCGAGAGCAGCGAGATCATCGCCATCATGCCGCTCATCAAGCGGCGCGGCGCCCGCCTCATCACCATGACCGGCCGGCCGCAATCGACCATGGCACGGGAAGCGGACATTCATCTCGATGCCGCCGTCGCCCAGGAGGCGTGTCCGCACAACCTGGCTCCCACCGCCAGCACCACCGCCGCTCTCGCCCTCGGTGACGCCCTGGCGGTGGCGGCGTTGTATGCCCGCGGTTTCACGGCGGAAGACTTCGCCCGTACCCATCCCGGCGGCACTCTCGGCCGCCGCCTGCTGATCCATGTGCGCGACGTCATGCACACGGGCGCCGACTTGCCGGCGGTGAGGGAAGACACCCCCTTCAAGGAGGCCCTTCTGGAGATGACCCGCAAGAAACTCGGCATGACCGCGGTGCTCGACGCCGCGGACCGGCTGACCGGGGTGTTCACCGACGGCGATTTGCGTCGTTGCCTGGATCGTGATCTGGATTTTGCCGCGACCTCCATCGCGGCGGTGATGACGCGCTCGCCCAAGACCATCTCCGAAGATGCCTTGGCGGCGGCGGCGGCCTGTTTCATGGAAGAGCAGAAAATCAACGGTCTCCTGGTCATAGACGGCAATGGCCGGCTGACCGGGGCGTTGAATATGCACGACCTATTGCGCGCGGGTGTGGTATGAAGGCGATCGCTGACCGCGCCCGGGCGGTGAAACTGCTGATCTTCGACGTCGACGGAGTACTTACCGACGGTAGCCTGTTTTATGGTGACGACGGCCAGGAATACAAATACTTCAATTCCCGTGACGGCCACGGCATCAAGATGTTGGCGGCCAGCGGCGTCGAGGCGGCCATTCTGACCGGACGCAATTCCCAGGTGGTTCTGCACCGGGCCCGCAACCTTGGCATCAGCCGCCTCGTCCAGGGTGTCCATGACAAGCTGCGCGCCTACCGGGAAATGCTGACGGAAACCGGGCTCAAGCCCGAGGAAACGGGCTTTGTCGGCGACGATCTGGTGGACCTGCCGGTGTTGCGCCGCTGTGGATTGGCTTGTACGGTTCCGGACGCGCCGGCGGAACTGTTGGCGCGGGTGCATTATGTGACCATGGCCGCCGCTGGGCGGGGCGCCGCCCGCGAGGTCTGTGAGTTGATCATGCGCGCCCAGGGCACGTGGGCGGCGCAGTTGGCCAATTATGATCGATGATCGATACGGCGCTGCGACATTCCCACCATTTCTGGCTGCCGCTGCTCATTACCGGCGGTCTCTGCTTGCTGACTGCCTGGCTTGGCCAGTTGGCTGAGACGCCGCTGGTGCGGGACGCAGCCGGTTTCGCGCACGACCCGGATTATTTCGTAGAGCATTTCCAGGCCACCGCCTTCGATGCGCAGGGACGGCCGCGTTATCGCCTGGCCGCCGAGCGCATGCAACATTACATGGATGACGACACCACGGTCCTGGAGGCGCCCCGCTTCGGCCGCGAGGGTCCGGGTGTGGCGCCGGTGCAGGTGCAGTCGCGGCGTGGCCTGGTCTCGCCCGAGGGCGAGAGCGTTTATTTTCTCGGCGATGTGCGCATGCAGCAGAATGGGGCTGGTGACCGGCCGCCGCTGCAACTGAGCACGGAATATCTGCGGGTGATCCCGGAAGGCAATATCATCCGCACCGACCGGCCGGTGATGCTCAGCGAGGGCAGCAGCCGGCTGACCGCGACTGGCATGGTGGCCGATGGGGGACAGCGCAGTCTGATCTTCGCCGGCCGGGTGAAAGGAATCTATGAAAGCCGTCATTAACAGCGTTGTCACGTGGTCCCTGATTGGCTTGGCCGCCTGGCTGCCGGCGCCGGCACAGGCGGAAAAGGCGGATCGCCAGCGGCCGATCGAGATCGAGGCGGACAGCGTGCGTCTGGATGACAGCCGCAAGACCGCGGTGTATGAAGGCAAGGTTGTCCTTGCCCAGGGTAGTTTGCAGATCACGGCCGATCGCCTCGACGTGCGCCAGGATGGCAAGGGCATGTCTTCCGGCGAGGCCACCGGCCGGCCGGTTCATTTCCGGCAAAAGGTGGAGGGCAAGAACGAGTATGTCGAGGCTGAGGCCAACCGCCTCGAATACGACGCCCATAGCGAGCTACTCAAGCTTTCCGGGGCGGCCCACCTCAAACAGGGCATGGACGAATTGCGTGGCGGCCTCATCGTATACGACATGCGTACCGAGCTCTACCATGCCCAGGGCGGCGAAGGCGCCGGTCAGGGGCGGGTGCGGGCGGTATTGCGCCCACGCACCCAGAACAGCGCCGCCGATCAGGCCACCGCCAAACCATGAGCGTGCTCAAGGCCGAGGGATTGTGCAAGCGCTACAAGTCCCGCAAGGTGGTCCAGGATGTCGGGCTTGAAGTGAAAAGCGGCGAGGTGGTGGGTCTGCTCGGCCCCAACGGCGCCGGCAAGACCACCTGCTTCTATATGCTGGTGGGCTTGATCGGCGCCGATGGTGGCCGGATATGGCTGGACGACCATGACATCACCCATCAGCCAGTCTATCGGCGGGCACGACTGGGATTGAGCTATCTGCCGCAGGAGCCTTCCATCTTCCGCAAGCTCAGCGTCGCCGACAACATCGCCGCCGTGCTGGAACTCAAGGGCTTCTCCGGCGCCAGTCTGGCGGAACATC
Organism: Hydrogenophilales bacterium; assembly: GCA_037439465.1. Classification (GTDB taxonomy): domain Bacteria; phylum Pseudomonadota; class Gammaproteobacteria; order Burkholderiales; family Thiobacillaceae; genus Parasulfuritortus. Next base: position 45,344 of record JBBIVX010000020.1, on the reverse strand, counting down.
TCGGTTTCCTGCTCGATGACCTGCATATCAGCCATCTGCGCGAGGCCCAGGCGATCAGCCTGTCTGGTGGCGAGCGGCGGCGCGTGGAGATTGCCCGCACCCTGGCCATGCAGCCGCGTTTCGTGTTGCTGGACGAGCCCTTCGCCGGCATCGATCCGATCTCGGTCATCGACATCCAGAAGATCGTGCGCTTCCTGGTCGAGCGCGACATCGGCGTACTGATCACCGATCACAACGTGCGCGAGACCCTGGGTATCTGCGACAGGGCCTACATTCTCAATGATGGCGCCGTGCTCGCCGCCGGCGGTCCCAGCGAGATCATTTATAATGACAGCGTTCGCAAGGTGTATCTGGGTGAACACTTCCGTCTCTGAATCCGCCGCCGTCCACATGCCATTCTGGCTTTCACGATGAAGCAAGGACTTCAACTCAAGCTCTCGCACCAACTGACCCTGACGCCGCAGTTGCAGCAGTCGATCCGCTTGTTGCAGCTTTCCACCCAGGAGCTGAACCAGGAAATCACCCAGATGCTGCAGGAGAATCCCATGCTCGAACGGGCGGAGGAGGGCGGGCCGGGCGAAGGGGAAAACTATGAATCGGCGCCAGAGGCTCCAGCCCGCGACGAGCCCGACGCGGTTTACGACGAATTGGCCTGGGGTGACCGCCGGGTGACGGCGGGCGCGGATGACGACGATGAGGATGGGCGGGGTTTCCAACAGGAAGACGAGGAGAGCCGCGGCCTGCGTCACCACCTCCTGGAGCAGCTCGGCCTGATGCCGCTGGGCGAGAAGGACCGGCGATTGGTGGCGCTGTTGATCGATGCCCTGGACGAGGACGGCTATCTCAGCCTTGGTCTTGCCGAGCTGGCGGCGCTGCTGCCGGCCGAATTGGACGTCGGGGAGGATGAGCTGCTGACCGCCCTGCGTCTGTTGCAAAGCATGGATCCGCCCGGCGTGGGGGCGCGCAATCTGGCCGAGAGCCTGACCCTGCAACTCAACGAGCTGCCCCCCGACACGCCCTGTCTGAACAAGGCACGTACCTTGGTGAGCCAGCATCTCGACCTGCTGGCCGAGCATGAATACGGTAAGCTGAAAAAACTGATGGGGATCGACGACGAGCGTGAGTTCATCGCCATCCGGCAGTTGATCACCTCGCTCAACCCGCGGCCGGCGGCCAGTTTTTCCGCCTCCCGGACCCAGTATGTGGTGCCTGACGTTTTTGTGCGCAAGGTCAGGGGAGAGTGGGTGGCCAGTCTCAATGCCGATGCCATGCCCAAGCTGCGCATCAACGAGGTCTATGCCAACATATTGCGCCAGAGTCAGGGCGGCGGCCAGCTTTCCGGCCAGATGCAGGAGGCGCGCTGGCTGATCAAGAACGTCCATCAGCGCTTCGAGACCATACTCAAGGTGGCCCAGGCCATCGTCGATCGCCAGCGCCTGTTCTTCGAGCATGGCGAAGTGGCTATGCGCCCGCTGATATTGCGCGAGATCGCAGAATCGGTGGGATTGCACGAATCGACCATATCCCGCGTGACCAACCAAAAATATATGATGACGCCGCGCGGGCTCTACGAGTTCAAGTATCTCTTCGGCAACGCTCTGGCCACCGAGAGCGGCGGCGCCGCCTCCAGTACCGCCATCAAGGCCCTGATCCGGCAGTTCGTCAACGCCGAGAATAGGGCCTGCCCACTTTCCGATAGCGGCATTTCCGAGCAGCTGGGCAGGCAGGGCCTGGTGGTGGCGAGGCGGACCGTGGCCAAATATCGGGAACAGCTCAACATCCCACCCGCCAACCAGCGAAAAACGCTGTAATTTGTCATTTCAACACAGGAGTACACATGAATCTCACCATCACCGGTCATCACCTCGAAGTGACTCCCGCCATCCGCGCCTATGTCGAGGACAAGCTCAAGCGGGTGACCCGCCACTTCGACAATGTGATCGACGTGACCGTCGTCCTGGCGGTAGAAAAACTCAAGCACAAGGCTGAGGTCAATGTGCATGTGGCCGGTAAAGACATCTACGTCGAGGCCGTCGAGGCCGATATGTACGCGGCCATTGATCTTTTGGCCGACAAGCTGGACCGCCAGGTCGTCAAACACAAGGAAAAGGCGGGAAGTGTCCATCGCGACACCGGTAGCATGAAGCGGCAGCACGCCGATCACGGCGCCGAGCAGGATTGACTTCGTTTACCCTCTTCGGGCACAGGGCACACGCATGAACCTCTTCGCCACGGTGCTCAAGCCGGAAAACGTCCTTTGCGGCCTGGATGTCGGCAGCAAGAAACGCCTGTTCGAGCTCGCCGGCCAATCTCTCCAGGCCAGCCACGGCGTGGCCGCCGGTGAAATACTCGATAGCCTGTTGGCGCGCGAGAAATTGGGTTCCACCGCCCTCGGTCACGGCATCGCCATTCCGCATGGCCGCATCAAGGGTCTGCGGGAAACCGCCTGTGCCTTTATCCGGCTCAAGACCCCCATTGATTTCGAGGCCCCCGATAATCTGCCCGTTGATCTGCTCTTCGTTCTGCTCGCGCCCGCCGCCGCCTCCGATTTGCATTTGCAGATACTGGCCGAACTTGCCGAAATGTTCAGCGAAAAGCGGATGCGCGACGATCTGCGCGCGGCCGCCGACGCCACTGCGCTGCATCGGCTCATCCGTGATTGGACGCCGTGAATCATTACATCACGGTCGAGGAGCTGTTCCGTCAGGCCGGTGAACAGTTACAACTGGACTGGTTGGCGGGACACGCCGGCGGCAACCGGCGGCTGACCTCGGAGACGGTACAAAAACCTACATTGGCACTTATCGGCCACCTCAACTTCGTCCATCCAAACCGCGTGCAGGTGTTGGGTTGCGCCGAAATGGACTATCTCCGCCAGCTCGACCCGGAAGGGCTGGCCAAGGGTATCGGCAACCTTTTTTCCACCGAGCTGGCTGCCGTGGTGGTGGCCAACGGCGAGGCGGTGCCGCCGCCCTTGACGGCGGCGGCGGAGGCTACTGCCACGCCACTGTTCGTGACCCCGGCGCAGAGCCCGGATCTGATGCGGGTGCTTTCCCACCTCATCACCTGTGCGCTCGCCCCATCCACCATGCTGCACGGGGTATTTCTGGAAGTACTGGGGTTGGGGGTGCTGATCGCCGGCGACCCGTCCATTGGCAAGAGCGAGCTGGCCATGGAGCTGATCACCCGTGGCCACCGGCTGGTGGCCGATGATGCTGTGGAGGTCTTTGCCATGGCCCCGGATACATTGGAGGGCCGTTGCCCGACCTTGCTGCGCGACTTCATGGAGGTGCGTGGCCTGGGGGTGCTCAACATCCGCCGCTTGTTTGGCGAAACGGCGGTCAAGGTAAAGAAGAATCTCAAGCTCATCATCCATCTCACCCCGGCTGCACAATGGCATGACGTCGATCGCCTCGATATGAAGTCGGAAAACCGCGTCATACTGGGTGTGCCGGTGCCCGAGGTGGCGATTCCAGTGGCGGTGGGGCGCAACCTGGCGGTGCTGGTGGAGGTAGCGGTGCGCAATCACATCCTGCGCCTGCGCGGTTTCAATGGCGCCGAGGAATTTGCCGAGCGGCAGCGGGCGGCGATCACCGCCGGAACCGAGCAGCCTTGAACCGGCGTCACCGGATCAAGTGGCGCCCCCCCCGATATGGGCCCGCGGATAAATCTGCGGTAATCTGATTCCTGCCTCCCCTGTTATTTAGTCATCATGCGTCTCGTCGTCATCAGTGGACTGTCCGGTTCCGGCAAGAGCGTCGCCCTCAAGGCGCTGGAGGATGGTGGCTATTACTGCATCGACAATCTACCGGCGGACATGCTGCCCGCCGCCGTCGAGCACCTCAGAGTCATCGGCTGCGGCGATCTGGCGGTGAGTATCGATGCCCGCAGCGCCACCGGCCTCGGTCGGCTGCCGGCCGAACTCGACCGGCTGCGCGAGCAGCTCGACCTCAAGGTCATTTTTCTTGAGGCCAAGGACGAGACTCTGGTCAAGCGTTTTTCCGAGACCCGCCGCCGCCACCCCTTGAATACCGGCGAGCGCTCGCTGCAGGAATGCATCCGCGAGGAGCGCGAAATACTGGCGCCGCTCGCCAGCCGCGCCCACCACTTCGATACCAGCGAGCTCTCGGCCAATAGTCTGCGGGCCTGGGTCAAGGACTTCTGCCAGCTAAAAAGCGCCGCCTTCACCCTGGTTTTCCAGTCCTTCGGTTTCAAGCAAGGCATTCCGCTCGATGCCGACCTGGTGTTCGACGTCCGTTGTCTGCCCAATCCCCACTACGACCCCGTACTGCGGCCGTTGACAGGGCGCGACGCGCCGGTGATCGATTTCCTGCGCGGGCAATACCTAGCCGTGAAGATGCTCGGTGACATCCGCGATTTCGTGGCGGCGTGGCTGCCGTCCTACATCGCCGACAATCGCAGTTATTTCACCGTCGCCCTTGGTTGCACCGGCGGCCAACACCGTTCGGTCTGGTTCGCCGAGTCCCTGGCCGACTACTTCCGGCCCAGTCAACAGGTGCTGGTCCGGCATCGGGAACTGCCTTGAGCGGCCTGGGTCGCCTGCGCGGGCTGCGTCCCGGCGACTGGCTGGTGTTGGTCGGCGGTGCCGCCCTGGTCGCCCTCCTCCTTGGTCAGGTCGGCGCGGCCGGCGACCGGGTGGCGATCAAGCAGGGGGGGCGGCTGTTCCTGGAAACCACGGCCCGGCTCGACCGCTCGATCGCCGTGCCCGGTCCGCTCGGTATCACCCAGGTGGAGATCCGCGCCGGCCGGGTGCGGGTGCTGGCCGACCCCGGTCCGCAGCAGATTTGCGTCCGGCAGGGCTGGTTGTTGCCTGGCCAGACTGCCCTGTGTCTGCCCAACCGGGTCAGCGTCGAGCGCGGCGCCAGCGTCTATGACTCACTCAACTATTGACCTCGCGGTGACCGCCGAAGACCGCCACATCGCCACCCTGGCGGCGGCGGCGGTGGGCCTCACCCTGGTCGAGGCCGCCATCCCGCTGCCCTTGCCGGGAGTGAAGCCGGGGCTCGCCAACATCGTGACCCTGATTGTGCTCTATCGTCTCGGCTGGCGGGCGGCGGTGTGGGTGTCGCTGTTGCGTATTGTCGCCGGCGCCCTGGCCCTCGGCACTTTTCTCAGTCCCACCTTCGTCATGAGCCTGGCGGGCGGCCTGGCCAGTCTAGCCGCCCTGGGGGCGCTGGTGCACCTGCCCAAGACCCTGATTGGCCCGGTCGGTCTGTCGCTGCTGGCGGCATTTGCCCATATTGGCGCACAACTTGGAGTGGTCAGCGTCTGGCTGATGCCGGGCGTGAATCTGCTGCCGCTGCTGGCGCTGTTTCTAGGCGCGGCCTGGCTGTCCGGCCTGGTCAATGGCCTGGTGGTGGCCAACCTGCTGGAGATCGAAAAATGAAACACCTCATCCTTGCCTGGACTGGTGCTTCCGGTATGGCCTATGGTGTTCGCCTGCTGGAATGCCTGCTCGCCGCCGGCTGCCGGGTCGATCTCATGGTTTCCCAGGCCGCCCGCATCGTCGCCCGGCAGGAGCTTTACCTGACCCTGCCCGGCGACGCGGCGGAGTTGGCGGCAAGGATGAATGGCCGCTTTCCCGGCCATGGCGGCGAGCTCCGGGTCCATGGCGAGAAGGAATGGTTCGCGCCGGCCGCCTCCGGTTCCAATCCGGCCGACGCCATGGTGGTCTGCCCCTGCACCATGGGCAGCCTGGCGGCCATCGCCCACGGCCTGGCCGACAACCTGATCGAACGGGCGGCGGACGTGATGCTGAAAGAAAGGCGGCCGCTGATACTGGTGCCGCGCGAGACGCCGTTCTCGCTCATCCATCTCAGGAACATGACCCAGCTTGCCGAGGCCGGCGCGACCATCCTGCCGGCCAGCCCCGGCTTCTACCATCGTCCCGAGTCGGTGGGCCAGGTGGTGGACTTCATCGTCGCGCGCGTGCTCGACCAACTGGGCATCGCTAACGACCTTCTGCCGCGCTGGGGAGATTGAGCGCCGAGCTGCGGATGAGGCTGAGGCATAAATTACTTGACAACTGCCGTTCACGTCGGCAGAAAGAAAACTGACTGATTATTTGCCATGCTGCCCATTCCCGATTCCCTGATTGTCAATATCGACAAGGCCCTGCGCACCGTCTTCGCCACGGCCGCGAGCCGCCGACCCTATCCCGACGCCGGGCTGGACGAGGCCGAATTGAGCGAGGCCGACAAGCGCCATGCCGCTGGCCTGATGCGGGTCAACCACAGCGGCGAGGTGTGCGCCCAGGCGCTGTACCAGGGCCAGGCGCTGACCGCGCGCAACCCCGAGGCGGCCAAGGCGCTGGTCGAAGCGAGCGATGAAGAGACCGAGCACCTGGCCTGGTGCGAGAAGCGGCTGGAGGAACTGGGCAGCCGCAAGAGTTTCCTGAATCCACTCTGGTATGCCGGTTCATTTGGTCTTGGCGTGCTGGCCGGGGCGCTGGGCGACAAGTGGAACCTGGGTTTTTTGGCCGAGACCGAGCGTCAGGTCGAGGGGCATCTCAACGGCCATCTGGCTTCGCTACCTGCAAGCGACGCCAGGAGCCGCGCCATCGTCGCGCAGATGAAGAGCGACGAGAGCAGACACGCCGAGACGGCGCTGGCGCACGGTGGCGCAGAACTGCCCATGGCGGCGAAACTGGCGATGAGGCTATCGTCCAAGGTGATGACGAAGATGGCGTATTACCTGTGAGCTCCGCCTAAACCTCGACGATCTCGAAATCGTGTGTCACCGCCGCCGTCCTGGCCAGCATGATGGTCGCAGAACAGTATTTTTCGGCCGATAAGTTGATTGCGCGTTCCACTACCTCTGGCTTCAGAGCCTGGCCCTTGACGATGAAGTGGAAGTGGATCTTCGTGAACACCTTGGGATGATCGTCCGCCCGCTCGGCCTGCAGCACCACCTCGCACTCGGTGACGTCCTGGCGGCTCTTTTGCAGGATCATCACCACGTCGATAGAGGTGCAACCGCCGGCGCCCATCAGCACCATTTCCATGGGGCGCGGCCCAAGATTGCGGCCACCGATGTCCGGCGCCCCGTCCATGACGATGGCGTGACCGCTGTCCGCCTCGGCCATGAAGGCCATGCCCTCGACCCATTTCACCCGTGCTTTCATGTTGGCTCCTGTTCGCTGTGAGTAGTCGGATTATCCGGGTTATCGGCGGCGAGGACCAATCGCTTCCAGGTGCTCTTTGCGGCAATCGTAACGGTTGGGCCTGCCCGCCGCGATGCGCCGCTGAAGGGCGGCACGGGCCGTGACGATATCGGGTGGCCGCGAAAGCGGGCGTTCATTCAAGCCTATCGCGCAATGGGGTTTGACACATTGGCCCGACATCCTCTAGAATCCGCGCCTTTCTGCAAGACCCCAATTTCGTTCCGGGGCAGGATATTCAGGACAGAACCATGAAAACGTTTTCCGCAAAGCCGCATGAAGTTCAGCACGGCTGGTATGTGGTGGACGCCGCCGACAAGGTGCTCGGCCGGCTCGCGTCCGAGATTGCCCGTCGTCTGCGCGGCAAGCACAAGGCCATCTATACCCCTCACGTGGACACCGGCGACTTCATCGTCGTGGTCAACGCCGACAAGATGCGCGTCACCGGTAACAAATCGCTGGATAAGGTCTATTACCGTCACTCTGGGTATCCGGGCGGCATCTATGAGACCAATTTTGGCGACATGCAGACCAAGCACCCCGGTCGTGCCTTGGAGAAGGCCGTCAAGGGTATGCTTCCCAAGGGGCCGCTCGGCTACGCCATGATCAAGAAGATGAAGGTCTATGCCGGCGCCGAGCACCCCCACACGGCCCAGCAGCCCAAGACCCTGGAAATCTGAGGATAGCAACTATGATCGGCAACTATTATTACGGCACTGGCCGGCGCAAAAGCTCGGTGGCGCGCGTCTTCATGAAAAGCGGCTCAGGCAAGATCGTCGTCAATGGCAAGCCTCTGGACGAGTACTTCGCCCGCGAGACCGGCCGCATGATCGTGCGCCAACCCCTTAAGCTGGTGGACCGCGAAGGCAGCGTGGATATCATGGTGAACGTCAGCGGTGGTGGTGAATCCGGCCAGGCTGGCGCCGTGCGTCATGGCATCACTCGCGCCCTCATCGAATTCGATGCCGGCCTGAAGTCGCCCCTCAAGACGGCCGGCTTGGTGACTCGTGACGCCCGCGAGGTCGAGCGTAAGAAGGTTGGTCTGCACAAGGCCCGCCGGCGCAAGCAGTTCTCCAAGCGTTGATTGCCTGGATGTAAAAAAAGCCGCCGGTCAGGCGGCTTTTTTTATACATGGCGGCTATTATCGCCGGCACCGGTTTTTCGAGAGGAGCGTACATGATCAAGGCAGGTATCGTCGGCGGCACCGGCTACACCGGCGTCGAACTATTGCGGCTTCTCGCCCAGCACCCCGAGGTCGAGATCGCCGCCATCACCTCGCGCAAAGAGGCCGGCATGCAGGTGGCGGAGATGTTTCCCTCGCTGCGCGGCCGCGTCGATCTCGCCTTCGCCACACCGGACGAGGCGCCACTCAAGGACTGCGACGTGGTTTTCTTCGCCACCCCGAATGGCGTGGCCATGCATGAGACCCGCGCCCTGCTCGATGCCGGTGTCAGGGTCATCGACCTGGCCGCCGACTTCCGCCTCCAGGATATCGGCGTCTGGTCGCAGTGGTACGGCATGGAACATGCCTGTCCGGAGCTCGTCACCGAGGCGGTATACGGCCTGCCCGAGATCAATCGGGAGCGCATTCGCGGTGCCCGCCTGATCGCCAACCCAGGGTGCTACCCGACCGCCGTGCAGCTTGGTTTCCTGCCCCTGGTGGAGGCGGCTGTCATCGATACGGCCTGGCTGGTGGCCGATTGCAAATCCGGTGTTTCCGGGGCTGGCCGCAAGGCGGAGGTGGGCGCCCTGTATGCCGAGGCCACCGACAGTTTCAAGGCCTACGCGGTCGCTGGCCATCGGCACTGGCCGGAGATCCGCCAGGGGCTCGCCCGCATGGCCGGCCATGACGTCGGCCTCACCTTCGTGCCGCACCTGACGCCTATGGTGCGCGGCATCCACGCCACACTGTATGCCAGGCTGAGGCAAAACGTGGATGTGCAATCGCTGTTTGAAAATCGTTACGCCGGCGAGTATTTTGTCGACGTGATGCCGCCCAAATCCCATCCCGAGACACGTTCGGTGCGTGCCTCCAATATTTGCCGCATCGCCGTGCACCGGCCAGGGGATGGTGATACCGTAGTGGTGTTGTCGGTGATCGACAACCTTGTGAAAGGCGCCGCCGGCCAGGCGGTGCAGAACATGAACATACTGTTCGGTTTTGCCGAGACATTGGGCCTCACGCAGATGCCCGTTTCGCCTTGAAATGGTTGGTGAAACTCACATTATGATTGACGTTGGCCGGTTTAGCCGACATAATTTGTCAACTATATGCTTAGGAGTGCAAACATGAATGCCAGCCCCTTCAACTTTTCCGACAGCGCGGCCAACAAGGTCAAGGAACTGATCGCCGAGGAAGGCAATCCCGACCTGAAACTGCGCGTCTTCGTCACCGGTGGCGGCTGCTCCGGTTTTCAGTACGGGTTCACCTTCGACGAGGTGCAGAACGAAGATGACACTACCATGGAAAAAAACGGTGTCACCCTGCTCATCGATTCCATGAGCATGCAGTACATGATGGGCGCCGAGATCGATTACACCGAGGGTCTGGAAGGCGCGCAGTTCGTCATCCGTAACCCCAATGCCGTGTCTACGTGCGGCTGCGGCTCGTCTTTTTCTGTTTGACGGGAAATAACCCGGCCATAAGGCGGGCCGTGCCCGCCGCACCGGCATTCGGTGAACGGCGGCCATGATCCCCGCCTGTGTCGTTCATGACCGAAATATACAAGATCGTTTCCTGTCCCACCTGCCACAAGCCGGTGGAGTGGCGGCCGGAAAACGCCTACCGGCCTTTCTGTTGTGAGCGCTGCAGGTTGATTGACCTGGGCGAATGGGCGACCGAAAAATATCGCGTGCCGGCGGAAGGGGAGAGGCCGGGCGAGGGGGCGCTCGATTAATGTGACCGTCGCGCTGCATGCGCCCCCTTGTCTTTCTTCACCTTCATAAAAAAACATCAGGGGAGGGGCGCCTGTCAGGGCCAAGTGCATGATCCTGGGTGACCAATGTCTTGCGCGTCAGTCGGCCGGAAACGTGGCACGCCAGGTGGGATGCCGCCCAATCAGGCGTAATGCCCGTGTCAGCAGCGTCCTGCCCGGTTCGGTCTTGAACCAGGTGGAAAGGCCAGACGGGTGGGGTAAGGGGATGGCATCGGCCGCGTGACCAAAATAGTGCACCCGGTGTGCTTGTCCAATCACCGCATCGAGTCGCGACACCGGCAGCATCTGGCTGATGGCCAGTTTGCCCACCGGGATGATCAGGGATGGGCGCAGTATCTCGATTTCATGGCGCAGCCACTCGCCGCAGTGGGCGATTTCTTCTCGGTCGGGCATACGGTCGCCCCCGTTCGGATTCTTGCCGGGAAAGCAACGGCAAACGGCAGCCATGTAGACCCGCTCGCGAAACACGGCTTGCGTGACACCCAGGGTGGCATACCATTTGAAGAGCGTCTTGCCGGCCGTCCAGGCGAACGGTTGGCCGAGACGGCCCTCATAAGGTCCTGGAGCCTGGCCTATATGCAATATTTCCGAGGCGACCGGGCGCCCCAGCACTACCGGGCCGAGCATTTGCGGACACCGGGTACATAGGCTCAATTCCTTCTGGTGGCTCTTGAGCCGTGCGCCGGTTTCGGCCATGCGCGGGCTCAGCGTGTCAGCGTTTGCACCCCCGCGGGCGTGCCCATCAGGCAGACATCGGCGCCCCGCCTCGCGAACAGCCCGACGGTAACCACGCCGACGATCTGGTTGATCTCGGCCTCCATGGCCACCGGGTCGAGCAGGCTCAGATTATGCACATCGAGGATGACGTTGCCGTTGTCGGTGGTGAAGCCGCTGCGTAATACCGGGCTGCCGCCCAGCCGGACCAGCTGGCGGGCGACGTAGGAGCGGGCCATGGGGATGACCTCGACCGGCAGTGGGAAGCGGCCAAGCACGTCCACCAGCTTCGACTGGTCGACGATGCAGATGAAGCGTTTGGCGCAGGCGGCCACGATCTTCTCCCGCGTCAGCGCACCGCCGCCGCCCTTGATCATGGCCATGTGGCGGGTGATCTCGTCGGCGCCATCGACATAGACTTCCAGCTCGCCGGCCTCGTTCAGGTCGATGACACGAATGCCGTGCTTTTTCAGCCGCTCGGCAGTGGCCACCGAGGAGGCGACGGCGGCGTCGATCCGGCCTTTGATATGGGCCAGTTCGTCGATGAAGAAATTGGCGGTGGAGCCGGTGCCCACCCCGATGAGGCCAGCCGGTACGTGTTCGATCGCGGCACGCGCCACGGCTTGTTTCAGTTCGTTCTGAGTCATCATGGCTTCTGCTTTCAAGTTGTGCCTGAAAGCCCGAGAATAGCGGGGTTTTTAGGCACGATCAAACGGCCCTCATGTCCGACTATCTGGAAAGAATACTGCTCGCCCGCGTCTACGACGTGGCGATCGAGTCCAACCTCGATACCGCGCCCAATCTGTCGCGGCGGCTCGACAATCACGTTTGGCTGAAACGCGAGGACATGCAGCCGGTGTTTTCATTCAAGCTGCGCGGGGCCTACAACAAAATGGCGCATCTGAGCCGGGCGCAACTAAGGAAGGGTGTGGTGGCGGCCAGCGCCGGCAATCATGCGCAGGGCGTGGCCCTGGCCGCACAGGTGCTGGGCTGCGCCGCCACCATCGTCATGCCTGCCACCACTCCGGCGATCAAGGTCGATGCGGTGGCCAAGCGGGGCGCGAACGTGGTGTTGCACGGCGATGCCTACGACGATGCCTACCAGCACGCGCTGACCATCGCGAAGAAGGAAAAGAAGACCTTTGTCCATCCCTACGACGACCCCGACGTCATCGCCGGCCAAGGCACCATCGCCATGGAGCTCATGCGTCAAGCGCGCGCGCCGCTCGATGCCATCTTCGTGCCGGTTGGCGGAGGCGGCCTGATCGCCGGCATCGCTGCCTACGTCAAGCGTCTGAGGCCCGAGATCAAGGTCATCGGTGTCGAGCCGGAGGAGGCCGACGCCATGGCCCGCTCACTCTGCCGTAAGGAGCGGGTGACACTGGCCAATGTCGGTCTTTTTGCCGACGGCGTCGCCGTCAAGCGGGTAGGCGAGGAGACCTTCCGGCTCTGCCGGCAATACGTGGACGAAGTGATCAGGGTCGATAACGACGCCATCTGTGCTGCTATCAAGGACGTATTCGAGGACACCCGTTCCATCCTGGAGCCGGCTGGTGCGCTCGGCGTCGCCGGGCTCAAGGCCTGGGTGACGCGCGAAAAGGCGAGGAACAGACACCTCGTCGCCATCGCCTCCGGCGCCAACATGAATTTCGACCGCTTGCGTTTCGTGGCCGAACGGGCCGAGCTGGGCGAACGGCGGGAGGCGGTATTGGCCGTCTCCATCCCGGAAAGGCCGGGCAGTTTCAAGACCTTCTGCGCGCTTATTGGCGGCCGCGTCATCACCGAGTTCAATTATCGCTATGCCGACCCCAAGGTGGCGCACGTCTTCGTCGGCCTGCAGGTCCATGACCGGGGCGAGGTGGATAAGCTGATCGCCGCCCTCGACCGGAACGCCCTGCCGGTGCTCGACCTGACCGACAACGAGATGGCCAAGCTGCACATCCGCCACATGGTCGGCGGGCGCGCGCCGCAGGTGAAGAATGAGGTCATGTATCGCTTCGAATTTCCCGAGCGCCCCGGCGCCCTGATGAACTTTCTCAACCACATGAGCCATGATTGGAACATCAGCCTGTTCCACTACCGCAACCATGGCGCCGATTACGGCCGTGTACTGTGCGGTGTGCAGGTGCCGGCGACGGAGAAGGCAGAGTTCCAGCAATTTCTCGATGGACTGGGTTATCGCTACTGGAACGAGTCGCGCAACCCGGCCTACAAACTGTTCCTGAAATAATCCAAGAAACCTTGGCTGGTGTGCACCTTGGTCTGAGTGAGGACCGTGAGGCGTGGTTGAGTGCTGCCTTTCAGGCCAATAGAGTCGCCTGGCGGAGCATCCGCTCAATCCTTGTCGCCGCAGCCACAATCCCCCGGCTGACCGGGTGGGGCACAGTACTTCTCGTCCTCGACCTTTTCGCGGTTTGCCTCGAATTCGGCGCGGATCGCCTCGGCCTTGGCCTTCAGTCGCTCCCGCCGTGCTTCCAGGACGCCGCTCTTTTCAGCGATAGTCTTTTCGTTGAACAGCACCTGGCGCAGGAAGGCGTAGCCAAACTCCAAGAGCTTCTCGTCGTCGGCCACCAGCTCGGCCATCTGTTCGAGCGGGATGTCATAGGTGTGGTTGAACGATTCGCTGACGACGAAGGCGCGGAAGCGATCGATGTCGTAACTGGCCATGAAGAAGAGTTGGTTGGAGAGGGCGGGCGGACGGCCGATGGCGGGGCCAGCCGATTTCTTCTTCAGGATGAGCTGCAGCCAACCGCGTGACTTGGCGTCGTATTCGGTGGCACCCTGGTCGGCGCGGTATTGATCGATGCTCTGGGTGTCGGGCTCCAAGTGGCCGAGACAGGTCGCCTCTTTGACCAGGGCAAAGGAGAGCCGGTCGACGAATTCATCTGAGCGGCGCACCGAGAGCAGGGCGACTGGATAGTAACGACAAGCGGTGGGACGGTCCGTGTAGACGCTGCATCCCTCGGCTACCATGAACTGGCAGGCGGAGCCGCCTTCCACGCTGCGTAGTTTGACGCCGGGGGTGCCATCCTTGTCGATCTCGTAGGGTACCGTGTATTTTTGCAGGAATTCGCCGGAAGAAATTCTCAGGTGATTCTTCAGGCGCACGATGTCATAGGGCGTCAGGGTGATGTCGATGTTGCCACAGCAGACATTCCAGCATTTCACGTCGCGGTGACAGCGGAATTTGAGCGGCGTGTCGCCCTCCAGCATGGCGGGCATGACCGGGCTTTGATCAAAGGGGGCGGCATCGCCCAGATTCTTGAAGCGGTTGTCGAAATTTTGCATGGTGTACCTCATCGATGATCCGCCTGTAGGAGCGGCTGCAGACTGGAATGGTTCGCGGCTGACAGACGTGGCGTCCAAGCAACACCGGCTAGTGGCCGCGGTGTCTGTTCCATGACCCCGCCTCTTTTCCACAGCCGGGGACAAGGTGCGCTGGCTTTACGTCCCCGCTAAAGCCGCTCCTTCAGGAAGGGTATCCGTTCTCTGTAAAGCAAAACCGGGCGCCTTGTGAGCGCCCGGTTATTCGGCAAGACTTACTGCTTAGTGCGCAGCCGTCTTGAACAGCTTGGACTTGTCAACCAGGTCCACATGGGCTCGCTTGAAGCAGGTCCACTGGTGGGTGGTCTTGTCATAGATGGAGTTCACGAAACAGTGCCAGTTCTCTTCGTCGACGAAGTTCTTGTCGGCGCGGTAGTAGAAGCCGGGGTAACGGCTTTCCTCGCGGAACTGGATGTGTTTCATGTGGGCTTCCGCCGTGAGGATGCGGTGGTAGTTTTCCCAGGCACGCAAGAGCTCGTGCAGGTCCTTGGCGCGCATCTTCTGGGCGTCTTCCTTCAACATCTCCAGCTTGCTTTCCGCCACATCGAGCATGTGCCCGTTGGTGGTGTAGTAAGTGGCGACGCCAGCGACATACTCGTCCATGATCTTCTGCAGACGGAACTGCAACATCCTGGGCGTGATGTAGTTGGGGTTGACGTCGATGGCGGTGGTGTAGTCCTTGAACTCGAGGTAGTTGCGAACCGGTTTGTAGATCAGCTCGGCGATCTGTTCGGCGGTCTCTTCGACCTCGACCTTGAGGCCCTTGTTGTCCAGGCAGTATTTCACCATGGACTTGGCGGCGATGCGGCCCTCGGCATGGGAGCCGGAGGAGAACTTGTGGCCGGAGGCGCCGACGCCGTCACCGGCCGTGAACAGGCCCTTGACGGTGGTCATGCCGCGATAGCCCCAGTTCCAGCCCGAAGGCAGGTGTGCGGGGATGCCGCTGTACTCCTCCTTGGTCGGGGCACCGAGATCCTCGGGACCGGACACCCAGATGCCGCAGCAGCCGGAGTGTGAACCCAAAAGGTAAGGTTCGGTGGGCATCAGTTCGGAGTTTTTCTTTTCCGGCTCGACGTTCTCGCCGACCCAGATGCCGCACTGGCCGACGCTCATGTCGAGGAAGTCTTCCCAGGCTTCCGCTTCGAGGTGCTTAACTTCGCGCGGCGTCAGGGTTTCCTTCAGCCTGGCCATGGCCGCCACGGTGTCCATCCATATCGGACCGCGGCCTTCCTTCATTTCATGCAGCATCAGGTGGTTTCTGAGGCAGGAGGCGGGAACGGCGGCCTGACCATAGGGCGGGTAGTCGTTCAGCATTTCCTTGTTGCGGGCCATGTAGAGCTCGCCGAAGGCGTTGACGGCCTGGGCCTTGAACAGCAGGAACCAGGCGCCGACCGGGCCGTAGCCGTCCTTGAAGCGGGCGGGCACGAAGCGATTTTCCATCATGGTCAGCTCGGCGCCGGCCTCGGCGGCCATGGCGTAGGTGGAGCCGGCGTTCCACACCGGATACCAGGCGCGGCCCTGGCCTTCGCCGACCGAACGCGGACGGAAAATGTTCACGCAACCGCCGGCGGCCAGCAGGATGGCCTTGGCCTTGTAGACGTAGATCTTGTTTTCGCGCACCGAGAAACCGGCGGCACCGGCGATACGGTTCTTGTCGTTCTTGTCGTTGATCAGGTGAACGATGAACACGCGTTCCTGG
This sequence comes from Hydrogenophilales bacterium, assembly GCA_037439465.1. Taxonomy (GTDB): domain Bacteria; phylum Pseudomonadota; class Gammaproteobacteria; order Burkholderiales; family Thiobacillaceae; genus Parasulfuritortus. The sequence continues at coordinate 29,491 of JBBIVX010000020.1, read as the reverse complement.
ATGCGGTCCAGACCAAGCGCCTTTTTGGCGGCCTCGGCCACGATCCACTTGTAGGATTCGCCGTTGATCATGATCTGCCACTTGCCGGAACGCACGGGCTTGCCGCCATCCTTCAGCGGGGTCAGGCCCTGGGCGCCGTCGTGACGCTCGCCGTTCTCATCGGTTTTCCAAATGGGCAGGCCCCATTCTTCGAACAGGTGCACGGACTCATCCACATGGCGACCGCAATCATAGGCCAGGTCGTCGCGGGTAATGCCCATGAGGTCGTTGGACACCATGCGGGCATAGTCGGCGGGATCCAGCTCCGGACCGATGTAGGTGTTGATGGCGGACAGACCTTGAGCCACGGCGCCGGAGCGGTCCATGGCGGCCTTGTCGACCAGCTTGATCTTCAGATCGACGCCGGAGGAAGCCTTGGCAGCCTCGGCCCAGCGCACGACCTCATAGGCGGCGCCGCATGCGGCCATGCCACCGCCGATTATCAGGATGTCAACTTCTTCCTGGACGATTTCGGGATTACCAAATTCACCAGCCATTATTCTTTCCTTTCCAATTACTTGCGGATCAGTTCGGCGGGGTTACCAGCACGGTAGCCGTTCATCTGCACGAAGAAGCCGGGAGCGGCGATCTTCGACATGTCGGCTTGCGGCTTGCCGCCGTAGGCGTCGATGGAGCCTTCTGGGGTGGTCCGGATGGGGAATTTGAAGCGCTTGAGCACGCCGTTGCGGAACTTGATGGTCCACATGATGGAGTCGGAACCGCGCAGGGGCTGCACGGAACCGCCCAGTGGCACGATGTCGGCGTAGTGGCGGGCTTCGATGGCCTGCTGCGGGCAGATCTTCACACAGGAATAGCATTCCCAGCACTGCTCGGGCTCCTGGTTGAAGGCGCGCATGGCGTGGCCGGTATCCGTGCCATCCTTGTCCAGCTTCATCAGGTCGTGCGGGCAGATGTACATGCAGGCGGTCTTGTCCTGACCCTTGCAGCCGTCGCACTTGTCGGTACGAACGTAGGTAGGCATTACTTACTCTCCTTGTTAGCTAACAATCCGCTTCTTCAGCGGTCCATTCAGACTCCGGGCCCCACCTTGGCCGGGGCGTATCGCGAATCCGCTTCCGGCGGGCCCGGGATTCCAAATTCCAACTGGGCCGTCCAGTGGACGGCCAGACGGGCTAAAGTCAGACCCGCATCAAGCGGCCGAGTGCCCCTTCAGCTCGATCTTGACGTTCTGTTCCTTGGTCAGACTGGCGTAGTACTTCTTGAGCACGGCTGCGACTTCCGGGCGGCTGAATTCGACCGGCAGATCCTGGCCTTCGGACAGCATCGCGCGCACCTTGGTGCCGGAGAGCAGGATGCGGTCATCCTTGGTGTGCGGGCAGGTGCGCTGGCTGGCCATGCCGCCGCACTTCTTGCACCAGAAGGTCCAGTCGATGTTCATGTTTTTGGTTTCGAGCGCATCCTTGGGAATCTCGTCGAAGATCTTCTGCGCGTCGAAGGGGCCGTAGTAATCGCCTACGCCGGCATGGTCGCGGCCGACGATCAGGTGCGAGCAGCCGTAGTTCTGGCGGAACAGCGCGTGCAGCAGCGCCTCCCGCGGACCGGCGTAGCGCATGTCGAGTGGATAGCCGGCCTGGATGACGGTGTTCGGGGCAAAGTAGTTGTCGATCAAGGTGGCAATCGCCTCGCTGCGCACCTCGGCGGGGATATCGCCCGGCTTCAGCGCGCCCAGCAGGGAGTGGACCAGCACGCCGTCCATGGTCTCGATGGCAATCTTGGCCAGGTATTCGTGCGAGCGGTGCATGGGGTTACGGGTCTGGAAGGCCGCCACGCGGCTCCAGCCCATCTTCTCGAAAGTGGCGCGGGTCTCGGCGGGGGTCATGAACTGCGCGCCATACTTGGCCTTGAAGCCGCCGTCGGACAGGACCTTGACCGGCCCGGCCAGGTTGTACTTGCCCTGGGCCATGACCATCTTGACACCGGGGTGCTCCAGGTCGGTGGTCTTGTAGACCTGCATGCACTCGTGGGCCTTGTCTATGGTGTACTTCTCGCTCACCTTCATGGTGCCCATGACCACACCCTTCTCGCCGCTCACCAGGGCGACGTCATCGCCTTCCTTGATGCTTCCGTCGTCTGTCGATAGGGTGACAGGAATCGGCCAGAACAGGCCGCTGCTCATTTTCATGCCGTCACAGACGCCTTCCCAGTCGTTATGGGTCATGAAACCGTCGAGCGGGGTAAAGCCGCCGATGCCCATCATGATCAGGTCGCCCGTCTCGCGGGAGGATATCTTCACCTGTTTGAGGGTCTTGGCTCGGGTCAGCTCGGCGGCAAGCGCCTGGCCGGTGAGCAGGAGAGGCTTCAATTCGTCACCACCGTGGGGTTTCACGAGACGGGACATGCGGGCTCCTTAAAGGTAGATACTTGGAAAAGTCGAACGGCTTAGCGGATGGGCAGAATAGCACGGCCGCCGAGTTGTCCTAATCCAAGATATTTATTTGCAAATAAAGTTTTTCGATGTTGGTGTCGTTTTATAACTATTTGAATAATAAATTATTTTTTGTTTGTCTGGCGGCGCAGCCGAGATTGAATCGGCACGGCGGATTGCCGCTACAATGCCCGGTCATGAGTAGGCACACCGCTTTGGGCAGGACGGCGAAGGCCGGCCCCGCTTGGCGCCGCCATGGCGCCGTCCTGCTGTTGTGTTTCTGCCTTGTGTTTCAAGGCTGTGGCGGCACCGGTATCGTGCGCAAGAGCGGCGAATCCACGACACGCCCCTACGCGCTCGGGAACATCGCCAAGTCCGATGTGGATCTGGTGAGCGAGCTGGCCCAGCGCGAGGTGCTGCGGGGGTTGCGGCGCATCACGGAAAAACTCTATCGGCGCAATCCCCAGGAATACCGCAAGGCCGGCTTCGATGCGCCGGAGCCGGCCGCCGGCCACCTCTTCGGCCAGGTTTCCGGTTGGGCCGAGTCGCCCCTAGCATGCGGCGATTGGGCCGAGTCCTTGCGTCTGACCTTTGCCGAGGATTACGAGGGTGACCGCGTGTATGCCTACATGTCGGCGCTCACCAGCATGGTGATGGCGTCTTACGGGCACCGTACCGAGTTTTTCATGTTGGACGAACTCGATGCACAAAAGCTCTACAACAGCGCCCGCAACCTGGAAACAGCGGCCTGGAAGCTGGCCCGCGCCAGGAAGAAGGACGGTACGCCATTCCTGCTCTCCAACGAGACCGAAGGAAACGCCCCAAATCTCAGCTTCGAACGCGAATTCGGCAAACTCATCGCCGAACAGGACCTGTTGGCGCTCATCATCGAGGACAAGGGCAACCGCGCCATCACCCGCACCTTGCACAATGTGGCGTCATTCGTTCTATTGCCAATATAGCGCGGGCAAGTGAGTAGGCAGAAGGAGAAACATGGACCTGATACTTTGGCGGCATGCCGATGCCTCTCCCGGCAGCCCCGACCTGGAACGCCCATTGACGGCCAAGGGGCGCAAACAGGCCGCCGTGGTGGGGCGCTGGCTGGCGGCGCGCCTGCCCAAAAAGACGCGCCTGCTCGTCAGCCCGGCGAGGCGAGCCAGACAAACCGCGCAAGCGCTGGAAAGACCGTACGAAACCCTGCTCGACATCGCACCTGGCGCCGATCCGCAGGCGCTGCTCACCGCCACCGGCTGGCCGGAGGCGGACGGCACCGTCCTGGTGGTTGGGCATCAGCCCACCCTGGGCCTGGCCCTGGGGCAGTTGCTAGGGGCACGTGGGCGCGACTTTGCCTTGAAGAAGGGTGGCCTGGTATGGCTGACCCGCCGCGCCGGAGACCCTACTGGTCAGGCCGAACTGAAGGCCGCAATCAGTGCCGAATTCATCTGAGCCGCGCCGGTAAAAACCCTTCGCCGCGAATGGAGTGAGCGGTCAGGGGGATGGGGGAGCGGGCACCGCCGGCGCGTCCGGGAGGGGCGCCGCGAGCAAGGCCGCCATGTCCAGCACCAACATGAGGAAGCCATCGCCAGCCAGTGCGGCTCCGGCGATGCCTTGGGGCTGGATGTCGGGCAGGGGCTTGACTATGATGTCACGGCGGCCGCGGCAAGCGTCCACCGTCAGCAGGCAAGGGCCGCCGGCAACGTCCAGCAGCACGCCCTGAGTGGGCGGCCGCCGCTCTTCCAAGGCAAGCAGACGGGCGAGGCTGTGCCGTGGCGGGGCGTCATGCAGGTCCGCCGACACTCCAGGCGTGATAGGGACGACTGACTGCACCAGTGAGAGCGGCAAGGCGAAGGACTGGTCGTTGCAATCGACCACCAGCACCGGCAGGGTGGCGAGAGTGAACGGCAGCCATACGCTGTGGTGGCTACCCTGGCCGGGTGTGAGCGCGCTGTCGAGTCTGGCTTTGAGCGTGTCGATGGGAGGGCGGGTCGCGTCCATGTCGATGCTGCCGCGGCCATCCCCGGCGATCTCGATGCGGATGTGGTCGCCAACCTGGCTGGCCGACAGGGTGAGGCGCGCCTTGGTCGGCTTGCCAGCAGCCTGGCGTTCTGTTGGCGGCTCGATATCCTGGACGACGATATGGCGGATCAGGTGCATGAGCAGCGCGTCGAGGTCCGTGAACATCGCCCTGTCGAGTTCGGTTTCCTCCCCTACCCACTTCAGTTCCACTTCCTTGCCCAGCGGTCCGGCGAGGTCGCGCAAACGCCGGGGATAGTCCTGTAACAGCCGGCCGATGGGCTGCATGCGGGCCTCCATGATGGCGTCATCCAGATCGGCAATTAGGCGGTCGAGCTGACTGAGCGTCTGGTCCAGGGCCTTGAGTGTGGCTTGATCGGCATGGCCGAGCAGGATTTTGTGCGTCAGCGTATGCAGCTTATCCTTGGTCAGTCCGATCTCGCAGGCGAGCGGCAGCAGCGGCTCCAGACGATCGCTGTCGCATTCGGGGGCGATTTGCCGCGCCGCGGTCGGCGTGGCGGGTGGTGCGACGGTTGTCACCGGGAGGCCGGTGAACGCGGTGTAGAGGGCTTCCCAATCGAGCTTGGCCAGGGCGGTGAGGGCCCGCTCCTCAGTGTGTGGGGTGGCCTCGCTCCATGCTTGTAGTAGGTCCGCGCCGTCGCTCACGTCATTCTCCCGGATGATTCAGAAGCCAAGGCGCGCGAGCAGCGCGTCCACGGATTCGTGGCCGCCGCTGGCCTCGGATCGGTTGGTCGCCGCATCGCTGGCTGGGAGGGTGCCCTGCCGCTTGTCGGTCGGGGCGGTTTCCAGTAACAGCGCGGCAAGTTCTTTCTCCAGAGACCGGCTGACCTTTAGCCGTGTCTCAAGGTCCTGCCAGCCATGTTCCAGTTCGTCCCGGGCTTGGTCGATTTCCTTGAGCCTGGCGACGATTGCCGCCGTCTGCGTTGGCACGGCCTTGAGATAGGCGTGGGTATCGGCAGCCAGGAATTTGAAAGCGTCCACACCCATCTGCCCGGCGGCCAGGCGGTCCCAGCGGTCCGACAGGGCCTTGGCCTCGGCGGCGAATCCGGCTTCTATGGCTTGTGCGGCCGCGCCAGCTGCACGTGTCCGTGACGTCGCCTGTGCCATCGACACGGCGAATTCGGGCGGGGCCGCGTCGCCGCACAGTGTGTGCAGATGGTCGTGCAAACGGCGGGTCAGCTTACCCAGTTGAGCATGGATGTGGCCGAGCGTGTCGTCCTCCGGCTCCGCCGCGTTGATTTCTTCTATGGCCGCGGCGATGCTGTCGAACAAGGCCTCCAGTTCGGGGACGTCGCCACTGGCAGGGGCGGTGGCTTCACTGGTGAAGGCGAGGCTGTCGAAGAGTGCCTCCAGTTCCGGGGAGTCGCTGCTCATCTATGTCTCCAGATCAGTGAGTGATCGCCTGTGGCGCTGCCCTCAGTACAGACTTCTCGAAGATCCTGTGCATCTTGTAGGCGAGGGTGGCGGCGGTAAAGGGTTTGACAATGTAGCCGGAGGCACCGCTGCGAGCCGCGGCGATAATGTGTTCGCGAGTGGCCTCGGGGACGATCAGCAGTATGGGCAAGGTGGCGCCGATGGCGTCGGCGCGGATGGCCTTGGTCAGCTCGATGCCGCTCATGCCGGGCGTGTTCCAGTCGCTGATGACGAAGCGGACATCGCCGCGCCGTAGCCTTTGTAGCGCTTCGCTGCCATCGCTCGCTTCCTCCACGTCGGAGTAGCCCAATTCACCGAGCAGATTGCGGATGATGCGGCGCATGGTCGCAAAGTCATCGACCACCAGACATTTCAGATTTGTGTCGGCCATGCCTCGTTTCCAGTCATGTGCGCGGGAGCGTACGCATTCCGGGCGGCATTCAGGTCGGATGCGCCGTCGGCCAAGCATACCGTGATGTCGCGTCGCACCGCCACTGCCGAACGATCCGGCGGCACGCCATCTAACGAGACCATGGCCTGTAATGTTGCGATGTCGAGCAGAAATATACAGCGGTCCTCCCCTTTCGATGGGGCAGGGGCGGCATCGAGAGCGATGAGGCGCTCTACTAAGCACACGCGCAAGCCCAGTGCACGGCCGGCGCATTCGCTGACTATCAGTATCCTGCCCGTGGCCCCGCCGGCGTTCTCGCCCTCGATAAACCTGGCCAGGGCAAGCACCGGCAGCAAACGGCCATGCATCAGGACGAACCCCTCGATGCCGGCTGGCAGGCGCGGCACTGGCGTTATCGGCGGCATCGGCACAACCTCGCGCACCGTCGACGCCGCTATGCCGTACGTTCTTTCTGATCCGAGCGAGAACAGCAGCACCTCTCCCACCCTAGCCCTTCCTCACGAGTGAAGCCGGCTCCGTGTCGGCGGAGCGATCCTCACGGTAAACGCTGAATACCGCCAGAGCCTGTCTGATGGCGTCGGTCTTGCCTTCCAGGTCGGTGGCCAGGCGCGCCAGATTTTTCCCGGCAGTGGTGTTTTCCTGAGTCATGTAGGAGACGCCTTCCCGGCTCAGCGCCAGCTGTGCGGTCGCAGTGCGGCGTTCGGTCAAGGCGGTGGAAATTTCGTCCACCACTGTGGCCGCGTCGGCAAAATTTTGCTGGATGCCCGCGACGGTGTTTTTTGCCGCCTCGGCCTGGCTCAGACCCTGTTGCGTATTGGCGATGGCCTTTTCGGCGCCGCGCCGTGCCCGCACCGCGCCACTGCCGAGATTGCCGGAGAGTTGCTCGATAACGGCGGCGGCGGCGCGGGTGCGTTCCGCGAAATTGCGTACTTGCTCTGCCAGCGGCGCGCCGTCGCGTTCACGTGCGCCGCTGCGGCTGGCTTGAATGGCGGCATTCAAGGCCAGCAAGTGGGTCTGCTCGGCACTAACGCCGATGACCTTCGCCAGATCGTTGATGCGCGCCGCGTCCTCGCTCAGACGCGCCATCTCGGCCGCGACCACCCTGATCTCCTGCTTGAGGGTGATCAAGCCGGTGGTTATCTGGGTCACTGCCCGCGCCCCATGCTCGGCGTTGGCGCGACCGCTGCTGAAGCTGCGCAGGGCACGTTCGCCCTGGTCGCCATACGCTTGGGCAGAGCCGCTCACCGCGTCGATGGCGGCCGTCATGTCGGCCATGGCGTTGGCTTCGAGTTGGAGGTTGTCCGCCAGGTGCAGCGCAGAGTAAGCCAAATCATGCGCGGTATCGCCGGCCAGGCCGGCCTGGCCGCGAACCTTGGCCAGACCTTCGCGCAAGGCCGATTGGGTCAACAGCAGCTTTGCCAGCGGTCCGTCCGCCCGAGGCGCGTGGCGGGGGCTGAAGGGTATGTCGCCGGCCGCCATGGCGTTGATCGACTTTATCAGGTCTTTGGGATCGCCGCCGAGTTGATGCGTTACCGAGCGACCGAGGAGCAGCACCGACAACGGCAGCAGCCCCAACATGACGCCAAGCAGAATGACCGGCCATTGCCGAGGCCGGTCTCCGTCTGGGTGTGCGCTGCTGGCTGCCGTCTGCTCTGCCAGAAAGTCGATCAGGCCGGAACGCAAGGTTGTGATCTGGCCGGCGAGCGCTTCGTCGATCTCGGCTACGGCCGGGTCGGAGGCGTAGGCATTGCCCTGCTGGGCATCGATCTCGGCCAGATAGCGATCGCTCAAGGTCCGGTGCTGGTCGGCCAAGCTGCCCAGCTGGCGGATGAAGCCATCGAGCCCAGGTTGTTCCTGCGCCAGCTTTCGCAGGCCCTGTAAGGCCTCGGCGTGATGTGCGGCAAACGCCTGCCGCTGCGCCATGAATTCGTCCCGATGGGGAGCGGCCCCTCCCCCCCCGGTCACGGCCGTCCCGATTTCTTTGGCCAGGCCGACCTCTTTCTGGAAGGCGAGGCTCAGACCATCGATGGTCTTTACGACAGCCACCCCCACCTGCCAGCGGGCGATGCTTTCCATTTCCGCCTGGCTCGTGCTGTCGATTTGCCGCCAGGCCCAAAGGCCGCTGGCCAGGAAAATCGTACATGCCAGTGCCGTCAGGGCAACGAATTTGCCTGTTAGGGAAAGATGATCGAGCACAACTATGCCTCTTGTTTTGGCCTTGTCGCCGCCAAGTATCCGCATCTATGGCAAAAAATTAAAGCCGCGCGCGCTTGCGGCCGGCCCGGAGATACCCGGACCGGCCAACGGTGGTTATTTTGACTGCAGATAGCGGCGGTCATCGAAAGTCGCCACCCAGCCTGGTCGATAGACCACCATGAGGGTCATGGCCATGCCGGTGGAAAATGCCTCGGCCCAGGCCATGAGCATATAGTAGGGCAGGTATTGGTCGAGCAGATAGCTCAGGGGGTAGCTGCCGCCGACGGCGGCGAACAATGTCGAGGCCAGGCCGACGGTGGCGCTGGCGATGGCCGCCCCGAAGAAACCGTTGAGGAAGATGTAGATGAACATATGATTGGGCAGATGGCCGTCCACCAGTCGATAGATTGCCCAGCTCACCGTTACCGGCACCACGCCCATGATAAAAAGGTTGGCGGGATAGGCGTTGAACTCGCCGTTTTGCAGGGTCAGGGCGGCGATAACCAGGGCGAGGACGAACAGAGCGAACCAGGGCCGGAACATCAGGGTGAGGACGGTGGCGCCTAGCAGATGGAAATTGAGACCGGGCTTGATGCCGGCCTTGATCAGCCACAGGCCCAAGATAGCCACGCAGGCACCGAGCAGCACGTTGAGATTGTTTGGGTTTTTCAGCATGCCCCAGGCGGCGCGTCTGGCCATCAGGACAAACAGCAGACCGCTCAGCAGCCAGAGGCCGACGGCCCAGTCAGCAGGGATGTTGGCGGAGATCAAGTTCATGAACGATACACGGCTATACTTGCGGACATTGTAGGCGAACGGACCGGCGATATGCGCTTGGCGTTATTTGATCTCGACAACACCTTGCTCGCCGGAGATTCCGACTTCGAGTGGGCACAGTTCCTGATCGAGAAAGGGGTGCTCGACCGGGAATTGTATGAGGCCCGCAACCAGCAGTTTTACGATCAGTACAAGGCCGGCACCCTCGACATCCACGAGTTTCTCGATTTCCAACTCAAGCCGCTCGCCCGCCATGCGCGCTCCCAGCTCGATGCCTGGCACGACGAATACATGCTTAAGCGGATCATCCCCATGGTGGCACCGGGCGCGCCCGCGCTGCTGCGTAGACATGCGGGCGACCTGCGGGTGATCGTGACCGCCACCAACAGCTTCGTCACCGCGCCCATTGCCCGCTATCTCGGGGTCGATCATCTCATCGCCACCGAACCCGAGCAGGTCGGCGGTGAGTTCACAGGGCGGGTGGCCGGCCTGCCTTCGTTCAAAGACGGCAAGGTGACACGCCTGGAGCAATGGCTGGCGGCCAGGGGCACACGCTGGGACGCGGTCAGCGAAAGTTGGTTCTATAGCGACTCGCTCAACGACCTGCCGCTGCTCAAGCGGGTGCGTCACCCCGTTGCCGTGGACGCTGACGCCACCCTCAGGGCATATGCCGAGGGCCGAGGCTGGCCGGTAATCAGCCTGCGCTGAGCATGACGGGGGCCCGCCGCATGGTTTTTTACGCTAGACTTGTTCTAATTAGAACTTAAAGGCGTTTCGTCATGGCGCGTCCGCCCTTCCTGCCGGTCATCCGCGAGCTGGCGCGCTGCTACCAGGCCTTCGCAGCCTACTCGGCGGCACAGATACGCGAGTTCGGTCTGACGCCTTCGCAGTTCGACATCATCGCCACTCTCGGTAATACGCCGGGCATGATGCCCAAGGAACTGGGCGAGAAAACCCTGATCACCAAGGGCACCCTGACCGGCGTGGTGGATCGCTTGGCGGCGAAAGGGCTGGTGCGGCGCCTGCCCAGAGCGCAGGATGGGCGGAGTCAGATCGTGCAGCTCACGTCGGCTGGCGAAGCGCTGTTCGAGGCGGTGTTCCCGACGCATCTGGCGTATGTGGGCGCGGCCTTCGCGGGCTTTGACAGCGAAGACTATGCCCGCATCGAAGCGGCTTTGTGCGTTTTGCGGCGCGCCTTGGAAAAGAGAGAGCGGCATTGAATTACACCCGCACCGCCGTCATGCTGCACTGGCTGGTGGCCTTCTCGATTTTTGCCGCCTTTCCGCTCGGTGTATACATGCATGATCTGCCGCTGTCGCCGGACAAGCTGAGGCTCTACAGTTATCACAAGTGGATCGGCGTCACGGCGTTTTTGTTTGCCGTGATGCGCCTCTTCTGGCGCGCCGGCCACCGGCCGCCGCCCCCGCCGTCCATGCCGCGTTGGCAGAAGGCGGCCGCGCGCACGGTGCATCTACTGCTTTACGTGCTGGCCCTTGTCGTGCCACTTTCCGGTTGGTTGATGAGTTCGGCCAAGGGCTTCCCGACGGTATGGTTTGGCGTGCTGCCGTTGCCTGACCTGGTCGGCAAGGACGCTGCGCTGGCCGAGGCCCTGCTGGTGCTGCACAAGGCACTCAATATTGGTCTTTTTGTCCTGGTCGGCGTGCATGTCGCCGCCGCCCTCAGGCACCAATTCATCGACCGGGACGGTCTCATGTCCCGGATGTCGTTGTGTCGTTTCACGAGAGGAGTAGGCCATGAATAAACTGATCGTCGTGCTTGCCGCCGTCCTCTCCGGCCCTGCCCTGGCGGAACCGGAGACTTATGTCATCGACAACACCCACACCTATCCACGCTTCGAATACAGCCACTTCGGCTACTCGACCCAGGCGCACCGTTTCACCAAGACCAGCGGCAAGATCAGCCTCGACCGCGCTGCCCAAACGGGCGCAGTGGACGTCACCGTCGATGCCAAATCGGTCGATACCGGCTATGCGCTGTTCAACGGGCACATCCAGGGCGAGGACTTTTTCGATACCGCCAAGCATCCGTCCATCACCTTCAAATCGGCACGCATGAAGTTCGATAAGGACCGGCCCGTGGCGGTAGAGGGCGATCTGACCATCAAGGGCATCACCCGCCCGGTCACACTCGACCTCACCTCCTTCCACTGTATGCTTCACCCCATGCGCAAGAAGGACGCCTGTGGCGCCAACGCCATCGCCCACGTCAAGCGTTCCGATTTCGGCATGGGCAAGCATGCGCCTTATGTCAGCGACGAAGTGACCCTGGTCATTTCAGTCGAAGCTATCAAGGAATGAGACCACGTTTATGAAACTCGACTACCGTTACGGCGCCCTCATCGCCCTCACCTTGCTTGCCGCCTGCGGTCCCAATGGCGGCAAACCGCCCGCCGCTAGTCCGGGCGGCCCCGGTGGCGCCATGCCGCCACCGGAGGTCGAGGTAATGACCATCGGCCGCAGCAGCGCCACGCTCACCCAGGACCTGCCGGGCCGTCTGCAAGCCTGGCGTACGGCTCAGGTGCGGGCGCGCGTGGAGGGTATCGTGGAGAAGCGGATGTTCACGGAAGGCGCGGATGTCAAGGCGGGCGCCACACTGTTCAGGATCGACGACCGCACCTACCGCGCTGCTCGGGAGGCGGCGGCGGCAGACGTGGAGGCGGCGAGGCTGGTAGTGGAGCGTTACCAGCCTTTGCTCGAAATCAAGGCCGTGAGCCAGCAGGAATTCGACGCCGCCAAGGCGAAACTCAAGCAGACGCAAGCACAGCTTGCGCGCGCAGAACTTGATCTGGAAAACACCTTGGTGCCGGCGCCGATCTCCGGGCGCATCGGCCGCGCGCTCGTCACCGAGGGCGCGCTCGTCGGCCGCGGTGAGGCCACGCCTCTGGCAACCATCGAGCAGATCGACCCGATCTACGTCAACTTCACCCAGCCCGGCGCCGATCTGCTGCGGCTGCGCGCGGCGATCGCCGCCGGCACGCTGGAGCGCAACGCCTCGGCCAGGATAGAGCTGGTGCTGGAAGACGGCAGCCGCTACCCGCATGCCGGGCGGATATTGTTTGCCGACCAGACGGTCGATCCGTCGACCGGTGCGGTGAGCCTCAGGGCCGAGGTGCCGAATCCAAAACGTGAGCTACTACCGGGCATGTTCGTGCGCCTCCGCTTTCCGCAGGCGGTGATGAACGACGCCCTGCGCGTGCCGCAACGTGCGGTGCAGGCGGGGCCGCAAGGGCAGTTCGTGATGATCGTCACGGCCGACGGCAAGGTGGCGCCAGTACCCATCAAGACCAGCGGCATGGCGGGAACAGACTTCATCGTCGGCGAAGGCTTGAATGGCGGGGAACGGGTGATCGTCAACGGACTGCAGAAGGCGCGGCCTGGGACGTCGGTAAAGCCGGTGACAGTGGACGGAGGACAGAAGACAGAAGTCAGACCGGCCTCGCCTGCGGCGAGCGGCAAGAAGGGGGGCTAGGCCATGGCCCGCTTCTTCATCGACCGCCCGGTGTTCGCCTGGGTGATCGCCATCCTCGTCGTCTTCGCCGGGCTTTTGGCCCTGCGCGCGCTACCGGTGTCGCAGTACCCGAGTGTGGCGCCGCCGGCACTAGACATCAGCGTCAACTACCCCGGCGCCTCGGCGCAGGTGGTGGAGCAGGCCGCGGTGCAGTTGATTGAGCAGGAGATGAACGGCATCGACAACCTGCTCTACATGGATTCCAGTTCACAGGTCGGATCCGGCCAGGTGACGCTCACCTTCAAGCCCGGCACCGACATCCAGTTCGCCTCGGTGGAAGCGCAAAACCGTATCAAGCGGGTCGAGGCGCGTCTGCCTGACGATGTGCGCCGCCTCGGCGTGACGGTGACCCGCGCCGGCCGCAACTTCATTCAGGTGGTGGCGCTGATCTCGCCCGCCGGACGCTTCAACGCCATCGATCTGGGCAGTTATGCCACAGCGAACGTGCTCGAGCCGTTGCTGCGCGTGCGCGGCGTGGGCGAAGTGCTGCTGTTCGGCACCGAGTACTCCATGCGCATCTGGCTCAAGCCCGACAAGCTGGAATCCCTGGCGCTCGCCCCCGCCGATGTCAGCCGCGCGGTGCGCGCGCAGAACGCGCTCCTGCCTTTGGGCGAGGTCGGCCAGTTGCCAAGTCCGCCTGGGCAGGAGGTGAACGCCGTCATCGCGACGCGCGGCCGGCTCGCCACGCCGGAGGAATTCGGCGACATCGTGGTGCGCGCCAATCCCGACGGCTCGACCGTGCGCTTGCGGGACATCGCCCGCGTCGAGCTGGGCGCCCAGGACTACAGCCGTGGCGCCCGTCTCAATGGCCAGCCCATCGCCGGCATGGCGATTCGCATCACCCCCGGCGCCAACGCGCTCGACGCCGCGCGCGGGGTGGCGGCGAAGATGAAAGAGCTGGCGCGCTACTTTCCCCAGGGCATGGACTGGGTCATCCCCTACGACACCACGCGCTTCATCGAGCTGTCGATCAACGAAGTGGTGAAGACGCTCACCGAGGCCGCTGTGCTGGTGGTGCTGGTGATGTTCATCTTCCTCGGCAACTGGCGGGTGACGCTGATCCCCGCCATCGTCGTGCCGGTGTCGCTGATGGGCGGGCTCCTGGGGCTGTATGCCTTCGGCTTCTCGATCAACGTGCTGACGCTATTTGCCATGGTGCTGGCAATCGGCATCGTGGTCGATGACGCCATCGTGGTGGTGGAAAACGTCGAGCGCAACATGCGCACCAACCATCTCGACCCGCGCGGCGCGACCATTCAGGCGATGAAGGAGATCACCGGCGCCATTGTCGCCATCTCACTGGCGCTGTCCGCCGTATTCGTGCCCATGGCCTTCTTCGGCGGTTCCACCGGCGCAATCTATCGACAATTCGCCGTTACCCTGGTGATGACCATGGCGTTTTCGGCCTTCCTTGCGTTGTCGCTCACCCCGGCACTGTGCGCGAGCCTGTTGAAGCATGATCCGGAGAGTCTGGAAAAGGGGTTTCACGGGGGCTTCAACCGCCTGTTCGAGCGCACCGCGAACGCCTATGTCGGCGGGGTCGGCTTTTTTACGCGGCGGCTTTTCGTCTCGCTGGCGCTTTATGCCGTCATCGTCGCCGCCGCGGCCTGGACGTACCTGAAGTTGCCCGGCAGCTTTCTGCCCGAGGAAGACCAGGGCTACATCGTCACTGCCATCCAGTTGCCGCCCGCCGCCACCCGCGAGCGCGCGCAGGCGGTGCTGGAATCGGTGGAAAGGTTCTATCTCAGCGAGCCGCAGGTGGACAAGGTGGTCGGCGTGCTGGGCTTTTCTTTTTTCGGGCGCGGCCAGAACATGGCGCTTGCCTTCGTCAAGCTGAAGGACTGGGATGCGCGCGCGGGCGAGGCCAACTCGGCGCAAGCCCTGGTCAAGCGCGCCAACATGAACTTTTTTCGCATGAAGCAGGCGATGCTGTTCGCCATCAATCCGCCGCCGATCCCCGAACTCGCCTCCGCCGGCGGCTTCGACTTCCGCCTGCAGGATCGGGCCGGGGTCGGACGCGACCGGCTGCTGGAGGCACGCAACCAGGTGCTTGGCATGGCCATGGCCGACAAGCGCCTGACCGCCGTGCGGCCCGAGGGCCAGGAGCCGGCCCCGCAGCTTTTCCTCGATATTGACCGCGACAAGGCCGAGGCCCTCGGTGTTGCCACCGGCGACCTCAACGATACGTTGCAGTCGCTGTTCGGCGTCGCCTACATCAACGACTTCATCCGTCAGGGCCGCGTGTTGCGCGTGCAGATGCAGGCCGAGGAGGCCACGCGCAAAAGTGAAACCGACCTGCTGCGCACCGCGGTGCGCAACCGCGATGGGCGCATGGTACGGCTGGCCGAATTCACCCGCGTCAAGTGGATGGGCGGCTCGGCCAAGCTCGACCGCTACAACGGTCTCGCGGCGATGAAGATCTCGGGCGCCACGGCACCGGGGGTATCGAGCGGCGAAGCGATCGCGGCGATGGAAACCATCGCCCACAAACTTCCGCCCGGCATCGGCTTCGAGTGGTCGGGCGTGTCCTTTGAGGAAAAACTCTCCGGCCAGCAGGCGCCGATGCTCTTCGGCGTGTCGCTCCTGGTTGTGTTCCTGGTGCTGGCGGCTTTGTACGAGAGCTGGTCGGTGCCGCTGGCGGTGATGCTGGCCGTGCCGCTGGGCGCCTTCGGCGCGCTCGCTGCCGTGGAACTCAGGGGGCTGCCGAACGACGTCTATTTCAAGGTGGGACTGATCGCTATCATCGGGCTGGCGGCGAAGAACGCCATTCTCATCGTCGAATTCGCGCGCCGCCTGGAGGATGAAGGCCGCGAGCGGCTCGACGCCGTGCTGGAGGCCTGCCGTCTGCGGTTGCGGCCGATCCTGATGACTTCGATCGCCTTCATCGCCGGCGTCACGCCGCTCGCCATCTCGGTCGGCGCCGGCGCCGAAAGCCGCCACGCCATCGGTACCGGCGTCATCGGCGGCATGGTCGCCGCCACCCTGTTTGCCATCTTTCTCGTGCCGGTGTTCTATATGGTGGTGCGGCGTCTCTTTGCCGGTCACGCGCGGCAGCACCGGGAGCAGGCGTATGAATAAGTCTTTCATTGGCGTCCTGGGCGCCGCGCTGCTTGGCGGCTGTTCCCTGTTGCCCGACTGGCATCAGGCCGGTTACCAGCGCCCCGCCGCACCCGTGCCCGCTGTCTGGCCGCAGGCTGGCGGCGGTGAGCGCGCCGTGCAAGGTCTGACGCTCGCGCAGATGTTCCCTGATCCCCGTCTGCGGGCGCTGCTCGCCGCGGCGCTGGAAAACAACCGCGATTTACGGATCGCCGTCGGCCGCGTCAGCGAGGCGCGCGCACTGCTTGGCGGCATCGCCGCCGACCGGCTGCCCACGGTCAACCTCGGCGCCTCGGCCTCCGCCGCGCGCCTGCCGGCCGATTTATCCGGAGCCGGCAGCGCCCGTGTCAACCGGCGCGACGATATCTCTGTCGGCGTCACCGCCTTCGAGCTCGATTTCTGGGGCCGGGTGCAACGTCTCGACGAGGCCGCGCGTGCCAGCTACCTCGGCACCGCGGCGGCGCGCGATGCCTTCCGCCTTGCCCTTATTGCCGATGTCGCCAGTGCCTATCTCACCTGGCAGGAACTCGGCGAGCGTCTGCAACTGGCCCATGCCGCCCTTGGTAACCGTAAAGACTTCCTGTTCCTGGCGGAAAAGCGGCGCGACGTCGGCCTCGCCGGCGATCTCGATGTGCGGGTGGCGCAGGCTGCCCTGGAGACCCTCCGCGCCCAGGTGGCGGACCTGCAACGGCGCCATGTGCAGGCCGCCAACGCGCTCGTGCTGCTGGTCGGCCAGGCTCCGGAAAATCTACCGGACGGTTGGCGTCTCACACAGCAGAATTTGCCTCT
The DNA here is from genome assembly GCA_037439465.1 of Hydrogenophilales bacterium. Taxonomy (GTDB): domain Bacteria; phylum Pseudomonadota; class Gammaproteobacteria; order Burkholderiales; family Thiobacillaceae; genus Parasulfuritortus. The sequence goes on along the minus strand of JBBIVX010000020.1, from coordinate 12,821 downwards.
CGATCTCAAGGTCGAGGCGCCGGCGGCCGTCCTGCTCAACCGTCCCGACGTGCGTGCCGCCGAGCAACGGCTCATCGCCGCCCACGCCAATATCGGCGCCGCGCGCGCCGCTTTCCTGCCGCGCGTCACCCTGAGCTTGGCGCTCGGCACCGCCAGTCGCGCGCTTGACGGCCTGTTCGGGGGCGGTTCCGGGGTCTGGAGCTTCATGCCCGCGCTGACGCAGCCATTGTTCGACGCCGGCGGGCGCGAGGCCAACCTCGATTTGGCGCAGGCGCGTGCGGTGATCGCTGTGGCCGACTATGAAAAAGCCATCCAGCAAGGCTTTCGTGAGGTGGCGGACCTGCTTGTCGCGCGCGACAAATTGGCTGAGCAGCTTGTCGCTCAGGAAACCGCCGAGACCGCCCAGCGTCAGCGTCTCGCACTGGTCGAGGCGCGCTACCAGACGGGTGTGACCACCGCCCTCGAATGGCTCGATGCGCAGCGTGACGTTTACGCCGCCGGGCAGGCCACGGTACAGGTGCGCGCCGCTCTGCTCGCCACGGCGGCCGGGCTCTATAAGGCGCTGGGCGGCGACTGAGGCGGTGTTAACCGCCGGCCACTCGTGAGCAGAGGACAGTGGCAGTTGACTTTGTCGTTCATATCGCGCCAAAGAAAAGGCCGCTCTGCGAGCGGCCTTTTCGCCGGTGTTGCGGTCGGCTCAGCCCTGGCGGGTGGAGGCCAGTTTTTCCCGGATGCGGGCCGATTTACCGGTGCGGCCGCGCAGGTAGTAGAGCTTGGCACGGCGGACAGCGCCGCGGCGCTTGACTTCGATCGCGGCGACCAGGGGGGAGTAGGTCTGGAAGGTCCGCTCCACGCCTTCGCCGGCGGAGATCTTGCGGACGATGAAGGAGGAGTTGAGGCCGCGGTTGCGTTTGGCAATGACCACACCTTCATAGGCTTGCAGACGTTCGCGGTTGCCTTCCTTCACCTTGACCTGCACCACTACGGTGTCGCCGGGGGCAAAGTCGGGGAGGGCCTTGCCCAAGCGGGCGATTTCTTCATTTTCCAGTTGTCCGATGAGGTTCATCATGAGTCCTTTCGACTTGTTGGGGGCAGAGGTTCCGGCCGGAACATGGCTCCGTTTCTTAAACATGGTCCGGATATTTCCGAACCGCTTTCCCGACGGTATTCGTCGAGCAAATCCGTTTCCTCGCGGCTGAGCCCGCGCCCAGCCAGCAGGTCCGGCCGCCGTCGCCAGGTCCGGCCCAGGGCCTGTTTCAGCCGCCAGCGGGCGATACTGGCGTGGTTGCCTGTCAGCAACTCAGCCGGTGCCCGGTGGCCGAGGTAGTCCTCAGGCCGGGTGTAATGCGGGCAATCGAGCAAGCCGGCGGCGAAGGAATCCTGGCTGGCCGAATCGGCATGGCCGAGAACCCCCGGAATCTGCCGGATCACTGCATCCAGCAGGACCATGGCCGCGAGCTCGCCCCCCGAAAGCACATAATCGCCGATGGATATTTCTTCCATCGCGTGCCGCTGGAAGAGCCGCTCGTCTATGCCTTCATAGCGGCCCGCCAAGAGCACCAGGGCGGGTTCCCCGGCCAATTCTTCAACCAGCGTTTGCTCCAGCCGCCGCCCCTGCGGCGACAGGTAGACGAGACGCGGTGCGACCAGGCCTTCCCGGCGCAGCGCGATCTTCGCGGCGGTGAGCGCCAGGTCGAGCGGCTCGGCCAGCATGACCATGCCGGGTCCGCCGCCGAAAGGGCGGTCGTCCACCGTGCGGTACGCATCCAGCGTGAAGTCACGCGCATCCCAGCAGTGCAAGCCGACCAGGCCATTCTTTATTGCCCGGCCGCTGACACCGAACCCGGCCAGTGCCGCGAACATGTCCGGAAACAGCGTGACGACGTGATAAGACGCCGCCATCAGTAGTCGCGCTCCCAGTCCACCAGGATGCGGCCATGCGCCTGGTCGACGGCGTGGACGATAGGTGCCACGAAGGGGATGAGGCGTTCCCGCTCGCCGGTCACCTGCATCACGTCCTGGGCGCCGGTCTCCAGGAGCCCGCTCACCTGTCCCAGCGTGTCGCCGGCCAAGTTGACGACCGTCAAGCCGATCAGGTCGTCCCAGTAATACTCATCTTTCCCGGCGGGCGGCCGTTCCGCTCGCGCCACGGCCACTTCGCTGCCGCACAGTGCGGCAGCGGTGGTGCGGTCGCCGACACCCGCCAACCAGGCCACCAGGTAGTGCCCGTGCGGTTTGGCCTCCCTGACACTGTAGTTGCGCCACTGTCCGTCATGGCGCAACTGCCACACGGGGTAATCCAGCAGGCTGTCCAGGTTTTCGGTGAAGGTCTGTATCTTGACCCAGCCGCGCACCGCATAGGGAGCGGCCACCCGCCCCATTACGACCAGGTCTTCAGGCGGCGGCGACGGCCTTGCTGGCGCCACGGCTCAGTCTGATCACGGTGGCGGAGACCTGGGCACCCACGCCTTGCCAGTAGGCCAGGCGCTCGCTGTTGATACGCAGGACTTCGTCATTGCCGGAGGCGACGGGATTGTAAAAGCCGATGCGCTCGATGAAGCGGCCATCACGGCGGTTGCGGGAATCGGCCACCACAACGTTGTAGAAAGGACGCTTCTTGGAGCCGCCACGGGCGAGTCGAATGGTTACCATGCTGTAAAGTCCTCTAAGGTTCGCCTGTATGTCAGGGGCAGGCGGAAAGGCGGCGATTTTAGACAATGCCGGCGGTCTAGGCAAGTCATTGTTTTGTTAGCGCATCCCCGGCAGCGCCCCCTTCATGTTACGCATCAGCTTGGCCATGCCGCCGCCCTTGCCAAGCGATTTCATCATCTTCCGGGCCTGTTCGAACTGGCTGAGCAGACGGTTGACATCCTGTACCTGTACCCCCGCCCCGGCGGCGACGCGGCGTTTGCGCGAGGCCTTGAACAGTTCGGGCCGGCGCCGTTCCTCGGGGGTCATGGCGTTGATGATGCCCTCGATACGCCGCATCTGTTTCTCTCCCTGGGCAATGTCCTGCGCGCCCATCTGTCCGGCGCCGGGCAATTTGTCCATGAGTGTCGACAGTCCCCCCAGTTTTTTCATTTGCTGCATCTGCGCCTTGAAGTCCTCCAGGTCGAAGCCCTTGCCGCTTTTAAGCTTCTGCATGGCCTTCATGGCTTCGCGATGGTCGACGGCCTTGTGTGCCTCTTCTATGAGCGACAGTACGTCGCCCATGCCAAGGATGCGGCTGGCCATCCGCTCCGGGTGGAAGACCTCTATGCCGCTGAGTTTTTCGCCGACCCCGACCACTTTGATCGGTTTGCCGGTGATCTGCCGTACGGACAGGGCGGCGCCGCCACGGGCATCGCCGTCGAGTTTGGTGAGAACCACACCGGTCAGAGGCAGGGCCTCGTTGAAGGCCCTGGCAGTGTTGACGGCATCCTGGCCCTGCATGGCGTCCACCACGAACAGGGTCTCGATCGGAGCGAGCGCCCGGTGCAGCGCTTGAATCTCCTCCATCATGGCGGTGTCCACATGCAGGCGGCCGGCGGTATCGACGATCAGCACGTCATGGAAGTGGCGCTTGGCGTAGGCCAGCGCGGCCTGGGCGATGTCCACCGGCTTCTGCTCGGGGGAGGAAGGGAAGAAGTCGGCCTCGGCTTGAGCCGCGACGGTCTGCAGTTGGTCGATGGCGGCAGGACGGTAAACGTCGGTGGAGACCAGCAAGATCTTTTTCTTGCCGTGCTCCCGTACCAGGCGCACCAATTTGCCGCAGGTAGTGGTTTTGCCGGCGCCTTGCAGGCCGGCCATCAGGAAGACGGCGGGCGGCTGGGTGGCGAAGTCGAGGGGTACCGCCACGCCCCCCATGAGGGCGGTCAGTTCCTTGTGCACAATGCCGATCAGCATCTGGCCGGGAGTCAGACTTTGCAGCACTTCCTGGCCGGCAGCCTTTTCCTTGACCTTGGCGATGAAGTCGCGCACCACGGGCAGGGCGACATCGGCCTCCAGCAGGGCGATCCGCACCTCGCGCAATGCGTCCTGGATGTTGGTCTCGGTCAGGCGACCCTGGCCGCGCAGATTCTTGACGACGCCGGCCAGGCGTTGGGTAAGGTTGTCGAACATGCTGTGGTAAGGATGGGCTAAACTTACACAGTCTAACAAAACCTCAGTAAGGGAATATGCCGAGTTCGCTCCTCTATCCGTTGGCCGTGCTGATTTATGTAGCCCTGGCGTTTTATTACCGGCCCGGAGGCGGCGCCTGCTATCGGCCGACGGTGCCGGCGCGTTTGCTGCTGTTCGTGCCTCTGGTGTTGCATCTTTATCTGCTGGGCGAGGTGATGTTGCCCGAGTCCGGGTTGAATCTGGGGTTTGCCACCTCACTGTCCGCCGTGGCGGCGCTGACGGTGTTGTTCTACGGCCTGGCGGCGTGGCACTATCCCTTGGCGGGGATGCAGGCCCTGGTGCTGGGTTTTGCCGCTCTCACCTTGGTTTTGCAGGCTTTCATGCCAGGGGGGCAGTGGATTTCGACAGCGGGAAAGCCGCTGTTTCGCATTCATATGCTGATGGCCTTTGCCGCCTATGGGCTGTTCACCGTGGCTTCCCTGCATGCGGTTCTCATCGCCCTGGCCGAAAAACACCTGCGCCAACCGGTACCGCCGCCCATGGTGGCCGGCCTGCCGCCGCTGTTGACCTTGGAAAAACTGTTGTTCCGCATGGTCGAGCTGGGATTCCTGATCCTGACGCTGACCCTGATATCGGGGACATTCTTTTCCGAGGACATCTATGGTCAGGCGTTCCGCCTGACCCATATGACGGTGTTCGGCATCGCCTCCTGGTTGATTTTCGGGGCCCTGCTGTTTGGTCGCAGGTTTTATGGCTGGCGCGGCAGAACGGCGATCTATTGGACCCTGGCTGGCTTTGTCGTTCTGCTGCTGTCCTATGTGGGCGTGAAATTCGTGTTGGAAGTCATCCTGCATCGCGCTTGACAGGGCATGTCGGCTGCTTAGACTGGCTACGCGCCCCCATTTTGTGAAGCCATAATTTGGACCAGATACCCATAAGCGCATTGCTTGGCGCCCTGTTTGTCATGCTGTTGCTGTCTGGTTTCTTCTCCGCCGCCGAAACCAGCATGATGGCGGTCAATCGCTACCGTCTGCGGCACATGGCCCAGTCCGGGCACCGCGGCGCCAGGCTGGCGGAGTGGTTATTGGCACGTACCGACAAATTGCTGGGCGTAGTACTGCTCGGCAACAATCTGATCAATGCCGCTTCCGCCTCCTTGCTCACCGTGGTGACCTTTCGCCTGTTCGGCGAGGGCGAACTCGCCTTGAGTATTGCCACGGTGGGGGTGACCTTCCTGATATTGGTGTTCTCCGAGGTGACGCCCAAGGTCATCGGCGCGTCCTATCCGGAACGGATGGCCACGGCCTCCAGTTTCATTCTGGCGCCGCTGCTCAAGCTGTTTTATCCGGTCATATGGTTTGTCAACCTGTTTGTCCACGGCCTGCTGCGGTTGCTGCGTCTATCTCCGCCTGGGACCGTTACCGGCAACAGCATGGGTATGGAAGAGTTGCGCACTGTGTTGACCGAATCCGGTAATTTGTTGCCCGATTCCCACCGCGGCATCCTGCGCAACCTCTTCGGCCTGGAAAGTCTCACGGTGGATGACGTGATGCGACCGCGCGGCGAGATCGAGGCCATTGACCTCAATGCGGAGCCGGCGGAGATCGTGCAGCGCTTGCAGACCAGCCATCATGCCCACCTGCCGGTCTATCAGGATGAACTCAACGAGGTGCTGGGGATCGTGCATGTGCGCCGTGCCATGGCGCATTTGCGGGATGAGACATTTGCTACGCAGGCGTTTCGCGAGAGTCTGAAACCCCCTTATTTCATCCCCGCCGGCACACCTCTGTTCACCCAGTTGGCGCATTTTCAGAACAATCGGCAATCGTTGGGGCTGGTAGTGGATGAATACGGTGAATTGCTCGGCCTGGTGACGATCGAGGATGTCATCGAGGAGATCGTCGGCGAATTCGCCGGAGCCAATCTGATGCGTGGTGAAGTCTGGGTCACCGAAAACGATGGCAGCATTCTGGTGGAAGGCACGGCCAACCTGCGCGATCTCAACCGTAAACTGGCGCTCGATCTGCCCACCGGGGGGGCGCGCACCTTGAACGGACTCATCCTGGAATGCCTGGAAGCGATGCCGGAGGCCGGCGTGACCATCAAGGTTGCCGGTTATCCGGTGGAAATCGTGCAAATCGCCGGCCGTCGCGTGAAGACCGCACGCATCCATCCACGGGCACCGGCACGGGAAGAGGAAACGGCGCGTTTTTGACATTTGCGGCGGCAATATGCATCATCGCCGGATGCCTTCATTTATGCGGTAAAGGGAGTCTTCGTGGCGGCAAGCATAGTCAGTAATCTCACTGGATTGTGCCGGGCCTTGGTGCAACAGGGGTTACTCACCCAGGAAGAAGGCGAGACGCTGCAAGCGCAGGCCAAGGCGGCGGGCGAGAGTTTCATCGTCAATCTGCTGCGCAGCAAGCGTTTCCGCCCGGAGCAGATCGCCACGTTCGCTTCGGTGACTTTTGGTATCCCCTTTCTCGACTTGAGCGCACTGGACCCCCAGGTCATGCCAGTGGGCGTGGTAGATCGCAAGCTACTGGAAAAACATCATGCCTTGCCTTTGTTCAAGCGCGGAAACCGCCTCTACCTGGCGGTTTCCGATCCGAGCAACATGCAGGTACAGGAAGAGGTGAAATTCCAGACCGGCCTGGCAGTCGATCTGGTGGTGGTGGAAGAGGACAAGCTGTCCCACTATCTCGCGCAGCACGCCGAGACGGGAGACGACGACATCCTCAAGAACATCGACACCGATGAGCTCAATCTGGAGTTTACCGACGAGGAGACGCAAACCGCGGCCGACACCGCCGCGGCCATCGAGATCGACGATGCCCCGGTGGTGCGCTATCTGCAAAAGATCATGCTGGATGCCATCAACGGCAATGCCTCTGACATCCATTTCGAGCCTTATGAAAGGTTTTACCGTATCCGTTACCGCCTCGACGGCATACTTTACGACGTGGCGCAGCCGCCTCTGGCCATCAAGGAAAAGATCGCCTCGCGCATCAAGGTGATCTCCAAGATGGATATCTCGGAAAAACGTATCCCCCAGGACGGGCGCATGAAATTGGTGTTGTCGCGCAAGAAGACGGTGGATTTCCGGGTCAGCTCCCTGCCCACCCTGTATGGCGAGAAGATCGTCATGCGTATCCTCGATTCGTCCACGGCGCTGGACAAGAAGATCGAGGAACTGGGTTATGAGCCGCAACAACTGGAACATCTGTTGGCCGCCATCAAGCGACCTTACGGCATGGTCCTGGTAACGGGTCCTACCGGCAGTGGTAAGACGGTTTCCTTGTATTCATGCCTGAACATACTCAACCAGCCGGATATCAATATCTCCACCGTCGAGGATCCAGTCGAAATTCAGCTCCCCGGCGTAAACCAGGTGAGCGTAAACGAGAAGGCCGGGTTGAATTTCGCCACCGCCCTGCGCGCCTTTCTGCGGCAGGATCCGGATATCGTGATGGTGGGTGAAATCCGCGACATCGAGACTGCCGATATTGCCATCAAGGCGGCGCAGACCGGCCATATGGTTTTGTCCACTTTGCATACCAACGATGCGCCATCGACCCTCAACCGTCTCGTCAATATGGGAGTGCCGAGCTACAACGTCGCCGCCTCGGTGCTGCTCATCACCGCCCAGCGACTGGGGCGCAGGCTCTGCCCAAACTGCAAGCGGCCTGTCACCATTCCGCCCGAGGCCTTGCTCAATGCGGGTTTTACCGAATCCGACCTGGACGGTGGCTGGCAGGCCTATGGTCCGGTCGGCTGCGAGGTATGCAAGAATACCGGCTATAAGGGCCGGGTCGGCATCTACCAGGTCATGCCCATCTCTGACGAGATCAATCGGCTGATACTGCGCAATGCGACCGTCATGGAGCTCGAACAACAGGCACGCAACGAAGGTGTCCTCGACCTGCGCCGTGCCGGTTTATTGAAGGTCAAATCCGGTCAGACTTCGCTGGAGGAAGTCCTGGCCGTGACCAACGAATAAGGAGTTGAATCCATGGCTGTGGCTAAGACCGTGAATGTCGCCAAGGAGATGCCCTTCATCTGGGAGGGCAGCGACAAACTCGGGCGCAAACTAAAAGGCGAGATGCTGGCGCCGGGCGAGGCCGTGGTCCGCCAGACTCTACGTCGCCAGGGCATCAACGTCAGCAAGGTACGCCGGCAGAGTATCCTGGCGCGGGCCCGCCGCATCAACGAAAAGGACATCGCTTTGTTTACCCGGCAGTTGGCCACCATGGTCAAGGCCGGGGTGCCCTTGCTGCAATCTTTCGACATCACCGCCCGCAGCCACGCCAACCCGGCGTTGCAGCGTTTGCTGGCGAATATCAAGACTGATGTGGAATCCGGCACCAGCCTGAGCCAGGCCTTCCGCAAGCATCCCCAGTATTTCGACAATCTCTACTGCAACCTGGTGGACGCCGGCGAGCAGGCGGGCATCCTGGAAAGCGTTCTGGAGCGCATCGCCGCCTACAAGGAAAAGATACTGGCCATCAAGGGCAAGATCAAATCGGCGCTGATGTATCCGGCCATCGTCATCGTCGTCGCCGGCATCATTACCGCCGGCATCATGTTGTTCGTCATTCCCACCTTCAAGCAGCTCTATGAGGGCGCCGGGTCCGAATTACCGGCCCTGACGGCGCTGGTGATCCACATCTCCGATATGTTTGTGAATTGGTGGTGGGTGATCCTTGGCATCATCGTCGCGGCAGTGCTGCTTTTTTTCCAGGCATTGAGACGGTCCGAGTCCTTTCGCGCACGGATCGACGCCCTGTCTTTGCGGCTGCCGGTGTTTGGGCCGATCATCGAGAAGGCGACGGTGGCCCGCTGGTCACGTACCTTCGCCTCCATGTTCTCGGCGGGCGTCCCCATGGTGGAAGCCCTGGAATCGGTGGCGGGCGCGGCCGGAAATTCCATCTTCGAGGAGGCGACGTTACGGCTGCGCAACGACGTTGCCACCGGCGTCAGCCTGACCTCATCACTACAGGCGGCCAAGGTATTCCCCAACATGCTGATCCAAATGGTGTCCATTGGCGAGGAATCGGGTTCACTCGACACCATGGTGGAGAAAGTGGCCGACTACTACGAGCGGGAAGTGGATGACGCCGTGGCCGGCATTTCCAGCCTGATGGAGCCGATCATCATGGTGATCCTGGGTACGCTCATCGGCACCATCGTCATTGCCATGTATCTGCCCATCTTCAAGATGGGGTCGGCCTTCTAGTGCTCGATCTGCTTGCAGAGGAGGCGCCGTTCTGGTTGGCCTTGGCGGCGGCCCTCGGGCTGCTGGTGGGCAGTTTTCTGAACGTGGTCATTCACCGTCTGCCGGTGATGATGGAGAGGGAGTGGCGGGTGCAGTGCGCCGAATTGCAGGGCGACGCCGCGCCGATAACCGCGCGTTATGACCTGGTGATACCACGCTCCGCTTGCCCGTCCTGCGGCCATGCCATTGTCTGGTACGAGAACATCCCGCTGCTGAGTTTCATCTTCCTCGGCGGCCGCTGTTCCGCCTGCAAAATACCCATTTCGCGACGCTATCCAGCGGTGGAATTCATCAGCGGTGTGTTGACGGTGGCGGCGGCCTGGCATTTCGGTTTCACCTGGCAGGCGGGTGCCGCATTCGTGCTCATCTGGGTCCTCCTCGCCCTGGCCTTCATCGATCTCGATACGCATCTGTTACCCGATAGCCTCACCCAGCCCCTGCTTTGGCTGGGGCTGCTAATCAATCTGCGGGGCGGTTTCACGTCGCTCGACTCGGCGGTCATCGGCGCGGTGGCCGGGTACCTCATCCTCTGGCTTGTCTACCACCTGTTTCGTCTGCTGACCGGCAAGGAAGGAATGGGTCATGGTGATTTCAAACTACTGGCGGCACTGGGCGCCTGGTTCGGCTGGCTGATGCTGCCCCTGCTCCTACTGCTCTCCAGCCTTGCCGGCGCGGTGGTGGGAATTGGCATGATCCTGTTCGCCGGGCATGAAAGAAGCCGCCCCATACCCTTTGGCCCCTACCTCGCGCTGGCCGGACTCGTGACCCTGTTCTGGGGGAAAGCCCTGGTGTCTGCCTATCTGGGACAATGAAGCCGCCCTATTGCGTCGGCCTGACCGGCGGGTTCGGTTGTGGCAAGAGCACGGTGGCGGAATTGTTCTCCACGTTGGGGGCCGGGATTGTTGACACGGATGCCATCTCCCACGCCCTGACGGCTGCCGGCGGCGCCGCCCTGCCCGATCTGTTTGCCGCCTTCGGCGACGCCTACCGGCAGGCGGACGGCGCTCTGGATCGGCGCCGCATGCGGGAGAAGGTGTTTGCCGATGCGGGCGCACGCCGCGCGCTGGAGGCCATATTGCATCCCCGTATCCGAGCGCAAGCGGCCAGGCAGATTGCCATGTCCAACGCTCCTTATGTCTTGCTGGTCGTGCCGCTGCTCATCGAGAGCGGGCACTATGCGGACCTCCTGGACCGGATACTGGTGGTCGATTGCGAGCCGGGCCAGCAATTGCAGCGAGCCATGCATCGGGACGGCATGAGCGAGGCACAGGCCAGGGCCGTGCTGGCGGCCCAGGCCAGCCGTTCGGCGCGGCTGGCTCTGGCCGACGACGTCATCGACAACAGCGGAGCGCGTGGCGATCTGGCCGAGAAAGTGCGGCAACTGCATGATCGGTACCTTGAACTGGCAAAAAAATCATGCTGATCGTTGCCATGGCCGGAGCGCATACGGCACAATCGCGTTGGCAGCTCAGGCGTTATTACGTTCAGCGCGGCTGGTGCCAATCTCGCCCGCAGTCAGGGTTCCCTTCCCCATCATGTGGCCATTTGGACGTATCTGGTGATCGTTTATGAATATCCTCTGAATGAGCGGATACGCACTTGGTTGCGCCTGGAAGACCTGTTCGACAAGGCCCGGTTCTTCATCCGCGCCCAGGATGCACGCTCACACCATGCCGCTCTTCTCGCTTTGTACGAACTGGTCGACGTCATGACCCGGCCGGAGATGCGCAGTGATCTCATCCAGGAATTGGAAAGGCAGAAGATCGCCCTGGAGCCTTTGCGGGGCAATCTGGCGGTAGACGGTAAACGGCTGGAGTCGGTGCTGACGCAACTCGCCATCGCCCTGGCGGACCTGCACGGCTACAGCGGCAAACTCGGCCAACACATTCGCGACAATGATTGGCTGAGCGCGATCAAAAGCCGCACGGGCATCCCCGGCGGTGCCTGTGCCTTCGACCTGCCGGGTTACCACTATTGGCTAAATACCGATGCGGCCGCGCGCGCCGCCGATCTGCAGGGTTGGCTGCATCCCATGCTGCCTATCAGGGCCGGTGTCGATCTGGTGCTCAGGCTATTGCGCGAAAGTGGCACTATTGCCCGCCATATCGCCATCGCCGGGGTGTTTCAGCTCATGCTCGGGGGCAAGACGGCGCACCTTCTGCGTGTCGGGCTGAAAAAAGGGATGGAGTGTGCGCCCGAGGTCAGCGCCAACAAGTACGCCATCAACCTGCGTTTCGTTACGGTGGATAAGTGTCAGAAGGCGCGCACCTGCGAGAACGACGTCCCCTTCGAGCTGGTGTGCTGTTCTCTGGGAGGCTGCGCCTTGCCGCCCGCCTGAAAGGGGCGCATCGCGAAACCGGAGCGAGCGACTGGAGTGTAAGGCGCACGAAGCGCGGCATGCGAGACATATAAAATAGTTTGCCCGCAGCGACTAGATGAAAGCCTCATCCGAAGGCACGAGCCCATGCACTACGTCAAATCCAAACAACGCGTGGCCGACTACGGCGAGGTCTTCACCCCGGCGTGGATGGTCGATGCAATGCTTGATCTGGTGAAGGATGAATCCGAACGCATCGACTCCCGCTTTTTGGAACCTGCCTGCGGCAGTGGCAACTTCCTTGTCCGCGTCCTGCAACGCAAGCTTGCCGCCGTCGAACTCAAGTACGGCAAGTCAGAATTTGAGAAGCGATATTTCGCACTACTGGCTTTGATGTGCATCTACGGCATCGAGCTGCTGGCCGACAACATCGCCGAGTGCCGGGCAAACCTGCTGGCTATTTTTGCTGACTACCTGGAGTTGGAAGAATCCGATGACCTGCATCGGGCTGCCTCTGCCGTACTTGTCCTCAATCTCGTACACGGCGATGCCCTGACGATGCGCAACAGCGCAGGACAGCCGATCACCTTCGCGGAATGGGTCTACCTCGGCAAAGGAAAATTCAAGCGGCGCGACTTCCGCTTTGACGTGCTTACCGGTTCATCGGCGTTCAGCGCAGAAGGCTCACTGTTCGCACACCTCGGTAAGCACGAATTCTTCCAGCCGGTGAAGACCTGGCCGCCGCTGACGGTAAGCGAGCTGGCTGGTATCAAGGGTGCATAAACATGCCGAAAATCGACGTTAAGGGTACAACCATCACCGTCTATTCCGAGGGCGACAAGGATTTCATCTCGCTGACAGACATGCTCAAGGCAAAGGATGGTGATTTCTTCATTTCCGATTGGCTGCGCAACCGCAACACCGTGGAATTCCTGGGCATCTGGGAGCAGGTTCACAACCCGGATTTTAATTATGGCGGATTCGCCACAATTGCCAGCCAGGCGGGGCTCAACAACTACAAACTCAGCGTCAAGGAATGGGTAGCTCAAACCAATGCCATCGGCCTGGTGGCCAAGGCCGGTCGTTATGGCGGCACCTATGCCCACAAGGACATCGCCTTTGAATTTG
>JBBIVX010000019.1:0-61122 GCA_037439465.1 Hydrogenophilales bacterium | reverse complement strand
GATAGTGACGTGAGAGAGCTGTGAAACGCGCTGGCAGATTTTTTATCACGAAGGTCAGTCACTCAGAAGTCCTGGCACAATGTTTCTATCTGGTGCGCGCCACTCGGCTTCCGATTAACATGTAGGTATGGAGTTTTTTGCCACGACAATTATTCCCGCCTCGGCTGCAGATTTGCGGCGCCGCCTGACGATCGGCGAATTGCCGAACTGGTGTGCTTCTATCGAGAAGGTACTCAGCGACGCAAAGTCGAGCGGCGAAATCTACTGCGTGTGGGGGACGTTTCAAATACACCGTGAGGATTTGCCCAATGGTGTGCGCTTTTCGTTGCCCGGCTGTTCCAATGCTTTGCAATGGACCGTGACCACCGGACATCGACCCAATCCGCAGCATACGGTTATTCATCTCACCATTAACCGTACCGAACAGGATCAGGACTTCATCGATTCAATCCGGCGGTTTGTAGAGGGCTGGAAGGCCGGACTGGAGGCGCACTGGTAATCGAACTATGGGGCAGCTTAGCAACTTCAGCGTGGGTGCAACCATTTGGGCAGAAGCTCATAGGGGTCGGTACTGACGGACGGGTCAATGGCAACGCCGTGTTGATGAAGGCGAGTATGCAGCCGGCCAGATTTCAGACTGTTGAATACGTCGATGCAGCCGCCCTCGAAATCGCCGCCGATGAAGATCTGCGGCAGGGTGAACGATCCGGTGCGGCGCTTGAGTTCGTCGTAAATCCTGTCGCCACGATTGCCTTGCTGATACTCATGCGAATCCAGGTCGATGGCGGTGTAGGCGATGCCATACGCTGAGAATACCTTGCGCACCGAGCCGCAGAACTCGCACCACTCGTAGCCAAACATGACGACAGGCTGGTTCGGGTTGCGCACCATGGCATCAACCTCGCTGATGGCCGCTTCGTCCAGGACATCCACAGCTTCCACTGAAGCCGATGTTGTCGCCGGGGTGGCATCGAAGCGGAATCCCGGCGTCGACCTCGATAGTTCGAGTTCCTCTTCGGTCATTTCAACGGCGATGTCTTCGAACAGCGCTGTGGAGAGATAACGTTCGCCGGTATCGGGCAGCATGCACAAAATGGTTGAACCCTGTGGCGCAGTCGCGGCGACTTGCAATGCGCCTGAAAACGTGGCGCCCGCCGAGATGCCGGCGAAGATGCCTTCCTGCCGCGCCAGTTCCCTGGCGCAACGCAGCGCATCCTTGCCGTCGATCCGCACAATGCCGTCAATGCGGTTGGCCGCAATGACCTGCTCCGCGAGCAGGGGGATGAAGTCCGGGGACCACCCCTGCATCAGGTGCGGCCGGAACCGGGGATGGCTCGCACCGGGGGAGCCGTCGCTGTGCCTTGCCTGCGCGACGCCGCTGGCCAGCATGGCCGCATTGTCCGGCTCGCAGACGATGATCCGGGTATGCGGGCTCTTCTCCTTCAGCACCCGCGATACGCCGTTCAGCGTGCCGCCCGTGCCGAAACCGGTGACCCAGTAGTCGAGCGAAATATCGGCGAAGTCCTCGATGATCTCCACCGCGGTGGTGCGGGCGTGGATCTCCGCGTTGGCCGGGTTCTCGAACTGGCGCGGCTGCCACCAGCCATGCGCCCTGGCCAGCTCTCCGGCCTTGGCCACCATGCCGGTGCCCTTCTGGCCGCCCGGCGTCAGCACCACCCGTGCGCCGAGAAACCGCATCAGCTTGCGCCGTTCCACGCTGAAGTTTTCGGCCATGGTGACGACCAGCGGATAGCCCTTCTGCGCGCAAACCATGGCCAGGCCGATGCCGGTATTGCCACTGGTGGCTTCGACGATCGTCTGACCCGGCTTGAGTTCCCCGCGGCGCTCGGCATCCTCGATCACTCCCAAGGCCAGCCTGTCCTTCACCGAGCCCATCGGATTAAAGGACTCCACCTTGACATAGAGGTTGACGCCCTCGGGGGCCAGCTTGTTGATGCGTATCACCGGCGTGTGGCCGATGGTGTCGAGAATGCTGTCGTAGCGCTTGCCCATGGCTGTCCTCGTCAGGCATCCTCACGCACGAGCCGGATGTCAACCTCCCGCTCGACATACTTCCATTCCTCGGTTGCCCGCAATGCGGCAAGCAGTTTGTTGAACGCCGTCTCATCATCCGGCGCGTACTCGAACCAGGTGAGGAAATCGAATGGCTCATTTTCCGAGAGATCGCGGCAGTGATGAAGCCTTCGCGCCAACTCAGGGAAAATCTGTAGCCCGATTTGTGTATGGTTGGACTGCTCTTTAAAAATGTTCAGGCGTTCGTCCTGTGTGAGCGCCCACCAGGCTTCGTTCTTTCGAATGGGGATCAGTGCAGCGCGCGTTGCCTCGGGGCGGCCAAGCGCGAGCAGTCTGGCCACGATCTGGTTCCTTTCCTCGCGTACGACATACCGCTCGTTGCTGGTGATTCCGCGAAGAACCCAGGCTGCATGTGGATCGGATGGAATCTCTGAGCCAGAAGCGATGGCTATCTTTCTCGCCGCAGGCAGGGGCTCTCCAACTATTGCTTCCATTTTGACGATGCGCCAGGGGCCTGTGTCGCCACCCATGAATGAAAACAATCGCGTAGACATAGTATTTCTCCTCTGATTTCCATCCTTGTGGAAGCGCACCAGCGTGCGCTTCCAAAGGTATCTCGTCTACATCCCTACCAACTGCGCGGAATAGCCTGCCGATCGCGCCCTCTCCAGCAACGTCGCCGTGCTGGTCACCTCCGGGTCATAGGCAATCATGAGCAGATGCCCCTTGCCCGCGTTAAACCTTGGCGAAACAACGCCTTCGACTTTGCGCATTGTATTTTCGAGCGAGGTGCGTGCTTCATCGCTCAAAGACTCTTTGATATGGATCATGATATCGCTCGTGCTCATTTTGTTGCTCCTTGCATGATGGCGCAGGGTTGCGCCTGATTACGGGTCAATGAAACGACGGCTTATGCCGCTGATTGCGTTCTCGTTGCATGGGTCTGGCGCGGGGTCAGGAATGCCAGCACCGCCGCAACCGCAATCAGGGCCGCGACGTCCCCAACGAGATGTCCGATGTGCATGGGATTGGCGATGGACTGAATCCCCATGATCCCGCCATGCACGATACTCGACCAGACCGTGAACCAGATCAGGCTTCTATGCGCCATCGGGTCGCGCGAGGCGATCATGAGGAACACGCCGAGCGTGGCATAGATGCCCAGGATCATCTCCAGATATTCCGAGCGCCCGCCTTCATGCCACACCCAGCCCGATGGCCAGACGATGCCAAGCGGCCAAATGCCGAACGTGAAGGTCAGTCCCACCAGCAGCAAAGCAATGCGTAGATATTTGATGCGATCAGTTTCAGTCATGATGTTCTCCTTTGGGTTAGATGTTTATGGACATACCGCGCGCTACTTGCACTTGATCACTACCTCGACATACTCGCTCGGGGCCACCAGCGTTCCATCGGCCGCGCGATTGAACCGTTCGGCCAGGGCGGTCAGGTCTGCGGCGAGCGCTTCCTGCCTGTCGGCATCCAGCGCCCCGAAGGCCTTGTGCATCGGGCCGTAGAAGGTGCGGAAAACCTCCAGCCAATGCGCCGCGCTGCGGTAGCGGAACACGAAGTGCCTGCGCTCGATCGCGATCGAGTCGAGCCGCTCGCCGAACAATTCGCGCAGCCGCGCTTCGGTGCCCCAGAGCGCGGGCGACTTCACGCCGGCCGCAGGGGGCACGTGCCGGCCCATCAGCTTGAATAGTTCACCGACAAAACTGCCTGGTGTCCAGTTCGCCAGGCCGATCCGGCCGCCGGGTTTGCAGGCGCGCGCCATTTCAGCCGCGGCCTTATCCTGGTCGGGCGTGAACATCACGCCGAAGGTGGACAAAACCACATCGAAGCTGCGATCTGGGTAGGGAAGGTTCTCGGCGTCCGCCTGCTCGAATTGCACCGGCAGGCCTTCGGCGCCCGCCCGGGCGCGTCCACGCTCGAGCAGCGCCGGAACGTAATCAGTCGAGACGACGTCGCACCAACGCCGCGCGGCGGCAAGGGTCGCATTGCCGTTGCCGGCGGCGACGTCGAGCACGCGCTCGCCGGCACGCAGGTCAAGCGCTTCGCAAAGCGACTCGCCGACGATCTGCAACGTGGTTCCGACGACGGCGTAGTCGCCGGACGACCAGGCAAGGTGCTGTTTGTTCTTCACGGCCGCAAGGTCAACGGCCGGCGTGGAAGTGGAGAGGACTGCTGACATGACTGTGCTCCTTAATGATGTGGATCGGGACTTGTCAGGGTGTGGCAACGCGGTCCTGTTGCGCGTCGCCGGATCCGGGTTAGGCGGTACCGATCGACAGGCTTATTTCACTCCAAAGGAGGCGAGGCGGGGTCACGCAAAGCGGGACAAAAAGCGGGACAAAACTGTTAGACTCAAACGCGGAATAAAAAAGGGGGCTTGGACAGCGTGGAGGATCGGACGGATTCGTTCGGCTACTGGTTGCGGCGGCGCCGCAAGGCGCTGGACCTCACCCAGGAGGCGCTCGCCCAGCGGGTCTGCTGCTCGGGTTTCACCATCAGAAAGATCGAGGCGGACGAGCGCCGCCCTTCGCGGCGGCTTGCTGAACGGCTTGCCGTGTCGCTCGTTATATCAGAAGAGGAACGGCGCGATTTCCTCGATGCGGCACGTGCGCTGCGTGTTGTAAACAACCTGCGGCTGGGCGCCATGCCGGTCGGCGCCCGCGCGCGCGTTACCGGGCCCGGCGCAACGATCCATTCCCTGACCGGTTCGGCTATCGGCGCTGCGAGCGATACCACCCCTTTCGTCGGTCGAAGCAACGAGTACGGCCTGCTCATCGGACTCATCGCGCGGCTCACCGCCGGCACCGGATACACCGTACTGATTGAAGGCGAACCGGGTATCGGCAAGAGCCGGTTGATGCGCGAAGTCGCGCGCTACGCACATGACCAGGACATGCCAACGCTCGCGACAAAATGCTACGAGATCGAGCGTGCGATGCCGTATCAGCCTGTCATCGATCTCATCACGCGCGTGCTCGACCGCGTATCTGTTGAAGCATTGCGCACTTTGGCACCCGTGTCGCTGGCCGAACTCGCTGCCCTGGTCCCCGAGATCGGCGAGCGTTGTCCGGACCTGCCGCAGCTATCGAACGATTTTCCCGAGGCACGGAAAGCGCGGCTGTCACATGCAGTGGATCAGCTCATCGAAGCATCGCGGGGCGGCCGTCCGCTTGTTCTTATGGTGGACGATATCCACTGGGCCGACGACGCCAGCGCGCAAGTGCTGCACTATCTCGCCCGTCACACCGCGCAACGCCCGGTGCTCGTGATCTACGCCTATCGCGACGAAGCAGTCGACAGCGACGAGCGGTTCGCACGGCTGGTCGAGAGCTTGCGCCGTGACAGCGAGGCGCGCCATGTATCACTTCCCCGGCTGGGTTATGCCGATACCGAGCGCCTGGTCGCTGCGCTCGGCGATGCGAACCCCCGTGCGAAGCTCAGTGCAAACCTTGGCGCACCCGGCCTGGCCGAGCGCCTGCATCGCGAAACCGAAGGCAATCCATTCTTCCTGATCTCGATCCTGCAATCGCTCTGTGCAGGCGAGACGCAGCTGGAACCCTACACGGACGGCGAACCGGGTTTGCTGCCAGACGCGTTGCGCGCCGCTGTGCGCGCGCGGCTCGCGCACGTGCCAAAAGCGATCCGGCCAATACTCGAAACCGCTGCGGTCCTCGGCAGGCGCTTCGATTTCGACACCCTTCTCGAAGTGACACACGATCCCGAGGTGCAGCTGTTAGACGCAGTGGAAGCGCTGGTCAAACGCCGTTTGCTGCGCGAGGAACCGGAGGGGGGCGTATACGATTTCAGCCACGACAAGCTGCGCGAGGTGGTCTATCGTGACATCGGCGGCGCGCGGCGCAGACTGCTTCATCAGTCGGTGGCTGAAGCGTTGGAGAAACTAAGCGAAGGTGAAACGCACGAACGCGACGGCCAGCTTGCCGAACACTACGAGCGTGCACATGCCTGGCCCGAGGCGCTGCATTACTCTATCCTCGCGGGCGAACACTCGCAGGCGCTGTTCGCGATGCGCGATGCCTTGCACTGGCTGGATCGCGCAGTCGCGTTGTCCGAGTCGCACCCGGAGTCGCTGGACGAGCGGCAGCGGCTCGCGCTCTACGAGCGGCGCGGGGCGGCGCGCGCGCAGGCCGGACAGACGCAGGGCGCCGTCGCCGATATTCGCCGCGTCATTGCCGCGGCGCGCGCCGGCGGCAATCGCGAAAAGACGCGCGACGCGCTGATCCAACTGGGCATGGCCTATCGGCGCGCAGACGCCTACGAAGCGGCGACCGCGTGCCTCACCGAAGCGCTGGCGGAGTCCCGTGCAATGAGCGACGAGCGCCACGCCGCCGACACTCTCTATCACCTTGGGACAGTCGCGTGGAGCACCGGGCAGAACGACCAGGCGATCGGATTTCACCAGCAGGCTGTCGATATCTGCGAGCGTACGGGTTACACCGACCTCGTCGCGGTGCAGGCCTGGCACGGGCGTGGCGAGGCGCACTTCGCGAACGCGGAGCCGGCTGCGGCGATCGAGTGTTACACCCGTTCGATAGAGCTGGCCCGCGGCATCGGCGACAAGAGCTACGAGTCCGAGAACCTGATGATGATCGGCCACGCCTGCCTCGGGACCAAGGGGCTCGGCGACTACCCGCGCGCCATCGCGAACTTCGAGGCGGCGCTCGACATCGCGCGTACCGCAGACTTGCAATGGCACATTGGGCCGACGCTGCTCGGCCTCGACCATGCCCGGGCGTGCACGGGCCGCTATGGCGAGGCGTGGACCGGGATGCAAACTACCCTGCACTGGCTCGAGGGCCTCAAGCAGGTGCGCTATCAGTTGATCGCTTACGATTTCATCGGCCATCTCCTGCTCGACCTCGGCCTGAACGAACAGGCGATCGAAAAACTGGAGCGGGGACTCGCGCTCGGGCACGACACCGGCATTCTGTACTGGCGCGCCGCGATTGACACTCACCTTGCCGTCGCGCGATCCCGGCTTGGGCTAAAAATTGACAGGCCGGCGCTTGTGACCACACTCGAACAAACGCGCCGCACTTCGGAGCGCTATATGACGGTCAGGTGTCTTGATGGGCTGGCAGAGATTTCTCTCGCGGAGGATGATGCGAACCGCTGCCGCGCCTATGCTGACGAGCTGCTCGCGATCGCCGGGTCGAACGGCCTGCGCGAACTCGATGCAGTCGCGCGGCGCTGGCGCGGTGAGGCGCTGCTGGTGGAGAAAGATTACGCGGCGGCACAGGCAGAGTTGTCCCGCGCCGCCATGCTGGCGGAGGACGTCGGCCGAGTGCGCCTGCAGATGGACACGCAGGCCGCGCTGGCGCGGCTGCTTGGGGAGCAGGGTCAGCGCGACGCCACGCAGCGCCACGGCGCCACGGCGCGCGCGATTGCGCAGGCAATCGAGAAGAGTCTGGAGTCCTCGGCGCTCGAGGCGCGGCTTCGCATGAGCTGACAGCCTGTTCCTTAAGACCTGCTATTCCCGCCCCATCATCCCACTGCCGCTAAAAACCAGAAGCGCGCGTCGCGGTAGAGGAATTCCTCGGCCGGCAGATAGTGCGAGCCGTCGCAGGAGAAGTTGAGTCCGACCAGCCCGTTGACCACGTTGAGCTACCCGGCGCGCAGGCAGAGGGTTTCATCAGCCAATACAGTACCTTCAGCCGCTCGTTACCCTAATGAAGCGGTGTGCATCCCCTCACCGTGGAATCTCCGTGCCGTTGTAGCGAAAGAAGCGGCTGTTCATTTCCGCTGCAAAGCCATCCACCAGCTTGCGCATTCCAGTCACACTCTGTTCGACCGTGAGCGGCGCATCCCGCCCGCCCATGCGCATTTTTACCCAGCCCGGGTGCAGAAGCAGCACGCCGATGCCACGCTCAGCAAGCGCCCAGGACAGACCCTTTATCGCCGCATTCAAGGCGGCCTTGCTGGAGCGGTAGGCATAATTGCCGGAGGCAGTGATCTCGGCGATTGAGCCCATGTGGCTGGTAATCGCGACCACCAGCTTTTCTTCGCTTCTTGCCACCGGACAGCTCGCCCGGATAGTGTCCGCCCTTCCCTTCCAGCCACACCAGGGCCAGGGTCTCGGCGACCCGGCGGCGCCGCTCCGCCGCAACCACCCCGACCATTTCCAGGGGAAAGGCGATGTTCTCCGCGACGCTCATGTGCGTGAACAGGACATAGCTCTGGAAGACCGTGTGCAAGGGCCGCCTTTCCGGCGGAACGCCGGACAGGGATGCCCCGTCGAACAGGATCTTGCCCGAGTTGGGCGCATCGAAGCCGGCGATCATGCGCAGTATGGTGGTCCTGCCGCAGCCAGACGGGCCGAGCAGGGTGAAGAACTCCCCGGCATCGATGCTCAGAGAGACGTCCTGCACCGCAGCGACCTCGCCAAAGCGACGTGATACCTTGCGCAATTCCAGCAGTGCCACCGCCCCTCGCCCCGGTTTCGCCTGTCCGCCTGCCGCGGCCGCCCCTTGAACCATCATAGTCGATACGGCCGCGCCGCCCCTGTGACCGCGGCCGAGCGATCTTGTAAGCTTACGGGCCGCATTCCAATCACTGCTACCCGGTAACCATGGCCCAATACGTAATGTCAATGCTGCGCGTCAGCAAGGTCGTCCCACCCAAGCGACAGATCATCCAGGACATCTCGCTGTCCTTCTTCCCTGGCGCCAAGATTGGCTTATTGGGTTTGAACGGTTCGGGCAAATCCACGGTGCTGAGGATCATGGCCGGCGCCGACAAGGACTACGATGGCGAGGTGCAATGGCAACCGGGCATCTCCATCGGCTATCTGCCACAGGAGCCGCAGCTCGACCCGGAAAAAACCGTGCGCCAAGAGCTGGAAAGCGTCTTGGGCGAAGTCATGCTGGCGCGGAAAAAACTGGAAGAAGTTTATGCCGCGTATACCGAGCCGGACGCCGACTTCGACCGCCTGGCCGAGGAACAGGCGCGGCTGGAAGCCATCCTCGCCGCCTCGGGTGGCGACACGGAACACCAGATGGAAATTGCCGCCGATGCACTCCGCCTGCCCCCCTGGGAGGCTATCGTCAAGAACCTGTCTGGCGGCGAGAAGCGCCGCGTGGCGTTGTGCAAAGTGTTGCTGCAAAGACCCGATATGCTGCTACTCGACGAGCCCACCAACCACCTCGACGCCGAATCGGTCGAATGGCTGGAGCAGTTTCTCACCCGCTTCCCGGGCACGGTGGTGGCCGTCACCCACGACCGCTACTTCCTTGACAACGCCGCCGAGTGGATACTCGAACTCGACCGCGGCCACGGCATCCCCTGGAAGGGCAACTATTCCTCCTGGCTGGAACAAAAGGAGGTGCGCCTGGAGACCGAGCAAAAGCAGATCGACGCCCACATGAAGGCGATGAAACAGGAACTGGAATGGGTGAGGCAGAACCCCAAGGCGCGCCAGGCCAAGTCCAAGGCGCGGCTCGCCCGCTTCGAGGAACTCAACTCGGTGGAATACCAGAAGCGCAACGAGACCCAGGAAATCTTCATCCCGCCGGGCGAGCGCCTGGGCGACAAGGTCATCGACTTCAACGGCGTATCCAAGGCCTTCGGCGACCACCTGCTGATCGACAACCTGTCTTTCAGCCTCCCGCCCGGTGCCATTGTCGGCATCATCGGCCCCAATGGCGCCGGCAAGTCGACCCTGTTCAAGATGATTCAGAACAAGGAGCGGCCCGATGCAGGCGAGATCGTTATCGGCCCCACCGTCAAGATCGCCGCCGTAGACCAGTCACGCGAGGGATTGCCCGACGACAAAAGCGTATTTGACGCCGTGGCCGACGGCCGCGACGTCCTCACCGTCGGCCGCTTCGAAATGCCAGCCCGCGCCTACCTGGGCCGCTTCAACTTCAAGGGCGCCGACCAGGGCAAGATCGTCGGCAAACTCTCCGGCGGCGAGCGCGGCCGCCTGCATCTGGCCAAGACGCTGGTAGAGGGTGGCAACGTACTGCTGCTCGACGAGCCATCGAACGACCTCGACGTGGAAACACTGCGCGCCCTGGAGGACGCCCTGCTGGAGTTCGCCGGCTGCGTCCTGGTGATCAGCCATGATCGCTGGTTCCTCGATCGCATCGCCACCCATATTCTCGCCTGCGAAGGCAACTCGCACTGGGAGTTCTTTGCCGGCAACTACCAGGAATATGAAGCAGACAAAAAGCGGCGGCTGGGTGAAGATGGGGTGAAACCTAGGCGGATACGGTACAAACCGATCAGCCGTTAGCCATTAGCCTCTGACGCGCCTGCGACATCCAGCCTGGCCCGCCTCGCGACCGCCTGGGGGCGGGAGCGCACGGTGATGCCATCCAGTCGATGCCAGTTGCACAGGTCAGGAAAGAAGCAACAAGGGACGCGTGGCCGCCTGCGCCAGGGTTCTGGTGAGGGATTTTAGGCTGGGCCGGCCGCTCACCTGAAATACCTGTCGGCTGACGAGCAGCAAATCGGTGTCAGGCGCCTTGGCAAGTCTGAGCAGTTCCTCGGTAGGATCGCCCGCGAGCACCCGAAACTCCGTAGCCTCGAGCCCGGCAACGGCCGCCTCGAACTGGCTGCACGCCGCATCCGCCTGTTGTTCCTGCTCCTTGCGGATGTAATCGAGAAATCCCTGACGCGCGCCTTTCGAGGACTGCCAGTCGTTACCAATATAGTCTGGCCAGTTGCCATCCAGCACAAAAACGCCCGTCAGGGCAGCCTTGCTCCAACGGGCGAGATGGACGGCGTGTTCCAGCGCGCCCGCCGTGGCGGACGAGCCGTCCACGGCGACGAAAATATGCCGGTACACGCCTTATTGCATTGTCGTGATAACGATGATGGCGACCACCAGCACACTCAGAATGATGGCACCGACATCTTCGGCACGATCATCCTTGAACAGGGTCATCTTGCCTTTTTCGCCGGCACTGCCGAGGGTTTCACTACCAACTTTTTCATTTGCCATGACCGTCTTCCCCTTCAAATTGCAACCAGGTAATCCTTGAGCAGGATCACCACGATCAATGCCAGGACGTATTTTGTCACGCCCACGATAAGGCCGACCTTAAGCGGCGCGCCGCCAGCCTTGGCCAGTTCCTTGATATCGATATAACCGCCCAGACCGACCAGACCGAAACCGAAAATCCAGGTCATCCAAAGTCGCAGCATCTTGATGGTGTCGGACGCGGCAGGCCCCCCCTTGATGCCGACATCGCCGAACGCGCCCATACTGGTGAGCACCACCATCACCATAAAGCCGATCACGAATACCGGGAATTTTTCCGCCAGCAGGGTGCCAAGACCTTTTCTCTGGCCACCCGCGGTGGATTCGGCCTTTCCGGCCCAATACCATACAGTGACCGCGAACACGGCGAAGGGGATGGAGATCACCCGCATGATGTTCCAGATTTCCGCCACCGATACCGCCGTACCCGGCGCCACGTTGGGATTGAACGCCAGCGCCGCCGCCAGAACCTGGCCGGAATTGAGGATGCCGGTGCCGATCCAGGCGCCATACTGGAGGTCGGTAAAGCCGAGCGCATGGCCGATGAACGGGCTGATGAACATGGTGAGGATGCCGAAGCCGAGAATGGTGGCTATGGCGTAAGCGACCTGACTTGCCTTGGCCTCCACCGCGGGTGAGGTGGCGACTGCCGCCGACACGCCGCAAATGGAAAGGGCATTGGCCAATACCCCGGTCATGGAGCGGTCGAGCTTCAGCAACCTGCCCAGCCACAGCACCATGACTATGGTCATGACCACAAAGCCGCCAATAAGAAAGATCGCCATCGAACCCAGCGTGATGATGCCCTGGACGGTATAGAGCGACCCCAACAGAATGATGCCGGTCTTGATCATGAGGCGCGAGAGCTTGAAGCCGTCGCTAAGTATCTCCGGCATCTTGCCGCCGAAAATCACATTGCGGTACAGCATCCCGCAGATGATGCCCAGCAGGATGTAATTCAGATGGACCACCTTGACCAGCCATCCCTTCTGACCAAATATGACTGCACTGGTCATGGTGGGCTCGATCCACAACCGAATCACCACCATGGTCAGTACAATCAGGGCAAGACCCGGTAAGGCACTGGGAAGCTTACGAAAAAAACTTATGTCTTCGTTCATGTCATCTCCTCATTAACTGAACAAACATTACTGATGCATAGATTAATTATTATTATGCGCGTTGTTATAGCTCAAAAAATTATCAATAGCAAAAAATTGCTGTGCCGTTCGCATCGAGCAAGGTCTCGAATCCCAATAGCAAGATCGAATGACCTATCCGAGGCAAACAATCTATATCGCATACGGATAGGTGGGTTATCGTAAAAAATGGGTTAAGACTGATTTAAGGTGAATGGCTAGAATGCATATCGTACTCATACATTAGGAAGGAATCGTTCATGCGTCTTACCCTGATTTTTGCTGCCATGCTGGTCAGCGCGACTCAAAGCACCCTGGCTGCGCCGCCTGGCACCTTGCTTGACGGCTACCGTACTGCTGCCGCGAAGGAAGGGCCTGGGTTCCGTGACTTCTCTGCCCAGCGCGGCGAGCAGTTTTTCCACGCCAAGCATGGCGACACGAGCTGTGCTTCCTGCCACACCGACAACCCCAAGGCCGGCGGCAAACATGCCAAGACCGGCAAGGCCATCGAGCCCTTGGCGCCGATCGCCAATGCCAAGCGTCTGAGCGATCCGGTCAAGGTCGAGAAATGGTTCAAGCGCAATTGCAACGACGTCTTGCAACGCGCCTGCACTGCCCGTGAGAAAGGCGATTTCGTCGCCTGGCTGATTTCCGTCAAATAAGGACATATGAACATGAAAACCCTGCTCAGTTTGCTGCTCGCGCTCGCCCTGGGCAGCAGCGCGGCCCTGGCCGAATCCGGCAACAAGTATGGCGGCGAGGATCGCGGCAGGCCGGTGCTGCCCAGCCAGTCGAACAAATTGTGGAAACAGGAATGCGGTTCCTGTCACCTGGCCTTCGCCCCCGGCCTGCTGCCGGCCGAATCCTGGCGCAAGGTGATGGGCAGCCTGGACAAGCACTTCGGCGCGGACGCCTCGCTCAGTCCGGAGGAAAACCGCGAGATCAGCGCCTTTCTGATGAACAACGCCTCCAATCGCTGGCGCGCGCCCACGGCACCGATACGCATCACCGAGACCGCCTGGTTCAAGCACAAACACCGCGAACTGGCTGCCGGCGTCTGGAAACGCCCTGCCGTCAAGGGTCCGGCCAACTGCGCTGCCTGCCATCCTGGCGCCGATCGGGGCGATTTCAACGAAGACCGCGTGCGCGTTCCACACTAACCATCCAAATCACGACTTGCCGCGGCGGGCAACCGATGTCTGCCGCGGCCACCCGCTCATCCTCCTCGATTCAAGAGACATCTCATGCAATCCATCCTGGTCTGGGACCTGCCACTGCGGCTGTTCCACTGGCTCTTGGCCACCAGTTTTGTCGGTGCCTGGCTCACCTCCGAATCCGATCAATGGCTGTCGCTGCACACATTTTTCGGCTATCTAATGATCGGCTTGATCGGATTCCGTCTGGTCTGGGGGTTGACAGGTAGCCGCTATGCACGTTTTTCCTCGTTTCTTTATGGCCCGCGCGCCGGCCTGAAGTATCTGCAGCAAGGAATTGCCGGCAGCGCGGCGCGCCATCTGGGCCACAACCCGGCTGGCAGCCAGGCGGTATTTCTACTACTCGGTCTGGGTCTGGTGGCCGCCTTCTCCGGCCTGTTCGTACAGGGTGGTGAGGAGCAGCACGGGGCAGCGGCGGGGGTGTTCGGCTATACACTCGGCAAAGTTGTCAAGGAGGGTCATGGTTTCCTCGCCGACCTCATGCTGCTGATGGTATTCGGCCACCTCGCCGGCGTGGTTTGGGAGAGCCGGCTGCACAAGGAAAATCTGGCGCGCAGTATGGTCACCGGCCTGAAGATGGCCGAGCCGGGCGCGGCCGCCGCCGCCCCCCATAAGCTGATCGGCCTGCTGCTGCTGGCAGCCGTCGTCGCCTTCGGTGCCTGGTGGTTCTTCTATGCGTGGCATGAGCCGGTGGAAAGGCTGGGCGGTCATGACGATGCCGCCAACGAGGCGCCGCATGTCGCCTTCGTCGGCAAGGCACTACCCGAAAGCGCTAAATGGCAAGAGGAATGCGGTTCCTGTCACCTGGCCTTCCACCCCAGCCTGCTGCCAGCCCGCTCCTGGCAGACTTTGCTGGCCGGGCAGGACCACCACTTCGGCGACGACCTTGGGCTGGATGCCGCCACCGTGGCCGAATTGCTCGCCTTTGCCATGCCCAATGCCGCCGAACAAGGCGCCACCGAAGCCGCCTGGAAGATCAACCGCTCCGTGCCGGCGATCAGTACGCCGCTGCGCATCACGGAAACCCGCTATTGGGTCAAGAAGCACCATGAAATCGCTGCTGCCGATTGGAACAATCCCAAGGTGAAGAGCAAAGCGAACTGCGCCGCCTGCCACCAGGATGCCGAGGCCGGCACCTTCGAGGATGCGGCGATGCATATCCCTGCGCGCTGAGCCCTTGCTTCACGCTATCGTGCAGCGCCCCGGCCACGGGCGGTGCACGGCATTTTGCCACCGTGCCCACGGCCTGCCACATGATGGGGTTCGCGCATGATTCTTGGCTTTTACCCTGACTTCGATCTGAATGTTCGCCGCCTGCGCCAGACCCTGCCGGCGATAGCCTTCTTCGGTGGATTTCTGTGGGACGCACTGACCATCGGCCGCTCCGTAGGGGCTCTGGATCTGTGGCTGCTGACCGGCTATCTGGCGGTAGCGGCGGCACTCATCCGATGGCTGGGGTGGCGCGAGGCCTTAACACAGGCCGACGTCACACCGGTTGCCGTGGCCCACGGCTGGCGCGACTCCGCCCCTTATCTGCTGCTGCAATTTTTCTTTGGCGGATTGTTTTCCGCCCTGTTCATCTTCTATTTCAAAAGCTCCAGCCACCTCCCGGCCACCCTTTGGGCGTTGAGTCTGGGGGCGCTCCTGGTGGCTAATGAGTTCCTTGAAGAGCACTATCGCCGCTTCACCCTGACCTGGGCATTGTTCGGGCTATGCGCCATACTCTTGCTGAACTTCGTGATTCCGCACTTAGTGGGCAGCGTAGCGGGATTCTGGTTCTTCGCCAGCACCCTCGCCGGCGCGGCACTGACGCAATGGCTGCATCTGAAAACGCCCCGACGACCCGGCCGCACCGAACCGGTGTGGGCCATGGCCGTCGCCCTCTTGCTGGCCTATACCTTCGACCTGATCCCCCCCGTGCCCCTGGTGAAGCGCGATATCGCCGTCGGGCACGGCTTGACCAAGGTGGATGGGCACTATCTGTTGCGCCTAGAAAAGACGCCTTGGTGGATTATCTGGCGCCGTGTTTCCAGTGAACTGCATCTCGCCCCTGGCGAGCGGATCTATTGTGTATCGGCCATATTCGCACCCAGTGGCTTGAGCACGCGGCTCTATCACCGCTGGCAGCACAATGAAGAGAAACTGGGGTGGCAAACCTACTCCCATATCGGCTTCAACCTCGTCGGTGGGCGGGAGGCTGGCTATCGGGGGTATACCTACAAGCAGAATCTGGCACCGGGTACATGGAGGGTGCGGGTGGAAACGGAAAACGGCCGCACCGTCGCCATGCATGACTTCGAGGTGGCGGCCACGCCCCTGACGGCGGCGACAGCCATGCTGGATAAGACGCTATAGCTGGAGAAATCAGTAATGCGGCGGAATATCTTGCCGCGGGTCGCCCCCCTCCTGCGGGGTCATGTCGTTGATTTGACGGAACAATAGTGCAACCTGGCGTTGCAAAACCGCGATCTGCTCCTGCTGGCGAAAGACCGTTCGGTTGAGCGCGTCCAACAAGTCTTCGGCATAGCTTAGCTTGCTTTCCAATTCGGTCTGGCGGGATTCCATGCGTGATTCCATCCTGCGCTTGCGACAAGAACGAATATTTTATCCGTGGCTACGCCTCTCTTCCTATCCATGGCGGAACTCAGCGCGGCGTGAGTGCTATACTCGCTGCTCGCTGATGTGCGTGCCAAGCACGTTTCCATGCGCGTCGGACGACTCAAGCGGCCAAGCCGGCCGAGATACCCCCCAAAGGAGAAGACATGCAACCCCGCCACATCGTTCTCGCTGCCCTACTCGCCCCCGCCCTGCCCGCGCAAGCCCAGTTCGGCGGGATGGACATGTTCAACCCCATGAGCATGATGGCCCCCATGGGAATGATGGCGCCCATGATGGCGCCGATGATGAACCCCATGTCGATGATGGGTCCGATGATGGCACCAATGGGAATGATGGCGCCCATGATGGCGCCGATGATGAATCCCATGTCGATGATGGGCCCGATGATGGCGCCAATGGGAATGATGGGGCCTATGATGACCGCGCCAATGGGCATGATGGGTCCGATGATGAACCCGATGTCGATGGTGCCGTCCATGCCCATGGGGATGCCGTCCATACCTGGCTTTCCCATGATGCCCCCGGCCGCTCCCAACCGCTGATCGCGCTTTGCTACAGCCGCCGGAGCTTAACCCGCTCGTAGCCCCGGCGGTGCTGTCTTTGCCGCCGCCTTAACGACGTGCCGCCAATATCTTCACCTCGGTAGCCCGGCATCGCACGCTTTGCCCTGCGTGTATCTTTGCCGTCTTGCGACCCTCCGGCCTACCGTCCACGCTGACCTCTCCCGCCGCCACCAGGGCCTTGCCCTGGCCACCGCTGTCCGCCAGGCCGACCAATTTGAGCAGGTCGCATAGCGGCACGTATTCACCGCGCAGTTGAAATTCCACGGTCCTCATCGTGTCTTCGCTCCTTGCCATGGCTCGGGCACGATAGTCACGCTGGCCTCACCATCGGTCAGCCACGCCTGCCCCTCCTGGACGCTGCATTGCAAGCGCCTGGCCCGGCCAGCCATCCGCCCAAGGCCCTGGGTAGCCGGTTGAGGCAGATTGAAGACCCCGAGATTGGGCAATAGGCCTAGCTTGCTCGCATTCTGCTTCCACCAGACATCCGCCCCGCGCCCGCCATAGGCCGCCACCACCACCTGACGCGCCCGACTGCAGGCCTTGCGTAACGCCCGCTCATCCGGCAGGCCCACGGCTATCCACAACTCCACCGCCCCGGTCAGGTCCCGGCGGCACAGAGCCGGCTCATCATCCGCCGAAAGACCACTACCAAACGTCAATGCCGGGTCGGCATAAAGGGCAAACAGCAACAGACGCACCATCATCCGCTCATCGGTTTCAGAAGGATGTCGTGCCAGGGTCAGGGCGTAGTCCGCGTAATGCTTACGGTCCATGTCGGCGATTTGCAGATCCACCTTGAATATCGTTGCCTTGAGTGCCATAGCCAGGGAGAGTACCTGATTTTCAGCCTGTCGCCGCGACTGATTGCAGCCGGCCGGCCGGACCTTGAGCCGGAGTGGGTTATAACGAAGACATGGAATTGCCCTCCCCTCTTCGTTTATTGCTCTCCCCCGCGGGGTATGCGCATGCGGCTGAGAGCGTGCGCCTTATCGAGACCCATATCTCCTGGGTGCTGATCGCCGGGGAATTCGCCTACAAGATCAAGAAACCCGTCAACCTGGGTTTTCTCGATTTCAGCACATTGGCGCAACGCCGGCACGACTGTGAGGAAGAGATTCGCCTCAACCGCCGACTGGCTCCGGCTATCTATCTGGGTGTAGTGCCGATCACTGCGGCCGGGGTAGAGGGCACGGGCGCCACGCTGGAATGGGCGGTGAAGATGCGTGCCTTCCCCGCCGAGGCCACCCTCGACAAGGAAACGACGGTCACCCCGGCGCAGATCGATGCCATCGCCGACCGGCTCGCCGTTTTTCATGCCGAGGCGGCACGCGTGCCAGCCGACAGCGATTATGGGTGCCCGGACAGGGTCATGGAGCCGGTACGCGAAAACTTCCGCCAGGTCCACGCCTGCTCATCCGCCCGCCAAAGCGCCAAACTTCTGGCTGAGGTCGAGCGCTGGAGCGAAGCGGAGGGCCAGGCACTGAGCTCTCATTTCTCCGCGCGCCGGGACACCGGCTACATCCGGGAGTGTCATGGCGACCTGCATCTGGGCAACATCGCCTGGGTTGAGGGGCGGCCCCTGATCTTTGATTGCCTCGAATTCAATCCCAACCTGCGCTGGATCGATGTCACCAACGAAATCGCCTTCCTGTTCATGGACTTGCTAAGCCGGCGTCGGCATGACCTGGCCTGGCGTTTTCTCAACCGCTGGCTGGAACGAAGCGGTGATTACGCCGGCCTGACCGGCCTTGCTTTTTATCTCGTCTACCGGGCCATGGTGCGTGCCAAGGTGGCCTTCATCCGCGCCGCGCAGGGCGACGCCGGCCGCCTGGCCGAGGCGCGGCATTATCTCGGATTGGCCCACGCCCTGACTCGGCCCCGCAGGCCGCTGCTGCTGCTCATGCATGGCCTTTCCGGCAGTGGCAAGACCTGGTTCTCGCAGCAACTATTGGAAACTCTGGGCGCCATCCGGCTGCGCTCCGACGTCGAGCGCAAGCGCCTGTTCGGTCTCGCCGCCAGCACCGACAGCCACGCGATCGCCGGCGGCATCTATGCAGCCGAGGCCACCCGGAATACCTTCGGGCACCTGCTGGAATTGTCTGCAAAACTCCTGTCAAGTCATTTCACCGTCATTGTCGATGCCACCTTCCTGCGCCATACCCTGCGCAAGGATTTTCTGGCACTGGCCAACGATATGGGCGTTCAGGTCCGCCTCATCTCCATCCAGGGCGATATTGCGCTTTTGCGACAGCGCATTCAGGCGCGCGCCGCCGCTGGCCTGGATGCCTCCGAGGCTGATCTCGCCGTCCTCGAGACGCAAATCCGCCAGCAGGATGACCTCGACTCCGGGGAACGCGCACTTGCACTGTGTGTTGATGCCCGTGACACATCTATCCCTGCCGCGCTGATCGCTGCCTTGAACAGGGCGCGCGACTAAATCTTCGGGAGTTGCTTATCTGGATATGGTTTTTCGCTGAATCATGGTGTATGATGAGAAGCATTCTCGTTCAAGAAATCGCCATGACCATTCCGCTCGATCAACTCCATCCTGACAATGTCGGCACCATAGAGACCATCCACGCCGGCCATGAATTGCGCCGGCGCCTGGCGGGGCTTGGTCTGCGGCTGGGAATCAAGGTACGGGTCATTCGGCAGTCGCCACTCAACGGTCCCATTCAAGTCCGTGTCGGTCACACCGACCTCATACTACGCCGCACCGACGCCGCCCATATCGAGGTCAGCGCCACCTCATGAAGCGTATCGCCGTGTTGGGCATGCCCAACACGGGCAAGTCCACCCTGTTCAATCGCCTGACCGGTGCTGGCGCCCACGTCGGCAACTGGCCGGGCATCACGGTCGATCTGTTTGCCGCCAAGCTGCTGTTGGGCGACAACATGGTGGAATTGGTGGACCTGCCCGGCATCTACAACCTGCATGGGTTTTCCGAAGATGAACTGGTGGTGCGCCGCTTTCTGGAAACGCAACCCTTGAACCTATTGGTGTTGGTGCTCAACGCCAGTCAGCTTGATCGTCAACTCGCCCTGCCGCTGCAACTCAGAGAACTTGGCATCCCGCTCTGCATTCTCCTCAACATGGCAGACGAGGCCGGCCGATTGGGCATACGCATCGATGACAAGGCGCTCGCCACCGCCCTGGACAGCCCGGTGCTCACCCTCTCCGCCAAATATGGCACCGGCATGGAAAAGGTGAAACAGGAGCTGGCCAGACAACTGCAATTACACCCCAAGTTGCGCCAAGCCATCCCCGAAGCCCTCAGCCAGGACCTGCGGATCGAGCAGGAACTGGACGCCTTGGTCACCCAGACTGTTTCCAGTCCCATACATTTGCCGCCCAGCACCACCGACAAGCTGGACAGGCTATTGCTTCATCCGTGGCTCGGCTTGCCTATCTTCTTCCTCATCATGTTCCTGCTGTTTCAGGCCATTTATGGTTTGGGCACGCCCTTGCAAGACGGCATGAGCTGGTTGCTGGGACATATCAAGGCGCGCTGGCTCTCCCCCGCCCTTGAGTACTGGCCGGCGCCGATCCGCAGCCTGGTTATCGACGGCCTGTTCGATGGAGTCGGCACGGTCCTGACTTTCCTGCCCATCATCGCCGTGTTTTTCATGTTGATGGCCATCGTCGAGGATAGTGGCTATCTGGCCCGTGCCGCCTTTCTCACTGATGCGCTGATGAGCCGGCTGGGCCTGGATGGCCGCGCCTTCGCCATGCAATTGTTGGGCTTCGGTTGTAACGTACCGGCCATCATGGGCACCCGCATCATGCGTTCGCAGGCGCTGCGCCGCCTAACCATGCTGATCATCCCCTTT
This sequence comes from Hydrogenophilales bacterium, assembly GCA_037439465.1. Lineage (GTDB taxonomy): Bacteria > Pseudomonadota > Gammaproteobacteria > Burkholderiales > Thiobacillaceae > Parasulfuritortus. The sequence goes on along the minus strand of JBBIVX010000019.1, from coordinate 40,710 downwards.
TCGTTATGCTCGGCCAGACTGCAAGTGATCCTGTTCGTGGCCTCAGCCGTTTTTGTCGCCGGCAGCGCGGCCATCGTGCTGTTTTCCCTGTACCTGATGAGTTTCCTGGTGGCCTTCCTGACCGCCTTCATCTGGCGGCATCGCTATACCAGCAACGAACCCTTGCTGCTGGAATTACCCCCCTACCGCCTGCCCACTTGGCGCTTTCTCGGCGTTGAGAGTTGGCGTGCCATCAAGCAGTTTCTCCGGGGCGCTGGCGGCTTCATCGTGCTGGGCGTCATTCTGGTTTGGTTTCTGACCCACTTCCCTTTCGACGTTCCCCCGGCCAGCGCCCAGACTCTGGCCGGACGACTCGCCGGCTTGCTTACACCGATCTTCGCTCCGCTCGGTATCGATGCCCTGCTTTCCATTGCCCTGCTTTTCGGTTTCGTGGCCAAGGAAATCGTCATCGGCGCACTCGGGGTCATCTACAACGTGGGGCCGGATGAGCTGCCGCGCACCTTGGCGGGGCAGCTCGATTGGGCCAGGGCTTACAGCTTTCTACTCTTCACCCTGATCTACACCCCGTGCCTGTCCACGGTCGCTGCGCTCAAGCAGGAATCGAGAAGCTGGCGGCTGACTGCCGCCGCCGTACTCTGGCCACTCCTCCTCGCCTGGCTGGTAAGTTATGGTTTTTACCAGGTCGCGCGTCATTTCGTTTAGGCGGCGGGCGGCCAGGCAGCAAGCCGCTGATGAATGTGCCATTTCCCAGGCGACAGCAGGCTCACTACCATGTGCCCTCCCGTCCTGACTGCGGATTGATCCATGCCCCGCTCTCATGATTTTCTGACCCGGCGGCTGCTGCTGACCATCGGCGCCGGCTTTGCCTTGTCGCTCATGCTCATGGCCGCGCTGAGTGTGCTGGGGCTGCGCGAATTGGCCGCCGCCGATGCCCGCATGAAAGGCATCGTCAGGGAAAACAGCGTCAAAAGCCAGCTCGCCCATCAGATGCGAGACCTGCTGCGCGCCCGCGCCACCTCCATGTTGACCATAGTGGTGGTCAACGACATCTTCGAGAAAGACCAGGAGATGCTCAATTTCTACGCCTTGGGCGAAACCTACCTGAAGACCCGACAGACGCTCGCCCGGCAAACCCTTTCGGAACAAGAGCGGCGGGTGCTCGGTCGCATCGACGATCTGACCCGCAGCATCCGCCCCATCATGCTTGAGACCGTGGGCCTGGGCATGGATGGCTACACCTTCCTGGCCTTCGATGTTCTCCAAAAGGAGGGGATTCCGCTCCAGCGCCGGCTGATTCGCGAATTAGACGACCTCGTCGCCATACAGCAGGCCGCCAACCAGGCGATCGGCGCCCAGGCCGAAACAGCCTACACTCGCACCCGTTGGCTGATGCTGGCCCTGACCCTGATCGCCGTGGCGGTGGCGGCCCTGGTGGCAGCCCTGGTACTGCGCCGCACAGCCCGCCTCGCCGCCGAGACGGAGCGCGAACGCACGCGCTTTCAAACCCTGTTCGAGACCAATACGGACGGCATTATCATTCTCAACGAGTCGGGCTTTGTGCAATGTAACCCGGCGACCTTGGTGATGTTTCGCATCGCTTCGGAACGGGAGTTCCTCAAACTGGCCCCGGAAGACCTGGGCGCGCCCAGTGACTGCGAGGCCGAGGCGGCCATCGACACCACACGTCAGCTGATACGCCAGGCCTATGAAACCGGCCACGCCACCCTTGAATGGATAGGCAAGCGTACCAATGGCGAAACCTTCCCGGCCGCGGTCGATCTCCATGCCATGCGGCTCGGTGGCCGCCGCCACCTGCAATGCGTCATCCGCGACATCAGTACCCAGAAAGCAGCCGAGGCGGTCCTCAAGAGCGCTCATGACGAGGCTATCGCCGCTGCGCAGATGAAGTCGCAATTCGTGGCCAATGTCAGTCATGAGATACGCACCCCGATGAATGGCATCATCGGCATGACCCGTCTCTTGTTGGATTCGCCGTTGGACGCGCGGCAGAGGGAGTACGCCGTGGCGGTGTCCTCTTCGGCGGAGTCGCTGATGCACATCATCAACGATCTGCTGGATTTTTCGAAGATCGAATCAGGCCGTCTGACCCTAGAGGAGACGGTCTTCGACCCGGTCCCCCTGTTGGCAGAGTTGATGCGTTTTTACCGCCCGCGCGCCGAGGCCAAGGGGCTAAAATTCGAGCTGCGGCGCAGTGCCGAGCTACCCGCACTGGTGCGTGGCGACCCGTTGCGCGTGCGACAGATACTGCTCAATCTGCTGGATAATGCGATCAAATTCACCGACCAGGGCTCGGTCGTTCTGGAAGTCACCAAGTCCGCCGGGGCGCGATCTATTCCGACCTATGTTTTCAGCGTGCGCGATAGCGGCCGGGGCATCCCCGAGGCCGCCATGCCCCGCCTATTCAAGCCCTTCTCCCAGGCCGACGGCTCCATAAGCCGTCTGTTCGGCGGCACCGGTCTGGGCTTGGCCATCAGCCGCCAGCTCGCCGAACTCATGGGTGGGCAATTGACCGCCCGAAGCGAACCCGGCCAGGGCAGCCTGTTTCAGCTCACCCTGCCGTTGGCGACGGCGGCAGCCCCGCCTGCAGCCATGCCCACGCCTGCCGCAGCGCCCTCCCATTTTCCGGGAGCCAGACTGCTGGTGGCCGAGGACAATCCCGTCAACCGCAGGGTGGCACAACTGATGCTGGAGAAACTCGGGGCAGAGGTCGTCATGGCCGACGACGGGAAACAGGCCTTCGAACGTCTGCGCGACACCGCGGTGGACATGATCCTCATGGATTGCCAGATGCCGGAATGGGACGGCCTGACCGCCACCCGTCACATCCGTGCCTGGGAGCAGGAGACAGGCCGCCGGCGACTGCCCATCATTGCCCTGAGCGCTAACGCCATGCCCGGTTTCGGGCAAACCAGCCATGAGGCCGGCATGGATGACTTCCTGACCAAGCCCCTGCTGCCCGAATCCCTGGCCAACATGCTTGGCAAATGGCTGCCGGATAAGCGCCAGGCCACGTCCGATTCCGACCTGCCGGTCAGTCCCTTGCCAACGACGGTTCTATACGATCTGGATAAGCTTCGCCGTCTCTGTGGCCACCGTGACGACCAGGTCAGGGAGATGCTGACCCTGTTCGTAAGCAGTACGACGGACCTTCTCGCTGATCTCGCCAAGGCCTGCCGGCAGCAGCAAGCCGAAACGGCAGCCAGGGCGGCCCACCAAATCAAGGGTGCCGCCGCCTATGTCGGCGCCGAGACCCTGGTCGAGCTCACCGGCAAACTGGAGAAAGCCGCCAAATCCGCTAGCTGGATTGATGCCAACCACGCCCTGGCCAACATCGAAGCGCATTTCAGCCGTGTGCGCAGCGAAATGGAGAAACCTATCCAGACGAGCGCCACCGGGTAAAATTAGACTTTCTTTCCAATCCACTACCCTGCGTATGTTTGATATCCAACTCCTCCGCAAAGATATTGCCTCCGTTGCCAGCCGTCTCGCCAGCCGCGGCGTCGAGTTGGATAGTGCCCGTATCATGGGCCTTGAGGCCGAGCGCAAGGACATACAGACCCGCACACAGGAATTGCAGGCAAAACGTAATACTTTGTCCAAGCAGATAGGTATTGCCAAGGGCAAGGGCGAGGATGCGTCCCCCATCATGGCGGGTGTGGCGGGTCTGGGTGAAGAGCTCAAGCGTATGGAAGACCGCCTGGAAGGCATCCAGACCGAACTCAATCATGTTCTGCTTACCCTGCCCAATCTTCCGCATGAGAGTGTGCCGATGGGCCGTGGCGAGGCCGACAATGTCGAAGTCAGCCGTTTCGGCGAGCCTCGCCGTTTCAATTTCCCGGTACGTGACCATGTGGACATCGGTGAAGGGCTGGACCTGCTCGATTTCGGCACCGCCGCCAAGATCGCCAGCAGCCGTTTCGTGTTGATGCGCGGCGACATGGCCCGTCTGCATCGCGCCCTGGTTCAGTTCATGCTCGATGTGCACACGCGCGAGCATGGCTACGAAGAAATATACGTTCCCTATCTGGTCAACGCCGATTCCATGCGTGGCACCGGCCAATTGCCCAAGTTCGAGGAAGATCTGTTCAAGCTCACCAACGGCATGTACCTGATCCCCACCGCCGAAGTGCCCGTCACCAATATCGTCCGCGACGAAATTATTCCCGATGACAACCTGCCCATCCGGATGGTGGCACATACTCCTTGTTTCCGTTCCGAGGCGGGGTCTTACGGCAAGGACACCCGCGGCATGATCCGTCAGCATCAGTTCGATAAAGTGGAACTGGTGCAGCTCGTCTATCCCGAGGACTCGTACGACGCCCTGGAAACGTTGACCGGCCACGCCGAAAGCATCCTGCGCCGACTCGGACTGCCTTATCGAAAAGTCGCCTTATGCACGGGAGACCTGGGCTTCTCTGCCGCCAAAACCTACGACCTGGAGGTCTGGCTGCCGGCGCAAAACACCTATCGGGAAATCTCCTCCTGTTCTAATTTCGAAGCCTTCCAGGCGCGCCGCATGCAGGCCCGTTTCCGCCGCGACGGAGGAAAACCTGAACTGTTGCATACCCTCAATGGTTCTGGCCTCGCCGTCGGCCGCACCTTGGTGGCAATTCTGGAAAATTACCAGGAGGCGGATGGCAGTGTCGCCATTCCCGATGTCCTACGCCCATACATGGGCGGCATGGAGGTGTTGCGGGCGGAACGCTGAACGGCCGGCGCGCGCCCCCCGCCCCGATGCGGCGTGGCAAGGTCATAGGCCGATTCGAAACGTCGCAGGATGTCATAATAAAGACGCACGTTCTCAACCAGCGTACGCGCCTCGCCGCCACGGGCGTAGCCCAGGCGCAGCTGACCGGCATAGGCCGGCTTGGCAAGATTGGGCAGCACGTCCTTGACCTCACTCCAGACATCCGCATTGCGCCTCTGTTTCCAGGCCAGCCGGCGAGCATCCTCCAGATGCCCCATGCCCAGGTTATAGGCGGCCAGTGCCATCCAGGTCCGGTCGGGCTCGATTATCCGCGCCGGCAACTGTTCCTTGAGCATGACGAAGTAACGCGCCCCAGCGAGAATGCTTTCTACGGGGTCGAGGCGATTCTTCACCCCCAACCGATCCGCCGTATCGGCGGTCAACATCATGATACCGCGCACCCCGGTCGGCGAGACCGCCAGTGCCTCCCACTGCGATTCCTGATAGGCCAGTGCTGCCAGCAGCCGCCAATCGAGCCCGGATTCTTCCTGCGCCAGCCAGAAATGCGGCCTTAGTCCTGGCAGCAGACTCAACCTTTTCTCCAGGATACCTTGTACGTCTGCTTCGCCCAGGCGGCGCAAATGGCCGAAATAACGTTCGCTGATGCGGGCGAGCCGACCAGAATCGCGCATTTCCCGAAAGAAATCCTGCAGGGCCTGGCGCAGACGCGAGTCGGCATTCCTGGGCAAGGCCCAGGCAATATCGCGATTATTGGACAATTCCAGCGCCGGTTTCAGATTGGGCAAAAAATTCCAGTTGACATCATAGGTAGAACCATCCACCACGGTGCAATCCGACAGTCCGGAGGCGGCGCGTTCCATCAAGTCCTCGGTGGAGAAACCGCGCATCGGCACCCAGGAAAGCGCCGGATAAGCCTGCCGCAATTCCTGCAGGCGCTCGACGTGACTGCTGCCGGCCACTACCTCCAGGCGCAGGCCGGTCAGGGATGCCAGATTGTCCGGGAGCCTGACCGTATTTCCACAAATCAACCGCTCGCGTTCCTGCCGGTAAGCGGGGCCGAAGCGGAGGCGCCTGGCGCGCTCCGGCGTTACGGTCAGGCCCGCACCGGCGAGATGGGCAAGACCGCGGCCAGTGTCCCGCAGCAAGTTGCCGAGGCTATCTTCCACCCTGATTTTGAGTCGCCAGCCCTGGCGCTTGGCAAATTCACTGGCCAAGTCGTATTCAAAACCGACTGGGTCGCCCTCGGCGTTCAGGTAGTAGGTGGTCGGGCTTGGCCGCGTCAACATCACCAATTCGCCGGATTCATAGGGCGAAGGCAATTGCCGCCAATGCCAGTAGCTGGCACCAGCGACCAGCAGAAACGCCACGAGCCACCACTTGCGGCGCCAGAGCAGGAGCCACGCTTTCAACTTGGATTCTCCATTAGGGCGGAGGCTGATGGCGAGACGATCTTTTGCGCAGATTCTCGGATGGGCGAGCACCCACGGCAAGGTCAATGAACGCGAAACATGGCCGTGAAGCGTCCGGAAAGCGGCCGCCAGCGCGCATGTAGGCCGTCAGGCCGCCGAAAGGAAAATCCGGTTCCAAGGTTCTCGTCTTCCCTTGCCGATGCATGTAAAATGCGCCCCTCTTCGCCATGGCCGTGGATTACCGCAGTCATCTCGGAGACAACGCGGAGAGGTGGCAGAGTGGTCGAATGCGCCGGATTCGAAATCCGGTGTACGGTTCTTCCGTACCGTGGGTTCGAATCCCACCCTCTCCGCCAATTTACTCCCTATTGTTCCACCTTTGCCAAATTCGCCGCACCACGGACAGGGGTGGCGCCGGTGGCGAAAAAAAACCGGCGCCTGCCGGTTTGAGTGTGTCATTTGGTGGGCGGTACAGGATTCGAACCTGTGACCTCTTCCGTGTGAAGGAAGCCATCTACCGCTGATAGTAACCGCCCGAAAGGTGGCGAATTTTAATGACAGCGCCGAGCCAGGTCAAAGGCTTTTTCGCGGCGGCCAGGCATCCTATAAAATTACATTTTAGTCACCGAGCGCCCTACATGATTCGCACCCGTTTTGCCCCGTCTCCCACCGGTTATCTACACATCGGCGGCGCCCGCACCGCGCTTTTCTCCTGGGCCTACGCCCGCAAGAACGGCGGTCGATTCATCCTGCGCATCGAGGATACCGACCAGGAACGCTCCACCCAGGCCTCGGAACAAGCCATACTCGATGGCTTGTCGTGGTTGGGCATAGACTGGGATGAAGGCCCGTTCTACCAGATGCAGCGTCTGGAACGTTACCGCCAAGTGGCCCAGCAACTGATCGACAAAGGCCAGGCCTATTTTTGCTACGCCAGCAAGGAAGAACTCGACGCCATGCGTGAGGCGCAAAAAGCGCGCGGCGAAAAACCCCGCTACGATGGCCGCTGGCGGCCGGAAGAGGGAAAGCCTCTACCCGAACCGCCGGCCGGCGTGACCCCAGTCATCCGATTCAAGACCCCGACCGAAGGCGAAATCACCTTTCACGATTTGATAAAGGGGCCGATCACCGTGGCCAATAGCGAACTCGACGACCTGGTGATCATGCGCGGCGATGGTATTCCCACCTACAACTTCGGCGTGGTCATCGACGACTGGGACATGGGTATCACCCATGTGATTCGCGGCGACGACCATGTCAACAACACCCCGCGCCAGATCAACATCCTGCACGCACTGGGCGCCCCTGTCCCGGTCTACGGCCATGTCCCAATGATCCTGGGTCATGACGGCGAACGTCTGTCGAAGCGGCACGGCGCCGTCTCGGTGCTGCAATATCAGGAAGATGGCTATCTGCCCGAGGCCCTGCTCAACTACCTGGCGCGCCTGGGCTGGGGCCATGGTGACGCCGAAAAGTTTTCCATGGATGAGTTCGTCGACTGGTTCGATGTTACTGGCGTCAGTCATTCCGCTGCCCGCTTCAATCAGGAAAAGCTGGCCTGGCTGAATCAGCAATACATCAAGGAGGCCGATGATGACCGCCTGGCCGAGTTGGCCCGGCCTTTTCTGCAAGAACAGGGCATCGACGCGACGCAAGGCCCCGCCCTCGCTTCACTGATGGGATTACTCAAGGAACGGGCCGCCACCATCGAGGAACTGGCCGATGCCGTCCACATCTTTTATCGCCACGCCCTGCCCGCGGCGGATGAATTACAAGCCCGACTGGAGCCGGCCGTCCTGCCGGTGCTGGAAAAACTGCACGCCGACCTGGCCGGGGTGGCCTGGGAAGGAGCCGCATTGAGCCAACTATTCAAAGATACCGCCAAGGCCTTCGGGATCAAAATGGGGCAGATCGGCATTCCCCTGCGCCTGGTACTGTTCGGTACCGCCCATACGCCGTCATTGGACGCCACCCTGCTTGCCCTCGGCCGTGCCGAGACACTGCGACGTTTTACCGCCGCCTGGCCGCATGTAATCGCCATCGTAAAACCCATCTGAGAGCCTGCGTATGCCAAACGAAAACAAGCCGCCGCAGGCGCGCAAGATGAAACTGATTGCCTCGCTGACCAGCCCCTTCGCCCGCAAGGTGCGCATCGTCGCCGCGGAAAAACACATCGAATATGAACTGGTGGTCGACAGCCCCTGGGAGCCGGCCAGCCAGGTGCCCCACTATAACCCGCTTGGCAAAGTACCCGTGTGGGTACTGGAGGACGGCAAGACCCTGTTCGATTCGCGTGTCATCGTCGAATACCTCGACAGCATCAGTCCAGTCGGTCACCTCATCCCCACAGATGTCCGCCTGCGCATTGCGGTGAAGCGTTGCGAGGCCTTGGCAGACGGCATTTGTGATGCCGCGGCGACGGTCTTCATGGAGCGTAAGCGGCCCGCCGAGCACCAACACCAGGAGGGGATCGCGCGCCAACTGGGCAAGGTCGAGGCGGGCCTGGCGGTCATGAGCCAGGAGATAGGCCGTCACAACTGGTGCCTGGGCGATTTTTTCTCACTCGCCGATATCGCCGCGGGCTGCGCCCTGGGCTATCTTGTCTTCCGTTTTCCGGAGATTGACTGGCGCCGTTCACAGCCGCACCTTTCCGAATTCTATGACCGCCTGATGCAGCGGCCCTCTTTCCGGGACACCTTGCCGGTGGGGTGACAGCACTCAGGGCTGGCGTAACCGCGCGCCGCGGCTTCGACTACTCGATCACCCCGCCCCCCAGACAAACATCGCCGTCGTAGACGACCACCGACTGTCCGGGCGTGACCGCCCATTGCGGGGTATCGAAGCGCAGCGTCAGGCGACCGGCCTCCAGTCGTTCCACCATGCAGCCGGCATCCCGCTGGCGGTAGCGCGTCTTGGCGGTATAGCGACGACCGGGCTTGGGTGGCAGATCGATCCAAGACAGATCGGCCGCGCTCAGGCGGGTGGACAGCAGCAAGGGGTGGTCATGCCCCTGCACCACGATCAACTCGTTTTTTTCTATCACCTTGCCGGCGACGAACCACGGCGTCCCCTCGACCGCTCCCTTGACGCCGCCTATACCCAGACCTTGGCGCTGGCCCAGGGTGTAATACATCAGGCCCAGATGTTCGCCCACCACCCGCCCTTGCGGCGTGCGCATCGGCCCGGGCTGGATGGGCAGATAACGTTGCAGAAATTCGCGGAAAGGCCGCTCGCCGATGAAACAGATGCCGGTGCTGTCCTTCTTGGCCGCCACTGGCAGGCTGGCTTGGTGAGCCAGCGCGCGCACGGCCGGCTTGGTCAAGCCACCGAGCGGAAACAGCGCCTTTGCCAGTTGCGGCTGAGACAGACGATAAAGAAAGTAACTCTGATCCTTATTGTCATCGACCGCCTTGAGCAAACGCCGGTTGGGCGCCTCGCCGGAAAGGCGGGCATAATGGCCTGTCGCCAGATGGTCCGCCTGCCGTTCCAGGGCATACTCGAGGAAGGCCTTGAACTTGATTTCCGCGTTGCACAGCACATCCGGATTGGGGGTGCGGCCGGCGCGGTATTCGGCGAGAAAATAGGCGAACACCCGCTCCTGGTATTGCTGCGCGAAATTGACCAGATCGATCTCGATGCCAAGCACGTCGCCGATCGCCAGCACATCCAGGAAGTCCTGGCGCGCCGGGCAGTTGGGGTCGTTGTCGTCCGCCTCCCAGTTCTTCATGAACACACCGATCACCGTGTGACCCTGTTGCTTGAGCAACCAGGCAGTGACGGCGGAATCCACCCCGCCGGAAAGACCAACGACGACGCGGCTCACTGCAGCAGGTGGGGAAATTCGTTGATGAGATCGAGGGGGAAGCGACGACCGGAGAGGTAATCTGCCACGCATTGATCGACGAAGGGACTGCGGTGGCGCATACGCGAGGCTTCGATCTCCGCCGGTGTCATCCACACCGCCCGCAATATGCCTTTGTCCAGACGGGCGTCTGGATCATGTCCGGTCACCTTGCCGGTGAAGGCAAAGCGCAGATAGGTGCGGTTCTTGGTGGGGTGGCGCCAATGGTAAATGCCGAGCAGAAATTCAGGCTCGAAATGGTGCGCCGTCTCCTCGAAGGTCTCGCGCCGCACCGCGTCGAGCAGCAACTCGCCCTCTTCCAGGTGGCCCGCCGGCTGATTGAACAATATGCCGGAATCGGTCTCTTCTTCCACCAGCAAAAAACGGCCGTCCCTTTCGATGATGGCGGCCACCACCACGTGTGGTTTCCAGATCGTTTCGCTCATACCGGCCTACCCCAAAGATCATAGTCATCGGAACGGGTGATCCGCACCCGCACGAAATCGCCCGGTTTCAGCCCCCGGCCTTGGGCAATGTGGACCACTCCGTCAATCTCAGGCGCGTCAGCATAGGTCCGCGCGACCGCCCGCCCGGCGGCCACCTCGTCGACCAGAACAGTCATCACGCCACCACGCCGGGCAGAAAGCTTGGCGGCGCTGATGTCGGCCTGCACATCCATCAGGCGGCCGAGGCGATCCTGCTTGACCTCTTCATCGACCGGATCGGGCAAGGTGTTGGCCGCCGCGCCCGCCACCGGCGAATAGGTGAAGGCGCCAACCCGGTCGAGTCGGGACGCCTCCAAAAAATCCAGCAACATATCAAAATCCGCCTCCGTCTCGCCCGGAAAACCCACGATAAAGGTGCTGCGCAACACCAGCTCCGGGCAGATCGCACGCCATTTCTCGATGCGGCGCAGGGTATTTTCGGCGGCGGCCGGCCGCTTCATCGCCTTGAGGAGCCGAGGACTGGCGTGCTGAAAGGGCACATCGAGATAGGGCAGGATATGCCCTTCCGCCATCAGCGGGATGATGTCATCCACGCTCGGGTAAGGGTAGACGTAATGCAGCCGCAGCCAGACACCCAGTTTGGCCAGTTCCCGCAGCAGTTCGAGCAGGCGGCTCTTGACCGGCCGACCGTTGTAAAAACCGGTGCGGTATTTCATGTCGACGCCATAGGCCGAGGTGTCCTGGGAAATGATCAACAGTTCTCTGACACCGGCATTCACCAGGGCCTCAGCCTCCGTGAGCACGTCACCGACGGGCCGGGACAGCAGGTCACCACGCAAGGTGGGAATGATGCAGAAACTGCACCGATGATTGCAGCCCTCCGCGATTTTCAGGTAAGCGTAGTGCCGGGGCGTGAGTTTCAGGCCACCGGGCGGAATGAGGTCGGTGTAGGGGTCATGCGGCTTGGGCAGGTGTTCGTGCACCGCCGCCATGACGGCGCCGGTGGCATGCGGCCCGGTCACAGCCAGCACCTGGGGGTGCGCGGCCTTTATCACCCCGGCCCGAGCTCCCAGGCAACCGGTGACGATCACCTTGCCCTGCTCGCGCAGGGCCTCGTCGATAGCGGAGAGGCTCTCGTCCACGGCGGCGTCAATGAAACCGCAGGTGTTGATCACCACCAGGTCGGCCTCGGCATAACTGGGCACGATCCTGTACCCCTCGGCCCGCAGTTGCGTGAGGATGCGCTCCGAGTCGAAGGTGTTCTTGGGGCAGCCGAGAGAAACGAAGCCGATCGCTGGATCTTTCCGCTTCATCGCGTCGGTGCCAGGGTATGTCGGCCAGGGTTGGCCTCGCCGCCCATCCAGCCTTCCGCCAGATCCGCGGCCAGCCAGACGGTAGCCACACCGAGGCCGATCAATAGCAATTGTTGTCCGGTGTGTTTCAGTTCCGCCCGCTTGTGCAGGCCAGGGATCAGGTCGGCCACCGCCACATAGATCATGCCGGAGGCGCCAATGGCCAGGATATAGGGCATCAGTCCCGCCATCGGCGCCAGTGCGAAATAGCTCAAGGCGGCGCCGACCAGTGTGGCCACGCTGCTGACCAGGTTAAGCATCAGGGCCTGGCGGCGACTATAGCCTGAATGCAGCAAGATCATGAAATCGCCGATTTCCTGAGGTATCTCATGGGCAACGATGGCCAGGGTGGTCACCACCCCCACCTTCACATCCACCAGGAAGGCGGCGGCGATGAGCACCCCATCGACAAAATTATGGAAAGTGTCGCCCACCGTGATCATCAGTCCGGAGCGCCCATGGTCGCTGGCATGGCCGCCATGGGCCTCGCAGGCCTCAGTATGGCAATGACGCCAAAGCACCAGTTTTTCCATCAGGAAAAAACCAAGGATACCGCCCAGAATCGCGGCAGTGAGTCCGTGCACGCTGCCGGCCGCCTCCAGCGCATGCGGCAGGATTTCAAGGAAGGCTGCACCGAGCAGGGCGCCGATGGCGTAGCTGACCATGGCGGGGATCCAGTCCGCACGGATGGCCAGGGCAGCGGCGGCCAGCAGTACCGAAAGCAAGCCGCCGGCCAGGCTGGCGAAAAATATCCACACGAAGGTAGGCATGTGATCGGGCAGGGCGCATCCACATAGCCCCCACTCAGGGCGGGAGCGGGCTCGCCCGCGATGAAACTCCATAATCGATTGTGGCTTGAGCCGGCAATTCTACCCAAGCCAGATCAGGCTCGCCATGCGGCCGGTGGTTTTATCCCGCCGGTAGGAATAAAAGCGCTCGGCGTCGCGGTAAGTGCATAGACCGCCGCCATAGACCTGGCTGACCCCGGCGGCGGCCAGCCGGATGCGGGCCAGCATGTAAAGATCGGCCAGCCACTTTCTTGGTGCGCCATCGAGGGTGCCTGGCAGGGCCGGGCGGAAGGCCACGGCCGCAAGCGGATGCCGGCAGACGAAGGCTGCGCGCACCTCGTCGCCCACTTCGAAGGCGTCGGGTCCGATGGCAGCGCCCAGCCAGGCCAGTATCCTCTCCGGCGGCACCTGCATGGCGGCGACGGTGGCCTCCAGTATGCCGGCCATCAGCCCCCGCCAGCCAGCGTGAGCCGCCGCCACCACGCGGCCGGCAGAGTCGCAGAACAAGACCGGCAAACAATCAGCGGTCAATACCGCGCAGACGGCACCGGGCCGGCGCGCGACGCACGCATCCGCCTCGATCCCGGCCACGTCGGCGTGCGCCTCCGCAACCTGGGTGCCGTGCACCTGATTCAGCCACAGCGGCTCCGCCGGCAGATCGGCGCGCAGCAGGCGGCGGTTGGCGGCCACCGCCGCCGGGTCGTCGCCGACATGCGCCGCCGGGTTCAGGCTGTCAAAAGGCGGTCGGCTGACCCCACCGTGACGGGTGGTCATCAGTGCGCGCACATTGGCCGCTGCCGGCCAGTTGGGAAACAGCCGCTCAGGCAACATCGCCTGCCTTCAGTTGGGCCAGCAGATCCTGGAAATCCGCTGGCGGAGGTGTCTCCCAGGCCATCGCCGCCCCGGTCAGGGGGTGCACGAAGCCAAGGCGGCAGGCATGCAGCGCCTGCCGGGAAAAGGTGAGGGCCGTGCGCCGGCGCCCGCCATACAGAGCGTCACCCACCAGGGGGTGCCCGAGCTGAGCGAGATGAACTCGAATCTGATGCGTGCGTCCGGTGCGCAGATGACACTCCACCCAAGCGGCCGCGCGGAATTGCCGCAACACGACATAACGGGTCTGCGCCGGCTTACCCGCAAACACCACCGCCATGCGGGTACGGTGCGTCGGATGCCGGCCGATAGGGGCATCGATCTCCCCTTCCGGCCGCTCGAACACCCCCAGCGCCACCGCCCAGTACACCCGTTTTACCTCGCGTGCCTGCAAAGCGCGTACCAATGCGGTCTGCATGGTCAGTGTCTTGGCCACCACCATGAGGCCAGAGGTATCCTTGTCGAGCCGGTGCACGATGCCAGCGCGAGGTACCGCCGCCAGCTCGGGGGCGTGGTATAGCAAGGCATTGAGCAGTGTGCCCTGCCAGTTGCCGGCACCGGGATGTACCACCAGACCGGCCGGCTTGTTGATGACCATGACGGCCTCATCCTCGAAAACGATATCGAGGGCGATGGCCTCCGGCCGGTACGGCTGCTCGGCGGGATGCGCTGCCGGTTGCAGGCAGACGGCCTCCCCCCCCCAGACCTTGAGTTTGCGGCTGGCGGCGGCTTCATTGACGCGCACCTCGCCGGCGTCTATCCATTGCTGGATGCGACTGCGCGAAAAATGCGGAAGCAGTTCCGCCAGGCTTTGATCGAGGCGTTTGCCGGCATGTGCGGCGGGGATGGTCACATGCAGGGGATGAGACATCTGACGATATAATTCCAGGACATGGACAAAGGCACCGAAATGAAACGAATTCTAGCCGTATTGTTGGCCCTTACATCGCTTGCCGCATGCAGTCTGTTGCCGGAGCAGATCGACGAGACCAAGAACTGGTCTGCTTCAAAGCTTTACGCCACGGCCAAGGAGCTGCTGCAGGAAAGCAATTACACCCAGGCCATCCAGCACTTCGAGAAACTTGAGGCGCGCTATCCCTATGGTCCCTATGCGCAACAGGCGCAATTGGAAGTGGCCTACGCCTATTACAAAGACAATGAGCCGGTTTCCGCCATCGCCGCTTGTGACCGTTTCATCAAACTGCATCCCAATCATCCCAATGTCGACTATGCCTATTACCTGAAAGGGTTGGCCAATTTCGTCGAAGACCAGGCCATGCTAGCCGGGCTGGCCGGGCAGGACATGAGCGAGCGCGACCCGCGTTCAGCTCGCGAGGCGTTTGAGTCTTTCAAGGAACTGGTCAGCCTGTTTCCCGAAAGCAAATACACGCCCGACGCCCTGGAACGCATGAAATACCTGATCAACGCCCTGGCGGCGCATGAGGTCCATGTCGCCCGTTATTACTTCCAACGCGGCGCCTACGTCGCTGCCGCCAACCGGGGCAGATACGTGCTGGAGCATTACCAACAGGCCCCGGCGCTGGAAGAGGGGCTGGCCATCATGGTCGAGAGCTATGACAAGCTCGGTCTCAAAGACCTACGCGACGATGCTGGCAAGGTACTCAAACGTAACTTCCCTGACAGCCCTTGGCTGCAGGGCAGCGGTGGCCGCAAGGAGCACGCCTGGTGGAAATTCTGGTGATTCGCGCTCCCCGCCTCGCCGGATGCGCTGCCGCCCGCAGCGCCACTGATTAGCCAACAGTCCGGACATGGTTTCCCATGCGCTCACCCTGCCGCCCGGTGATGCCGGCGGCTGGTTGGCCGGGCTGACCGGTCTTTATGATGCCGCGCAGCTCGGCCTGCTGAGTCGTGCGGCGGACTGGCTGACTGCCCACGCCGGCGGGTTGACGACAGACAGCGGCGCCGACCTGGCCGCGCACGGCCTGGCCACGGCCGCCATCCTGGCCGGCATGCAATTCGATAGCGATACTGTCGCCGCCGCCCTGATTTGCAGCCTGCCGGCGCCACATCTTAGTCAGGACACGCTCACGCCCGCGCTCGGCGACAACGTCAGCCATCTCGCCCGTGGCGCTGCCCGCCTGCATCAGATGGACCGCCTGCTCTCCGAGGTCACGGGCGAAGGCAATCAGAATGAGGCCCTGCGGCAGATGCTGCTGGCCATGACCGACGACATCCGCGTCGTCCTCATCAAGCTGGCCGAACGCACCCAGGCCCTGCGCGAGCTCGCCACCGGCGACCCTGACCGTCGTCGCAAGGTCGCCCAGTATGCACGCGACCTCTACGCCCCACTGGCCAACCGGCTCGGTGTCTGGCAGCTCAAGTGGGAACTGGAAGACATGTCCTGCCGCTACCTGGAGCCGGATACCTACAGGCACATTGCAGGCCTGCTCGACGAACGCCGGCTCGACCGCGAATGGTATATCGACCGGGTCAGCCGGATACTCGCCGGCGAACTCAGCCGGGCCGGCATTGATGATGTCGCGGTGGCCGGCCGACCCAAACACATCGCCAGCATCCTGGCGAAGATGCGCAAAAAACACCTCGATTTCGAAGAGGTCTACGACGTCCGCGCCGTGCGTGTGCTGGTGCGCGACGTCAAGGACTGTTATCACGCCCTGGGCCTGGTCCATAACCTCTGGCAACCCATACCCGGCCAGTTCGACGACTATATTTCGCGGCCCAAAGGCAACGGCTACCAGAGCCTGCACACCGCCGTGGTCGGCCCCGAGAACAAGGCCCTGGAAGTGCAGATACGCACCTTCGCCATGCATCAGGAGGCGGAACTCGGCGTTGCCGCCCACTGGCGCTACAAGGAAGGCGGTCGCGGGCAGCCGCAGACCGACAAGATCGCCTGGCTCAGGCAGCTGTTGGCCTGGAAGCAGGAACTTTCCGACAGCGCCGAACTGGCCCAGCACTTCAAGAATGAATTGTTTCAGGACGAGGTTTTCGTCCTTACCCCCCAAGGCAGGGTGGTGGCGTTGAGCCAGGGTGCGACGCCCATCGACTTCGCCTACGCCGTGCATACCGAACTCGGGCACCGATGCCGCGGCGCCAAGGTGGATGGCGCCCTGGTGCCGCTCGATACGGCGCTGAAGACCGGCCAGCGGGTAGAAATTCTCTCCGTCAAACAAGGCGGCCCCAGCCGTGACTGGCTCAACCCGCAGCTAGCCTATCTGCAAACCCACCGTGCGCGCGCCAAGGTGCGGCAATGGTTCCGCCTGCAAGATCAGGACACCCACATCCAGGAAGGCCGCACCCTGGTCGAGCGCGAACTGCACCGGCTCAATCTCGGCAAGGTCAATCTGGAAAAACTCGCCGCCCGCCTGAAACATGACCGGCCCGACGACCTGTTTGCCGCGCTGGGCCGCGGCGACATCGGCCCCAGCCAGATCGAACGGGCGCTGCGCGATGAATTCGTTCCCGCCACCGGCAAGCCGCTCATCGCCACCAAACGCGGCAAGACCGGTCCAACCGGCGTACTCATCGAAGGCGAAGGCAATCTGCTCACCCACATGGCCGGCTGCTGCAAACCGGTGCCGCCCGATCCCATCATCGGTTACACCACACTTGGCCGCGGCGTCACCATCCATCGCGCCGACTGCACCCTTATCGTCACCCTGCCTGATGACAAGCGCGGCCGCCTGCTCAAGGCCACCTGGGGCAGCCAGACCGGACAGACTTTCGAGGTCGATGTCGAGATTCGGGCCGGCGACCGCGCCAATCTGCTCAAGGACGTAGCCGAGACCCTGGCCCAGGACAAACTCGACGTGGTCAAGGTCAACACCGAGTCCCGCGATGGCGAGGCAAAAATGGAATTCACCGTCAGCGTGCGCGATGCAGGACAGTTAGCGCAATTCCTTGCCCGGGCAGCGCGCCTGCGTGGGGTCACGCTGGCCAGGCGGAAATAACAGACAGAACAAGGATCTGGCCAGCACACCCCGCTTTGCATCTGGCTCATGACAGCCTCAGTCCTTGGGTTTTTTATTATCCGTATCCGTGTTATTCAAGGCGTCATCAAGCACATCACGCTGACTCGGCACGCGCTCCTGCCAGCGTTTGTCCGGCACCACCCGCTGCCGGAACAACGGCGCGCGCACGGCCTTGGCGATGGGATTGCGGGGACGGCGGGGCGGACCGGAGGCACGTTTGGCCATGCTCAGCCCCCCCTGGACAACAACCACTCGGCCACGTCCAGATCGCGCGGATAGGTTACTTTGAGATTGGTCATGTCGCTTTCCACCAGCCGCGGGCAAAGGCCCAGCGCCTCGACCGCCGCGGCCTCGTCGGTCACCGTGGTGCCAGCCTGTTCGATGGCCCGGCGCAACAAGCCGTAGCGGAACATCTGCGGCGTCTGCGCCCCCCAGAGCCGGTCGCGTGGCACGGTGGCAGCGATGCGCCGCCCCTCCCCTTCACGCTTCAGGGTATCCGCCACCGGCGCGGCCAGAATGCCGCCGACAGCGTCCTCGCCAAGCTCGATCAGCAAACGGTCGAGCAGGTGCTGACTGAGACAAGGCCGGGCGGCGTCATGGACCAGTATCCAGTCTTCCTCGCCCACCTCGGCGGCGAGCGCCATCAGCCCGTTGAGCACGCTTTGCGCGCGTGTCGCGCCACCGCAGCGAAGGACGCTCAGCTTGTTCAGGCCGGTCCAGTCGTAATCCATCCAATAGCCGTCCGCGGGCGACAGCACCACGTAGGTACGTGTTATCGCCGGCGCCACCTCGAAGGCGCGAATGGCGTGCCAGAGCATGGGCCGCCCCGCCAATTCGAGATACTGCTTGGGAAAATCGACGCCCATGCGGGCACCGACGCCGGCGGCAGGCAACAGGGCAATAAAATGTTTCACGACCTTGTTATCCCCTCCGATTACCCTAAATTCAAGAATGTGATGGTAGCTCAATCGGGAGATTGCCATGCTGACAGTACGTCCTCCCGCCGTGGCGGGCATGTTCTACACGGCGGATCCCTATGCACTCAGGCAGGAAATCACGGCGCTGCTGGCCGGGGCAGAGCCGGTCAGTGTGCGCCCCAAGGCGATCATCGTGCCACATGCCGGGTATATCTATTCCGGTCCAATCGCCGCCTCGGCCTATGCCTTGCTGCCCCCGTTGCGGACACAGATACGCCGGGTGGTGGTGTTGGGGCCCGTGCATCGGGTCTGGGTGCGTGCGCTGGCCCTGCCCGGAGTCGAAGCTTTCGATACCCCACTGGGCCGCATTCCGCTCGACCTGGCAGCCATGGAAACACTGACCGCCTTGCCCCAGATCGAGATCAGCCCGGCGGCCCATGCCGAGGAACATTCGCTAGAGGTGCATCTGCCCTTCCTGCAGGTGGCGCTCGATGACTTCGAGCTGATCCCCCTCGCCGTGGGCGGCGCCACCCCTGCCGACGTGGCCGAAGTGCTGGAATGGGTATGGGGCGGCGACGAAACCCTCATCGTGATCAGTTCCGATCTCTCCCACTACCTGCCCTACAACCAAGCTCGCCGGATCGACCAGCAGACGGTTGCCGCCATACTCGCCATGAATACCCCTCTGGTCGGCGAACAGGCCTGCGGCGCGCATCCCATCAACGGCCTGTTGCTGGCAGCCAAGTCAAAGGGGTTGCGGCCGCATTTGCTCGACCTGCGCAATTCCGGCGATACGGCAGGCGACAAAGACCGGGTCGTGGGTTACGCCGCCATCGCCTTTGCGGAGCCCAGGCATGTCCACTGACGTTCCCGACAAGGGGCCCTTGTTGATTCGCATTGCCCGTGCCGCCATAGCGCGGACGGGCGGGGCGGCGCTCGACACACGCGACCTGCCTGAGTGGCTGCGCCTGCCCGGCGCCGTGTTCGTCACCCTCACGCAGAATGGCCAACTTCGCGGCTGCATCGGTTCACTGCTGGCCCACCGTCCCCTGATCGACGACCTGGAGGACAACGCCCGCGCCGCCGCCTACCGCGATCCCCGTTTCCCGCCACTGGCACCAGAGGAGCTGGCGCGCACCCACGTCGAGGTTTCCATCCTGTCCCGGCCCGAGCCCATGCACTTCATCGATGAGGATGATGCCCTGGCGCAATTGCTGCCGGATGTCGATGGCGTGATCCTAGAATATGGCTGGCATCGTGCCACCTTCCTGCCCCAGGTCTGGGAGCAACTCCCCACACCGAGGCAATTCATGGCCCACCTCAAGACCAAGGCCGGGCTGGCCGAAGACTTCTGGTCGGATGACATCAAGCTTTCCCGCTATAGCGTGGAAAAATTCAAGGAAGCATCATGATTCCCGAAACCAGCCACCCCGCCCGTTGGTGGCACCCCATAGACGGCGACCGTATCCAGTGCGACCTCTGCCCGCGCGACTGCAAATTGCACGAAGGCCAGCGTGGCGCCTGTTTCGTGCGCAAAGTGGAAGGCGGCAAGATGGTGCTCACCACATACGGTCGCAGTTCCGGTTTTTGCGTCGATCCCATCGAAAAGAAACCCCTCAATCACTTTTACCCCGGCAGTTCAGTCTTTTCCTTCGGCACTGCCGGTTGCAATCTGGCCTGCAAGTTCTGCCAGAACTGGGACATTTCCAAGTCGAAAGACATGGATAGGCTGATGGATGCCGCCAGCCCGGCCGAGATTGCCGCCACCGCACGCAAAATGGGCTGCAAGAGCGTGGCCTACACCTACAACGACCCGGTCATCTTTGCCGAGTATGCCCTTGACACCGCCGCTGCCTGCCGTGCCCTCGGGATCGAGAACGTGGCCGTGACGGCCGGGTTCATCCACGCCGAGCCGCGCCGGGAATTCTTCGCCCTGATGGATGCCGCCAACGTCGACCTCAAGGGCTTCACCGACGATTTTTACATTCACTACTGTGGCGGCCATCTGCAACCCATCCTCGACACCCTGGTCCATATCCGCCATAAAACGGACTGCTGGCTGGAGATCACCACCCTGATCATCCCCACCCTCAACGATTCGGATGCCGAAATCCGCCGTCTGGCGGGATGGGTATTCAAGGAACTTGGACCGGATGTGCCGCTGCATTTCTCAGCCTTTCACCCGGATTACAAACTGCGTGACCTGCCGCCCACCCCGCCCGCCACTCTGGCCCATGCCCGTCAACTGGCGATGGAGGCCGGCCTGTGTTACGTCTACACCGGCAACGTGCACGACCCGGAGGGTGACACCACTTTCTGCCCAAATTGTCATGCGCCGCTGATCGTGCGCGACTGGTATGAGATACCCGCCTACCATCTGACAGACGATGGTCACTGCCCCCACTGTGCCGCGCCCATTGCCGGTCGTTTCGAGAAATTCACCAAACCCTTCGGTGCCCGACGCATTCCTGTCGCCATGTACGCCGCTTGAAAGAGAATCTGGGTTCAAGTCTGAACCGGAGCGGCCGTTAACGACACGCAAATGGACCGGGATGGTGACGGACCTGCACCAACCCGGTTGGTGTACCTGACGGCCAACCCGGGCTAGGGTACGAACCGGTGTCGCCTTGATTGACAGCGAAAGGAAACGAGATGCCCTACCTAGAGAACAAGTGGAGCGAATACAGCCGGCAGTTGAATCCGGCCCGGCGTTATAGCAGCCAGCGCGAGTTCGAGGCCGATTGGGTGAGCGGGCTGCGGCGGCGCTATGCGCTTTCCCAGGAGGCTTTGGCCGTTAAGGCCAGTGTTTCGGTCACCACGGTGCAGAACTGGGAGAACCCGCAGAGCCACAAGAACATCGCGCCTCACAACCAGGACCGCCTGCGGGATATAGAACGCGGACTCTGGATCAAGGCGCACGTGACCCTGCTCGACCCCACGCCCCCCTACATCCGCGCCATCTATGAACTGATGTCCTCCAACAAGGAGGATAGTGCCCAGGGGTTGGTGGAATATCTGGTATCCACGATGCCGCAGACCGATCCCAACCGTGCCCGCCTTCTGCACTGGGCCGGGCTGACTTACAGTATCGCCGATCCCGCCTCGGCGCGCGCCCGCCAATTCGAGGCCATGGCGCTGGATGCCCTGGCCGACGCCGACGCGCCGCTTTCCGCCGCCATCGAGAATGAGATACTCGGCGCCCAATTCGAGGACCTGATGCGCCTTCCCGCAGGACCAGGACGACAGGGAAAGGGGCGCCTGCTCATGCAGGCCTGCCTGCGCCTTTATGAACGCGACGGTCAGCCAGCCTACAAGTGGAATGCCTTGGAAGTCGCCTGCCGAACACCGCTGGCCGCAACGGAGATATTCCAACTAACCAGCGAACTCAGTGAGCTTCTTGGTGAAGCGCGGGTACAGCAGCGCGTCATGACAGACACACTCTACGAACCCGCTCGCGCCGCCTTTGCCGGCTCGAAGACGGTCAACTGACGGGCTGGGGAGAAGATAAATGAAAACCCTAGCGCAGCGACTGACCGCCCTATTGCTGAGCATGGCGGGACTGCTGAGTTCCGGCGCCGTTCTGGCCGACGAACCTGCCGCTTCATTGCAACCGCCTGTCACAGTGCAACTTGCCTGGGACCGGGTTGGGTCGCCGATGCCACCGGTCGCCTGAAGACAGCGCCCAAGCCAGAACGGCCTTTCCGGACTTGGTATCCTCCCTGGCCGTGAGGCTCGCTTCCGCTATGGCGCCGCCCAGCCAGAAACGGAACGAGTGGCTGCAAAGCCGCATGCATGAGTCGGCGCGGCCACACCGTAACCACCCCGAACAGCCGCGGACACGCTGCCCAATTCGCCGCGAATCGTCGCCACGCCCTCCTGGGTGTGGCCGTGCCGCGCTCAGTTTGACTCGACGTCGTCACGTGACAAGCCGAGTTTTTTCATCTTCTCCCATAAGTTCTTACGGCTGATACCGAGCGTCAGGGCGGTGTTGCCAAGGTGCCCCTCGCAGCGTTCCAGGGCCTGGTTGATATAGCGACGTTCACTTTGGGCGACATAATCCGATAAGTGCATGGTATCGGCCACAGTCTCCTCCTCGGTAACGTCGAACACTGTGCCAGCGCCGACCACTGACCCGCCAGCCAGTATGGCGCCGCGCTCCACGGCATGTTTCAGTTCGCGTGCATTGCCCGGCCAATCATAGGCCAGCATGGCCTGCTCGGCCTCCTCCGAAAACTGCTTGCCGGGTGCAATCTCAGTGAGAAAACGCCGGGCCAGCCAAAGAATGTCCTCACGTCGTTGGCGCAGCGGCGGCACATGGATTTGTATGACATTGAGCCGGTAATACAGGTCTTCTCGGAAGCGCCCGAGGGTAACCAGCTTTTTCAAGTCCTGATGGGTGGCCGATAACAGGCGAATATCGACCTCGATGCTGCGGTCACCGCCAAGCCGTGTCACCTTGCGCTCCTGGATCACCCTCAGCAGCTTCACCTGCATGGATAGCGGCATGTCGCCGATCTCATCGAGAAACAGAGTGCCACCGTCAGCCTGCTCGAACACCCCCTTGCGCAGGCGCACCGAGCCGGTGAACGCCCCTTTCTCATAGCCAAAGAGTTCGGCCTCCAGCAGACCTTCCGGGAAGGCACCGCAGTTCACCGCCACGAAGGGTGCCCCCTCGCCTTCCGGGGCCAGCGCGTGAAAGGCGCGCGCGACAATTTCCTTGCCAACCCCCGATTCACCGGTGATCAGGACGGTGCGTGCCTGTGCCGCCAGATTGGGCAACTGCGTTTCTATGCGACGCAACGCCGGCGAGATGCCCAGCCCGGCCTCGATTTTGGCCTGAGCGGGAGCCAGGGTCGAGCGCAGGGAATAAAGGTGCAACTTGTCAATCAAATCATCAAGGTCGAACGGCTTGGTCAGGTAATCCGCGGCTCCCAACTTGAGCAGAGCCACGGCCTGATCGATCTGACCGAAGCCGGTGATGAACAACCAGGGCGGCAACAGCGGCAGGGTATTCAGCGTCTCGCGGAACAAGGCATCGCCGCTCATATCGGGAAGCCGGATATCGCTTACCACAGCGCTCCACCCGCCATCGATCAGTTTCTGGCGTGCCATTGCCCCGCTTTGCGCCCATTCGGCCAGAAAGTTTTCCAGGTCGAACCGCTCCATCAACGACTCGCCCATGATGGGATCATCTTCGATGAGCAATATGCGAATGCGATCAGTCATCCTCAGTCTCCAGCGGCAATGAGATGGTAAAGCGTGTGTAGCCAGGGATGCTTTCGACCTCGATCTGGCCTTTCAGTTGTTTTACCAATTGGTAAGTCATCCACAATCCCATGCCATGCCCTTCGCCCTCGCTGAAATAGGGCTCGAACAAATGCTCGCGTCGGCGCGTGGGAATGGCCGGCCCGGCGTTGCCGACTTCCATGCGCAAATTGCCATCCCGCATGTCGACCCGGCAGACCAGTTCACCGCCCACGGGCGATGCCTGCACCGCATTGAGCAGCAAATTGAGCAGCGTCTGTCGGATCTGCGCCGAAGGCAGTGGCACCGGCTCGGCGATACCATTCGACCAGGTCAGACGGATGCGCTTCTTCTGCACGTCGGCGGCAATCAGGGTACGCAGGTCTTCCAAATCATTCGGAGTCAGTGCCCGTGTCTCCAGCCTGGCCTCGACCAAAAGCGCCGACACGGTGTTGCGGACCTGGCCGAGACCACGCTCGATCAGCGCCAGGGTCTTCTCGGCATGCTGGTCCGGTTTGCCGCGCCGACGATAATTGCTGATTGCATTGAGCATGCCGCCGAGGGGGTTGTTGATCTCATGCGCAATACCGGCGGACAGGCGCCCGAGCGCCGCCAGCCGGTCGCTCTGGGCCAGGTGTTTTTCCAATTCCTTCTTGGCCTTCAACTCCACCAACATGTCATTGAACCGGTGCGCCAGACGGCTGATCTCGTCACTGCCGACAGGGAAATGGCACTGGATATCCTCCGCCGGCTTCCTGCCAACCTTGCCTAAACAATCGGCCAGATGCGTCAGCGGCTCAGCCAGCCGTTTTCCCGCCAGCCAGCCAAGGGGCAGCAGCAGGATCAGGGCAGCCAGACCGGAGAGCAGTGTTTGGTAGGCGACCTCGGCTAGACGCGGCCCAAGCAGCGCCTGGTCATAGCGCTGTACCAAGCGTCCCAGTAGAGTGCCGTCCTCTGCCAGCACCGGCGTAAGCAGGTACAGGTAACGGCCGTCTACCCCCTCCAGCACACCGGGCTCGCGGCGGCTCATGCCCATTTTCAGGCGGGCATCGGCGGCGATTTCCACCAGGTTGGCCAGTACCGGAAACCGGCGCGGTTCGGAGGCAGCGAATACCTGGCCACGCGCATCGGCCAGCACCAGCACACGACCTGCCTCTCCAGAGTGATCAAGCGGCGTTATCAGTATCTCGTACGCCTGCCAGGTATCGTCATGCAACAATGCCGGCCGTACCGTGCGCGCCAGCACCTTGCCCAGACCCTTGGCCTGATCGATAAAGGCGGAATGGGCGGCCCGCCAACCCTGCCAGAACAGTATGCCGGATACGACGCCCGTAGTGGCGAGGATCACCAAAGACAGAGCCAACGGCGTCTTGAGGCGATAGCTGAGATTGTTTAGCACCTCATGTCCCCACGAAATGCCAATTGGCTTCAATGCCGTTGAATAAAGCTGGCGTTCCAGCCTGGAAACCATCCAGGTTCAATTCTTCCAATAAGGCTTTGCCACGCGGATCGATAGGCATGTGCAGCAGCGCCTTGCGCAAGACATCGCGTTCAAGGGATGGCATGTGCTCACCTGTCACCAAAGGCGGAAACCCGAACAGTTTAGAACGCCAGGCCACCCGCGTGCCCTGGGTCAACTCGGGATGCAGCCGGGCCAGCGTGTCCCAGATATAGCCATCCACCGCGCCACCCTGCGCCAGCCCCGCCGCCACCGCTTCAACCACCTTGCGATGGCTCCAGGTGAAGAAGGTCTTGCGGAAATGGCGGCTGGAATCCGTGCCTGCACGCTTCAGTTCCACCTGCGGCGTCAGCCAGCCGGAGTTGGAATCAGGGTCCGAATAGGCAAACACCTTACCCCGCAGATCGGCGATGGAATAAGTGGTCCGGTCCTCCACTGGCACAATCAGATAGGAACGGTAGAAGGGCTGTCCGGCATATAGAGGCACCGCCAGCAGATCGAGATACGGCTTCTGGCGCACATAGGGATAACCGCATAACCAGGCGCAATCGAGCTTACCGGTCAGCAGAAGGTTGAGTATTTCCCGATAACTGCTGCGTTGTGTGAAACGCACCGGGCGTTGCAGTCGGGCCTCGAGGTAATGCTGCCAGCGACCGAGAAAATCGGCTTGCTCATCCAGAATTACCGGCGTGATACCAAATAGGAGCGGCGTTTCGGCGCGAGCCGGCCACGGCCATGATGACAGCCCGGCGACGAGTAATTTGAGCAGGTTGCGGCGAGCCTTATCCAAATGCGTCTCCGAAAGAGGCAGACGAATATTACCGCCTGGTAATACCGTGCCGTCAACTTTGGCTCAATTTATTACCGGGTGGTAATAACGTGGCTGCACAATGCCTTGATTTCATGACATCCAAGGTGCTTGGCACGAAGTATGCTTAAAGTATCGGCGTTTTTGCGCCCTACTTACCGCTGCCAGGAGATTCAAACATGACTCAAAACGTGTCCCGCCGGGACTTTTTCAAAATGGGTGGCGGCCTGGCTGCCAGCGCCGGAGTTGTTGCAACCGGCCTGACGCCTGCCGCCGCCGAAGCCGCGCCGAACACCAGTGTGGCCCTGCCCTACAAACCCAAGCCCGTGGCGCATGCAAAGACCCTTCGGGTCAATGAGCCGCTATCGTTCACCTACCCGGATGCCGCCAGCCCCTGCGTCGCGATAAAGATGGGCGCACCAACACCCGGTGGCGTCGGCCCGGACCAGGACATCGTCGCCTACAGCATACTGTGCGCCCACCAGGGCTGCCCGACGATGTACGACACGAAGGACCGCTGCTTCAAATGCCCCTGCCACTTCAGCATCTTCGACGCCGAAAAAGGCGGCCAGGTGGTGTGCGGGCAGGCCCCGAGCAAACTGCCGCAGATCGTCCTGGAATATAACCACAAGACCGACACCATTAGCGCCGTAGCCGTCAACGGCCTGATCTTCGGCCGCCAGGCCAACGTTCTGTAAGGGAATTACCAATATGGCAAACGATCGCATCACCCTTCCCCCGGTCAACGCGAAGAAGACCAACATGGCCTGCCACTTCTGCATCGTCGGCTGTGGCTACCACGTCTACAAATGGCCCGAGGCCCAGGAAGGCGGCAAGGCGCCGCATCAGAACGCCCTGGGCCTGGATTTCCGCAAGCAGTTGCCCCCCTTCTCCACCATCGTCTCGACCACCCAGCAGAACGTGGTCACCGACAAGGACGGCAAGCGCCACAACATCCTCATTGTGCCCGACAAGGAGTGCGTGGTGAATCAGGGCGGCGGCTCGGTGCGCGGCCTGCACATGGCCAGCTACCTGTACGCCGATGGCACACAGACCGGCGAACGGCTGAAGCACCCCCGCCTACACACTGGCGACCAGTGGCTGGACACCGACTGGGAGCAGGCCCTGGCCCTCTATGCCGGCCTGACCAAGAAGATACTCGACACCAAGGGCCCGCGCGAACTGGCCTTCGACTGCTTCGACCACGGTGGCGCCGGCGGCGGTTTCGAGAACACCTGGGGTTCCGGTAAATTGATGTTCACCGCACTGCAAGCGCCGCTGGTGCGTATTCACAACCGGCCGTCCTATAATTCCGAGTGCCACGCCTCCCGCGAGATGGGCATCATGGAGCTGAACAACTCCTATGAAGACGCCGAGGTGGCCGACTGCATCATGGCCATCGGCGCCAACCCCTACGAGACCCAGACCAACTACTTCCTGGTGCACTGGCTGCCCAACCTGCAGGGCGGCACCGCCGACAAGAAGCAGAAATGGTTCCCAGGCGAGGCGGCGACTGAAACCCGGTTCATCTTTGTCGATCCGCGCAAAACGGCGACCATCAGCATCTGCGAGGCCAGCGCGGCCAACCAGGTGCTGCACCTCGACATTCTGCCTGGCACCGACACGGCCTTGTTCAATGGCCTGTTCACCTACGTGGTGGAACAGGGCTGGATCGACCGCGACTTTATCGCCAAACGCACCAAGGGTTTCGACGAGGCCGTCAAGGCCAACCAGATGAGCCTGGACGAGTGCAGCAAGATCACCGGCATCCCGGTCGCCAAGCTCAAGCAGGCGGCGGAATGGGCCTACAAGCCCAAGGCCGACGGCAAGCTCAAGCGCACCATGCATGGCTACGAGAAGGGCATCATCTGGGGCAACGACAACTATGCCATCCAGTCCAGCCTGCTCGACCTGGTCATCGCCACTCATAACGTCGGCGGCCGGCGCGGTACCGGCTGCGTGCGCATGGGCGGCCACCAGGAAGGCTATGCCCGACCGCCGCACCCCACCGGCGAGAAACTGTACAACGACCAGGAGATCATCAACGGCAAGGGCATGATGTATACCGCCTGGGGCGTCAACCCGTTCCAGTCGACGCTCAATGCCGAGAACTTCCGCAACGCTGTCCTGCGCCGGTCCGAGATCGTCAAAGATGCCATGCGCCGGGCAAGGGGCGCCACCACGGCCCAGATGGTGGACGTGATCTATGATGCCGTGGCCAACAAGGGCGGACTGTTCGTCACCCACATCAACCTCTACCCCACCATGATGGCCGAGGCGGCCCACCTGATGCTGCCGGCCGTGCACCCAGGCGAGATGAACCTCACCTCGATGAGCGGCGAGCGAAGAATGCGTTTGAGCGAGCGCTTCATGGACCCGCCCGGTTCGGCCAAACCCGACTGCCTGATCGCCGCCGACATCGCCAACACCCTGAAGGCGATGTATGCGCAGGAAGGCAACGCCGGAATGGCCGACCGCTTCAAGGGCTTCGAGTGGAAAACCGAGGAAGATGCCTTCAACGACGGCTTCCGCCTAATGGGCGCCAAGGATGTGGGCGGCGAGATCCACAGCCAGGGCGGCGACACGGGGCATCTGGCCACCTATGCGCTGCTCAAGGCCGCCGGCAACAACGGCGTGCAACTGCCCATCAAGGAAGTGAAGAACGGCAAGCTGATCGGCACCGAGATGCTCTACACCGACAAGTTCGGCACCGACGACGGCCTGGCCCACTTCAAGCCGTCGCCCTGGAACGGACTGTTCAAGTCGGTACAGGCGCAGAAGGACAAGTACCGCTTCTGGGTCAACAACGGCCGCGTCAATGAAATCTGGCAAACCGGTTACCACGACCAGTACAACCCGGCGATGAAGGCCCGCTGGCCGATGGCCCCGGTGGAGATGAACCCGGACGACGCCAAAGAGTTGGGCATCGCCAATGGCGACATCGTCGAGCTCTTCAACGACTACGGCGCCACCTACGCCATGGCCTACATCGTGCCGGAAATCAAGCCGAACCAGGTGTTCATGCAATTCGGCCATTTCAATGGCGTGGTCGGCGACGTCACCACCGAAGCCGTGGACCGCAACGTGGTGCCCGACTACAAGCACACCTGGGCCAACATCCGCAAAGTCGCGCGCGGCGAATACAAAGCCACGGTGAGCTTCAAATCGCGTCGATATATCGCCTGATCTCTCCCAGGCATAGCGCGTTTAGGGCTGGTCGCGAGGCCAGCCCATTTTTTCCGAATTGCCCAAGTAGTCTATGTATGTTCAGCAAAATTCTCCTCGCCCTAACAGTCGGATGCGGGCGGATTTGATCAGTCTGGCCAGAGCCAAGCCTGCCCATGCTTGATT
Source organism: Hydrogenophilales bacterium (assembly GCA_037439465.1). Lineage (GTDB taxonomy): Bacteria > Pseudomonadota > Gammaproteobacteria > Burkholderiales > Thiobacillaceae > Parasulfuritortus. The sequence goes on along the minus strand of JBBIVX010000019.1, from coordinate 11,546 downwards.
TCAATCAAAGTCACGGCACACCGCGCTCGCCTTGAGCGAAATCATGGAGTAAACGTATGCATCGTCACTCATCATTTTTTGAACGCCATGCTGACTGACCGTTTCGGCCGCGCCATCGAATATATGCGTCTATCCGTGACGGATCGATGCGACTTGCGCTGCGCCTATTGCATCCCAGAAGGTTTCAAGGGTTTCGAGGAACCGGCGCACTGGTTAAGTTTCGACGAGATTGAACGCCTGCTCGGACTATTCGCCAGTCTAGGCATGAAGCGGGTCCGGCTCACCGGCGGCGAGCCGCTGTTGCGTCGCCACGTGTCCGATCTGGCCCGCCGCATCTCGGCCCTGCCCGGCATCGACGACCTATCTTTATCCACCAACGCTACCCAGTTAGCCCAAATGGCGGTCGAGCTCAAGGCCGCCGGCATCACCCGTCTCAACGTCAGCCTCGATTCACTGAACGCCGACACCGTCGCCCGCATCAACGGCCGGCGGGTGCTCCACGAAGTGCTGGCTGGCTTGCGGGCGGCCAGAGACGCGGACTTCGCACCCATCAAAATCAACATGGTGGTGATGCGCGACAATGCCAACGAGGTCGACGCCATGGTCGACTTCTGTCTTGAGCACGGTTACGTGCTGCGCTTGGTTGAACTCATGCCTATGGGCGAGACTGCCCGCAAGATGGGCTACGTTGACCTGCAACCCATCAAGCGACAGCTCCAGCAGCGCTTCGGCCTGATCGATACCGTGTTACCCGGTGGCGGCCCGGCACGTTATCTAGGCACGGCCGACGGCCGCTTCTCGGTGGGTTTCATCACACCCTTGTCGCAACACTTCTGCGAGACCTGCAACCGCGTGCGCCTCACCGTCGATGGCCAGATGCACCTGTGCCTTGGTCAGGAAGAACGCATGGACTTCCGCGCCCTGCTGCGCGCTGGTGCCAGCGATGACGACTTGGCGGCGGCCCTGCGACAGGCCATGGAACTCAAGCCGGAACGCCACGAATTCCGCGAACAACCGGAAAAACTCATCCGCTTCATGAATATGACCGGCGGCTGAGCGGGTGCCGCATTCCCCCGAAGGATGACTTACAGGATCGTCGCGGCCTGGTTACGAAGCCAGGCGCCCGGCCACCTCTCGGGCGTGCTGGTCTGCGGCCTGGGCCAGGGATTGCTCCAGCGGCAGGCCGCTTTCCACGCCATCCATGATGGCGCGTTGCAGGATGGCACCCAGCATAGCCACGTTGGCGCCGCACTGGGCCTCGACCGAGGCCAGCAAAACCTGCACATGGGTGGGTAACTGCAGGCCGCCAAGAAATTCGTTGAAGTCGCGGCCGGTGGCCAGCCAGTAATGCAGGTCGTAGATCAGATCGAACAGGCGCTGCTGGTTGGCGGCCTCCAGGTCCGGCAGGTTGAGGCGTACCTCCTGCAGCAAATCGGTGCGGAAGTCTGCCAGTTCATAGGCGACCTGGCCCTTGACCACATCCTGCGGGGTAAAACTCCATTCCATGACGGGCATCTCCTGAAGTGATGGTCATCCGAACAGGGCAGCGAAATCGTCTTCGTCACCCTGGCAGATGGGACAGGTGCGGGCGGGTGCCCGGCTGATGAAAAATCGGTCGCAACGCTCGCAGCGCTGCTTGGGTAGCTCAATGCGCGACGTAGTACCGCCTCGTAGGGCCTGGCCGTCGAGATGCTCGGCCGCACTGAGTGCGCGGGGCTGGCATGTTTCCAGGCAAACCTCGCAGCCGACGCAGCGCGCGGCGTCATAGACCATGCGCCAGGCCACGCCGCTTTCCTGGATTTGCAAAGCGGCGGTGGGACAGGCACGGGCGCAGGCCTCGCAGGTGGTGCAGAGGGCCGGATCGAGCTGGATGTCAGCCAGCGGCAGGGCCGCATGCCGGTCCAAAGAAAACGTGGCATGCGGCCCTGCCGGCGCGGGCCAGAGCAGTTGCAGCAGTTCTCGCCGCACAGTGCTGATCGGCCCGGCGGCGCGGATCGCCCTGAGTGGAATGGCAGGCTGATGCGCCGCTTGCTCGGCTTGTAAAATGGTATCGGCCTGACCGCCCAAGAGTCGCCGGAACAGATGGCGGCGGGCGCCGTCGTGGCCGGTTCCATCCGTCACGCTGCCAGCTGCTTCAGTCACCTCTAGCGCGGCCCAGGTTTCGTCGCCAACGCTCCTACGAAGCTGGCCATAGGCCTCTAGGTTGAGTTCGAGTTGGCCAAGTCCCTTGGGCGCGTGCTCGCATTGACCGCAATGCGCCCGGCCACGCAACTCGATGACCACGCCGCGCCGCGACAGATAGGCCAGCATGGCGGCGTCGATCCCGCCCAAACAAGGCACCACGCTGTCGCCCGGCTGCGCCGAGGGCGCGCAAGCGAAACTGTGGCGCGGTTTGCCGGCTGCCGCTTTGAGCAGCGGGATGCGTGGCAGATTATCGGCCTCAAGGGCTTCGGTCTGGCAGGCGCTGGCGCACAGCGCGCAGTTGCGGCACCGCTCGGCTAACAGAGTAATGCCTTCGTCGCCCAGTTTGATAGCCTCGTGCGGGCAGGCCTCGGCGCAACGCTGGCAGGCGCTGTAGCGGTAGCGGTAGCGCACGCAGCGGGTAGCGGTGAAATCCGGCTGGGCAAGCATTAATCCTAGTATTCCTGCAGTGCGTTGCCCTGTTGGCAGGTGTCGCTGGGGATGGTGAAATGGGTCGGAGTCAGGTTATCCAGGACGGCGGGTAGGCGCAGGGCTTTCCAGGTGGCATAGCCGCCCTTGACGGCGATGGCGTCGCCAGCACTGCGCAGGGCAAGTTTCCGGGCCAGGATCAAGGCCGCATCATCCTTATCGGCCACCACTATAGCGGTGCCGCCTGCTTCGACGCTGAAGGTGTCTCGGTACTCGATGGCGAAGGGAATGGGCTGGCGCTTGCGGGCGGATTCGCTGCGTGCGTCCACTACGCAGCATTCCTTCTGCCTGGCTAGCGCCTCGCCCAGACGCGACTGATCCAGCTGCCTGGCCTGGCCGGCCAAGGCCGGAGAGGCGAGGGCCAGCAGGCCAAGCAGCCAGTAACACTCAAGCATGGGCGGGCGCCTCATTGGTTTCCGGTTCGGACAGTCCGCTGTCCGGCCAATCGGCAGGCAGTACGAAGCGGCTGGCGTGGCCGTAGCAGGTCCAGTCACCAAGATCGCAGGTGTTGGCGTTGGCCGGGGTCAGCCAGAGCTGCTCGCCGTAGTGCTCGGTGAGACCCGCGCAGATGTTGAGGTCGCGGTCGCGCTGGGCGCCCTGGCGGTCCAGGTCGGCGCGCACCAGGGCGGCGCAGGCGCCGCGCGCCAGCATTTCGCCGATCCACCAGTCGGCGCGGGTGCCGGTGCGCTCGCCGTTGCTGGCGAGGATTTCCCAGCAGGGTTCCGGCATGGACGGCGTGACCGTGCGGAAATCGGCGTTGGATTCGGTCTCCAGGGCCCAGCGCACGCTCATCGGCGCGGTGTCCAGCCACACGCCGATGCGCTCGCCGCCGAACTCGGCAACCAGGCGTTTGATCAGTGTGCTGTCGTCGAGCGCGGCGTCGCCGATGAATACCCGGCCGGGCCGGGTTTGCAGATGCTGGCGAAGGTCGGCTTCAGAGGCGCTGGCCAGCAGCGTGTCGGCGGCTTGCCCCGCGCAGGCGAAGCAGGCTGGCGCATCGGCCTCGGGCGGTGCCCAGCGGGCGATGCGCAGCGTGTTCACAACGGCGGAGGCTTCACTCATGAGACATATTCCACAAACTGGAAGGGGGCGTAGCGCAAGGGCTGCATAGGGCAGTCGGCGTCATTGTCGATGCCCGCCAGACAGGGTTGCAAGGCACGGATGGACTCGATCACCGGCACCACCGCGACGCCCGCGTAGGCCGGCTGGTAGGTGCTCAACACCCGCACCGCGTCCTCGGCCATCAGCCGCGCGCCATCCTGGTTGTGATGCTGGGTGAAATGCAGGGCCAGGGCCGCGTAGGCCAGGCCCTGCAGAAAACGCGCATCGGGGTCGTCGTGGCCTTGCGGGCGCTCCTGGATCAACTGGTTCCAGCGCGCACCCAGCCAGTCGTGGACGCCGCCGAAATCGTTGCGGTCCCAAAGGCTGGCGAGCTGATGCCAGGGGTAGTAGGGCAGGCTCATCGCAGCTCGGCCGGCAGGGACGAGGCCAGCGGCTTGCCAGGCATCGCCGGCAAGAAATGCAGCGGTTGCGTGCCCCCCGTGGCGGCGGACTGGCCGCCGCAGGCATTGCACTCGGGCTCGTCGGGGTTGGTCAGCACCTCGATCTTGCTCTTCGGCACCACGGCGCGGCCGCCATCCTGGTCTTCGACGCGCAGGGCCATGGCGGCCAGTTCTTCCTCGGCGAAGGTGCGCAGCAAACGGGCCATGCCCCGGTAGAAGGAATGCAGGCTGGCGCGTTCGATCAACAGGCAGGTGCCGCGTACCCACAACCCCAGGTGCTGGACCCAGAAGCGCTTGACCTCCTTGTTGAGAGCTGCCGTCGTCTTCAGGTCGCCTTGTGTGCGAGCCGCAGCGGCCCGGCTGAGCAATTCGGCGACGAACTGCAGCTCGACGCCGAGCTGGTCGGCGAATGGCTTGAAGCGCGCGGCGCGGACTTCAAAGCCGTTGCGCAGGTAGGTTTCCTGCACGGCGAAACAGGGTTGCTGTTGCAGGCGCCCGGTCAGACGGGCGGATTCGACCGGCGCGCAGCCGCCCGGCGAAGCGAACAGCGTGGCGTACTCGCAGGCCAGGGTTTCGGCCAGCTCGGCCACCGGCGGGGCACTGAAGTCGGCTTCGAAGCCGGCGCCGAGTTCATTCAGCGCGGCCAGCAATTGGGGCGCGCGCAGGGCTTCGAGATAGGCCTGGGAAGGTTCCTCGACGAAGGCGCCGGCAAACAGCCGGTAGAAATCGGCGCGGTCTTGCTCGCTGGCGCTGGCATCGATCGACGGGGCGGCGTCTTGTACCGTGTCCCACCAATTGGTTTCGGCATGCATGGGGTTTACTCCAGAAAAAAACCCCGGTCACGCCTGGGGCGCAACCGGGAAGGTCCTGTTTGCTCATCAAGCCATCAATGACCACCGCCACCCTCTTGGTGCTTGACGCTGTCCGGGCCGCCCCAGGCAGCCATCTCCGGGTGCATCTTGCGATGCAGGTCACCGGTGTAGGCGTAGCGCATGGTTTCCTTGAAGGCCTCCACGTGCTTGTCCCAGTGGCCAACCACGTCACCGTACTTGTCCTCGGGACTGGCCTTGCTGACCTTGACCACGGTATCGTACCAGCCTTGCGAACCGCCGATGGGATCAGCCACCACCGGGATGATGACGTTGGGATGCACGCCCTTGTCTTCCCACCAGACATTATTGAGGTCCGGATCGTCTGCCGCACCGAACTGGCCGGCCTTCTCGTTCTTGAGTTTGAGTTGCGCCAGGCGGCCGTAACCCCAGTGGCCGAAGGCAGTGGGGATGGCCACCACCTTAGGATGGATGCCTTCGAACACATAGGCCTTGGTGATCAGGTGGCCGACCTTGCTCTCCACTCGCACCAGATCGCCGGTCTTGATACCCAGCTTGGCGCCGGTGATGGTGTTCATCCATACCGGGTTGCTGTGCATGATCTCGGCCAGCCACTTCACCGCCGCCGAGCGCGATTGCTTGTGGACGTTGATCTTGAAGGTGGTGAGCACCATCTCATCTTCCTTCATGGTCTCGTGCCAGGGGATGCGCTTGAAGGTTGGCATCGGGTTGAAGCCGTATTCCGCCCAGCGGTCGACGCGCACGTTGATGATCCGGTTGTCTGTGGGAAAACCAATGTAGTTATGGCCTTTGCGCTGCACACCGATAGCCTTGCCGTTCTTGCTGATGACGCCATGGGCGCCGACCGTGGCGCCGCGCATGTCTTCCGCCGACAGTTCCTTCTTGTGCAGGCCGTACTCGGGCACGATCTCACGGCCGGTCTTGTCGGAGATCTTGCCGGTGGCCGGGTTGAGCGTGCCATAGATGGGCCAGACGCCATGTTTCTTGAGGAAATCAAGGCCACCGGCCTCCTTGAGACCCGGCACGTTGTCGAAGTGCTGGCGCATGTAGTCCTCGCCATCCTTGAAGTTCCAGTACTGCTTCATGCCGCGGCTGCCGTCCGGGTCCAGGGTGTGGATGATGTCGCGCAGTATCATGCGGTTCTCCCGCGCCTCGCCCAGGGGCTTGATCACCGGCTGACGGATTCCCAGCCAGGGCCACAGCGAATTGGGCATGGATTCCGGCTCCCAGCGTTCCAGGTAGGGACAGTCAGGCAGGATGATGTCGGCCAGGGCGGTTTCCTCGCCCATGAACGGGCTCATGGAAACGTAGAACGGAATCAGCTTCTCATCGCGGAACAGCCTTCCCCATACCGCGTCCGAACCGGGGTTGGTGTACACCGGATTGTCCTGGTAGGTGAAGTAGACGTTGATTTTCTGCTTGCCCTCGGCGATCCAGAACGGCGTCAGGTGGCTCACCTTGTGGTGGGCCAAGGGGTAATCCGGATGATCGGCAAGATAGGAAGGCTTGGCTGGCTTGGGCGGCACGGGTTGGGGCTGAGGCCAGCCCATGCCGCGCGGCAGGCAGTAGCCGCCGCGCACCTCGATGTTGCCCGTCATGATCGGCAGCATCATGCATGCCTTCTCGTTGTAGGAACCGTACAGGTGCTTGGCCGGGCCACGGTAAGTGTAGGTGGTGGCCGGCTTGGTCAGGGCGAATTCGCGGGCGATGCGCTCGATGGTCGCCACCGGTACGCCGGAGAGCTTCGAGGCCCACTCCGGGGTGAACTGCTGGTAGTGCGCCTTCAGTTCCGCCACTGTGACGTTGGTCCAGGTCTCGATGAAATCGGAGTCCTGCAGGTCGTCGCGCAGGATGACATGACCGAGGGCCAGGGCCACGGCGCCATCGGTGCCGGGGAACACAGGAATCCATTCGTCGGAGCGGCCCGCCGTGTTGGACAAGCGCACGTCGAAAGTCACCAGTTTGGCCCTGTTTTCCGCCATGCCTTCGGCAATGCGCTGCGAGTAGGGGTTGTGAAAGTAGGCCGCCTCCAGAATATTGGAGCCGAAATTGAGGATGTACTTGGCATTGGCGAAGTCCGGCGTCTCGATGTCCGGCCCCCAGGTGGGTTCCATGCCGATCTTCTTGGAGGACTCGCACACCGCGGTGTGATTGAGGATGGTGGCCGAGCCCAGGGTATGCATGAAGCGAGTGAGCGTCCCGCCGGTACGGTTGCGGCCCCACTTGAGCATGATGGTGTTGGGGTCTTCCTTGAGAGCGGCATTGAGCTTACCGGCGATTTCCTTCAGCGCCTCATCCCAGGTGATGCGCTTCCACTTGCCTTCGCCGCGCTTGCCTACACGCTTCAAGGGATAGAGGATGCGGTCCGGGTCGTAGGTGTACCACATGCCGGAGTTGCCCTTGGCGCACAGCCGGCCGCGCGTGGAAACGTGTTCCGGATTGCCCTCCAGCTTCACCACCCGGCCCTTTTCCACGTAGGCGATGGCGCCGTCCTGGATATTGCAGAAGTGGCAGGTGATGGGGATGGCCTGGCGCTCGGTCAGGTCGACGGGTGAAAAGTCCTTGCCGCCCAGATCGACCTCCATGGCCCGTAACATCGAAGGCGTGGTGGCGGCCACAGTGGCCACGGCGGCAGTGCCACCGGTGGTCTTGAGGAAGGTTCTGCGGTTCATGTTCAACATGGTGAGTCTCCTCGATCGGTCGCGTTCAGAAATAGGATTGGACGACCTGGCCGCCGACCAGTATCGAGTAACGCAGGGCCATGCCGCCGACCAGGATGAGCGTGGCCGCGATCATCAGGCTGCCCTCGGCCCGTCCGGAGGGCGACAGCATCAGGGCGATGGGCGCCACCGTACCAAGGATCACACCGATCCACAGGAAGGCGAGACTAAACGAGCCAGTGGTGAGCACCATGAAAGTCAGCTCCTGGCCGACGCCACCGTAGGCCGTGGTACCCAGGAGCGAAATCAGCATCACACCCACCGCACTGCCCGACCACAACATCAAGCTGCGCAGCCGGGCCATCAGGGCAGCGTGGCCGCGCGCGAGGAAGGCCGCCACCGCCACCCCCGAAACCAACGACATGGCTACGAATAGCACCGGCATCAGCGGCGTATTCCAGACCGGGCGGTTCTGGTGCACGGTGAGGTCGAAGCCGGTGTAGACCGGCAAGCCCAGGGCCAGCAGCGAACCGATCACGCCGAGCTGTTTGGCGCGTTTGTTGTCGCCCGTGCGGATGGCCAGGAAATACAGCACCGAGACCAGGCCGAAGGACATCAGGTTGAGACTGCCCCAAGCCAGTGGCGAATGGAAGTTGAGGAAAGCCGGATTCATGATATTTAAGACGCGCAGCGGCTGGGCCAGATCAACGATCAGCAGCAAGCCACTGGCAACCAAGAGTCCAAATGACACGTATGCCGCCTTGGCGCCAATCGGCTTGAACTCTTCACGGAACCAGGACAGCGTGGATAGGAAGAACAGTGCCGCGGCGATACCAATGGTGAAGAAGTAGATCGCGTAGGTCCCACTCCAGGGTATGCGATGGAAGATGTTGAAGTCACCCATGTTCTATTCCCCTCACTCAGATATGGACGGCGCCGAAGGACTTGCGGTCCTGATCGAGCACCTCGGGCATGTTGTAGATGGCACGGCCGTGTTCGGTGAGATTGCGGTCGGCACCGATGTAGAAGACATGCGGCTTGGTGCCTTCCTCCGGACGCAACACCTGGGTCGGCAGGGTGTTGACCAGATGCGAGACCTCACTGTTCGGGTCGTTCAAGTCACCAAAGATGCGGGCGCGACCAATGCAGGTCACCACACAGGCCGGCGCCAGGTTCTGGGTGACGCGGTGATGGCAGAAAGTGCACTTGTCTATCACCCTGGTGATGTCGGTGTAAGTGCGATGCTTGGGCAACAAGAAGCGGGCGTTGTACGGGCAGGACGCCATGCAGGCCTTGCAGCCGATGCAGCGCTCATAGTGCTGCAGCACGAAGCCGCCGTCTTCCACCTTGTAGGTGGCGCCCACCGGACAGGCGCGCACGCAGGGCGGATCGTCGCAATGGTTGCAAAGGCGCGGCAGGAAGTGTTTCCTGACGTTGGGATAGGTGCCCACCACTTTGTAAGGCACCCAGGTGCGAAACACCCCCACGGGAACGTCGAATTCTGCCTTGCAAGCCACCATGCAGGCATCGCAACCAATGCATCGACGCAGGTCGATGACCATGGCATAGCGCCTGAGTCCCGGTGTTCCCCTTGTTTCGATAGGCGAAACGTGCAATTCGCTCATGTGTGTCTCCTCGTTTGATGGCCATGCGGGCCGAAAGAAATGGGACACAACATGAGTCCGGCCAAGCATGGTGATCGGATAAAAGCAATATCCGAGCCATGCATAAATCCTATACACACATAAATAAATTCAATTGTTTATCCGGGCCGCGGGCATGGCCATTATTACGATATGGTAATAACGAGCCTCACAAGCATTACCATTGAGTAGCAACAAAACTCAGTAATCGCGAATCGTCATCCCGGTGAACAAGGACGCGCGCGCCTCCGCTGTTTCCGCCGCGATGGCCGCGTCCACCACCGCCCGTCCAAGGTGAGCGGAGAAGTGCTCGATGAAGTCGTAGTGGTAAGCACGCAGGTAAAGCCCACGCCGAAAGCCGATGCGGGTGACGCTGGGCTCAAACAGGTGTCCGGCCGGCAGGAAGGCGAGGTCACCGTCGATGGCCTCGTCCTGGGCCATGTCGGCCAGTATGCCGACACCCAGGCCAAGCCGGATGTAGGTCTTGATGACATCGGAGTCGGTGGCGGTCAGGCTGACCTCGGGCGTCAGCCCGGCCTTTTGGAAGGCCTCGTTGATGTGGGACCGGTCGGTGAAACCGAACACGTAAGTCAGGATCGGCCATTCCGCCACCGCCGCCAGGGTGAGGGGCGCCACCGCTGCCAGGGGATGGCCCAGGGGCACCACCACGGCGCGGTTCCATCGGTAGCAGGGCAGCATGACCAGCTCGTCGAAGAGGTGCAGCGACTCGGTGGCGATGGCGAAGTCCACCGCCCCGCTGGCGGCCAGATCAGCGATCTGGGCCGGAGTGCCCTGGTGCAGGTGCAGGCGCACCGCCGGCCAGGCGCGCCGGAAGACGCGGATCACCGTCGGCAGGACATAGCGTGCCTGGGTGTGGGTGGTAGCGATAGACAGGTCGCCTCGGTCCGGCTGACTGAACTCTGTGGCGGCACGCCTGATTGCCTCGACGTTGGCCAGGGTGCACTCGGCCAAATCGAGCACCGCTCGGCCGGCCGGGGTGAGGCCGACCAGCAGCTTCCCCTGGCGCTCGAACAGCGACACGCCCAGCTCCTCCTCCAGCAAGCGCAGCTGCTTGCTGACGCCAGGCTGGGATTTATAGAGCCGTTCCGCCGCCTGGGTGACGTTGAAGCGGTTGCGCGCCAGGGCGGCCAGGTAACGGAGTTGTTGAATCTGCATGCGTGACTCCATGGTCATAACAGGAGGTAATGACGTCATGCCCAGACGTGATTTCCCGCCCGGGCCCGACTCCGTTACTGTACCTCCCCGTCCCACGCAAGGAGAATGCCATGACCGCCCAACCCGCCGAACGCCTCGACCCGGTTGGCCTGCTGCCGCCTGAATGGTTCGACCCTGACGGTTTCCTCGCCGAGCCCCTGCTCTGGAACCGCCAGGTCGCCGAGCGCATCGCCCGTGCCGACGGTATACCCCATCTGACTGCCAAGCACTGGGAGGTCATCGACCATGTGCGCGGCAAATACTTTCAACTCGGCTCCCTGCCAGTAATGCGCCTGGTATGCCGCGCCGCCGGTTTGGATAGGCATAAGGCTCACAAGCTGTTCGGCAGTTGCCGCGGCTTGTGGCGAATGGCCGGCCTGCCCAACCCCGGAGAGGAAGCCAAAGCCTACATGAATTGATCGCCCTAATTTTTTATTCCGCTCAAAGGGTCGATGGAAATCGTCAGCGCAGTGAGCCGTCGCCATCCTGGCTGGATTTGGGCGGTGGCCACTGCCTGAGATTAACTCCGTGAACTTGTGTCAATTCTCTCCGGTCAGTGGCTCACCGTTTACTTTTGTTTCAGCCAGACATAGAACATAGGCAGATAGAACAGAGAGAGCACCGTGCCGATCAGCAAGCCGCCTATGGCGGTATCGGCCAAGGGCGACAGGCGCTCCAGGCCCACGGCGTGTTCCAGGGCCACGGGCAAGAGGCCGGCCATGGTGCCGAAGGCGGTCATCAGAATGGGCCTGAGCTTGCCTCTGTTTTTCGAGTATCAAGCGCAGTCCGTTAAGCCGCCAAGTTCTGCTGGTTGAGCCAGTTAGCGTAGAACGCTGCCGGACTCTGATACCCCAACGCGGAGTGGCGACGACTCCGATTGTAAAACACTTCGATGTATTCAAAGGAGTCCTGTCTTGCTTCTTCTCTGGTCGAGTAACGATGGTGATGCGTACGCTCGTTCTTCAGGCTGTTGAAGAAGCTTTCCATCGGTGCATTGTCCCAGCA
>JBBIVX010000018.1:0-63635 GCA_037439465.1 Hydrogenophilales bacterium | reverse complement strand
GGTCCAGCTCAGTCCGCCGGCGAAGGCATCCAGCGAGAACAGTGCCGCCAGCCTGATGACGATGCCGCGCGAGGGGCCGAGCGGCGCGGGCGGGGCGGGCGGGGCGGGTTGTTCATGGGGTGGTGGTTGCGGCAATTTGTGGTAGAGCAGCCAGACCACGGCGCCGAGGGCCGCATACAACATGAACATGCCGCGCAGGGCGACGAGCCGGTCGCTGCCCAACCTCGCCAGCCAGTCCGGCACGCCAGCGGCCAACGCGCCCAGTGCCGCGAACAGGGCGCCGGTGAGGCTGTAGCGGGCGAACAACGCGGTGCGAGCATGGCCCTCGGCGGCCTCGGCCAGACGCGCATGCTCCAGCGGCAGGAATACGCTGACATCGCCGGCGCTGGGGTTGAGGGTGCCGATGAAGGCCACCAGCAACAGTGGCCAGAAGCCATGCAGGCAGGCGAAGCAGAGGCCCGTGGCGGTCATCAGCAGCGCCGCGCCCAACAGCAGTCGGCGATGGTGAAAACGGTGTCCCCAGGCGCCGACCGCCAGGGTGGCGAAGGCCGAGCCCAGCAGGGTTGCCGAACTGAGCACGCCGACCTGCCAGGTGCCCATGCCCAGCGCCAGCAGATAGGCTGGCAACAGCACCGCGACATAACCGTCGGCCAGCGCGCGCAGGGCGCGGGCGACGAGCAGTAGGCGCGCCCCGGGGGCGGCGCCGGCGGGGAGAATCATGGCGTGGGCTGTATTGTCGGCACAGCGCGCACCCTGTTCAGGTGCCTATGGCGAAGGTGTAGACCAGGCCCACTGCCGCGCAGGCGGCGATGACCCGCATGATGTCCTGCCGGTACTTCCACAGCGCCACGAAGGCGGCCACGGACAGGAGGGCATAGAACCCTTCGAAGCGGCCCTCGAAGCCGGCCGGCCAGAGCACGTGGTAACCAAAAAACAGCGCCAGGTTGAGGATCACGCCGACCACGGCGGCGGTGATGCCGGTCAGTGGCGCGGTGAACTTGAGGTCGCCGTGGGTGGTCTCCACCAGCGGACCGCCGGCCAGGATGAACAGATAGCCAGGCAGGAAAGTGAAGAAGGTAGCCACGCAGGCGCCGGCGAAGCCGGCCAGCAACAGGCTGTCCGGGCCGAACACCTCTTTGCTCCAGCCGCCGATGAAGCCGACGAAGGCCACCACCATGATGAGCGGGCCGGGCGTGGTCTCGCCCAGGGCGAGGCCGTCCATCATCTGTGGGCCGGTGAGCCACTGGTAATGCTCGACCCCGCCCTGGTAGACATAGGGCAACACGGCATAGGCACCGCCGAAGGTGACCAGGGCCGCCTTGGTGAAGAACGTGCCCATGTCTTTCAGGACGGGAAACCCCAGCGTCAGCCCCAGGCCGACCGCCCAGAGCACGAGGAAGGCGAGGGTCATGAAGAGCAGGCGTGAAAATTTGAATCTTGCATGTTCCGGAGTCGGCGTGTCGTCGTCGATCAAGGCTGGGCCGTAGTCCTTGCCGGACTTGCCATGGCCGCCACCGACTTTGAATTTGTCCGGGGCGATCTTGCCGCCGATGAAACCGAGCACGCCGGCTGTCAGCACGATGGCCGGGAAAGGGACATGCAGGGCGAAGATGGCGATGAACGCTGCCGCCGCCAAGCCCCACAGTATCTTGTTCTTGAGCGCACGCGAGCCGATGCGCCAGGCCGCGAATATGACGATGGCGACCACGGCGGGCTTGATGCCGGCGAATACGCCCTGCACGAATTGCAGATTGCCATAGGCCAGATAGACGTAGGTCAGCGCCGACAGGATGAACAGCGATGGCAGCAGGAACAGGGTGCCGGCGACGATGCCGCCCCAGGTGCGGTGCAGCAGCCAGCCGATATAGACAGCGAGTTGTTGCGCCTCCGGGCCAGGCAGCACCATGGCGTAGTTGAGGGCATGCAGGAAACGGCGCTCGGAAATCCAGCGGCGTTTCTCCACCAGTTCCTGATGCATCATCGAAATCTGCCCAGCGGGGCCGCCAAAGCTGATGAAGCCCAGTTTCAGCCAGTAGCCGAAGGCTTCCCAGAACGAAGGATGGGCGGGGCGTTGATCGGTCATGGCGAGGCGGCTCCCTGTTGATAATGGGCGTAGAGGAAATCAAAGATCGGCAAGGCGGCAGCGAGCAGGGCGTCATCGTCGGCAAGGCTCACCCGCATCCCGGCCAACAGGGTTCCCAGCCCGGCGGCATCGGGTTCCGGCAGGCCGCCGACGTCAAGGTAGTGGACGACGCGGGCCAGCGTGTTGAGCGCGGCATCGCCGGCCAGACCAAAGCTGTGCATCAAGGTCTCGAAGCTGACGTATTTGCCGCGATGGCTGAAGGCGGCGGCGTCGAAATCGAAGCCTACAGCAGCGGGCGGACAATCGGCAGGATTGGCGAGCCAGAGGAAGCGGGCTTGCGGGTCGATCAACCGGAAGATCAGCCAGGCCGAGGCCAGGCGGTCCACCCAAGGGTGCTGGCGGGTCGCCCACAGCCGATTTTGATAGGCCGCCGGGTCTTGCGGGAGGAGGGGAACAGCCTGGGCGGTGGGCTCGCCAGGCTCCAGTTTGGCCCGAAGACGCTGATCCAGCTCGTCCAGCTGGGCCTCGACCTGGCGCCGCGCCTCGCCGGGGAAGAAATCGATGGTGGTCAAGGCCGCGAAGCCCTTGTGCAGCTTGCGTGCCAGTCGGGCCAGATCCGACGCGGCGGTGGCTTCGGCCGAGTCAAGGCAGGCTTTTATGTCCGCCGCCAGACGCCGGTAGTCGTCGGTGCGGTTGAACAGGGGCGATAAATCCGTGTCGGTCTCGCCGACGTCCAGCAGATACGCCTGGCCGCCGGCGCCGTTGACGTCCGCCGCGATCCTGGCCAGACCTTGCCTGGAGTTGGCCTTGGCCGGGATCAGGTAGACCCCATCGCGCAGCATGGCCGCGCCAGTGGTCCTCAACGCGCGCCAAGCGCGCATCCGGGCTGAAGAGTTTTCGGTGGGAAGGGAGAGTACGAGTAGATGCCAATGCATGCTTGTATAGCATATAACATATATTGAAGTATATATAACATAAATTTTGTGCGGCGGCTCTTGGTTGTAATCTAGCGACTTCATCCACCCCTATAGTTCCATGATGGAAATCACCCTGGCTTTCCTGGCTGGCCTGCTGGTCCTCGCTCTCGTGCTCTTCTGGCAGCGCGGTCGATGGTTGGCCGAGCGGGGCGAATTCAAGGTCCATATCGCCAAACTGGAAGCCGAACTGGGCAACGAGCGGGCCGCCCTGGCCGATAAGCTAACGCTCCTGGCGGAGGCCCGCGCACAGTTGGCCGATGCCTTCCAGGCCCTGTCGGCAGAGGCACTGAAGAGCAACAACCAGGCCTTTCTCGAATTGGCCCACGAGAACCTGGCGAAGTTTCAAGAGTCGGCGCGCGGTGATCTGGAAGCGCGCAGCAAGGCGGTGGAGAGCCTGGTCAAGCCATTGGCCGAGACCCTGGCCAAGTTGGAGGGCCAGAACGTCGATCTGGAGCGGGCGCGCGCCGTTGCCTATACCCAGTTGTCCGAGCAGGTGCGGCAACTTCTGGATTCCCAGCACCTCCTGCAAAAGGAGACACGCACCCTTGGCAATGCCCTGCGCCGCCCGGAAGTGCGCGGCCGCTGGGGCGAGATCCAATTGCGCCGGGTGGTGGAATTGGCGGGGATGCAGGTCCATTGCGATTTCGACGAGCAGCAGAGCACCGATGCCATACACGGCAAACAGCGGCCCGACATGCTCATTCGACTGCCGGCCGGCAAAACGGTGGTGGTGGACGTGAAGACGCCCATCGACGCCTTCATGGATGCCATGGCGGCGGAGGACGAGGTCAGGCGCGAGGCGGGCCTGGACCGCTTCACCCGCCATGTGAAGGAGCACATCGTCAGCCTCTCCAGCAAGGCCTACTGGGCGCAGTTCGAGCCCTCGCCCGAGTTCGTGGTGCTGTTCCTGCCGGGTGAGGCCTATTTCAGCGCCGCCTTGCAGCGCGACCCGACGTTGATCGAATTCGCTGCACAAGAGCGGGTGATCCTGGCCACCCCGACCACCCTGTTGGCTTTGTTAAAGGCGGTCTATTACGGCTGGCGGCAGGAGGCGCTGGCCGACAATGCCCGCGAGATTTCCGCCTTGGGCAAGGAGCTGTACGCCAGGCTGGCGACCATGGCCAACCATTGGAGCGGTGTCGGCAAAAACCTGGGGCAGGCGACCGAGGCTTACAACAAGGCGATGGCCTCCTTCGAATCGCGGGTATTGATTTCCGCCCGCAAGTTCCGTGACCTCAAGGCGGCCGAGGCGGACAAGGAGTTACCGCGACCGGCGCCGGTGGAGGCCATGCCGCGCCTGCCCACCGATGCCGACTGATGGGCTCGCTGTGGATGCTGGCGGCCGGCGCCAGCTTTGCCGTGATGAGCGTGTTCGTGAAGTTGGCCTCGCCTCTTTTTTCCAGCCAAGAGCTGGTGTTCTGGCGGTCCGTGCTGGGACTGTTGTTCATCACGGGCATGCTGCCGTTGTGGCGCCGTGGCACCACCGGCCCCTTGTTCAGCCGCGCCCATCTCGGCCTGCATCTACGCCGTGGCCTGGTCGGGTTCGCGGCCTTAGCCACCTTTTTTTATGCCCTCGGCCAATTACCGATGTCGGTGGCCATCACCCTCAATTACACTTCGCCCCTGTTTTTGGCGTTGATCATGCCCTGGTGGCTCAAAGAGAGGCCGCGGCCGGCGCAGTATCTGGCCGTCGCCCTGGGCTTCATCGGTGTCGCCATGCTGCTGCGCCCCTGGGAGGGGGAGGGCAATCTGGTGGCGGGCCTGGTTGGACTGTTTTCCGGGCTGATGGCGGCCCTGGCCTATGTGCACGTGCGGCAGTTGGGAGAGCGGCGGGAGCCAGAGTGGCGCACGGTGTTCTGGTTCGCCGTGATCTGCACCCTGGGGGCGGCGCTGTCGGCCAGCGCCACCGCCTGGCATGTGCCGACGCGGGGGAACATCGGCGTGTTGCTCGCCGTCGGCTTGTTCGCCACCCTTGGCCAGTTGGCTATGACCCGCGCCTATCGCCGGGGACAGACGGTGGTGGTGGCGAGCCTCGCCTACAGCACCGTGGTGTTCGGCAGCTTGCTGGATGGGTTAATCTGGAATGAGCGATTGCCGGTGGTGGCATGGCTCGGCATGGCCTTGGTCATCCTAGCCGGCATCTGGGCCGTGATACTGAACGAGAAGGAGTCGATATGATCGCCATCAAGGACCAAGGCAAGCTGATCAACATCGCCGTCATGGGAGAATTCACCCTGGCGGACTATCAGGAGTTCGAGCAGCACGTCCTCGATCACCTCAAGGCCGGAGGCGTCAACCTGCTGCTCGACCTGCGCGATATGGTCGGTTACACGCTGGATGTAGTGTGGGAAGAAATTCGTTTCAACCGCGAGCATCGCTATGACTTCCGCAAGATCGCCGTGGTCACCGGCGACGAGTGGCTGGTCTGGCTGGCCTGGCTCAACAGCCTGCTGGTCGACGGCGAGTTGCGGGTGTTCGACGACCCCGGCCTGGCGCTGGAGTGGCTGGACGCACAGTAGGGAAGAGGCAATCGCATGCCTGGCGGGGAGATTTTTGGCCGCGCGCTGGCGCTGTTCCAGAGTGGCCATCTCGACGCGGCTGAGGCCTTGTTTGGACAGGTTTTGGCGGGGCAGCCGGAACACCCCGACGTCCTCCATTATCTCGGCGTCTGCTCTTACCGCCGCGGCGATCCCGCGGCGGCGGCGCGGCACCTCGCTGCGGCACGGCGGGCCGATCCGAATTCTCCCTTTGTGCATAACAGTCTTGGCCTCGCCCTGAAACGGTTGCAGCGGCTCGACGAGGCCCTGGCCGCCTTTGATCGGGCAATCGAGCTGGCCCCTGCCACCGCTGCCTTTTTCAACAATCGCGGCCTGGTTCATGTCGAGCGGCGGCGGCCAAAGGCGGCGCTGGCCGACTTTGAACGGGCCGTAACCTTGCAGCCGGATTTCGCCGGCGCCTACAACAACCTGGGCAAGACGCTGACCGGACTGGGCCATGTCGACGCCGCACACGCCGCTCTGCGTCGCGCCATCGAACTCAGCCCGGATTTTGCCGAGGCCCATGCCAATCTGGCTGCGCTCTATCGCGAACTGGGCCGTTTCGATGCGGCGGCGGCCGCTTGTGAGCGGGCGCTGGCCCTGGATCCGGATTTCCCCTACCTTGCCGGTTACCGCTTGCACGACCTGCTGCAGGGCTGCGCCTGGGACGACCTCGAACGCGCCCGCAGCGCCGTCATCGAGCGGCTCGATGACGGCGGCCGGGCGGCGAACCCCTTCGTGCTGCTGGCGGTGGCCACCACGCCGGCGCAGCAGCAGTGCTGTGCCCGCCTGTACGCCCTGGACAAATACCCGCCGCACCCGGAGCCGCTCTGGCGGGGGGAGCGCTATGGTCATGCGCGTCTGCGCATCGGTTATTTTTCCGCCGATTATTACAACCATGCCACCGCCCATCTGCTGGCCGGCCTCATAGAGCGGCATGACCGTGCGCGTTTCGAGGTCATAGGCTTCTACTTCGGCCCTGACAAACGCGATGCCTGGCGGCGGCGATTGGAAAAGGCCTTTGATCGTTTCATCGACATGACCGAGGGTACCGACGCCGATATCGCGGCCGCGGCCCGGCACATGGAGATCGATATCGCCGTGGACCTCAAGGGCTACACGCAGGATGCCCGGCCTGGCATCTTCGCGCGCCGCCCTGCCCCGATCCAGGTGAACTACCTGGGTTATCCCGGTACACTGGGCGCAGACTATGTCGATTACCTCATCGCCGACGCGGTGGTGATCCCGCCGTCGCAGCACGGCTTCTACAGCGAACGGATCGCCTATCTGCCACATAGCTACCAGGTTAACGACTCGACCAAGGCCATCGCCGACAGTGTCCCGACCCGCATCGCCCACGGCCTGCCCGAGGCCGGCTTCGTCTTTTGCTGCTTCAACAACAACTACAAGATCAGCCCGGATGTCTTCAGCGTCTGGATGCGGCTGTTGCAGGCGGTGGACGGCAGTGTTCTCTGGCTGTTCGAGGGCAATGCGTTGGCCGCGGCCAACCTGCGGCGGGAAGCGGCGCGCCGCGGCGTTGCGGCCGAGCGATTGATCTTCGCGCCGCGTCTGGAGCTGGCGCAGCACCTGGCGCGCCACCGGCTGGCCGATCTGTTTCTCGACACATTTCATTACAACGCTCACACCACCGCCAGTGACGCCTTGTGGGCCGGTCTGCCGGTACTTACCTGCCTAGGCGAAACCTTCGCGGGCAGGGTGGCGGCCAGCCTGTTGACGGCCCTCGGCCTGCCCGAGCTGATCGCCGCCAACCCCACCGAATATGAACGGATGGCGCTGGCGCTGGCGACCGATCCGGCACGGCTGGCGGCATTGCGTCAGAAACTTTCGTGGCGGCGACATAGCCAGCCCCTTTTCGACACCTCTCTTTACACGCGCCATATCGAGGCCGTGTATGCGGCCATGTGGCAAAGGCATGCGGCCGGATTGGCGCCGGGCACCCTGGGCCCGCCCGGCACTTAATGATGACTTAAGGTTGCCGGCCATAATCGTTGCCTGTCCGCCGTCTGGAATCACAGACAATGATTAACAATCAAAAATAAAGAGATACGCATGCTTGCCATCCCTCTTCGTCTTGTACAACGACACTGGTCCGTACTGGCATTTGGCGTTTTGTTGCTGGCCGGGTGTAGCGGTGGCGGCGACGGTGGGGATGGCGACGGTGGCACGCTGCCTCCGCCGACGCAGGGCGCGGGTGGTTACACCCTGCTGGCCTGGAACGATCTCGGCATGCATTGCATGGATGGCGCGGATTATTCAGTTTTCTCCATTCTTCCGCCCTTCAATAATCTGCATGCCCAGTTGCTCAAGGACGGCCGGTTGATCGCTGGCAACGTCAGCCTGACCTTCCAGGCGTTGGCCGATGAGAGTGGCTCGATCAATAGCCGCAGCGCCGACAAGACCAATTTCTGGGAGTATGCGCAACGTCTGTTTGGCGTTGATCTCGCGTCCGATACCGGTCTTGCCGGAGTCAGGATGCCGGAGCTGGCACCGCAGCCGTTGGCTTACAACAGTCAGAACGGCTGGTTCGAGGCGGTGGGCATCCCCATCACCCCGGTCGACGACAATGGCCATATCAACACCTATCCGCTGGTCAAGGTGGTGGCGCGCGACGCCGCCGGCGCCGAGCTGGCCACCGCCCGCGTGGTGCTGCCGGTCAGCAACGAACTCAACTGTATCGCCTGCCATGCCTCGGGCCGCGGTGTCGCGGCCATGCCGGCCGCCGGCTGGGTGAACCATGCCAACGCCGAGAAAGACTGGAAACTCAACATACTGCGTCTGCACGACCAGAAGCAGGGTGGCAATGCCGCCTTCACCAACGCCCTGGCCCAGAAGGGTTATCTCGCCAGTGGTCTGGAGGCGACCGCTGGCAGTGGCCAGCCCATACTCTGCGCCGCCTGCCACGCCTCCAATGCCCTGCCCGGTAGCGGTATCGCCGGCATCTCGCCGCTGACCCAGGCCTTGCACAGCCGTCACGCCGGTGTCAGCGATCCGGTCAGTGGTGTCAAACTGGGCGACAGCGGCAGCCGTGACGCCTGTTATCTCTGCCATCCCGGTTCGGTCACCCAATGTCTGCGTGGGGTCATGGGCAAGGCCACGGACGCAACGGGCCAAGCCGCGATGAGCTGCCAAAGCTGCCACGGCGGCATGGCGCATGTGGGCGCGGCGGGCCGCGCCGGCTGGCTGGCGGAGCCGGCCTGCCAGTCCTGCCACCACGATGGATTGCGCGAGACCAGCGCGGTCGATGCCCAGGGCAATCCCAGACTATGGGGCGACAACCGTTTCGCCACCAATGCCAATGTCCCGGCCGCCGGCTTCGATCTGTACCGCTTCAGCAAGGAACATGGCGGTCTGCAATGCGAGGCCTGTCACGGTGCCACCCACGCCGAATATCCGTCGTCGCACAACAGCGACAACCTGCTCAGTCAGGATGTGCAGGGGCATGCGGGGACGATCGTGGAGTGCGAAGCCTGCCACAAGGCTGGCGTACCCATCACCAGCACGGGCGGGCCGCACGGCTTGCATACCCTTGGCCAAACCTGGGTGTCGCGCCACGGCGGCGTCGCCGAGCATGGCCGGACTGGCTGCCAGGCTTGTCACGGCAGCGACTACCGCGGCGCGCCGCTAAGCGCGGTCAAGGTCGATCGGTCTTTCCAGGTGAAGGGGCGGACGGTCAACTTCGCCGCCGGCCATCGGGTCGGTTGCTACGACTGCCACAACGGTCCGGGGGGTTGAGACCGTGCCAGGGGATCAGTCGCCGAAATTGGTCCCCACCCGGCGGGCGCTTTCCACCCAGGGGTGGTCGATGGGGACGGTCTTGACCCGGCCGGCCACGTCTTCCAACTTCACCGGGCGGGTGGACTCGCCCTTGGCAGCCACCATGACGCCGTATTTCTCGCGGGCGATGAGGTCGGCGGCGGCGGTACCGAGGCGGGTGGCGAGGATGCGGTCGGCGGCGGAGGGCGCGCCACCCCGTTGCAGGTGACCGAGGATGGTGACGCGCGCCTCCAGGCCGGTGAGCTGCTCCAGTTGTTTGGACAGGACCAGAGTGCGGTCGGCATAGACGATCTCGGCGACCACCGCCCCTTCCTCCTTGCTTTTCTTGTTCTTGCGCCGTGCCTCGGCAGCGCGCAGGGCTTGCCATTCCTGTTTGGAAACGGCGCCTTCGGCGACGGCGACGATGGAGAATGGTTTGCCCTTGCGGCTGCGTTCGCGGATGGCCTCGGCGACGATTTCCACGTCGTAGGGGATTTCCGGTATGAGTATGACATCGGCGCCGCCGGCGATGCCGGCGCCGAGGGCCAGCCAGCCGGCGCGGTGGCCCATGACCTCGACCACGATGATGCGGTGGTGGCTGTGGGCTGTGCTGTGCAGCCGGTCTATGGCCTCGGTGGCGATGCCGAGTGCGGTATCGAAGCCGAAGGTGATGTCGGTGCCGGCGACGTCGTTGTCGATGGTCTTGGGCAGGGTGACGATGTTGAGCCCGGCTTCTTTCAAGCGCAGGGCGTTCTTCTGCGTGCCGCCGCCGCCCAGGCAGACCAGGCAGTCGAGGTGGTTGGCATGGTAGTTGGCGACGATGGCGTCGGTCATGTCCAACACCTTTCCACCCACCGGCATTTTGTGCGGTTTGTCGCGGCTGGTGCCGAGGATGGTGCCGCCCAGGGTGAGTATGCCGGAGAGCTGGCCACCGTCGAGCGGTGCCGTGCGGTTTTCCATCAGGCCGCGGAAACCATCACGGAAGCCGATGATGTTCATGCCGTAATGCGTGAGGCAGGCCTTGCCGACGCCGCGGATGGCCGCGTTGAGGCCGGGGCTGTCGCCGCCGGAGGTGAGTATGCCGAGGTATTGGGTCATGGCACCGCCCGGCCGTTTACTTGCCGAGGCTGTCGCGCACGCGCACGAGGCGGGCGCGCGCTTCTCTGGCAACCTCCAGCATCTCTGGCTTGTCCACCACCTTGACCATGATGTCGGGATCGAGGAAGGCCACGGTGATCTTGCCGTCGGTCTCTTCCCGCACCACGACGTTGCAGGGCAGCAACAGGCCGATGTCGGGTTCGGCCTCCAGGGCGCGGTTGGCCAAGGGCGGGTTGCAAGCGCCGAGGATGCGGTAGGGACGCTTGTCGAGGTTGAGCTTGGCCTTCATGGTGGCCTTGACGTCGATGTCGGTAAGCACCCCGAAACCCTCCTTCTTCAGGGCGGTGATGGTACGGACGACGACGTCATCAAAGGGAGGGTCGAGTTGAATGGAAAATCCATACATGGCGGTTTCCTGGCTGATTGTTGGCTAAGAGCGCATTCTATCGCCGCATCGAGCCGTGGGCACCTTGCACGCACGCCCCCGTTTAGATCAACGGGATGGCCTCACCTTCCTGCCCGCCGTGGCCTGAAAGGCTGACGGTCACATCATCTCCACTACCCATTTTGTGACCGTGGCGGTGGCGAGGGCGCACTTGTGGCCGCGGGCCGCGCTGAAGGCTTGGTATTCCTCGGCCTTCCACATGTCGTAAGTACGGCCGGTGAACTGTTGTTGCAGCTCCTCGCAGGTGATGCCGCCGAATTCCGCCCGAAAACGTTCGACCAGTTCCTGCCCCTTCTTGAAATTGTTGATGAAGCGGCCCTTGTCCAGCTTGTCGCGGTCTCGGCCGCGTTTGGCCGAGAGGGCGACGAGACCGCCGGTGAGCGCTCCGCAAGCGCCCTGGCCGGACAGTCCGCCGCCGCCGGAGAGTCCGTGGCTGGCCTTGATCACGCTGTCATCGATGCCACCGACGGTTTCCTGAACCGCCGCCAGCACGCATTGCGGACAGCAGCCGTAATCCAGTTCGTATTGCAGCGCCTTGCCGTAGGCCTCTTGCGCGAGGGTCTGCTTGTCGTCGGTGCTCATGCGGGACTCCATAATATTAGCCGATGCTTATATATGGTATGCCGCCCGGATTATTTGGCAAGCGATTCCTTCTCCAGCAAGAGGTAAGTGTTGTAGGCATTGCGCCGGTTGGCCTCGGCAAAGGCTGGCAGATCGGCGTAGCGGGACCAATCGGTCTTGGCGTAGGCCTCCTCGAAGGGGATCAGCCCGGCCACGGCCTTGCCCATCTCCGCCCGCAGGTAGGTGAGGTAATCGCGAGTGAGGGTGAGGTCGGCGAGCGGTGTGGTGGAAGCACCGCCATGGCCGGGCACCAGGGTTTCCGGCCGGAAGGCGATGAGCGTGTCGAGGGCGGTCAGCCACAGCCGCGAATCGGCTTCGCCGACGAAGGGCACACGGCCTTTGAAGACCAGATCGCCGGCGTAGAGGACCTTGTCTTCGCTCACATAGAGTGCCATGTCTTCGGCAGAATGCGCGGGGCCGACGTGGCGGAGCTGGAAGTGGACGCCGCCCAGCTTGAAATCGGTGTCGCCCGCCAGCCACGTGTCCGGTTCATAAAAGCGCTGGAGCGCGTCGGTGACGAAGGGCTTGAGTATTTCCTTGCGCTGCTCGAAACGTTGCCGCGCGGCCTCGCTGCCGACTGTGCCGTGTGCGCCTTCATGGGCCCAGATTTCCGCTCCGGCGTCCTTGAAGACCTGCAAGCCGTAGTAGTGGTCGGCGTGATAATGCGTGACGATGACGAACTTGATCGGCGCCTGGGTGACCCGGCGAATCCTCTCGAGCATCGCCTGCGCCAGCGAAGGCGTACCCAGGGTGTCGATGACGACCACGCCTTCCGGGGTCACCACGAAGCCGGCGTTGGACATGAAACCCTCGTTTTCGGCCGATGCGGCGCCGGCCAGGCCGGGCACATACCAACTGTGTTCGGCCAGTCGCACCGCCTCCACCTTCACCGTGACCGGTGGGTAGTGCCGTCCGCCGGCAAGGGCGGTGGACACGCACAGCAACATCAGTAACAGCCAGGGTTTTTTCATTACGCTCTCCTCGTCGCAGCGGCGGATTATAGAAATTTTGTAGTATGTTCGTCGTCGCCGCCCTACGGAGTCACCTTTGCGTTTCCAGAGATTCATTCCATTTCTCGCCGCCTTCGTGGTGCCGCTGCTCGGCGTCTATGCCTGGTGGGGTGGCTTCAACCCGGTGGACATTCATGAGGATGTGGTGCGTGGCCCATATCGTTATGCCTACCTGGAACGCAGCGGCGATTATTCCGGGTTGCCGGAGATGCAGGCGGAAGTGGCGCGCCTGCTTCAGGCACAGGGTGTCGCTGCGGGCCATGTCATCAGCGTGCTCTATTCCAATCCCGGTCTGGTAAGTGTTAAGGAACGCCTTGCCCGCACTGGTTTTCTGCTGGCGGCGGACAGCGTCGTCAAGGAACCGCTAAAGGTCGACGTCATCGCCGCGCGACCGGTCCTTCTGGTCGAGGTGAGGGCGGCGGTGCGGCTGGCTCCCAGCCGGGCCTATTCTGCCCTTGACGCCTATCTCCAGGCGCGGGGGCGGGGCATCGTCATGCCCACGGTGGAAATATACGAGGCCGCGGACCAGGCCTTCGGCATGGGCCGCCTGACCGTGGAGATGGCACGTTGACCTTCTGGGCGGCCTTGCTGGCGCTGGCCTGGGACCAGTCCAGCCCGTTGCATCGACCCAGCCAGTTCGAGCGGTTGTTCGCCCGCTATGCCGACTGGGTGCGCCGGCATTTCGATGCCGGCACAAGCGCCCATGGCCTGCTCGCCTGGGCGGCGGCGACTCTGCCGCCGGCCCTGGCGGCGGGGCTCGTCGGGGCCGGGCTATACGCTTTGCTGGGGATACTGGGGCTGGCCTGGGGCGCGGCCAGTCTGTATTACTGTCTGGGTTTCCGCCAATCCGTCAACCTGTCGCTGGCTTGCGCACTGGACTTGCGCGCCGGCGACCTGGAGCGGGCGCGCGGCCGTCTGGCCGGACTCGACCTGGCCATGCCGCCGGAGATGGGGAGCACGGCCCTGACCCGGCTGGCCATCGACACCGTGTTGCGCCATGCCTTGACCCGGTTATGCGGCGGCCTGTTCTGGTTCGTCCTGCTGGGGCCGACGGGCGCGGTGGCCTACGCCTTGACCCGGCGGCTGGAGGTGCATTGGCGGGCTGAAACCGAATTACACGCGGTCATCGTTCAGGTCGGCGGCGTGCTTGATTGGGTGCCGGCGCGCCTGTTGGCACTGAGCTTTGCCGTCGTTGGCAATTTCGACGCCGCCATGTTCGCCTGGCGCGGCCCGGCCTCCACCCTTGCCAAGGGCGCCGATGATATCGTGCCGGCGGCGGGTTTCGGCGCCCTCGGCCTCGATCCTGACGCGGTCAACCCCGCTGAGGTGAGCGGCGCGGTGCGCCTGGTGGCACGCGCCACGCTGCTCTGGCTGGCCGTACTCGGCCTATTCTGGCTGGGCGGGCGCTGATGCTCAACGCCATCTGGATAGGTTTTTTCCTGATTGCCTTCTTGGCCGCGCTGTTCCAGTTTTTGGTCAACGGCCAACAGGACATCTTCGGCCTGCTGATGAAGGCCGGTTTCGATAACGCCAAGGCCGCCTTCGAAATTGCCCTGGGCCTGACCGGCGTCATGAGCCTGTGGCTGGGAATATTGAAGATCGGCGAACGGGCCGGCTTTCTCGACGCCCTGGCCCGCGGACTCTCGCCCTTGTTTGCACGCCTGTTTCCCGAGGTGCCGCGCGGCCACCCGGCACTAGGCGCGATCACCATGAACATGGCCGCCAACCTGCTCGGTCTGGATAACGCCGCCACCCCCATGGGCATCAAGGCCATGCAGGCGTTGCAAACACTGAACCCGGACAAGGAGACTGCCAGCAATGCGCAAATCCTGTTCCTGGTCATCAACGCCTCGTCGATCACTCTTTTGCCAGTAACCATCTTCACCTACCGGGCGCAACTGGGGGCGCACGACCCCACCGACGTCTTCATCCCCATCCTGATGGCCACCTATAGCTCCACTCTGGCCGGGTTCGCTTTCATCGCCGCCATGCAGCGCATCCGCCTGGACCGGGTCATCCTGGCCTGGCTGACCGGCATCACCGCCGTGGTGGGTGGCCTGGCGCTCTACTTCGCGGCGCTGCCGGCAGCCGAGATGGCGCCCCGCTCGTCGCTGGTCAGCAACTTCATCCTGCTCGGACTGATCGCCAGCTTTCTGATCGGCGCGCTGGTCAAGAATGTCAACGCTTACGAGGCCTTCATTGACGGCGCCAAGGAGGGCTTTCAGACCGCCGTGACCATCATCCCTTATCTCGTCGCCATGCTGGTGGCCATCGGCCTCATGCGCGCCAGCGGCGCGCTGGACCTGGCCATGGAAGGGGTGCACGGCCTCATCGCCCGGGCCGGCTTTGATACCCGCTGGGTGGACAGCCTGCCGACCATGCTGATGAAGCCACTCTCGGGCAGCGGCGCCCGGGCCATGATGATCGAGACCATGCAAATCCATGGCGCCGATTCGTTCGCCGGCCGGCTGGCCGGCATCGTCCAGGGCAGCACCGAGACCACTTTTTACGTTCTCGCCGTCTACTTCGGCGCCGTCGGCGTCAAGCGGGTTCGCTATGCCGTGGCCGGTGGCCTCATCGCCGACCTTGCCGGCTTTGCCGCCGCCATTGGCGCCGCCTATCTGTTCTTCGGCGCGGTGGCCTGAACTGGTATTACCGGCCCATCCTCGCGCGGGGGAGGGCGGGCTAAGATACGGATAAGACCAATAGCCACGCGAAGGGATAGGCCCATGCTCGCGCGTCTGCGTTCATTCCTGTTCAAAACCCCGGTCAAAGTCGCCGCTGGACTTGTTGTGGCCTATCTGTTGTTCGGCTGGTTCGCCTTTGGGCCGCTGGCGAAGTGGGGCGCCGAGAAGTTCGTCGCCAGCAAGACTGGCCATCACCTGACCCTGGACCAGCCGGAATTCCACCCCCTCGGGCTCAAGCTGACCGTGCGCAACCTCAAGCTGACCGAGCCGGACGGCAAGCCGCTGGCCGGGTGCAAGGAGTTGTTCGTCGATTTCGAGACCAGCAGCCTCGTCCGCCTCGCCTGGACCTTTGACAACATCCGCCTGACCGGCCCGGAAGGACGCGTCGACCTGCTGCCGGGCGGCAAGCTGAACTGGACCGCCTTCATCGATGCCTTCAAGGACGAGGAAGAGACGCCCGACAAGCCCTTGCCACGGTTGCTGATCCGCCATTTCGAACTGAAGGACGGGCGCATCGATTTTGCCGACCGGACCGTGGCGCCGGCATTAGAGACTGGCTTCCACCCCCTCGACCTGACTCTGGACGAGCTGTCCACCCTGCCCGACGACAAGGGCGCCTACCAGGTCTCCGCACGCACCACGCTGGGCGGCCGGCTGCGCTGGCAGGGCGATCTCATCCTCAAGCCGGTCAGCCTGACCGGCGCCTTCTCGCTCGAAGGCGTCCAGCTGGCTCAGCTGGAGCCATATCTGAAGGGGCGGGTGAATATCGCCGCGCCCGAGGGCCGCGCCGGTTTCAGCACCCGCTACAAGGTCGGCTACGCCGATAAACACCTCAGCCTGAGCTTCGACCAGCTCGGTGCGACGGTCGACGGCCTGCGCCTGCGCGGCACCAACGCCAAGGAAACGGCCCTGGCACTGGACAAGCTTGCCGTCAGCGGCGGCCATTTCGATCTCGACCAGCGCCGCTTCAGCCTGGCCGCGATCGACCTGGCCGGCGGCAGGGTAAGTCTGGTCCGGCGCGCGGACGGCAGCCTGGACGTGCAGGACTGGTTACCGCCCGCCGCCGGTCCGGCGCCGGTTGAGGTCAAGCCGGCCAGGACCAAGCCGACGGGGGAGCGCAAACCGGGTGAAGAGGCTGCGTGGCGGATCGACCTGGCCCGCTTCAGCCTGGATGGCGTGGGCATCCATATCCTCGACCAGACCCTGGCCAAGCCGCTGGCCCTGGATATTGGCAATCTGAAGGTCGGTTGCAAGGCCGATGCACGCATCGGCGCGGGCCCGCTCCAGGCCCATCTGGGCGCGGGCAGCGTGCAGTTGGGCGCGATCGCCGTCGCCTCGGCCGATCAGGCCCTGCTCGGGCTGGATGGCGTCGTGCTGGAGGGCATCAACGCCGGCCTGGCCGAGAAGAACGCCGAGGTCGGACGGCTCGCCCTGTCACAAGGGCGCCTTACTGTGGTGCGCGCGGCCAATGGCCATATCGCCCTGCTCGATGCCCTGGCCCCGGCCAGCAAGCGCAAGCCGGCAGCCAGTCCGGCGCCGGCCGGCAAGGAGCCGGGCTGGACCTGGCGTCTCGGTCGTGCCGAGTTGAACGGTTTCCGCGTCGCCTTGGCCGACGAGACGGTGAAGCCGGCCGTCCGGTTGGACCTCGACGGCATCGGCGCCAGCGCGACCGGTCTCAGCCAGGACCTGAAGACCGCCGTGCCGGTGCAGCTGGCGCTGCGGGTACGCCGGGGCGGCGCCCTGAGGGTGCAGGGCAAGCTGGTCCCGGCCGACGGTTCCCTGGATGCACGGGTCAACCTGAGCGGCCTCAATCTCACCCCGGTGCAGCCTTATATCGCCCGGGCTGCCAACGTGGTGCTGGTTTCCGGCGCCGCCGGCAGCCAGGGCCGCCTGAGGGTGGGCAAGCGGATTTCCTACCAGGGCGGCTTCAGCGTCAGCGACCTGCTCGTCAACGAATCCGAGACCGGCAACCGTGTCCTGGCCTGGAAGAGCCTAGCCACGGATGAACTGACCGCCTCGCCGGAGGCAGTCGATATCGGCGAGGTCGAGGTCGACGGCCTCGGCCTCAAGCTGGTCATCCACAAAGACAAGACACTCAATCTTAAGCGCCTCATGAAGACCCAGGCGGCTGAGCCGGCGGCGGCCGGCGAGGAGGCCCAGGCCACACCTGCCCCGGCTACACCCGCTCCGACCGTGGAGCCGGCCAAGCCGGGCATGAAGTTCACCGTCGAGCGGGTGAAGGTGAGCGCCAATGAGATGGACTTCGCCGATGAATCGCTGGCCCTGCCGTTCGGCACCCGCATCCACGACCTCAAGGGCACGGTCAACGGCATCAGCCTGGCCAAGGGCCGGCCGGCCCAGCTCGAGCTGGACGGCCAGGTCGACGACTACGGACTGGCCCGCGCGGTGGGCCAGATCGACTTCATCGATCCGACCGGCTACATGGATGTCAAGGTGGTGTTCCGCAACGTCGAGATGAACCGGCTGACGCCTTACAGTGCCACCTTCGCCGGCCGCCGCATCGACTCCGGCAAGCTTTCCCTGGACCTGGAGTACAAGATCAAGCAGCGTCAGCTCCAGGGCGAGAACCAGATCATCATGGACAGGCTGACCCTGGGAGAGCGGGTGGAGAGTCCGACGGCGAAGAACCTGCCGCTCGACCTCGCCATCGCCATCCTTGAGGACGCCGATGGCCGCATCGATCTTGGCTTGCCGGTCAAGGGCAGCCTGGATGATCCGCAATTCAGCTATGGTGGCATCATCTGGAAGGCCATCGTCAACGTCATCACCAAGATTGCCCTGGCGCCGTTCCGGGCCATAGGCAAGCTGCTCGGCATCAGCGGCGACAAGCTTGAGAACGTCGTCTTCGACGCCGGCGAGGCCAAGCTGCTGCCGCCCGAGCGGGACAAGCTCAGGCAGCTCGCCCAGGCCCTGGCCAAGCGGCCCAACCTGGCGCTGACGGCGGCCCCGGTCTGGAACCCGGAAGCCGACCGCCTGGCGGTCAAGGAGGACCGCGTGCGCCGGGCCGTGGCCGAGGCCAGCGGACGCAAGCTGGCCGCCGGCGAGGATCCGGGCCCGGTCTCCACCGCCCAGGCCAAGACCCAGGAGGCCCTGGAAAAACTCTATAGCGCCCGCATCGGCGCCGACGCCCTAAAGATGCTCAAGGCCAAGTATGCCCAGGCCAACCCGGAACCGCCGCCGACCAGCACTGCCGGCAGACTGCTGTCCAGACTTTCCGGGATGATCAAGGCCAAGCCGCAACCGCTGTCGGCCGATGAGGCCGCCCGTCTGAAGGGCGCCGACCTGCACGGCCTGATCTACCAGGTGCTGCTGGACAAGGAGAAGGTCACCGACGACGATCTGGCCGCCATCGCGCGCGCCCGCGGCGAGGCGATCAAACAGGCTTTGCTGGCCAACGGCGTGCCGGCCGGCAAGCTGGCCGTGCAGCCGATCGGCCAGGTGACCGGAGCGGGCCGTGAGGTCACGCTCAAGCTCAGCCTGGGCGTGGCCAGGAAGGCGGCGACGCCATAGCCTCGTTTATCTTTGTCCCGGCGCCGGCGAGAATGGCGGTCTCTCGAAATTGGTGAGGGTGTCAGATG
The DNA here is from genome assembly GCA_037439465.1 of Hydrogenophilales bacterium. Taxonomy (GTDB): domain Bacteria; phylum Pseudomonadota; class Gammaproteobacteria; order Burkholderiales; family Thiobacillaceae; genus Parasulfuritortus. The sequence continues at coordinate 44,804 of JBBIVX010000018.1, read as the reverse complement.
CGGATACCGGCGATCGAAGACGACGAGAAAATCGCTTCGTTCGTGGCCAAGGGGTTCAGGCAGGCCGGCCACGAGGTGGAATGGGCGGCCGATGGCAACACCGGCTTCACCCGTTTGCACGACCAGGGCTGGGGGGTCGCGGTGGTGGACATCGAAAAACGCATGAAAAACGTGGTCTGTCCCCAATGCTGCCCACTTTTTGGTCATGGCCCTGCTGGAGCTGAACGCGGATCGGACCGGTTTCGCGGCCGTGCTGGCCCTGGTCGGCGTCGCCCTGGTGGGCGTCTCGGCCCTGGTGGCGATCATCTGGTTTTTGACGCCGCATAATAGGCATTGATTCGGTCTCTGCATGGCCCAAACCTTATGCGCGCGCGGCGCGGTCGATATGCCGACTCCAGTCAGCGGTGGCCTACATTTTGGCGATCATTACCTCGACATCACCGTGGCCGGACCAATCGGGTAGCACCACATAGGATTGCAGGGTCCAGCGGCCGTGCTGGTCAATATCGCCGGCCTGAGTGAGGTAATAGACCCCGGTGCCATCGGCCTGGGCGGGCCAGACGAAGGCCGTTCCGTCCGGTTTGCGGCCGTGTATCTCGGTGGTCGTTGCGCCGGTCAAAATATCCTTGCAGTCCAGGAAAAGGCGCGTCCCGGTAGCCTGGACCAGGACATCGCCCATCCCCGCCGTGTCGTGCATGACGGCAAGATGAAGTACGACGGGCAAGCCGGTGGAATGGAACCGGGGCGCCTACCTGGTAAACGGCCCGGCGCACTGCTCGGAGTGCCATACCCTGCGTAACCGGCTGGGCGGCTTCGAGTCGGGCGAGTTCCTGGCCGGCACCCCGCACGGGCCGGAAGGCGTAGTGGTGCCAAACATCACCCCGGACAAGAGATGCGGCATGGGCACCTGGCACAAGTCGGACATCGTCCGCTACCCGAGCACCGGCAGCCTGATGGCCGAGCTGATCGACAATGGGCTGAAATACATGCCCAGGGCCGATCTGGATGCCATCTCGAATTACATCGCCGACCAGATGGCGGTTCCCAACCCGGCTCGCAAGGGCGCCAGCAAGAAGAAGCGCCGCGACGATCATTGATCTGCCAGGTCGGTAGCCGCCCATTTCTGCAATAATCGGCCTGATTCAATGTCCTCAGGCCCCGGTTCATGCAGGAATATCCCACCCTCGCCGCCATCGACCTAGGGTCGAACTCCTTCCATTTGCAGGTGGGGAGGGTCGATGGCGAGCAGCTCTATTACCTCGATGCCCTTAAGGAATCGGTGCGACTGGCCGGCGGCCTGACGGTTGCCAAAGAACTCGATATGGCCTCGCGCAAGCGGGCCCTGGCCTGTCTGTCGCGTTTTGGCGAGCGGCTCAAGGGAATGCCGCCGGGAGCGGTGCGGGCCGTCGGTACCTCGGCGCTCAGGGTGGCCAAGAATGCCCCGGCCTTTCTCAAGGAGGCGCGCGCCGCCCTGGGCTTCGACATCGATATCGTCGCCGGGCGTGAAGAGGCCCGTCTCATCTACCTGGGTGTGTCGCACAGTCTGCCCATGAGCCAGGAGCCACGGCTGGTGGTGGACATCGGCGGCGGTTCCACCGAATGCATCCTCGGCGTCGGCTATGAACCGCGCGAGCGCGAGAGCCTGCGCCTGGGCTGCGTGCTGTTTTCGCAGCGTTTCTTTGCCGACGACGTCATCGACAAGGCGGCCATGAAGGCGGCGGTGACGGCTGGCCGGATGGAGGTGCAACTGGTGGCGCATGAATTTCGCCGCGGCCTCTGGCAGGAGGCGGTCGGTTCCTCCGGTTCGGCCCGCGCCATGGCCGAGATATTGCTGCACAGCGGCGAGGCCGACGGCCAGATCACCGCGGCCGGACTGAAGTGGCTGCGTGAGCGGCTGGTCAAAGCCGGGCACATCGCCCGTCTCAACCTGCCTGGCCTGCGGCCGGAGCGCAAGCCGGTGCTCGCCGGTGGCGTGGCGATCATGTCGGCCCTGTTCCAGGAGCTGGAGATCGAGGAGATGATCGTCGCCCAGGGGGCCATGCGCGAGGGCATACTCTGGGACCTGCTGGGCCGGGTGCATGCGCACGACATGCGTGACGTCACCATCGGTCAGTTCATGCGCCGCTATCACATCGATGGCCGACAGGCGCGCCGGGTGGAGCGGCTGGCGCAGCATTTCTTTCGGCAGATCGCGGGCCAGGACGAGGGCGAGGACAGTGCGCGCGACTTGTCGCGGGCGGCGAAACTGCATGAGATCGGCATCAGCATCGCCCATTCCGGGTTTCACAAGCATGGTGCCTATATCCTGGAAAATGCCGATATGCCCGGTTTTTCCCGCCGCGACCAGACGCGGCTCGCCACCTTGGTGCGGGCCAGCCGAGGTAGTCTGGACAAGCTCGCTTATCCGGTAGATGACCCGCTCTGGCCGCTCATACTGTGCTTGCGCCTGGCGGTGTTGTTCTGCGTCAGCCGTGCCGATGTGGCCATGCCGGTACATCGCTTGGCGCGCGCCCGCAGCGGTGCCTGTGCGCTGGCATTGCCGCAAGCCTGGCTGGAGGCGAATCCTCTCACCCAGGTGGCTCTGGAGCAGGAGCTGAAGGTCTGGCAGGCGGCGCGGCCGGCGCTGCGCCTGGCCAAGCTTGAACTGCAATGAACGCGTACGATAACGCCGCCGAGCGTCTGCGCCGGGGCCTATTGTCCGGCTACCCGCTTATCTACCTGCGCGCTGACGAGGAGAACCGCATCGTGCGCCTGCTGACCGATCTGGCCAGGGCGCACTACGGCAACGATGATGCCCTCATCCAGTGGAGTGCCACCCAGGGCTTCCGTGGCCGTAACGGTCCGCTGGAAGCCATACTCGACCCGCTCGCCGCCCTCCGTTATGTCGCCGGCTCGGCGCAGATGGCCTTTTTCCTGATGCAGGACATGCCGGCCCTGTTTGCCGGCCAGCCGCTGCTTGCCCGCGCGCTGCGCGATCTCTACCGCGACCTGGCCGGTCGTGACCGCTTCCTGTTCCTGTCCTACCCGGATTACACCTTGCCCGAGGCGTTGAAGAAGGAGGTTTTCCTGGTCACGCTGGCGATGCCTTCCGAGCGGGAGATACTCGATCATTTGCGCGTCCTGGTCGCCAGCGCGCAACCAGCGCCGACGCAAGACTGGCTGGAACAATGTGCCGCCGCCATGAAAGGCATGACCTTGAATGAGGTGACCCACTTGGCGAGGCGCCTGATGGGCGAGAAGAAATGGGCTATCGAGGCCGCGCGGGCGGAAATCATCGAGGAAAAATCCTATGCGCTGCTTAAGGAAGGTTGCCTCGAATATGTCGGCAAGCGGGTGGATCTTGGCCAGGTGGGCGGGCTGGAAAATCTGAAGGAGTGGGTGGCGAGCCGCAAGTCGTTGTTCACCCGCCATGCTTTCGAAGCGGGCCTGCCCTTGCCGGCCGGCATCCTGTTCATGGGGGTCTCCGGTTGCGGCAAGAGCATGGCCGCCAAGGTCATCGCCGGCGCCTGGGACCTGCCGCTGGTGCGGCTGGACATGAACCTGGTGCTGTCCGGGGCCTATGGCGCGCCGGAATACGCCTTCGACCATGCGCTCAAGGTGGCCGAGGCAGTGGCGCCGCTGGTGCTGTGGATCGATGAAATGGAAAACAGCTTCGGTTATGACCTGCACAGCGGCGCGGGCAATAACAACATCTTCGCCAGCTTTCTCACCTGGATGCAGGAAAAACCGCCTACCGTGTTCGTCGTGGCCACGGCCAACCGTATTGAGAAACTGCCGGCCGAGGTGATCCGCAAGGGCCGCTTCGACCAGCTCTTCTTCCTCGACCTGCCCACCGAGGACGAGCGCAAGGCCATACTCGGCATCCATATCCGCGCCATGGGCGCAGACCCGGCCGACTTCAACCTCAACCTCTTGGCCGCCGTCACCAAGAACTGGAGCGGCGCCGAGATCGAGCAGGCGATCAAGGCCGCCCGCCTGCGCGCTTACCAGGACAAGCGCCCGTTCACCGACAACGACATTATCTGGAACACCGCCCGCATGGTGCCGCTGTCGCGCACCATGGAGGAACAGATAAAGCAGCTCAGGCTGTGGTCGATCAACCGCGCCACGCCGGCCTCAAAAAAGGCGGAAGGCTGATGCTGGGCAGGCTCTTCGTGGCGCTCTGCGCCCTTCTCGGGTTGCCCATGCCGACAGCGGCCACTGAGGTTGGGGTGGGCCCGTGTCAGGGGCTGGCGGGTCTATATGCCTTTTCCGCACAGATAGCGCCTGGCAGCGCGCCACTCCCTCTGGGGGCTCAGCCCAATATCGGCCTGCTGCTTTTTCCGGGCAGCGACCTTGCTTACGATGAGCGTTTCAATCGCTACCGGATCTCCCATGCCGACGGCCGCTTCCAACTGGAACTGCTGACCGTGCATGGGGCCATGAAGCGTTTTCCCGTAGCGGGCGCGGAGGATTTCGTCTACTGTCTGGACGACGAACTGATCATCGAGCGGCAACGGCGCACCCTGGCCAGCTCGGTGTTGGAATACAGCCGCTACCGGCATGTATTGCGGCGTTTGCGGTCAGGTGAGTTGGAGGTACGTACCACGATCACCGGCAAATTCCGCAACTGGCTGACAAGCTGGGAAAAACCACCCCAGAGATACGCCGCCCGCTTTGCCCCCGTCGTCCCGCCGCGTTAAGGTTGGCAGGCGGGCGTAGTGCTAACATCGACACTCATCATTCATTGAGGAGTAACTCATGTCATCCATCAAGTCCCTGCTTTTCGCCCTGCTCGCCGGGGCGTCGTTCATCGCTGCTCCGGTCGTTGCCGATGACTGCAAGAACTGCGGCATCGTCAAGGCGGTGCACGCCGTCAAGGTGAAGGGCAATGCCTCGGGTGGGGGGGCCGTGGCCGGTGGCCTGGTGGGCGGCCTGCTTGGCAATCAGATCGGCCATGGCGGCGGCCGCGCCGTAGCCACTGTGGCGGGCGCCGCTGGCGGCGCCTATGTCGGCAACGAGATCGAGAAGAGCAGCAAGAGCCACAGCGTCTGGAAAGTGGCTGTGGACATGGACTATGGCGAAAGGCGCAATTTCACCCTCTACCATCAACCGGGTTTCGTCGAGGGCGACCGGGTGCGGATCGAAAACGGCAAACCGATCAGGGTGGCCAGGTAAACACGGTGTCGGCTGTGAGTCCGCGCTCAGGTCTTCACCGTCAGCAGGTTGAGTAGAAAATCCTGCGCGGAGAAGCCGCGGCCACGCCGGGCGCGTTTTTTGTAGTGGCCGTCCGGCTGCATCTCCCAGGACCGCAGATTGTCTTTGAGATAGGGCTTGATGCCCTCGGTGATGACCCGTTTCTTCAGGCGCGGGTCGAGGACGGGGAAACAGGTCTCGATGCGGCGGAAGAAGTTGCGGTCCATCCAGTCGGCGCTGGCCAGATAGACGTTCTCCTCGCCGCCATTCCAGAAATAAAACACCCGGTGATGCTCCAGGAAACGGCCGATGACCGAGCGTACCCGGATATGCTCGGAGATGCCAGGAATGCCCGGCCGCAGCGCGCAGACGGCGCGCACGATGAGGTCGATCTCGACCCCCGCCTGTGAGGCTTCGTGCAAGGCGGCGATGACGCGCGGTTCGAGCAGGGCGTTCATCTTGGCGACGATAACGGCCTTTTCGCCCTGACGGGCGCGCGCCGTTTCCTGCTGAATCGCCTTGATGATGTTGGAGTGGAGCGTGAAGGGCGACTGCCAGAGGTGGGCATGTTCGCCGGCATCGCCAAGGCCGGTGATCTGCATGAAGATGTCGTTGACGTCCTGGCAAAGTGCCGGGTTGGCAGTGAACAGACCGAAATCGGTATATAGACGAGCCGTGCGGGCGTGGTAGTTGCCGGTGCCGAGGTGGGCGTAGCGTTTGAGGCGGCCATCTTCCCGGCGTACCACCAGGGCCATTTTGGCGTGCGTCTTGTGGCCGACCACGCCGTAGACAACGTGCGCGCCGGCCTCTTCCAGTTGATTGGCCCAGTTGATGTTGGCCTCTTCATCGAATCGCGCCAGCAGCTCGACCACCACCGTCACTTCCTTGCCGCGCTGGGCGGCGGCGATGAGGTGGCGCATGAGTTCCGAGTCGGTGCCGGTGCGGTAGACGGTCTGGCGGATGGCAAGCACGCTCGGGTCTTCGGCGGCCTGACGTATGAAATCGATCACCGGCTGAAAAGACTGGTAGGGGTGGTGGAGCAGGATGTCGGCGCGGCCGATGGCGGTAAACAGGTCTTCCACTCCGGCCAGTTGCGCGGGTAGCCCCGGCGTGAAGGGGTGGAACTTGAGGTCCGGCCGATCAACCTTCTCCGGCACGTTCATCAGGCGCACCAGATTGACCGGGCCACGCACCTGATAGAGGTCGTCGCGGCCGAGGTGGAACTGCTTGAGCAGAAACGCCTTCATCTCTTCCGAACAGTTGTCGGCCACCTCCAGGCGCACGGCGTTGCCGAAATGGCGGTGGGGCAATTCGCCCTGGAGCTGTTCGCGCAGATTCTTGTTTTCTTCCTCATCCACGAACAGGTCGGAATTGCGGGTCACGCGGAATTGGTAACAGCCATGCACCTCCATGCCGGAGAAGAGGGCGCTGACATGGGCATGCAGGATGGAGGAGAGAAAGACGAAGCTATGCTCGCAGCCGGCGACCGGTTTGGGTAGCTGGATGACGCGCGGCAGTGAGCGCGGCGCCTGCACCACGGCCTTGCCTGAGCTGCGGCCGAAGGCGTCCTTGCCGGCCAGCTCAACGGCGAAATTGAGGCTCTTGTTGAGTACGTTGGGGAAGGGATGGGCCGGGTCGAGGCCGATGGGGGTGAGGACAGGCATCAGTTCGTTGAAGAAATATTGACGGATCCAGTCCTCCTGTTCCGGTGTCCATTCGACCCGCCTGTGAAAGCGGATGCCCTCGGCGGCGAGGGCGGGCAGCACCTCGTTGTTGAACAGCTCATACTGTTTGGCCACCAGGGCATGGGAGACCCTGGCCACCTCCCTGGATACCTGGCGGGCGGTGAGCCCGTCGGGACCGGCGAGGTGGGGGTTGAGACGTATCTGTTCCTTGAGGCCTGCGGCGCGAATTTCGAAAAATTCATCCATGTTGCTGGAAAAGATGCAAAGGAAGCGCAGTCGCTCCAACAGCGGCGTATCCAAATCCTCGGCTTGGGCCAGGACGCGGCGGTTGAATTCGAGTATGCCAAGTTCGCGGTTGATAAGGTATTCACTGGCAGGGGTGGGGGTCATGTCGTCGTGTCGTTTCGTCATCCGCCGGCTTTGAGCGGTGCTCAATGCTAACCTGAAAGACTCAATGGCATCCATGGCGGAAGCGCGGATCATGTCGCTAGAAATCGAACTGAAACTGGCCATCGCCCCCAACGATGTCGCCCGCCTGCGCCGGCACCCACTGCTGCGGGCGAGCAAGGCCGTGAAGACTCGGCTTTACGGCATCTATTACGACACCCCCGGCCTTGATCTTTATAAAAAACGCCACGCCATCCGTTTGCGGCGCGAAGGCCGGCGCTGGGTACAGACATTGAAACTCGACACACATTCGGCTGGCGGCCTGTCGACGCGCCCGGAATGGGGGGTGGAGGTAGCCGGCGACGGGCTCGATCTCGAGGCGCTGCCGGCCGAGGCCCGCCGCCATCTCGACCCGGCGCTGGTGGCCAGGCTGGTGCCGGTATTCGTCACTGATTTCCAGCGCAGCACCTGGCAACTGACCTTGCCGACCGCGTCGCTGGAGGTGGCTGTCGACCTGGGCCATGTCCGTGCCGGCGAGCATGATCTGCCGGTGGCGGAAGTGGAGCTGGAGTTGAAATCGGGTGATGGCACGGCCCTGTTCGACGTTGCCCTGGCCTTGCTGCGGGCCGTGCCGTTGCTGCCCGAGTATCGCAGCAAGGCGCTGCGCGGCTACGAACTGGCCGGCGTGCATAACATGGCGCCGTGCCCGGCCATCGCCGCCGACATCAGCAAGCGGCTGGTCGCCGGCGAGGCCCGGCGTCGCCTGCTGGTGGCGGCGCTGACCCAGCTCACTCACAACCTGCCTGGCTTTCTGGTTGGCGACGATCCCGAATACCTGCACCAGATGCGGGTAGCGGTGCGGCGTCTGGGCACGTTGTTGCGCCTCGGCAGTAACCTGGAGGCGGCACCGCCCGGTTGGCTGGCCGAGCTGCGCTGGTTGATGGCGGAACTTGGACCGGCACGCGACTGGGACGTCATGGAAACCGTGACGCTGGCGCGCGTGCGCACCGCGCTGGCTGAACCGGAGCGGCTGGATGCGCTGCTGGCGGCCGTCCGCTGCCGCCGCGCCGCCGCTCTTGAGCGGGCGCGCGCCGCCGTCACGCAGCGGCGTTTTACCCGGCTGCTGTTGGAAATGGGGCGCAACCTGCTGACTACGCGGGTGGGCGGAGCGGAATTGTCCATCTGGGCGCGGGCGGCGCTGGACCGGCGCTGGCGAAGATTCAAACGGCTGGCTGCGCGCCGCCATCGACTCGATACGGCGGGTTGGCACCGCTTGCGTCTCGCCGCCAAGCGCCTGCGTTATGCCGGCGAGGCCTTCGCGCCGCTTTATGGCCGGCCGGCCGGCCGTTTCCTCGCCGCCCTGGCGCGGCTGCAGGATCGACTGGGCGCCGCCAACGACGCGATCATCGCCCACGCCCTGTTAGCCGAGTTGGGGCATGCGGGTGAGATCGATTATGGCGTCGGCCTGGTGGAGGGTTACCTGGCCGGTGGCGCCAGCGGACGGCGCAAACAAATGGCCGCGCGGGTCGGCGCGATGGCCGGCATCAAGCCTTACTGGCGCTGATCGGTGGCGCTTCGCCTCTTTGTGCAGATTTCTGCCTGAGCTCTTGATGAATATCAAAGCGATCTTGAGATAACGACGTCAGGATTGGCTATATATAAACCCCGACTGGTGGCGAAGGGATTGGGCTATGAATCTTTCTGGAATTCTGGTGGTGGCCGAGCCGGGCCGGCAGACCGAAGTGGCAACGGCGGTGGCGGCACTGGAGGGCGTGGAGGTGCATCAGTTGGAGGCAGCCTCCGGCCGTATGGTGGTGGTGCAGGAGGCCACCGATATCCATGCCGAGATTGATGGGCTGAGGCGGATCAAGGCCCTGCCGCATGTGGTCATGGCGGAAATGGTTTATCACTACTTCGCCGAGGATGGTAAGGAATACGTGGGCATTCCCGCCGAGTTGGATCAACAGGAAGCGGCCTGCGCCGTGCCGGCCGCCTTGCAGGATTGATGTCTTTATCATAGGAGATTGCGATGGGACTGACACGCCGTGATTTTTTGAAGACCAGTATTGCCGCCAGCACTGCCGCCACGGTCGGTATGCCCCTGTCGAAACAGGCCGAGGCCGCTGTCAAGGCGGGCGAAGCGGGATGGCAGTGGGACAAAGGCGTCTGCCGCTTCTGTGGCACCGGCTGCGGCATCATGGTGGCCACCAAGGGCGGCCGGATCGTCGCCACCAAGGGCGACCCGGATGCCCCGGTGAACCGTGGCCTGAACTGCATCAAGGGCTACTTCAACGGCAAGATCAATTACGGCCAGGACCGCCTGACCCAGCCGCTGTTGCGCATGACCAACGGCAAGTTCGATAAGAAGGGCAAGTTCACGCCGATTTCCTGGGAACAGGCCATCGACATCATGGAAGAGAAGATACGCTGGGCGCTTAAGGAGAAGGGGCCCACCGGCATCTCCATCTTCGGCTCAGGCCAGTACACCATCCATGAGGGCTACGCCGCCGCCAAGCTGATGAAGGCCGGTTTTCGCTCCAACAACATCGACCCCAACGCGCGCCACTGCATGGCCAGTGCCGTGGTCGCCTTCATGCAGACCTTTGGCATCGACGAGCCGCAGGGCAACTACGACGACATCGAGCACACCGATACCGCCGTGTTGTGGGGCTCCAACATGGCGGAGATGCACCCCATATTGTGGTCGCGCATCACCGACAGACGTCTTACCCACAAACCCATGAAAGTGGTGAACCTGACCACTTACGGCAACATGTCTTCCGACATCGCTGACCTGGAGATCATCATGGCTCCGAATGGCGACCTGGCGATACAGAACTTCATCGCCCGCGAGATCGTCAGGCGCGACGCGCTGAATCATGATTTCATCAAGAAGCACACCGTCTTCGCCACCGGCCCCTACGACATCGGCTACGGTTTCCGCCCGAAGAACGTCGAAAAGTTTGCTTCGGGCGCGGAAATGGATACCTACAAGAACGAGAAGGTGCATGTCATCGATAAATTCGAGGCCATCGCCCAGCGCAAGAAGGAAGGCGTGGCCGTGGAGCAGAAGAACGCCGCCACGCCGATGAAGGACTGGGCCATCTCTTTTGACGACTTCAAGGCCGCCGTCGAACCTTACACCCTGGATTTCGTGGCCCAGGTGGCCAAGGGCGATCCAGACGAGCCGCTGGACAAGTTCAAGGCCAAGCTGCAACAACTGGCCGATCTGTATTGTGAGAAGGGCCGCAAGATAGTGTCCTACTGGACCATGGGCTTCAATCAGCACCAGCGCGGTTCCTGGGTCAACGAGCAGGCGTACATGAATCACCTGCTCACCGGCCGCCAGTGCCAGCCGGGCAATGGCGCGTTTTCGCTGACCGGCCAGCCTTCCGCCTGCGGCACGGCGCGCGAAGTGGGAGTGTTCGCCCATCGGCTGCCCGCCGACATGGTGGTGATGAACCCGAAACACCGGGCACACACGGAAGAAATCTGGAAACTGCCACCAGGCACGATCAATCCGCAGATGGGCAGTCACTTCGTCAAGATCATGCGTGACCTGGAAGACGGCAACACACTGTTCAACCTGACCCAGGTGAACAACCCCTGGCAGAACAGCGCCAATACCAACCATTGGATCAAGGCCGCCCGCAACATGAACAATTTCATCGTGGTGGCCGATGCCTATCCCGGCGTGTCCGCCAAGGTGGCTGACCTGATCCTGCCTGCCGCCATGATCAACGAGAAGTGGGGCGCCTATGGCAACGCCGAGCGCCGCACCCAGGTCTGGCGTCAGCAAATTCTTCCTCCCGGCCAGGCGCGCGCCGACATCTGGATGTTGCTTGAGCTATCCAAGCGCTTCAAGCTCAAGGATGTCTGGGGCGCCCAGAAGGTACCCGGTTTGGAAAGCGGCCTGCCCGATGTGCTGCCTGCCGCCAAGGCGATGGGCTACTCGCCCGAGTCCACACTTTATGAGGTGCTGTTCGCCACCCCGGAGAACAAGAAGCTCAGGTGGCCCGATCCCATTGCCAAGGGCCACGGCAACCACGTTGCCGATCTGCTCAAGGACGGCTGGTTCCCGGAGAAGGCGCTGTTTGAGGAATACCGCAAGTTCGGCAGTGGCCACGGCCATGATCTGGCGCCATTCGATGTTTACCACGGCGACAAGGTGCGCGGCCTCAGATGGCCGGTGGTGCAGAAGGACGGCAGGTGGGTCGAGACCCAGTGGCGCAGCAACGAAAAGTACGACCCCTATGTGCAGAAGGGCATGGGCTTCGATTTCTATGGCAACAACGGCCAGAAGATGATGGAGGGCAACCTGGACGCCCCCTCCGGTCCCGACAAGAAGGTGGACATTTCGCACAAGGCGAAGATCTATTTCCGCCCCTACGCCTCGCCGGTGGAAAAGCCGGACGCCAACTACGACCTTTGGTTGTGTACCGGCCGGGTGCTGGAACACTGGCACTCCGGCACCATGACCCGGCGCGTGCCCGAGCTGCACCGCGCCGTACCCGCCGCCGTGTGCTGGATCAGCCAGAAGGATGCCGACGCCAGGGGCCTCAAGCGCAACGACCTGGTGTGGGTGGAGTCGCGCCGCGGCAAGGTCAAGGTGCGCCTGGAGACCGGCGGCCGCAACCGGGTGCCACGCGGCCTGGTCTATGTGCCCTGGTTTGATGAGAGCGTATTGATCAACAAGGTCACCCTCGACGCGACCTGTCCGCTGTCGAAAGAGACCGACTACAAGAAATGCGCGGTGAAGGTCTACAAGGCCTGATCCGGCCCGGCCCTCTCCTTCGCGGGAGAGGGCCGGGGTGAGGAAGTTTGCCTGCTTTCTCACCCCGGCCCGCAAAGGCTCATTTCGTTAGGTGAAAGCAATGTCCGACCAAGGCCAGAGCGGCCTTAACACCTCCCGCCGCGATTTTCTAGTGAAACTGGCACAGGGCGCCGCCATCGCCGGCAGTGGAGCTCTTTTGTGGGACTATATCCTGCGCAACGAGGCGCGTGCCGCGCCTTATGCGCTGCGTCCGCCCGGCGCCCTGGCGGAGGCGGATTTCAACGCCGCCTGCATCAAGTGCGGGCAATGCGTGAACGACTGCCCGCCGCATATCCTCAAACTGCAGCCGGCCGGCGGTGCCCTGCCCATCGGCATGCCCTACTACGCGCCGCGCACCGGCGCTTGCATCATGTGTCCGGACATCCCCTGCATGAAGGCCTGTCCGACCGGCGCTCTGTCGCCCAAGCTGAAGAAGATCGAAGATGCGCGCATGGGACTGGCGGTGATCGACATCGAGAACTGCCTGTCCTGGAAGGGGCTGCGCTGCGAGATCTGCCACCGTGAATGCCCTATCAAGGGCAAGGCCATCACCCTGGAGACTCATCCACGGCAGATTTCCAGGCACGCCATGTTCGTACCCCTGGTGCACTCTGACGCCTGCACCGGCTGCGGCATCTGCGAAAAGGCCTGTCCCACCGACATCGCCGCCATCCGCATCCTGCCGCACAAACTGGTGCAGGGTAAGATCGGCGAGCACTACCGCCTGGGCTGGACCTTCGATACCGAGGTTACCCAGGACTTCAAACCGGCAGAAGCATCGCCCGCCTCGGCCCCGGATGCCCCCGTGCCCAAGACGGCGCCGGGCATGGACTACCTGAATGCGGGTGGCCTATGAACCCAGGCGACTTCGACCGGGCCGACGCCCTGGCCTCCACCGAAAAACTGCTGGCCCGCCGCCTGCCGAGCCGACTGTGGGCATGGCGCTATCTGTTGCTGCGCCGACTGACCCAGTTCGGCATCCTTGTGCTCTTCTTTGGCACGGCGCACTGGGGCTGGGAGGTGGCAAAGAAGGTACCGCTGTTGAGCGGCAATCTGTCGGCTTCCAAGTTCATCGGCTACATTCCCATGACCGACCCCTTCGCGGCCTTGCAGATAACCTTGGCCGGCCATGCACTCAAACAGGACGCCCTGATCGGCGCGGCCATCGTCCTTGGGTTTTATCTGTTGGTGGGTGGGCGGGTATTCTGCGCCTGGGCCTGTCCGGTCAACATGGTGACCGACCTGGCGGGCTGGGCGCGGGCACGACTGCCCATCCGGCCCATGTTCCACCTGCCGCGTACGCTGCGCTATTTCATTCTGGCTGCCGCCCTGGCACTGTCGGTCATCACCGGTGTGGCGGCCTTCGAATGGGTCAGCCCCATCGGTATGTTGCACCGGGAGCTCATCTTTGGTTTCGGCATGGGCTTCATCGCCCTACTGTCGCTCTTCCTGTTCGACCTGCTGCTACTCAAGCAGGGCTGGTGCGGCCATCTTTGCCCCCTTGGCGGTTTCTGGTCGCTGGTTGGCCGGACCGCCCTGTGGCGGGTACGTTTCGACAAGACGAGTTGCACCCATTGCGGCGAGTGCGCCAAGGTCTGTCCCGAACCCCAGGTGTTGAATCTCAAGCGCCTGGAAGAAACTGGCTATGTCAGTTCCGGCGAGTGCAGCAACTGCGGCCGCTGTTCGCCCCTATGTCCGGAAGGCAGCCTGGCCTTCGATTTCAGGCCGTTGATCCGCAAGCACAATGCGCGTGCGCAAGGATCGTTGGATTAACTTTTTGAGTTGATGAGCAAAGGAGAAAGCAATGAGGATGACTATCCTGTTTGGCGCCGCCCTGGCGGCGATGACCTTTACCCTGTCTGCCGCTGCGATGGAGGACCAGGGTATCCCCGACGACATGATCGGCTTATCCAAGGGCAGCCTCGATGACTCACCTGAACCAGCGGTGTTCGAATATGGCGGCAAAGAGGCCGGTTCGGTCGGCGTGCGCTCCGTTCGCTCCTACAATACCGCGCCGCCGATGATTCCTCATGGCACCAGGGACATGACTCCGATCACCCTGGAATCGAATCTGTGCAAGGATTGTCACGTCCAGCCCGAGCAGATCGGCAAGAAGATAGCAAAGGGTATGGCGGTGCCGACGCCGGCCAGTCACTATGCCGACGTCAAGGCCGGGCAACTCAGCATGAGCCGCTGGAACTGCACCCAATGCCATCGCGAGCAGGCCAACGTCAAACTGCTGGTGGAAAGCACTTTCGACAAGAAGACGCGCAAGTAAAACACGGGCCCCTATCTGGCGCGCGCGGAGGCGGGGGGAGGCGTGTCGAGGGCGCGCAGGTTGCGGCGCGCCTTATCGTGCCCGGAGTCGAGACGCAGGGCCTCCTCATAGGCCAGGCGGGCCGCTTGCGGCTGGCCGGCGAGGTAATGGGCGTAGCCGAGATTGTTCCAGGCGCGGGCGTTATCCGGCGAAGACCGTACCGTCGCCCGCCAGAGTTGGATCTCGTCGCGATAGTCGCGGTTGCGCAGATGGGTGCAGGTCATGCCGCCGACGCTCAGTACCATGACGGTCAGTGCGAAGGCAAGGCGGCGGGCCGGCAGGAGGGCGGTGAGCAGCACCGCCGCCAGCCAGTACAGCCCCAGTCCGGCCAGATACAGATGACGCTCGCTTGCCAGGTCGGGACGGGGGATGACGGTATGGGTGGGAATGAGCAGCAGGGCGAACCAGCCGATGGCAAAGGTCAGCCAGGGTTGCCGCTGGCGGGCCAGCCAGGCGAGGAGGAGGGCGAGCAGCAGACCGCCCATCTCCAGGCCGGAACGCAGCGAGCCACCGCTCAATTCGGGCAGCAGCGGATCGATATCGAGGCTGAAGGGCCGTAACAGCTGGCCGAGCAGATAGACGATGGCGTGTGCCTCCGACCACAGATTGACGATGAGGTCGCGCGGCGGCGGTGTGGTCAGCAGACGCTGGTAGCCTAAGACCAGGAACAGTGCAGCCAGGGCGAGCCCCACAAAGACGAAGAGGCCGAGGCGCAGCGGCCAGCCGCCGCCTTCGCGGCGCCAGAACAACAACAGGGTCAGGGGCAGCACCACCGCCACTTCCTTGGTGAGCATGGCGGCAGTTAACAGCACGACGGCGGCCAGCCTCCAGACCAGGCGAGAGCGGCGGCCGGCGCTCTCCAGCCAGCAGATCAGGCCGCTCAGCCCGAAGCTTGCCATCAGGCTCATGGAGCGGCCGCTGACATAGGTGACGGATTCGGTCTGGATGGGGTGCAGGGCAAACAGCAGAGTGGCGAGCAGGCGGGCGCGGCGCAGGGCCGGTCCGTGTTCCCAACCCGCCGGTGCCGGGATATGGGCGGTCAGCCGCCAGACCAGGGCAATGTTGATGAGGTGCAGCAGGATGTTGACGGCGTGAAAGCCGGTCGGTCCGGGGTCGGCCAGCCAGTTCAGGGTATACGAGAGCTTGAGCAGCGGCCGGATGCCGGGCATCCCTGCCCACCATGCCGCCAGGGAATGGACGCCGGCGTTATCGACGATGACGTTGAAGTCGTCGAACTGGAAGCTCGCCGGCAGGGCGTTGAGGTAGGCCAGTGCGGCCGCCAGCAGAAGCCAGACGGGCGGTAGGGCAGTGCGGCCATGGGTCATGCGCAGCGAGTCATTCCGCGACCAATCCGCGCAGTTCCTTGATGAGCCCCAACAGGTCGTCCGCCTCCTGCTCGAGTCCGGGACCCACCTCTGTCGCGGCAGTACCGGGTTCGCCGCCGGCACGGCTATCCTCACCGTCGCAAGTGCGGCCGCAGTCGTTGCCCAGCCGGGTATTGCCGATCTGGCATTCCCACTGCTTCTTGTCGATTTCAGCCAATACCTGTCGCGTCCATTCCCGGTCCGCGGCAAGCAGGTGGCCGTGGCGCAGCGCCAGGATGTCGGCGCGGGCGCGGTCGAGGCAGTTGCGGCCGAGTAGCGTGTCGATCGCCTGCCGGCGCTTTGCCAGGTCGGCCTTGTAGGCGCTGTGGCCCTGTTCCAGGCGGGTAATGAGCGAGCGTGATGCGGCAGACGGTTCGCCGGGTAGCGTGGCTTCCAGACGCCTGAGCGCATCGATCCTGGATTCCGCCATGTCCCAGTCGCTCCGCCCTATATTGGCCTCCGCTTCTTTCTGCAAGACGCTGAGTTGATTCAGACGGTGTTGGTAACTGTCGGCATCGTCGGCGCCTTGGCTGGCCTCCTTATCCTCGTGCCGGGCCTCGCGGGCGATCACGAACAGACGTTTTGCAGTCTGAAAATCACGCCTGGCTTCCGCTTCTCTGGCCAGCCGTTTGCTGGCTTCGGCGAGTTCACCGGCGACGTCGTCGACGAGGCTGGGTTCGAGCTCGCGGCCGCGACGTATAGCCGCCAGGGCCGCGTCATGGTGGCCTTGGCGGAGTTCGGCGCGTGCCTCGTCCTGTTGCCGCGCGGCCGCGGCCAGGCGTTGACCGGTGGCGATGGCAGCCTGGGTGACGGTGACGTCGAGCACAGCGCTGCCGACGCCCAGTTCGGCGCTGTCGGCGTTGCTCACACGCACCCTCACGCCGTAGTGGCCGCTCTTGTCGCAGGTGAGGCTGACATGGGCGGTCGCGGCCGTGGCGAGCGTGCAGCCGGCGGGCTGGACATCCCACTGATAGCGCAGCTCCTGGGTGGGGACAGGGTTGAGCGCGACCGCGAAATCTACCCGCTGGCCCTCGGCCACCTGACCCTCCAGCGGCGCCAGGCCAACGCCCTGTCGCCACGATAGAGGAGCGGGGCCGGTCAGGTGTGGCCCGGTCACGCTCAGCTGCGGCGGGCGCGCCGTGAGCGTGAGGTGCGAGGCCGCCAATTCGGTGCCGCGGTTTTTCGAGCGGGCACGGACGCGGATGGTCACTGGCTGGAGGTCGCGCGGCCGGAACGCATAGGCGCGCCCATTGGGGACGGTGGCCACCGGCCCGGCGCCGGCTGTGGAGCCGGTGATCTCCCAGTCGAAGCCGATACGGGCATCACTGAACTCGGGGGAGACGTGGACCGACACGGTCACGGTCTCGCCCACCAATGGGGTGGCCTGGTCGGTGGCCAGCCGGGCCACCAGCGGGACGCAGTCCTGGGTGAGTATCGGCGCTTGTCGCGCGGCACAGCCGACAGGGCGTCTGGCGATGAGTGCGCGGCTCTGTTGTCGTCGGGCCGTGTCGCAATCTTCCCATTCGCCATAGTCATAGGCACAGCTCGGTTTCGGGGCGGACTTTAGTGTCGCGCCGATGTCTGCCAACAAGGCCGCCTCGGCCCTGCCGCGCCAGACATCGCGGGCCGCGAACAATTGGGCGAGGACGCGCAATTGTCCGGCATCCAGTGCGGCGGCCCAGGCGGGCGTGTCGGGGCGACGCTGGGCCGGGTCGCTACCGGCCGGGTAGAAATCGGCGGCGGTCGCTCCGGTTGGTGCGGCGAGGCCGAGGGCCGCGCTCAGGCGGCGGATTTCCTCGCCATAGTTGCGTATGTTGCGGCAGTGGCTGGCCAGCGCGGCGTCATCGCGGAAGAGCACATGATCGCCCGTGCGCAAGGTGCGGTACAGGCTGGTGAGCAGGATTTGTCTCGCCTCCGGTCCAATCTTTCCGGCCCGTTCGGCGAGGGCATTATCCGGGGCCAGCGCCGCCTGTCCGAGCCACTCCGCCAGCACCCGGTCGCCGTCGGCGCCGAGCAGGGCGGAGAGCAACTGCGGAAAACGATCATGCCCATGGCCGCCGAGGTCGATCAAGGCACCCTCATCGTCGAAACGGCCGATCAGATAGAGGGCTTCGAGCCTGGTGTCGAAGACGCGGCTGCCGCCCGGCGTGTCAGCCTCCTGGCCAAGGGCCGCGATCATGGCCGGCAACTCGGCCTCGGGGGCCAGTAGGTAGGCGAGCAGGCGGGTGTTAGCCGGATCATCGCCGTCGAGGTGGAGAGGCTGGTCCTGACGGGCGATCAGTCTGGCCGTGGCGGTGGCCGCCAAGGTGCGGGCGATGGCCGTCGCCAGTTCCCGCGCTGTCTGTGGCCGCTCTGCGGCCTCGGCGAGGCCGGCGAGCAAGGCGGTGTAGCCGCCTCCGAGCTGGCGCAGGCGCTGCCCGGCGGCCGCCAGCGGATGGGCAAGGGTGCCGTCCCCCGGCGGTATGACAAGGGCGTCGAGGGCGCCCCCGGTTTCCTTTAGCAGCCTTTGTCCGGCCTCACTACGGGCGAGGAAACTCTTTAGCCGGTTGATCTCGCCGGTGCCAATGCGGCTGTTACGGTTGAATTTATCCCAAAGTTCGCCAAAGTGCGGATCGGCCGCCATCTCCTGTAGTTGCAGGGTGGTGTCCAGGCCGCTGCCGGTCCATCGCCAGAGATCGGCCGGAACGCCCTGTGTTTGCTGACGGTGGAGGCGTGCCTCGAGCTCACGGGCGAAGGCGCCCAAAGCCTGCTGGCGTGCCTCGGCGGGCAACCCAAGACTGTCGCGCAAGGCAGCCGAGAAGCTGGCGCCGGCCTGCTTTTTGACAAGCATCAGTGCAAGCTGGCGGGCGGATTCTGCCGACCATTTGCCTGCTGCCTCGGCCAAGGATTTTTCAACCACGGCCCGGCGGCGCCGGGCCTCGATGGCGAGACGGTCGATAAGCCCAGCCTCGGTTTCTGTCCAGGCGCTCGGGTCGGGATGGGCCTCGGCAAGACGGCCGAGTGCGGCCACCGCCAGCGCCCAGTCGAGCGTGCTCTCTTCCAGCCCGCGCGCCCAGTGGATGAAGTCATTTTCCGCGGGAGTGCATGCTGTCGGCGAAGTCTGGCCGCCAGGGGTGTCTGCGCCAGCCGTGGCAGCAAGAGCCGTCAGTCTGGCGATCCCGGCCAGGGCCGGGGCGGTGGTGTTGGCCGAGCCATCCCCACCAAGCAGAGCGGCGATGTCGAGGCGGAGCAGGGTGGCCGCGGCGTGTGTTCGGGCTGCAGTCGTGAGATCCGCTTCCAGCCGGAACCGGCGCAGTGCCTCCGCCCGGTCGAGGTGCGGCGGCAGACGGCCGTCGGCATCGAACAGGCGCGGCAGGCGTTGGCGCAGTGTGGCCTGTTGCCGAAGGGCGAACAGCAGTTCTGGATGTGTGATGATGTCGCGGCCGATGCGGCCGCTGTTCGGCTCCACCAGATGAAGGTGCGAGGCCGGCGCGTGCGGGTCCCAGACGGCGCCGGAGGGCGAGACATAACGGTCACCCTGGGCCGCGTAGACGAAGCCGACGAGCCGGATGCCAAGCTGGCTGGCATCGAGGCCTAGGCGCTGCTTGAGCAGCTCGTTGAGGCGGTGGAGGACGCCAGCGCGGTTGGTTGGGTTGAGATCGGCGGCATCGTCGGCGAAGAAGGCCATGGCGAAGTCGCTGTCGAAGGACAGGGTGTCTGCAGATTGCCGACGCCACTCGCCACTATCCTGGAAGGCCAGTACGCTGCCCAGGGCGCCGCGCCGGATGACCGCTTCACGGCTGTCCACCAGGACATCGCGGATGATGGCGGTGAGCTGGTTTTCGATCCCGCGTACGCTGTCCCACCCCTTGCCTTGCTGTTGCTTCGCCGCCCGCAGCGTCTGCCACACAGTGGTGTCGGTGGCCGCGCCGTCCCGTACCCGTTGCAGAAACTGGCGCGTCTCCTCCAGATCGAGCGGGCCGCGCGCGGCCAATTCGACCAGGGCCTGGTGGATTTCAGCCTGGGTACTGGCGAGAGTGGTCGCCTTGGTGAGCACGATGCCGTCCGCCGACGTGGCCGCGGCGCTGGCGGGCGCAACGACTGTGGCCAGCAGCAGGCCTGCCAGCCATCGGCGGCCACGGTACGGCAAGCAAAACCCCGGCATGATGTAAATCCCTTAAAAAAACGTCGATACCCGGCACGCTGGGCATTGGCGGCCTGAATTATGGGTCTTGGCGCGAGAGTATGGGTAACAACACCCCGCCAGACTGTAAAATCACGTCTGTTCTTCAGAAGAATTCGAGCCATGCCCGCTTTTCAGGACATCATCATGACCCTCCAGCAATTCTGGGGGGATAAAGGCTGCGTCATCCTGCAACCCTACGACCTCGAAGTCGGCGCCGGCACCAGCCACACCGCCACCTTCCTGCGCGCCCTTGGCCCCGAGCCCTGGCGGGCGGCCTACGTGCAGCCCAGTCGCCGGCCCAAGGACGGCCGCTACGGCGAGAACCCGAACCGGCTGCAACATTATTACCAATTTCAGGTAGTGCTGAAACCGGCGCCGGAAAACATCCTGGAACTGTATCTCGGCTCCCTCGCCGCCCTCGGATTCGACCTCAAGCAGAATGACATACGTTTCGTCGAAGATGACTGGGAAAATCCCACCCTGGGTGCCTGGGGCCTGGGCTGGGAGGTGTGGCTGAACGGTATGGAAGTGACCCAGTTCACCTATTTCCAGCAGGTCGGCGGCATCGAGGTGAAGCCGATCACCGGCGAGATCACCTACGGGCTGGAGCGCCTGGCGATGTATCTGCAGGGGATAGAGAACGTGTTCGACCTGGAGTACGCGCCGGGAGTGAAGTATGGCGATGTTTTCCATCAGAACGAGGTCGAGCAGTCCGCCTACAATTTCGAGCACAGCGACATCGAGTTTCTGCTCACCGCCTTCAACGCCCACGAGCGTCAAGCCAGGCACCTGATGACATCGCAATTGGCCTTGCCGGCCTATGAACAGGTGCTCAAGGCGGCGCACACCTTCAACCTGCTCGATGCCCGCGGCGCCATCTCGGTCACCGAGCGGGCCGCCTATATCGGCCGCATCCGTAACCTGGCCCGCAGCGTGGCCCAGAGCTACCTCGATTCGCGCGCCCGGCTCGGTTTTCCGATGGCGCCAAAGGGGTGGGCCGAGGAAGTGCTGGCGCAGATCGCGAAGAGGGCGGCATGAGCATGAAGAATTTATTGGTCGAACTATT
Organism: Hydrogenophilales bacterium; assembly: GCA_037439465.1. Taxonomy (GTDB): domain Bacteria; phylum Pseudomonadota; class Gammaproteobacteria; order Burkholderiales; family Thiobacillaceae; genus Parasulfuritortus. Next base: position 23,832 of record JBBIVX010000018.1, on the reverse strand, counting down.
CGTCGAGGAACTGCCACCCAGGGCGTTGGAGCGCCTGGGCGAAGCCTTCTCGTCGGCGCTGTTTGAATCGCTCAAGGCCCAGGGCCTGGCTGCCGCCGACGCGGTGGTCACGCCTTATGCCTCGCCGCGCCGGCTGGCGGCGCATATCACCCAGGTCGCCGCCAGGTCGGCGGACAAGGCGGTGTCGCAGAAACTGATGCCAGTCAGCGTCGGCCTCGACGCCAACGGCCAGGCCACGCCGGCCCTACTGAAAAAGCTAACGACGCTCGGGCTCGATGCCAGTGTGGTCGGACAACTCAAGCGTGCCCCGGACGGCAAGGCCGAGGCGTTGTTTCACGACTCCATGGTCAAGGGCGCGACCCTGGCCGATGGCCTGCAAAAAGCGCTGGTCGAGGCGCTGACCCGGTTGCCCATCCCCAAGGTGATGGCCTATCAATTGGCCGATGGCTGGACCTCGGTGAACTTCGTGCGCCCCGCTCATGCGCTGGTTGCGCTGCATGGCAGGGAGGTGGTGCCGGTGTCGGCGCTGGGCCTCACGGCCGGACGCGAGACCCAGGGCCACCGCTTCGAGGCGGCCTGCAATCCGGTCTCGATCAAGGACGCTGACAGCTACGAGGCCCAGATGGAGGCCGAGGGCGCCGTCATCCCCGGCTTCGACAAGCGCCACGCCGAGATTGCCCGCCTGCTGGATGCGGCGGCGGCCACGGTCGGCGGTGATGTCCGCCCGATTGACGATCCGGCTCTGCTCGACGAAGTGACCGCCTTGGTCGAACGGCCCAACGTCTTGCTGTGCCAGTTCGAGGAAGAATTCCTGGCCGTGCCGCAGGAGTGCCTGATCCTGACCATGAAGGCGAACCAGAAGTACTTCCCGCTGCTGGACGCCGGGGGCCACCTGACCAACCGGTTCCTGGTCGTCTCCAACATCCGCCCGGCCGATCCTTCACTGGTCATCGGCGGCAACGAGCGGGTGGTGCGCCCGCGCCTCGCCGATGCCAAGTTCTTCTACGAACAGGACCGCAAGCGGCCACTGGCCTCGCGGGTCGAGGCGCTCGATCGGGTGGTCTATCACAACAAACTGGGCAGCCAGGGTGCGCGTGTGCGCCGGTTGATGAAGCTCGCCGGCGGGATTGCCCTTGAGCTGGGAGCCGACGCGGGCCTGGCAAGGCGCGCCGCCGAGCTCGCCAAGGCGGATTTGTTGACTGACATGGTTGGAGAGTTCCCCGAGTTGCAGGGCATCATGGGCCGTTACTACGCGCTTTATGACGGCGAGGAGGTCGCCGTCGCCGCAGCCATCGAGGCCCATTACCAGCCGCGTTTCGCCGGCGACGCCCTGCCCGTGGGCAACGTCGCCCTGGCCGTGGCTCTGGCCGACCGGCTCGACACCCTGACCGGCATGTTCGGCATCGGTGCCATCCCCAGCGGTGACAAGGATCCCTTCGCCCTGCGCCGCGCCGCGTTGGGCGTGCTGCGCATGCTCATGGAACACTCCCTGCCGCTCGATCTGATGGCCTTGCTGGAGCTGGCGCAGGCCCAGTTCGATCCGGAACAGCTCGCCGCCAGTACGGCCGTCGATGTCTTCCAGTTCATGCAGGAGCGATTGCGTGTCTATTTGAAGGAGCGCGGCGCCATGCAGGACGAGGTGGAAGCCGTGGTCGCGCAGGCGCCCACCCGCATCGACCGGGTGCCGGCGCGCCTGGCGGCGGTGGCCGAATTTCACGCTCTGCCCGAAGCGGCCGCCCTGGCAGCCGCCAATAAGCGTATCCGCAATATATTGAAGAAGGCCGGTACGGTGGGCGAAGACGTCGATGTCACGCTGCTCCAGGCCGGCGCAGAGGGCGATCTCCACGAGGCCCTGCGCGCGCTCACGCCGGTGGTCGAGGCGGCGCTCGCCAACCTCGACTATACCGGCGCGCTGACCCGGCTGGCCGGATTGCGTGCCGCCGTCGACCGCTTCTTCGACGAGGTCATGGTGATGGCTGAGGAGCCACTGATCCGGGCCAACCGCCTGGCACTGCTGGGGGCGCTGGCGCGTACCATGAACAGCGTCGCGGACATCTCGGAGTTGACGGCTTGAGGCGGGCGGCGGCGGAATGACATGGACGACGCAACTGCCCAGCGCCTCGACCCGCTGACGGCGGAGTTCATCGACCCAGGCGGCGAACGACGTTTCCGGGAGTTCATCCGTCCCCAGCGGGTACGCGATACCCGCCTGGCGGTCTCCCTGGCGGCGCTGTTTTATCTGGGCTTTGCCTTGACCGATTTCCTGGCGCTGGGGCTGACTCGCTCCTACCTGCACATCTTTCTGACCCGTCTGGCGATCTGTATCCTCTGCCTGGCCACGGCCGCGCTCGCCGACCGTTACTGGCGGGCGCTGGTGAACGGCCTCATCCCCAGTCTGATCTCCACTGCCGCCATGATCGGCCTCATCGCCATCACCCTGCTGCGGCCTTATGAGGCCGGCTGGCACGGCATGAGCATGATGATCATGTTGCTGGGCGTCTATGTCTTCATCCCCAACCGTTTTCTGCCGGCCTTGATGGTGGCGGTCATTTCTTCACTGGTCTTCCTGCTGCTCATGACGGAACACTTCCATCTACCGTTGAATCTGGTGGCCTATCTGACCGCCTTGCTGACGGTAATCAACATACTCGGTGCCGTCGCCGCTTACCGCATCAGCCGCCTGCAGCATGAAACTTACCGTGAGGCGGCGGTGCTCGCTCAGGCAAACGCCGGCTTGCAGCGCGCGATGGCAGAGCGGCAGCGCCTTGAAGCGAGTATGCGGGAGAGGGCGGAGCGGGATGACGTCACCGGCCTATTCAACCGCAACCGCTTCTTCACTCTGGCCGCAGAGCTTGTGCAGGCGGCTTCGCCGGCCACGGCGCTCAGTCTGTTGCGGCTCGACATCGATCATTTCAAGCAGATCAACATGACCTATGGTCAGCAGCGCAGCGATGAGGTGCTCAGGGCTATGGCCACGGCGTGCCGCCATTATCTCGACGAAACGGCGTTGTTTGCGCGCCTGGAGGGTGGCGAGTTCGTTCTGCTGGCGACGGGCGCGACTGCTGCCGAGGCGATGGCGTTGGCCGAGCGGATGCGTGACGAATGCCGTCGCACGCCAGTGGAGGCTGGCGAAGTCTCGATCTTTTTCACAGTCAGCATCGGCGTTGCGCTCTGGCAACCGGGCGAAGCCATTGAGTCGCTGCGCCGGCGGGCGGAAGAAGCCATGGCGGCGGCACAGTATCAGGGGCGTAACCGGGTTGTGCCGGCCTGATGCGCAAACCGGCTTGTCGGCCGCCCATTCGCGAAGGCACAATGCATTCACCATGAAACTCATCATCCTCGATCGCGACGGGGTCATCAATCACGACTCCGACCAGTTCATCAAGTCGCCCGATGAATGGAAGCCCATCGCTGGCAGCCTGGAGGCCATCGCCCGTCTCAACCAGGCAGGTTATCGGGTGGTGGTGGCGAGCAATCAGTCCGGCCTGGGCCGAGGTCTATTCTGCATGGCCATGCTCAACCGCATCCACGCCAAGATGCACAAGTTGGTGGCGCAGGCTGGCGGCAAAATCGACGCGGTGTTCATCTGCCCGCATGCGGCTGATGTGCAGTGTGACTGTCGCAAACCCAAGACCGGCTTGTTGCGGGAGATTGCCGCGCGCTACCACCTCGACCTCAAGAGCGTGCCGGCCATAGGCGATGCCCTGCGCGACATCCAGTCTGCCCTCGCGGTGGGCGCGCAGCCGATTCTGGTGCGTACCGGCAAGGGCGACCGTACCCTGGCAGGCGGCGGTGTGCCTGAGGGTACGCCGGTCTATGCCGATCTCGCCGAGGCGGTGGCGGCGTTGACCGGCAACGAGCGGGTGTGAACGGTATGTTTACGGCTCCGATGTTTTGCCCCGCATGACCTTTCTGCGTTCCCTGGCATTCCTGCTGCTGCAGGCGGTTTTTACCGTGTTGTTCGTGGTGGTGGCCATTGTTGCCGTGCCTTTGCCGCCCGTCCCCCGCTATCGTTTTATCGGCCTCTGGGCGCGTGCGGTAATCTTCATGGCCCGGCATATCCTGGGTATCCGGCATCGGGTCGTTGGTCTGGAAAACCTGCCCGCCGGCGGCCCGGCCATTGTCATGGCCAAGCATCAGTCGGCCTGGGAGACCATCGCCTTTCAGTTGATCTTCCCGCCCCTGGCCTTCGTATTGAAGAAAGAGTTGCTCAAGTTGCCGTTTTTCGGCTGGGGCCTGGCCATGATCAGTCCCATCGCCATCGATCGCGACGCCGGCCGCGAGGCCCTGCGCGATATCGAGAAGCAGGGCCAGGACCGGCTCGACAAGGGCTTCTGGGTGCTGGTCTTCCCCGAGGGCACGCGCGTAAAACACGGCGAGCATGGCAAATACAACATCGGCGGTGCCTGGCTGGCGGCCAAGACCGGGGCGCCGGTCATTCCGGTGGCGCACAACGCCGGCCGCCTGTGGCCGAAGAATGCCTTTTTGAAACGCCCCGGCGAGATCACCGTGGTCATCGGCCCCGCCATTGCCACAACCGGCAAGAGGGCCGCTGCCATCAACGCCGAGGTCGAGGCCTGGATCGAGGCCGAGATGGCCAAACTGTGAGTCGTCGCGCCATCCACCGCGAGATTGGCGAAGCGGTCATCGAGCTCGATGGCCGCTCGGTCGGCTACCTGCTCAAGCGTAGTTCCGCCCGTCGCACCCTGGCGCTGCGGGTAACTGAGGCCGGCGGGGTGCAGGTGAATGCGCCGCTGGCCTTGCCCCACGGCCGCATCGAGGGCTTTCTACGACGCCATGCCGGCTGGCTGACCGAGCAGTTGGCGCGGCGGGCGGTCGCGCCTACCTGGCGGTCGGGCATTAATCTGCCCTACCTGGGGGGTGCGCTGCATCTTGAAATTCATGAAGGTGCCGAAGGTGAGGCGCCCTGTCGGGAGGGCGACCGTCTGTATTGCACCGCCGCGCCGGCGGCGGCCGTGATCGCCTGGTACCGAGCCCAGGCCATGGACCTGCTGGGTACCCGCCTCGCCGTCCTCTGCCGTGGCCAGGGGCGCATCGAGCCGCCCTGGCGGCTGTCCAACGCCCGTACCCGCTGGGGCAGCCTGTCGCCCAAGGGGGAGGTTGGCTTGAGCTGGCGGCTGATCAAGGCCAGCCCGGCGGAGATCGATTACGTCATCTGCCATGAGTTGGCGCACTTCCGCCGCCGTGACCACTCGGCCGCCTTCTGGCGCGAGGTGGAACGCCTTTGTCCGGGGTACGCCGCGGCCCGCGTCCGGCTGCGGGAAAACGGCCCCCGCTACCTGGAGTTCTGAGTCCGGCTAGCAATTCGCCAGGCGGCCGAATTCCTCGACACTGAGAGTCTCGCCGCGGCGTTGCGGGTCGATGCCGAGCGCCACGAACTGCTCCGGTTCGATCCATCCTCGTAACGTGTTGCGCAGGGTCTTGCGGCGCTGGCCGAAGGCGCGGGCGACGATCCCGGCGAAGCGTTCGGCGTCGCGGTAAGAGATCGCCTCGACTGGCAGCGGCACCAGCCGGACCACGGCGGAATCGACCTTGGGTGGCGGTTTGAAGGCGCCGGGCGGGACGTTGAACAGCTTAATGACCTGAAAACGCGCCTGGAGCATGACCGACAGGCGGCCGTAGTCCGGGGTGTCGGGGGCGGCGGCCATGCGGTCAACCACCTCCTTTTGCAGCATGAAGTGCAGATCCTTGACCCCTTCGGCGTAGTTCGCAAGATGAAAGAGCAGGGGCGAGGAGATGTTGTAGGGCAGGTTGCCGACCACGCGAAGCGGGGCGCCCAGGCTCGCGAAGTCGAACTCGAGGGCGTCGGCCCGGTGGATGGTCAGGCGCTCGGGCGGGAAGACCCGGCTTAGATGGTCGACCAGATCGCGGTCGATCTCGACCACATGCAGGTGGTCGATCTTTTCCAGCAGAGGCCGGGTGAGCGCCCCCTGGCCGGGGCCGATCTCGACCATCAGGTCGCCGGTCTCCGGGCGGATGGCGGTGACGATGCGGGCGAGGTAGCCGGGATCGTGCAGAAAATGTTGCCCCAACGATTTCTTGTGGCGATACATGGAATCGTTAGGAGGCAACGTAGGTGCGGATGTGGGCAACATTTCAGTGCCGCGACCGGGCCTGGGCCATGTGCCAGGCCGCGTCGATGGCGACGCGCAGGCTGCCGTCGCCGGCCTGGCCGCTGCCGGCGAGGTCCAGGGCGGTGCCGTGGTCGACCGAGGTGCGGATGATGGGCAGGCCCAGGGTGACATTGATGCCGTGGCCGAAGCAGGCGTATTTGAGCACCGGCAGGCCCTGGTCGTGGTACATGGTCAGCACGGCGTCGGCCTGATCGAGGTATTTGGGCTGGAACAGGGTGTCGGCGGGCAGCGGGCCGGTAAGGCTCATGCCTTCGGTGCGCAGGCGGTGGAGCACCGGTGCGATGACCTCGATCTCCTCGCGGCCCAGGTGGCCGCCTTCGCCGGCGTGAGGGTTGAGTCCGGCGACCAGTAGGCGCGGGTTCGGGATGCCGAAGTCGCGGCGCAGGGCAGTGTGCAGGATATGCAGTGTTGCTTCGAGGCTGGCCTGGGTGATGGCGGCCGGCACGTCTGTCAGCGGCAGGTGGGTGGTGGCCAGCGCGACGCGCAGTGGCCGGCCATTGGCCTGGTCGCCGGCCAGCATCATGACCACGCGCGGCGTGCCGGTCAGCTCGGCGAGGAACTCGGTGTGGCCGGTGAACGGAATGCCGGCATCGTTGAGGCTGCCCTTGTGTACCGGCCCGGTGACCAGGCCGGCGAACTCGCCCGATTGGCAGGCGGCGGCGGCCCGGCGCAGGCTCTCCAGGACATAGCCGGCATTGCCGGGGTCGAGACGGCCCGGCTCGACCGGCGTGTTTAGCGGCAGGGAGAGCAGGCTGAGCCGGGCGGTCGTGCCGGGCGCGTAGTCAGGCAGGTCGAAGCGCAGACCAATCAGGCGCGCGCGCGCCGTCAGCAGATCCCGGTTGGCCAGGATGACCAGCGGACAGGGTGGGGGCGACTGCGCCAGCAGCACGGCGAGGTCGGGCCCGATGCCGGCCGGTTCGCCGGCGGTCAGCACGAGGGGTGCGCCCCCCCACTCACTCCTCATTCTTCCAGCCGGTATTCGACATAGGCGCGGTCGCGTGCCTGCCTTACCCAATCTTCGAAGGCCTCTTCGCTCTTCAGCTCGCGGATGGCGCGGCGGGCTTCGAGACGCTGCCGTTCCTGGGTGAGATCCTGGTCACGGCGTTCCAGTACCTGGATGAGATGCCAACCGAAGGGGGAACGAGTGGGTTCGGAGACGGTGTTGATGGCCAGCGCATCCATGGCACGCTCGAACTCGGGGACGGTGTCGCCGGGGTTAAGCCAGCCGAGGTCGCCGCCCTTGCTGGCGCTGAGGTCGGCCGAATAGAGCCTGGCCAGTTTGTCGAAATCGGCGCCGCCGTTCTTGATGCGGTCACGCAGCTCGGCGAGGCGGACATAGGCATCCTGATCGCTGACCAATTCGTTGGTCTTGATCAGTATGTGGCGGGCATGGGTCTGACGCACGATGAAGGCGGCATCCTTGCCCCGTTTGTCAAGCAGCTTGAGGATGTGAAAGCCGTTGGCGCTGTGCAGTACTGCCGTCGTCTCGCCTGCCTTGAGGTTCTCGATCGCCGTGGTGAACAGGGTGGGCAGCTTGGCCTCGCTGCGCCAACCCATGTCGCCGCCCTGGAGGGCGTTCTCGGCATCCGAGTAGGCGGCCGAGACCTGGGCGAAGGGGGCGCCGCCGGCCAACTCGGCGAGGGCCTTGCCGGCCTTGTCCTTGAGCTGTTGCAGCCGTTCCGGACTGGCACCTTCGGGGGCCAGGATCAGGATATGGGCAAGGTGGTATTCAATCTGTTTGTCGGGGTTCTCCTTGACCCTGGCTAGATAGTTGTCGATTTCCGCCTCGGCCACCACGACCCGGTTGTCCACCTCCCGCTCGCGCAGGCGGGCAATGGTCATTTCACGGCGTATCTGTTGGCGGAAATCATCGAAGTCGATACCGTCGCTCACCAGTGCGGCGTGAAAGGCGGCGAGATCCAGGCCGTTCTGTTCGGCAATGCGATTGATGGCGTGGTCCAGGGTGGCGCCGTCGATACGGATGCTGGTTTCCTCCGCCACCTGCAGCAGCACCTTTTCGGTAATCATGCGTTCCAGCATCTGCTTTGACAGTGGCTTGCGGGCCGGAGCCGGGGTGTTGCGCTTGGCCAGTTGCGCCAGGGTCTGCTCCACGCGGGCAGCCAATTCGTGCTCGGTGATGACGCTGTTGTTGACAACGGCGACGATGCGGTCCACCAACACCGGTGCGGCCTGGCTCGCAGTGAGCGGCAGCAGGGCGATGAGGGGCGCAACCCACCAGTTGGCGAAGAGGCGTAGGCGGGAATCAGGGCGGCGTTCAGGGGAGGTCGAGTTCATCGCTCTTGGTGTATCCGGAAATGTTGCGTTTAAGTATATCCAGTGGGTTGGGTCCGAGTTGCGTCAGGCCATGCAACTCCAGTTGCAGGAAGAACGCCTGGCTGGCAGTCGCGCTGGTGGTGGCCAGTTGCTGCATGACGCCGCGCAGGGACCAGCAACCGGCGTTGTACTCGAAACCAAGCAGACCTTCCACCAGACGGTTTTCCTCGAAGGAGTAGTTGATGCGGCCGAGGCCATACCACCCCGGCTTGAGCGGCCATTGCCAGGAGAGGTCCAGCTGGTTGAGGGGGGTGCCGTAACGCTGGTTGATATAGCGCAGATCGGCGTTGATCAGCTTGCCGGGACCGACACGATAGCTGGCGCCCAGATTGGCTCGCGCCAGGTCGCCGTCGTCGGGGTTGTACTGGAGGCCGGAGGCGACGCGCCAGCGGTCGGTGACTTGACCGGAGAACTGCGCCAAAAGATCGGTGACATTGCTGCCGCGGGCAGGAAAATCGGGCAGGGTGACCCGCTGCTCGTTGAAGTAGTAACGCTGGCCGAGGGTGACCTGAAGACGCTCCAGTCCGTTACCCGGCTCCAGAAAACGGCTGGTGACCGCAAGCGTGATCTGGTTGGCCTCGTTGATGCGGTCGACGCCGATGAACTGGTTTTCCGAGAACAGTTGGGCGAGAAAGAGGTCGGCCACGGTGCTGTCGAATACGGGCAGCGCCGATTGCTCGCGGTTGGGAATGTTGACGTAGTAGAGGCGCGGCTCCAGGGTCTGCAAGTAGGCGCGTCCCTGCCAGGCCCAGTCGCGTTCCAGGGCAAGGCCGCTGTCCAGGCTGAATACCGGCATGCTGCGACTGGCCGACAAGGTGTCGGGATGATCGGGATTACGGTCAAGCTCATAACGGGTGTAGTGCCACCCCAGTTTGGGCCGGATGAAGCCGTAGGTCTCTTCGTAGTTCAGGTCCAGGCTGGGATAGGCATAAAAACGGTTGCCGGCGGCCTTGGCTGCCGAGGTATGTTCGAAGCGGACGAATTCGCTGGCGAGATTGAAATGGGCATTGCCGCCGAGCAGATGATTGCGGTCGGAGTTTAACAGCAGCTGCGGCAGCCGGTGATAGGGCGGCGTGATCGGGTTGGCCGGGTCCTGCAGGGTTTGAAAACCTTGCAGACGGGCCATCGCGTTCCAGCCGTCACCGTTGTAGGCCAGGGTGGCCTCGCGCGGCAGGTTGACGCGCGAGGTCTGATTGACCTGGTTGGAGAGATCGGCGAAATAGCTGTCGTCGCTGACCCCTTCCAGACGCAGGCTGCCGGACAGACGCGGGTTGAAGCGCTGCTTGTGGTCGAGCAGGCCGCGATAGCGACCCGCGCCGCTGACGTTGTCGTGGGGCAGCGCTTCGACGGTCACTTCGCCCTGGTAAAGGGGCTCCAGATAGCGCAGTTCGGAGGAGAGTTGCAGACCGCGCCTGGACATGACGCGGGGGGTCAGGGTGGCATCGCGGTTGGCGGCGATATTCCAGTACCAGGGGGCGATCACCTCCAGGCCGCGGTCGTCGGAAACACCGATCGCCGGTGTCAGGAAACCGCTCTTGCGGCTGCGATCAAGGGAAAAATCCAGCCAAGGGGCGTAGAGGATGGGCACGCCCAGATAGTCGACGCGGACCTCGCGTGCCTGGCCGATCTTGCTGACGTAATCCAATCCCAGGCTGCGGCTGTGCAGGGCCCAATCGTCGTTGCCGGCGGGGCAGGTGGAATAGGTGGCCGCGTCCAGCAAATAGCGGTCGGGCCCGTTCAGGCGCAGGACGCTCGCCTCGCCGCGACCGATTTGCCCATGCGTCTGGGTGAAAAGGTAACGGGCCTGGTTTACCTCACCCAGGCGGGAGGTGAGCTTGAGGCGGAGTTCGCTGGCCTCCAGATGGGCCTCGCCTTGCAGCAGACTGACATTGCCCTTGGCTGTCACCTCGTCGGCCTGCTGATCATAGCGCAGCCAGTCGGCCTCGATCCGCTCCCCCAGGCGACGCACCACGACATGGCCAGCCGCCTCGATATGGTCGTTGGCGACGCCATCGATGCGGTCGGCCTCGACGAAGGCGGGCAGCGGCAAGGTGGTGTCCTTGGGCGGCGCCAGTGTCAGGTTGGGGGAGGACTTCAGCCGCAACGATTCATCGGCCGCGCTGGCCGCGCCGGTGATGACCGCCAGGGCGACGGTCAATGGCAGAAGGCGGGGCAAGGCCATGGATGGGGGGCGAATGATAGAATCTGTGCGGTTATCTCTTGCGCCGATTATAACTTGGAACTTAGCGAAACCCCGGATCGCCTGGCGCGCCTGCGGCAATGGACGGCAGGCGTGCTGCCGGCGCCGCTGCTTGATCTTCAGGTTGCCTCGGCCGACGCCAGCTTCCGCCGTTATTTTCGCGCCCTGACCTCCGCCGGCAGCTATATCGTCATGGACGCGCCGCCGACGCACGAAGACTGCCGGCCGTTCGTGCATGTCGCCCGGCTGTTCCGGGCCGCCGGCGCCAACACGCCCGAGATCCTGGCGGAAAACCTGGACGAGGGCTTTCTGCTGCTTGCCGATTTCGGTGATACCACCTATCTCGCCGCCCTCGACGAGGCGAATGCCGACCGCCTCTATCGTGACGCCAACGCCGCCCTGGTGAAGATACAGCGCGCCAGCCGGCCGCGCGAGTTGCCCGCGTATGAGGCGGCGCTGTTGACGCGGGAACTCAGGTTGTTTCCTGACTGGTACCTTGCCAAAGCGCTGCAAACGACCCTGACGCCGGCGCAGAATGCGGTCATGGAGGCAACTTTTGCCGCCATACTCGACAACAACCTGGCGCAGCCCAGGGTCTACGTCCACCGCGACTGGCACAGCCGCAATCTGATGTTGACGGAGCGGGATAATCCTGGTGTGCTGGATTTTCAGGATGCCGTCTATGGGCCCATCACCTATGACCTGGTGTCGCTCTACAAGGATGCCTACATCGCCTGGGACGAGGCGCGTGTGCTCGACTGGGTGGTGCGCTACTGGGAATCCGCGCGGCAGGCAGGACTGCCGGTGGCCAGCGATTTCGCCGATTTCTATCGCGACTTCGAGTGGATGGGGGTGCAGCGCCACATCAAGGTGCTTGGTATCTTTGCCCGGCTTTACCACCGTGACGGCAAGGCCGGCTACCTGAAGGACATGCCGCGGGTACTGGGATATCTGCGCGCGGCCTGCCGGCGCTATGCCGAACTGCATCCTTTCCTTGGGCTGCTCGATCAACTGGAAGGCAAGACCGGAGCGGTGGGGTATACCTTCTGATGCGGGCCATGATCCTGGCGGCCGGTTTCGGCGAACGCATGCGCCCGCTGACCGAACACACGCCCAAGCCGCTGCTGCCGGTAGGCGGGAAGCCGCTGCTCGTCTGGCAGATCGAACGTCTGCGCCAAGCCGGCTTCACCGATCTGGTCATCAACCACGCCCACCTGGGGCGTCAGATCGAGGACGCCCTGGGTGACGGTTCGGCCCTGGGCGTCCACATTGCCTGGTCGGCCGAGGGTGTGCCGCTGGAAACTGCCGGCGGTATCGCCAAGGCCCTGGCGCGGCTGGGTGAGGCCCCCTTTCTGGTCACCAACGGCGATGTCTACACGGACTATGGCTATGCCGCCTTGCGCGCTATGCTCTCGGCCATGGCAAACGACCCTGACCACCTCGCCCACCTCGTTCTGGTGAACAATCCGCCGCATCACCCACTGGGTGACTTTGCACTCGACGGCCACAGGGTAACCTCGCCTCTCGACCCGCAGGTGCCGCGTCTCACTTTTTCCGGCATCGCTTGTTACCGGCCGCAACTGTTCGCTGCCATCGTGCCTGGCGCCAAGGCCAGGCTGGCGCCCTTGCTGACCGCCGCCATGGCGCGCGGGCAGGTGAGCGGCGAGCATTACCCTGGCCGTTGGGAAGACGTGGGCACACCCGCCCGTCTTTATGCCCTGGACAAAGAACTCGATGCCTGATTACGCCTTCTATCGCCAGCGCCGCCGTCAGGTCATGGAGGCCATGGGTGAGGGCGTCATGCTTATCGCCACCGCGCCGGAGGCGATCCGTAACCGCGATACCCACTATCCCTACCGGCCCGACAGCTATTTCTGGTGGTTGACCGGCTTTCCGGAACCCGAGGCGGTGCTGCTGTTGCGCGCCGGCCGACGGCCGCGGCAATACTTGTTCTGTCGCGAGAAGGACAGCGAGCACGAGGTCTGGGACGGTTTCCGCTGGGGTCCTGCGGCCGCGCGCTCCGCCTTCGGTTTCGATGCCGCCTGGCCGATCGCGCAACTGGACAAGCGTCTGCCGGCCCTGCTCGAAGACCGCCCGGCGCTGTATTACGTCATCGGCCAGAATCCGCCCTGGGACAGCCGCGTCACCGGCTGGCTGGGCACGGTGCGCGCCAGGGCGCGAAGCGGGGTGCGGTCGCCGGCGACCCTAATCGACGCGCGCGACTTGCTGGATGAGCTGCGCTTGGTAAAGGATGAGCGTGAACTCGACCTCATGCGCCGCGCCGCCGACATTTCCGCCGCCGCCCACCGTCGCGCCATGGCGGCTACCCGGCCGGGTAGCCACGAGTATGAGATCGAGGCCGAACTGCTCTATGAATTCCGCCGCTGCGGCGCCGAGTCACCCGCCTATCCCTCCATCGTCGCCGGCGGCGGCAATGCCTGTACCCTTCATTATGTGGCCAACGACCAGCCGCTGCGCGCTGGCGATCTCGTGCTTATCGACGCCGCGGCCGAGTATGGCGGCTACGCCGCCGACATCACCCGCACCTTTCCGGTCAACGGCCGCTTTTCCGCCGTGCAAAAGGAGGTCTACGAGATCGTGCTCGCCGCCCAGGCCGCTGCCATCGAAGCCGTGCGTCCGGGCAACGACTGGAACCGGCCCCATGCCGCGGCGGTACGGGTGTTGACCCAGGGCATGAAGGACCTCGGCCTGCTCAAGGGGCGGCTCGACGGCCTCATCGAGACGGAGGCCTACAAACGCTTCTACATGCATCGCACCGGCCACTGGCTGGGTCTGGATGTGCATGATGTCGGTGATTACAAACGCGACGGCGACTGGCGGCCGCTGCAAGCGGGCATGGCCCTGACCGTGGAACCCGGCCTCTACATACGGCCGGCGCCCGGCGTGCCGCGGCGGCTGCATCATATCGGCCTGCGCATCGAGGACGACGTGCGGGTGACGGCGACCGGCTGCGAGGTGCTGACGGCCGCGGCACCGAAGACGGTGACCGAGATCGAGGAGACCATGCGTGATGGACGTTGAAGTCCTGGCCGTGCCGAGAAGCTGGACCCTGACGCCATGACTTTAGATACCTTCGACGTCGCCATCGTCGGCGGCGGTCCGGTAGGCGCCGCCCTGGCCCTGGCCTTGCGCGGCAGCGGGCTGGCCGTGGCGGTGTTGGAGGCGAAGACCGACCTCACCGCCCGCGATCCGCGTGTGCTGGCGCTATCGGCGGGCACACGACTCATCCTGGAACGGTTGCAGGCCTGGTCGCCCCTGGCCGGCCGCGCCACCCCCATCGCCAGTATCCACGTCTCCCAGCGCGGACGCCTTGGCCGCGCCGTGCTGGCGGCCGCGGAACTGGGGGAGACGGCCCTGGGCTACACCGCCGAATACGGTGACCTCTATGCCGCCGTGACCGGGCGGCTGGCCGACAGCGGCGCCTGCCTGATCACCTCTGCCCGCGTTACGGCGGCGCGCCCGGCGGCGGGTTGCGGCCTGGTCGAATATGAAAGGGCAGGCCGGTCGCGGACGCTCACCGCGCGGCTGATCGTCCTGGCGGATGGTGGCAAGGGACTCGGTGGCGCGGATATCAGCGTCAAGGATTATGGCCAGAGCGCGCTCATCTGTACGGTGCGCACCGCGCTGCCGCATGCCAATCGCGCCTATGAGCGCTTCACTCCGCCTGGACCGATGGCCCTGCTGCCCGTGCGATCGTCTGCCTGCGGCGAGGAAGGCGGTGACTACGCGCTGGTCTGGACCACGCCCGCAGAGGCGGTGGAGAGCCGACTGAACTGGGACCAGGCCACCTTCCTGAGGGCGTTGCAACAGGCCTTTGGCGATTACCAGGGACGTTTCCTTGCGGCCGGGCCGCGGGCCGCCTTCCCCCTGCGCCTCATTACCGCCAGGAGCGTCGTAAAGCCCGGTCTGGTGCGTATCGGCAATGCTGCCCAGACCCTGCACCCGGTGGCGGGGCAGGGCTTCAATCTGGGCTTGCGCGATGCCTGGTGGCTGGCCGAGACCCTGCTCGACACAGAACGCGAAGGGCTGGGCGCCCCCGACTTTCTCAGCCGCTACCGGCAACGGCGGCGCTTTGATGTCGGCGGCGGCATCGCCATGACCGATATGCTGGTGCAGGCGTTTGCCAATGACCTGCCGGTCATCGCCCAGGCGCGCGGCCTGGCGCTGACCGCGCTGGACGTGTTGCCGCCGCTGAAACGGGCCTTTGCCCGCAAGATGATGTTCGGGGCGCAGGCATGACGGAACATTTCGATATTCTCGTCGTCGGCGGCGGCCTCAATGGCGCCGCGCTGGCGCTGGCGCTGCAATCCACGCCTTACCGGGTCGCCCTGGTCGAAGCGCGGCCGCCCGCTCCGCCCGGCGACGCCTGGGACGCACGCGTTTATGCCTTCAGCCCCGGCAACGTGTCCTGGCTCAGTACCCTCGGCGGCTGGTCGGAGCCGGTGCGGGCGCAGGCGGTACGGGCCATGCGCGTCGCCGGCGATGCAGGCGGGCATCTGGAGTTCGACGCCCTGTCGGCGGGGCTGCCCGAGTTGGCCTGGATCGCCGAGAACGGCCGGCTGCAATGGGCGATCTGGCAGGCCCTGGCGCGGGTGCCCAACGTCACCATCGTCGCCGGCCAGCCGCGTGCCGTGATCTGGGGCGATGATCGTCACGCGCTCTTGCTGAACGATGGCCGCCAACTCGACTGTCACTTACTGGTGGGTGCCGATGGCGCCGATTCCTGGCTGCGGCGGCAGGCCGGCATCGATGTCAGTGTCGAGGATTATCACCAATCCGGCGTGGTGGCCAACTTCGAGACCGAAAAACCGCATCGCGGCATCGCCCGGCAGTGGTTCCGCGGCGACGGCATCTTGGCCTATCTGCCGTTGCCGGGGCGGCGTATCTCCATCGTTTGGTCCACCCCGGAAGACGCTGTGCCCCGACGCCTGGCCTGTTCCGCGGACGAGTTTGCCGCCGACGTGGCGGCGGCAGGACAACAGGTCCTGGGCCAATTGCGTCAGCTGACGCCGCCGCGGGCTTTTCCCCTCAAGCGGCGGCGGGCCGGAGAGTGGGTGCGGCCGAGATTGGTCCTGATCGGCGATGCCGCGCATACTGTCCATCCCCTGGCGGGCCAGGGGGTGAATCTGGGCTTTCGCGACAGCCGGCTCCTGGCGGAAATGTTGGCCACCGGCGGGAACCCCGGCGAAGACGGCCGGCTCCAAGCCTATGCATTACGCCGGAGGGAGGACGTGGCTTCCATGCAGTTCACCAGCGGCGGTCTGAAAAAGTTGTTCACCCACCCGGATCCGCTGCTGCGCTGGCTGCGCAATGGCGGGCTCGATTTGACCGACGGCCAGGATTGGCTGAAACAGGCGTTGCTGCGGCACGCCGTGCACTGATGATTGGAGAATTCATGCGTATCGTTTACCCGCTGTTGTTGACCGCCCTGTTGGCCACGGCCTGTAATGCCGGCGAAGGCGACATCAAAAAAAACATCGAGAGCCGCTTCCCGGGAGCCAAAGTGAACAGCGTCAGCAAGAGCCCGATCGCCGGCCTCTACGAAGTCGTGGTGGACGGCAGCCAGGTCATCTACGCCGACGACAAAGCCAAGTATGTGCTGGTCGGCGAAATGCTGGAGACCCAGAACAAGCGTAACCTGACCCGCGAGCGCCTCGACAAGCTGTCGGAGGTGAAGTTCGACAGCCTGCCGCTCGAACAGTCGATCAAAATTGTCAAGGGCGATGGCAAGCGCCGGATGGCAGTGTTTTCCGACCCGGACTGTCCTTATTGCAAAAAACTCGAGGCGGAGCTTGCCAAGCTCGACAATGTGACCATCCACATCTTCCCCTATCCCCTGCCGATGCACAGCGATGCGCCGCGCAAGAGCCGTCTCGTCTGGTGCAGTGCCGATCGGGCTAAAGCCTGGATGGAGTTGATGCTTGACGGCACGGTACCGGTAGGCAAGGACGATTGCCCCAACCCGGTCGAGGCCAACCTGGCGCTGGGCCAGAAGCTCAACATCCAGGGTACGCCAGCCATCATCTTCGCCAACGGCAAGCGGGTGCCTGGCCTGGCACCGGCCGATCGCCTGGAAAAACTGCTGGCCGAGGCCTCAAAGTAAGTACCGCTGCCGGCTGACAGCGGCGCCAGCATTTTTTCAGACTGAGGGGCATCCTGCCGGCGGGGGTGTTGCCATTTATACTCCGCCCATGTCGGAATCATTGGGTGCCCCCTTGGCGTCTTGGTCCATCCACCTGCTGCAGCGGCCCCTGCCGCGTATGCTGTTGCTGTCGGCGTGCCTGCACCTTGCGGTCATTATGCTGGTGCAGCCACGACCATTCCCGGCACGCGATGAAACCGTGGTGATCAGCGCCCGCCTGATCGAGCCGGCTGGCGCGCCGCCGCCAGAACCCCGTGACATTACGCCGCCAGCAACGCCGGTTCCCGCGGAGCCTGCTCGGCCGGCAACGGTTTCTCTCCCCGGGCCGGTTACAGAACCGTCCCCATTGACTAAACCTCCAGCCGTGGCCGCCCACCAGGCCGAGGCGGTAGTCGCCCCACAACCAGTGGCGCCAGCCAGGGCGCCAACGTCGCCAGCGCACGCCAGCGAGCCGCCGGCACCCAGCCTGCCCAGCATCCCGGTGATGCTCGATACCACCTGGTACGAGGCGAGGCAGTTGGATATCTCGCCCAGGGCGGCCCAGCCCATCAATCCGGTTTACCCGCTGGAGGCGGCCCGGCGCGGCATCGAGGGCACGGTCAAGCTGCTATTGCGGGTGGACGAGTACGGGGTGGTGCAGGACGTGCAGGTCATGGAGGGCGAACCACCAGGGATCTTCGACCAGTCGGCGGTGGAGGCCTTCAGAACCGGCAAGTTTCTGCCGGCACGCAAGGATGGGCGGCCGGTGCGGGCGCAGATATACATACGCGTGCGCTATGAGCTGGATGATTGACCGGCGACCGTGTCGCCAAAGCCTCCCTTAGTGGCGGGGCCGGTGCTCGCAAAACGTCACCCTCTCATTCCGTGTCCCAATGAACACTCTGGATTGAATCCGCGCCTTAATTATTTATCGCCCGCGGTGAGTGGATAGTCGTTGGGCAGGAATAACCACATACGGCCTTTTTGCTTCATGGCCCCGGCCTGTTTTCCGGCTTGATCGCCGAAACCCCAGAAGAAATCGGCGCGGACGTTGCCGCGAATGGCGCCGCCAGTGTCCTGTGCCAGTACCAGCTGGTTTAGCGGGGTGGTCGAGTTGGGTTGCGTGGCGGCCAGCCAGACCGGAGCGCCGAGCGGCACGGCGCGCGGGTCGATGGCGATGCTGCGCGCCGGCGTCAGCGGCACGCCCAGTGCCCCCAAAGGGCCGCCGTCGTGATTGGCCAGCTCGCGGAAGAAGACATAGCTCTGGTTCGCCGCCAGCAGTTCGGGCAGGCGTCCTGGGTTGTTTCTGGCCCAGTCCTTGATGCCTTCCATGGAGGCCTTGTCCAGGGGCATTTCGCCTTGGTCGACCAGCCATCTGCCGATGGATTTGTAGGGGTGGCCGTTTTGATCGGCGTAGCCGACCCGGATCACGCTGCCGTCTTCGAGTTGAATGCGGCCCGAGCCTTGGACCTGAAGGAAGAAGAGTTCGAGCGGGTCATCCACCCAGGCGATTTCCTTGCCCTGTAGCGGGGCCTTCCCGGCCTCGATCTCGCCGCGGGTGAAATAAGGCACTACTTTCTTGCCGTCCAGGCGGCCGCGCAGGCGGAGGCTGCGCAGTTCAGGGTAGAGATTGGCAAGATCGACGATCAACAGGTCATCCGGAGGCGCATACAGGGGATGACGGTACTGGGCGGTCGGGGCGCGGCTGCCGCGCAGCAGCGGTTCGTAATAACCGGTGATGAGCCCCTCCGTGCCGCCGTCCGCCTGCCGTATCTGATAGACCGCGAAGCGGCGTTGGAAAAAGGCACGGATCAACTCTAGGTGCGGCGCCCGCATGTCGATGGCGGTGCGGCAGACATCCTTCCAGGCGGGTTGTTTCTGCAGGCTGACGCAGGATTGCAGCAGGGCCGGCCAGGCTGCCGTGAGGTCGTCGTCTTCCCAGCCGGGCAGATCATTCCAGGCGGCGGGGCCGAGCCAATCCATGACGACGGTGGATGGCTTTGCCGCTGGCGCCGGAGTGACGCCGCCGGGTGCTGCGGCAGGTGGGCCAGACAATGCCTCCTGGGCATTCGCTGGCGCGGGCCGGGTTGTCATGGGGGCGGTGGCGGGTATGGCCGGCAGCGGGGGCGAAGCCTCGGTGACAGGTGCCGGCGCCTGACAGCCCGCCAGGATGGCCAACGACAATAACGTCAGCGGGTAAAGCATCTTGCCAGGCTCAGTGCAGAACGCGGGGCATGGTGAGGATGAATGCCGGGATTTCCGCCTCGAATTGCACACCGTCCTCCGCCACCATCTGGTAGCTGCCGTGCATGCTGCCTACCGGGGTGTTCAGGGCGCTGGCACTGGTGTATTCGAACTGTTCTCCTGGTTTGAGGAGCGGCTGTTCGCCGACCACTCCAAGGCCGCGCACTTCCTGCACGTGCTGCCCGGCGTCGGTGATGATCCAGTGGCGCGAGATGAGCTGGGCCGCCACGGTGCCGGTGTTGGCGATGGTGATGGTGTAGGCGAAGACATATCGACTCGCCATCTCATCTGATTGTTCAGCCAGGTAGCGGGCGAGTGGGGTGACGGTGATCTGGTATTTCCTGCTTTCAGCCATGGCTATCCATTCGGGAATGACCGTTCGGCGGGCATTGCACACGAATTGCCGGCGACTGTCCAGCGGCAGGTCGAACGGGTAAAATTCAGCCCTTTGTCACGCACCGGGAGTCAATAAATGCCGCAATTCAGAATCGCTCCTTCCATTCTTTCCGCCAACTTCGCCAAACTGGGCGAAGAAGTGGACAATGTCCTCGCCGCTGGTGCCGACATCGTTCACTTCGACGTGATGGATAACCACTATGTGCCCAACCTGACCATAGGCCCGCTGGTTTGCGAGGCGCTGAAGAAACATGGCGTGACCGCACCTATCGACGTGCACCTGATGGTCAAGCCGGTGGACCGCATCATCCCCGACTTCGCCAAGGCCGGTGCGACCTACATCACCTTCCATCCGGAAGCCTCCGAGCATATCGACCGCACCCTCGGCCTGATCAAGGAATCGGGCTGCAAGGCCGGTCTGGTGTTCAACCCGGCCACCCCGCTGGATGTGCTGGAATACACCCTCGACAAGCTGGACATGGTGCTGTTGATGAGCGTCAACCCCGGCTTTGGCGGCCAGAAGTTTATCCCCTATGTGCTCGACAAGGCGAGAAAGGTGCGGCAGATGATCGCCGCTTCCGGCAAGGACATCAGCCTGGAGATCGATGGCGGGGTCGGCCCCGGCAACATACTGGAAGTGGCCAGAGCTGGGGTCGATACCTTTGTCGCCGGCTCGGCCGTGTTCGGCGCGGCCAAAGAGGGCGACCCACACCGCTACGACAGCGTGATAGCCGCGATGCGGGCGGAACTGGCCAAGGTATGATGAGGATAGTTACATGGAGCAGGACGCAAGAGTCGAGGCAGCACTCCCTGGCCCCTTGAATCTTGCCCCTATGATGAACTTCCCTCTCCCCATCAAGGCCGTCGTCATCGACCTCGACGGCACCTTGCTTGATACCGCGCCCGACCTGGCCGACGCGGCGATCGCCATGGCCGCTGACCTGGGGCTGCCGCCGCTGACGCTGGCCGAGGTCAAGACCTATATCGGTAACGGCGTGGCGCGGCTGGTGAAGAGGGTGCTGACCCGTAGCCTGGAGGGCGAGCCGGACCCGGCTTTGTTCGCCCGTGCCATGCCGCTCTTCGAGCGGCACTACGGCGCATGGTTGACGCGCCGCAGCCGTCCCTTCCCGGGCGTGGTGGAGGGCCTGCAGGCGTTCAGGTACATGGGCCTGCCCATCGCGTGCATCACCAACAAGGCCGGGCGCTTCACCCTGCCGCTGCTCAAGGAAACCGGCCTCGATGTCTACTTCGATCTGGTGTTGTCGGGCGATAGTCTGGCCGAGCGCAAACCTTCGCCCTTGCCTCTTAAACATGCCTGCCAGGTGTTCGGCGTCGAGCCGGACGAGTTGTTGTTGATTGGCGATTCCCTCAACGACGCCGAGGCCGCCCGCGCCGCCGGTTGTCCGGTGTTCTGCGTGCCCTATGGCTATAACCGGGGGCAGCCGGTCACCGAACTGGATCTCGACGCGGTAGTGCCGAGTCTGGCGGAGGCGGCGCAACGGGTGATCAGAAAGGTCTGAGTGTGAAGCGTATGGAAAGGACAGCCGGAAATCCCGCGTTGGCTCGCCGATGGCGATGGGCGTGGGTTTGCGCGTGTTGGCCATTTTCCTTTGCACGTTTCACGGGGCACAAGAATGACTGAAAAGGAGTTCATCGAACTGGCCCGCCAGGGCTACAACCGCATTCCGGTCTTCCGGCAACTGCCGGCTGACCTGGATACGCCGCTGTCCATCTACCTCAAGCTCGCCAATCGGCCTTATACCTACCTTCTGGAATCGGTGGTCGGCGGCGAGCGTTTCGGCCGTTACTCGTTCATCGGTCTGCCCGCCAAGACCGTGCTGCGGGTGCATGGCCGCTTCATCAGTGTCGAGACCGGTGGTTTGCCGGTCGAGCAAGGCGACAGCGATGATCCGCTGGCCTTCATCGAGACCTTCATGGGGCGCTACAAAGCGGCGCCGCTTGCCAGTTTGCCGCGTTTTCCGGGCGGCCTGTGCGGCTACTTCGGCTACGACACGGTGCGCTACATCGAGAAGCGCCTGGCCGCTACGGTCAAACTCGATGTGCTGGCCACGCCCGACATCCTGCTTATGCTTACCGATGAGCTGGCGGTGGTGGACAACCTGTCCGGTCGACTGACCCTGATCGTCTATGCCGATCCCATGGAGGATGAGGCCTATGCCCAGGCCCAGTTGCGGCTCAAGGATCTGGCGCGGCAACTGGGCAAGCCGGCCAACCCGCCGCGAACCGAGGCGGGAGAGCCGGTCGAGGCGTTTTCCGAATTCGGCGAGGACGCCTTCAAGGAGGCGGTGGCGCGGGCAAAACGCTACATCACCGACGGCGACATCATGCAGGTGGTGCTCTCCCAGCGCATGAGCCGGCCCTTCAATGCCCATCCGCTGTCCCTGTACCGCGCCCTGCGCGGCCTCAACCCCTCGCCCTACATGTTTTATTACGATATGGGTGGCTTCCAGGTTGTGGGGTCCTCGCCGGAAATCCTGGTTCGCCTCGAAGGCGACACGGTGACGCTGCGCCCCATCGCCGGCACACGTCCGCGCGGCGCCACGCGCGAGGATGACCTGCGTCTCGAACAAGAATTACTGGCCGATCCCAAGGAACGCGCCGAACACGTCCAACTCATGGACCTGGGCCGCAATGACGTCGGCAGGGTGGCTAAGGTTGGCAGCGTCAGGGTGACGGAAAACATGATCGTGGAGCGCTATTCCCACGTCATGCATATCGTGTCCAACGTGGAAGGCACGTTGCGCGGCGGGCTCAGCGCCATGGACGTATTGCGGGCCACCTTCCCGGCGGGCACCGTCTCGGGCGCGCCCAAGGTGCGGGCGATGGAGGTCATCGACGAGCTGGAACCCAGCAAGCGCGGCATCTATGCCGGTGCGGTCGGTTATCTCGGCTTCAATGGCGACATGGACGTGGCCATTGCCATCCGCACCGCCGTGGTCAAGGACAAGACCCTTTATGTCCAGGCGGGAGCCGGCATCGTTGCCGATTCGGTGCCCGAAAACGAGTGGATCGAGACCCGCAACAAGGCCAGGGCGGTGGTCAAGGCCGCCGAGCTGGCTCTGGTCGGTAGCGAAGGCGATGCCGGCTGAGATGATCCCGGCCGTGATCTTTGAGTGACGGCGATCGCCACATAAGGCTAAACTAGCCCGGTTATCCTCTTTTTTCATGGACATGGAGCGATCATGAAGCGTTTTCCCCCTGCTTTACTTTTATTGGCCGCGGCGATGATCGCCCAGAGCGGCCATGCCACTGCTCAAGCGCCGGCTGGAGCGCCGCAATATATGCCGCAGTACATGATGCCGCAGTACATGATGCCGCAGTACATGCCGCAGTACATGCCGCAGTACATGCCCCAGTATGCGGCCCCGAAGAACTATGGCAGCGCCCCTGCCGCGGCGCCGGCCAATGTCGATCCGCGCGTCATGGAGGCCATTCGCAACGTGATCCAGTCCGGTCAAAACGCGGCGGCGGCGGCGGTGAAAGCGGAGGAGGGGGCGGCCCGCGCCGATCTCGCCGCCCGCAATGCCAGCGAGGCCATGCTGCGCGCCAATGACGTGGTGCAGAAGGCTGCCCAGAGTATGGCCGATTTCACCAAGGCCGCGACCCAGATGGCGAATGCCGCGGTCAAGGCCGAGCAGGCGGCCAAGCTGGCGGCGGAGGCGGCCGCCAAGGCCGATGCATCCAGCACCAAGGTACAGGAAGTGACTGGCCTCGCGGTCAAGGGCATGGCTGAGTTCGCCAAGGTGGCCAACCAGGCGAGCAGCGCCGGCGGCAAGGCCGAGCAGGCCGCAAAACAGGCTGACGCCGCGGCGGCCAAGGCCGAGGCGGCCGCGCTTCGCGCACAGGAAATGCATAACCTGTCGGCGAAGGGTATGGCCGAGTTCGCCAAGTCGGCCAATACGGTCGCCGGAGCCGGCACACGTGCCGATGATTCCGCCAAGCGCGCGGAGGCGGGCGTAGCCAAGATGAATGCCCTCATAGAGCGGGCTGAGACTTTGATCCGACAGCTCGAAGAAAGGCTGGCCAAGCTCGGCAAAGCCCCTGGCGCGCCGGCCGTCGGCGGCGTCGCGGCGCTACCGTCCGCCATCGCCACGACTGAACCGGTGGCCAAGAAGCGCAAAGCGAGAATCGGCAAGGGCATGCAGGTCGACATCGCCCACAGCGCCATGCCAACCAAGCCGGCTGGAAGGGCCTATACCACCACGCCGCGCACACCTGGCGGACGGGCTTACACCAACAAGAAACGCTGAGTCCACAGACATCGAACCGGCCCCGCCGCGGTATCTATTCGGCGGGGCTTGCCGTTTAATTGGGCCGGGAAACGGAAAATCTTGCTATTG